>NZ_AYWB01000017.1:0-164017 GCF_000503035.1 Mesorhizobium sp. LSHC412B00 | reverse complement strand
GGCCCAAACGTCCGATAGCGTCCTAGCCATTTGTAGCCGTTCTTGCGTGAGATCCCGTAGGCCGCACAAAGCGCAACCATCGTCTCATCCCCAGAAAGACACTCCACAACAACCCGTAGCCGCTCGTCCATGATGCCAGTCTCTCGCCAAACCATAGCCGGTCCTCCGGCGGACAAGAAAACTGTCACCCATGCTATCGGTCCATTCTGTTACCTATCTATCCGGTTCGGACAGCATTTCCTCTCCCCCGTCGATCGGGGGAGAGGAAAGGTGCCAAGCCTGTCCCTGTTACTTCCAGTTCTTACGCCGCTCGAGCTCGGCCTCTGACGGCTTCTGCGTAGCGAACGACCCGACCTTGACCTCACCCCCGCGTTCGTAGGTCGCCATGATGACGCCTGTGGTAGTGGCCTGCGACTTGACCAGCTTGAAAGCGGCGGGCATCGCACCACCATCGAACAGCCGCTTGCCCTTGCCCAGCAGCAGCGGGAAGATCATCAACCGGATCTCGTCGATCAGCCCGTTGGCCAGCAAAGTCTGGATCAGCTCGCTCGAACCCTGGATGAGCAGGTCAGGCCCATCTTCCTTCTTGAGGCGGCGCAACGCCGCGACGATATCTTCTCCAAGCCATTGCGTATTTTCCCAGGTGAGCGAATCCGGCCGATGCGTCGCCACATATTTAGTCGCAGGGTTGAAGGCATCTCCGATGGCATCTTTCTGATACGGCCAGTAAGCGGCGAAGATGTCGTAGGTTCTGCGGCCGAGCAGCAGGGCGAAGGGTTTGGAGAACAATTCCTCCATGGCCACCCCCGCCACCTCGTCGAAGTAGTGGAACGTCCAGCCGCCGAATTCGAAGCCGCCAACCGGGTCTTCTTCCGGGCCGCCTGGCGCCTGCATGACGCCGTCGAGGCTGACGAAGGTGGAAGCGATGATCTTTCGCATTGGATTTTCCTTTTCCAGGATCCGCGCCGTCAGGGCCGGATTTCGATCTAAGGACGGACAGGCCGGCGGCCGCCCGACAGGCGTTGGCAAAAAAACGCTGCCGGCCGACAAGGGTACCTACCGCCGTCGCCCGCCGCCAAGCGCCTGCGACGAAAACCAGACGTCGCCGATGATGGCGGTGGCGGTCCGGTCCGGCGCCCTGTCTGACGTCAGCCAGATCGAACGGCTGCGCGCCGCCTTCTGGAGGTCGGGGATTTTGGCCGCCGAACCGGCCGCCGAGGCGCCGACGCAGGGGATGAACCACGAGCGCATGAAGGGGTCGCAGGCAAAGCCCTTGTCGTTGCGGGTTACCATCACGGCCAGGCCGACGCCCTGGGACGGACGCCAGGGAAAGATCATGCGGCCGCCCGCTTTCAGCGCCCGAAGCCAAGGAGCCGGCGGTGCGACGACACCGGCATTGACATAGATGATGTCGGACGGCGCCAGATCGCCGGTGACGGCATCGCCGTGGACGACGCTTACATTGCCGTAGGTCTCGAGATTCTTTGTCGCTCTGGCAGCAAGATAGGCCTCCATTTCGAAGGCGGTCACCGGGCCGGGCGCAACCAGCCGGGCCAGCAAGGCGGTGTAGTAGCCGGTGCCGGCGCCGATATGGGTGACGGCCTCGTCCGGTCTGGGAGCGATCCTGCCTATCCACATGGCGTGCAGGGAGGGTTCGCCATTGTTGATGCCCTTGTCGGCATCGAGCGCCACCAGCACGTCCTGATAGATGTGAACAGGATCGGCGCTCGGCGTCATGATCTTGCCGTTGCCGGTGGTGAGCGCCCTGCCGGCGACGACCGCCCAGGGTCCGGGACCGAGAAAGGCCTCGCGCGGCACGGTGGCAAACGCCTCTTCGAGGCGCGGGTCGGCCGAGCCGGCATTGGCCGCCATCAGTTGCGCGTAAAATTTCCTGGCGTCTTCGACACTTGTCATGATGGCGATCAAGATAGCGCAAGCGGCCGGTTTGTCGCGGTCGGGAATGAAACTCAGCCGACGCCGAAGACGGTGTCGTAGAGCAGCTTGAAGTTGAGCACCAGGATGACCGCCGCGACGACCCAGGCGAGGACCGCCACGCCGCGGGGAATGGCAAGGTTGCCCATCTTCTTCTTGTCGGAGACGAACTGCACCAGCGGGATGACTGCGAAGGGCAGCTGCATCGACAGTACCACCTGGCTGAAGACCAGCAACTGGCCGGTGCCCTTTTCGCCATAGAGCGCGGTGACGACCACCACCGGGACGATGGCGATGCCGCGCGTCAGCAGCCGGCGCGCCCATTGCGGAATGCGCAGGCGCAAAAAGCCTTCCATGACGATCTGGCCGGCAAGCGTTGCCGTAACCGTCGAGTTGAGGCCGGAGGCCAGCAGCGCCACCGCAAACAGGATGGAGGCGATGCCGAGGCCGAGCAGTGGCGACAAGAGCTCGAAGGCTTGGCCGATCTCGGCGACATCCTGATGGCCGGTGCCATGGAAGGCCACCGCCGAGACGATCAGGATCGAGGCGTTGACGAACAGCGCCAGGACGAGCGCGATGGTCGAGTCCGTCGTCGCCCATTTAATGGCGTCGCGCTTGCCTTTTTCGGTCCGTTCATAGGCGCGTGTCTGTACGATCGAGGAGTGCAGGTAGAGATTGTGCGGCATCACCGTGGCGCCGATGATGCCGATGGCGATGTAGAGCATCGCCGGATTGGTGACGATCTCCGTCGACGGCACGAACATCGAATGCAGGATCGAGCCGACCGGAGGGGCAGCGGCAAAGATCTGGATGGCGAAACAGCCGAAGATGATGATCAAAAGCGCGATGACGAAGGCTTCGAGATAGCGGAAACCCTTGTTCATCAAGAGCAGCACGATGAAGGCGTCGAGCGCCGTCAGCAACGCGCCGCCGATCAGCGGAATGCCGAACAGAAGCTGCAGCGCGATCGCCGTGCCGATCACCTCGGCGAGGTCGCAGGCGATGATGGCGAGTTCGCAGGCGATCCACAGCACGAAACTGACGGGACGCGGATAATAGGCGCGGCAGGCCTGGGCGAGGTCGCGGCCGGTGGCGATGCCAAGCCGGGCGGCAAGCGCCTGCAGCAGGATCGCCATCAGGTTGGACAGCATGATGATGAACAATAGCGTGTAGCCGAACTGGGCGCCGCCGGCGAGGTCGGTGGCCCAGTTGCCCGGATCCATATAGCCGACCGAGACCATGTAGCCCGGTCCCATGAAGGCGAACAGGCGACGGAACCAGACGCCGGACTGCGGCACCGCGATCGTGGAGTTCACCTCGCGCAGGCTGGGAGGATTGTCCTCCGGCCTGTCAAATCGCCAGGATGATCCCAAGGTAGCGTCAGCTTCGGACATGGAGGGCTTTCCACTGGGTGGATCGGTTGACGTCATCCTATCTATGCCAGGGCTCAACATTATGCAATAGGCTATATTTCATTGTATGTGCTTCCTGTTGCGCCGACCGGCAGGCCGGCCGGGGATCGCAAACGCCGGTTGCGCCTACCATGGAATGGAAATAAACGGCTGGAACAGTTAAGCCCGTGCTATGAATGGCAAAGGGCGATTGCTTTGCCCAAAGCCGATTCTTGTCAAAAGATAGGAAGGAGCGCGTGTTGGCGCTGAAGCACAGACCGGTTGGACGCGAGGAGCCGCTGCCTGACGCCGAGATTCATTCGAAAGGGTTCCGGCAGCAGCGCGAGGCGCGCCGCGGCGCGCTGGTCGAGGATTATGTCGAGCTGATCGCCGACCTGATCGAGGACGGCAATGAGGCGCGTCAGGTCGATATTGCTGCGCGGCTCGGTGTCGCCCAGCCGACGGTGGCCAAGATGCTGACCAGGCTGTGCGCCGACGGGCTCGTTTCCAGAAAACCCTATCGCGGTGTGTTCCTGACCGACGCCGGGCGCAAGGTGGCGGAAGAGAGCCGCATCCGCCACCAGACGGTAGAAGCGTTTTTGCGTTCGCTCGGCGTCAGCGCCGAGACGGCGCGCATCGATGCCGAGGGCATCGAGCACCATGTCAGCGCCGAGACGCTGGAAGCCTTTCGCAAGGCGATGATAGCGCCGCGCTGAGTCGCGTCGGCGCCGCACCACTGGAACCTCCGCACGTCAGGCTCGTTGCTCCTGACGATGCGCGTGATTGCTGCGCGCCAAGGAGGAAAACATGGGCGTCGAACAGGCACCGACCGCGAAGGGCAAGCAGGCGGCCGAGGGTTTGAGGCAGGCAGCGGCAAAGGACGAACGCAAGACCGAGGCCGAAGCCGGCCAGCCGCTGAAGAAGGGCGCCGCGCGTTTCGAGGAACGCTCCAAAAGCTCGGATGGCAGGAGCGCCGGCACCAAGCAGAAGATCTGAACCGGTTGAGACTACGGTTTATTCCTCCGTGTCCTGCGCCCAGCTGCTCGGATGGCCGTCGACGCGGAACTGGAAGATGAAATAGGGCGGAATGCAGGAGCCCTTGCCAGGCTTGGCTGCGGCCAGATCGTCGTAGCCAGCGGTGCAGATATAGTCCTCTCGGCAGGGATGCGCCTTGTCGCAGGCGCGCAGGCCGGCGGTCTTGGTGAATTCCTTGGTGCAGAATTTGTGGTCCTTGCCCGACGCGATGCAGTCGTTGAAACCGGTCTTGGCCAGGCGGCCGCAAGTCGCCTCGTCGGGAAGCTTGTCGCAGCTTGCCTTGCGCAGCATGCCCCCGGGAAAGCCACCGGTCTTCTGCTCGGGGTTGTCATAGCGTTGGCGCGCCGCGCCATAGCCGGCGAGCTTGATTACCGGTTTCTTGTCGCGCGCCGGATCGATGGCGCAGGCTTTTGCGGTGGCCGGCGACAGGCGGCAATATTTGTCGCTGCCCCAGCTCGACATCTTGATCTCGCCGAACTCGACGGGGTCGCCGACTGCGGTGGCCGCCTCGCTGACGCAGGTGCCGAAGCCCGGATGGATGTCGCTTTCATGGACGCCGGCGCAGCGCAGGCTTTCGCCGCAGTTCCAGTCCTTGAAGCTCGTATCCTCGCCACTGTAGCAGATCGACCCCCAGCCATTGTAGAGATCGGTGCCTTTCAGCGCTTCGGCGAGTTTGGCGTCCGGACGGGCGGCGAAGCCGCGTGAGAAATCCGGATGGCCGCCTGTGGCGAAGTCCTCGACGATCGCGCGGCGGCGCGGCAGGTCGGCGAAGAACACCGCCGAGCCGGGGACGAAGACGGCGTTGCGGCGCGGCTCGTTGGCCGGATCGGCGCCTGTATAGTGGAAGCCGGCAATGCCGTGCGTCTGGTGGCAGCCGGTGCAGGTCATTTCGTTGAGACGCAGATTGAACCCGGCCACCGATTTCACGCTGCGCAGCGTGTTGCCCCTGGCGACATATTCCTGCAACGCCCTGTCGATGTCAGCATCATCGAGCAGCCCATAGGCGATGTTGTTTTGCGATCTGGCCATGCCGCCGGGTGCGACCGAGACGGCGCTGGTCGCCAGGAATTTGTCGTCGATGACCAGCCGGCCGCGGTCGAGATCGTAGATGTTGCGGTCGGTGAGCAGCCATTTGGCGAAGGCCGGCCGGTCGGCCAGAACCACTTTCCGGTCGATCTGGTTCTCCATCTTCGATTCCTGGAAGGTGGACGTCGTTGGGTCCCATTTGAAAATCTTGAGGAGATATTCGGCGTGGCCACCGAAGTCGCGGCGGCTCGAGGCCGACAGCCGGAGAACCTGCATGTTCAGCTCAAGCCGCATGATCTGCGACGAATTCAGCATGGCGTTGGAGAGCGGCCCTTCGTCGGAGCGCAGCCAGGCTGCCAGTTGCTCGGGCGCAAGGTTCTTCTGGCCGGCGGCGAGCCAGCGCTTGGCGATTTCGGCACAGGAAACGGCGGTGGCGCTTGGACGGTCTCTCGAAGCGCGGGGGCGAGCCTCGCCGGGCCTGGCGTTGAAGACCAGACTCATGGTCAGCGGCAGCCGCGACGAGATGCGTTGCGCTGTCTTTCCCTTCGTGGGCTTCTCCGCCACCGAATAGTGGAAGCGGTAGATCAGCCTGATCTCGCCGCATTCGGTGTGGCCGAGATAGCCGCGGTCCATGCGGTTGACGACCCCGGTCAGGTCGAGCGTCGAGCCGTCATCGTCGATGTATTTCGGGTTGAATTTCTGGCTGGTGTCCTTCGACTTGGCCATGGCCGCGACGTAAGGATCGGGGCTATTGGCAGGCTCGTCGGCGATCTCCTGCTTTACGGCGTTGCGGACAGGGGTCAGCGCGCGCACCGAAAACAGGCCGCGATTGTCGACCTCGCGCGTGAGACCCAGCGCCGGGCCGAGCAGGCGGCTGATCGACAGGCCGCCACGCTCAAGCGCCTGCAATGTCTCGGGGTCGGTCACGGCGACGCTGGAATCGAGCGTCACGGCGCGCGCCGGCGACGGGCCGAGGCATAGCACCACGGCCAGCAGCAGAAATCGACCGATCGTCCGCAAGTCCCCGACACCCCCGTTCGAACCGGATGCTACAGCGCGCATGCCGCCTCGACCAGAGTGCGAACGCGATGCCGCCGCCACGAAAAATACTGTGACTTGGCGCAACCATTGCGATAATTGTCTGTTGGGTCGGACTGGGCCACGACAATCGGCCAGGCCAGCCGAAAATTTGCATACGGGGAGTTGCCATGCTCTGGAAGGGCCGCCGTCAGAGTGACAATGTCGAGGACGAGCGCAGCGACAGCGGCGGCGGTGGTGGTTTCGGCGGCGGCAGCCCTGGCCAGTTCCGCATCCCGATCGGCGGCCGCACCGGCGGCGGCGGCAGCATCCTGCTGGTTGTCCTCGTGGTGCTGGCCGGATGGTATTTCGGCTTCGATCCGTCGCAGATCCTGGGCACCGGCGAGGGCGGCGGCGTGCTGCCGGGTGGTGGTGGCCAGATTACCGACAACAGCGGCGGCCAGGACGACGGCGCCGGCACGCCTGCTTCCGACGAGATGAAGCAGTTCGTGGCGACCGTGCTGGCCGAGACCGAAGAGACCTGGACCGGCATCTTCCAGTCGCAGGGCCTGAAATACGAGGACCCGAAGCTTGTGCTGTTCAGCGGCCAGATCCGCTCGGCCTGCGGCTCCGCCTCGACGGCAGCCGGACCGTTCTATTGTCCCGGCGACCACAAGGTCTACCTCGATACCACCTTCTTCCAGCAGCTCGACCAGCAGTTCGGCGCGTCGGGGGATTTCGCCCAAGCCTATGTGATCGCTCATGAAGTCGGTCACCATGTGCAGAACCTCACCGGCATCCTGCCCAAGTTCAACCAGATGCGGCAGTCGATGGGTGAGGCGGAAGCCAACCAGATGTCGGTGCGCATCGAGCTGCAGGCCGACTGCTTCGCCGGCGTTTGGGCGCATTTCACCGCGCAGAAGGGCATTCTGGAACAGGGCGACATCGAAGAGGCGCTCAACGCCGCCAAGCAGATCGGCGACGATACGCTGCAGAAGAAGATGCAGGGCTATGTCGTTCCGGAAAGCTTCAACCACGGGACGTCGCAACAAAGGCAGACCTGGCTGGCGCGCGGCTACAAGAGCGGCAAGCTGTCGGACTGCAACACGCTGACCGGTCCGGTTTGAGGCGCTCGCAAGTTCCAGCCGACCGCGGTCCAAAGCGCATCCGTCGGCGGGCCGATTCACCACCGGCAACAGATGTCAGGAGGAGAACGCCTGAGGCGTTCTCCTATTGTTCCAAAGTGGCGCCTCGCCTATAACGGGCGCCCGCCCAAGGGCGGTCTCAGGGAGCAGACGCCATCATGATCGACCCCAAAACCGCCAGGCGGGGCCTTGCGCTCGTCTTCACCACGCTGCTGCTCGACATTATCGGCTTCGGCATGATCATGCCGGTGTTGCCGGCCTTTCTCAGGGAGCTTTCCGGCGTCGGCATCAGCGAAGCGGCGATCGAAGGCGGCTGGCTGTTCTTCGTCTATGCGGCGATGCAGTTCTTCTTCGCGCCAATCATGGGTGGATTGAGCGACCGCTTCGGGCGGCGGCCGATCCTGCTTGCCTCGGTGCTTACATTCTCGATCGACAATCTGATCTGCGCCATCGCCTGGTCCTATCCGATGCTGTTCATCGGCCGCGTGCTGGCCGGCGTTTCGGGCGCCAGCTATTCGACGACGTCGGCCTTCATTGCCGACATCTCGAACGACGACAACCGGGCGAAGAATTTCGGTCTGCTCGGCATCGCCTTCGGCGTCGGCTTCGTCATTGGGCCGGTGCTGGGCGGGCTGCTCGGCACGTTCGGGCCGCGAGTGCCGTTTTACTTTGCCGCCGGGCTTGCCTTCGTGAACTTCCTCATCGCCATGTTCTTCCTGCCTGAAACGCTCGATGAAAAGCACCGCCGCCGCTTCGAGTGGAAACGCGCCAACCCGGTCGGCACGCTGCTGCAGATGCGCCAATATCAGGGCATCGGCTGGATCGGGCTCGCCTTCTTCCTGATGACGCTCGGCCACATGATGTATCCTGCGGTGTGGTCGTTCGTGTCCAATTATCGTTATGGTTGGAGCGAGCAGCAGATCGGCTTCTCGCTCGGCGCCTTCGGCCTGTGTGGGGCGATCGTCATGGCGACGGTGCTGCCGCGCGTGATCCCCAAGCTTGGCGAATGGAGGACGGCGGTGATCGGCCTGACATTTACTGCGGCCAGCGCCTTCGGCTACGCCTTCGCCTCGCAAGGCTGGATGATCTATGCGGTGATCGTCGTCGGCTGCCTCGAAGCACTGGCCGATCCGCCGCTGAGAAGCCTTGCCGCCGCCAAGGTGCCGCCATCGGCGCAAGGCGAATTGCAGGGTGCGATGACGTCGATCTTCTCGATCACCTCGATCATCACGCCGCTGCTGTACACCGCGATCTTTTCCTGGTTCACCGGGCCGAATGCGCCCGTGGTGTTCGGCGGCGCGCCCTATCTGGTTGGCGCGTGCTTCCTGACGCTTGCCGTCATTGTCTTTGTAACGAAAGTTGCGAGGCCGACGGCGGTGAAAAGCGTTGCCACCGGCGCTGCGGAAGATGGAGCCCAGATATGAGCCATGACAGCCGCATAAAGCTGACCAAGGACGGTTTGTCGCTGTCGCGGCTGGTGTTCGGCGCCTGGCGCCTGCTCGACAGCGCCGCGCGCCCGGACGCCGATCAGGTCGCGCGGCTGATCGGCACTGCGGTCGATCTCGGCCTGACCAGCTTCGACCATGCCGATATTTACGGGCATTACCAGGTGGAAGCTGCCTTTGGCGCCGGCTTGTCACGCTGGAAGGGCAAGCGCGACAGCATCGAGCTGATCTCGAAATGCGACATCATTCTGGCATCGGCCAACCGGCCTCAGAACCGGCTGAAGCATTACGACACCAGTGCGGCCCATATTGCGGCCTCGGTCGACCGTTCGCTCGCCAATCTCGGCACTGACTATCTCGACCTGTTGCTGCTGCACCGGCCGGATCCGCTGATGGATGCCGACGAGACGGCGGCGGCCCTTGCCGGGCTGGTCAAGTCAGGCAAGGNCCGGCCGGATCCGCTGATGGATGCCGACGAGACGGCGGCGGCCCTTGCCGGGCTGGTCAAGTCAGGCAAGGTGAGGGCGGTCGGGGTCTCCAACTTCACGCCGTCGCAGTTCGACCTTCTGGCTTCACGGCTGCCGTTTGCCTTGGCCACCAACCAGATCGAGATGTCGGTGCTGAAAACCAATGCGCTGACCGATGGCAGCCTCGATCACGCGCATAGGCATGGTTATGCGCCGATGGTCTGGTCACCGCTCGGCGGCGGCTTGCTGTTCACCGGCAAGGAAGGGCGCGAGGCGCGGGTCAGGGCGGCAATCGCGGCGGTGGCTGCCGAGATCGGCGCCGGCGACCTCGCCGCCGTCGCCATCGCCTGGCTGCTGCGTCATCCGGCGCGGCTGGCGCCGGTGCTGGGCACGATGAAGCCCGAGCGGCTGGCCGCCATGGTCAAGGCGCTGGAGATCAGCCTCGACCGCCAGCAATGGTTCGCCATACTGGAGGCCAGCGAAGGCCGGCCGGTGGCGTAAGGTTACCCAGGCGCGAACTTCGAACCCGCCATAGGTGTGTGCTTCGTCCGTTAATGCGGCGCGCAAGCGAAGCGATGAGGAGGGCTTGGGCTCAGGGGATGCCGTCGGCGCTCTCGAAGCCTTCGTCGCTTCGCGCCGTCACAAACAGACCGGTTGACCGGTTTATTCCATTGACCCAAGACAAGGGCAATCGCGCCGCGTTTGTAACTCCGGCTATTCGGAGCATCACGATCTGGGCAACGGCTAGGCGAAGACCTGTAAAATCAAACCCGTTCGGCCAGCAGTTCCTCGCCGCGCTTTTCGCGGATCAGGTTGACGAAGCGGCGGAACAGATAGTGCGAATCCTGCGGGCCGGGCGAAGCCTCGGGGTGGTGCTGGACCGAGAACACCGGACGTCCGGTCAGCGCGATGCCGCAGTTGGAGCCGTCGAACAGCGAGACATGGGTTTCCTCGACGCCCTCGGGCAAGGAGTCGGCATCGACGGCAAAGCCGTGGTTCATCGAGACGATCTCGACCTTGCCGGTGGTATGATCCTTGACCGGGTGGTTGGCGCCGTGATGACCCTGGTGCATCTTGGCGGTCTTGCCGCCGAGCGCCAGGGCCAGCATCTGGTGGCCGAGGCAGATGCCGAACACCGGGATGTCGGTCTTCAGCAGGTTCTGGATGACCGGCACGGCGTAGTCGCCGGTGGCTTCCGGGTCGCCGGGGCCGTTGGAGAGGAAGATACCGTCCGGCTGCATGGCCAGGATCTCTTCCGAGCCGGTGCCGGCCGGAACCACGGTGACCTTGGCGCCGAGGCCGGAAAGCAGGCGAAGGATGTTACGCTTGACGCCGTAGTCGATGGCGACGACGTGCATCGACGGCTCGGCCTGTTCGCCAAAGCCTTCGTTCCACACCCAGGGCGTTTCACGCCAGACCGAGGACTGGCCGGAGGTGACTTCCTTGGCGAGGTCAAGCCCGATCAGGCCCGACCAGGCGGCGGCGCGCCGCTTCAAATCGTCGATGTCGAAGATGCCGTCGGGCACGTGCGCAATGACGGCATTGGGCATGCCCTTTTCGCGGATCAGCGCGGTCAGCGCCCGGGTGTCGATGCCCGACAGCGCGACGATGCCGCGCTTCTTCAGCCACTGGTCCAGCCCGGTGCCGGCGCGGTAGTTGGACGGGTTGGTGACATCGGCCTTGAACACCGCGCCGACGGCGCCGGCACGGGCGACCGGGTTCAAGTCCTCGATGTCCTCGTCATTGGTGCCGATGTTGCCGATATGCGGGAAGGTGAAGGTGACGATCTGGCCGGCATAGGACGGGTCGGTGAGAATTTCCTGGTAGCCGGTGAGCGCGGTGTTGAAGCAGACTTCGGCAACGGCGGAACCGGTGGCGCCGAGGCCGCGACCCTCGATGACGGTGCCGTCGGCCAGCACCAGGACGGCGGTCGGCTTTTCGGTTGCCCAAGGCGGGGTCAGTTCGGGGGTCATCTCGGCCATGGCGACGCTCCTGTCACGCTGCGCGCTTCGATGGCGGGCCATCTGCGCAGCAAACGGCGCGGCCGATCTCTCGAGCCTGCGCGCATCAATTCTTTGTCTTGTGCAAGGCCGAGTACATAGGGGAAGGCGCCAGAGCGGTCAATGATGCCCGTGCCAAAAACGGCGAGCATTTGTTTCGTCGAACGATATCAGGGCTTTGGCGCGTTTGCTTTGCGGATGGGCCGCGGTTATTGTCCGCGCCGTTCGAAGGAGAAAGCATCATGCGCGCAAAAATCGCCGAATCCCTGAAAAGCGCGATGAAGGCGCAGGACAAGCACCGCCTGCCGACGCTCAGGCTGATCCAGGCCGCCATCCACGACCGCGACATCGCCAATCGCGGCTCGGCCAAGGACCCCGCCAGCGACGAGGAGATCCTGCAGATCCTGGCCAAGATGGTGAAGCAGCGCGAGGAATCGGCCAAGGCGTTCGAGGACGGCAAGCGCCCGGATCTGGCCGCGCAGGAGCGTGGCGAGATGGAGATCATCCGCGGCTTCCTGCCGACGCAGTTGGACGACGCCGCCGTCACCGCGGCCGCGCGCGAAGCGATCGCAGCGACTGGTGCGGCGAGCCAGAAGGACATGGGCAAGGTGATTGCCGCGCTGAAGGCGAAATATGCCGGCCAGATGGATTTCGGCAAGGCCAGCGGCATCGTCAAGGGCCTGCTGCAGTAGCGACTTGGCTTCGGGCACTCGATGCCGATCAGGCCGTTGGCGCAATCTGGCGCAGGATCGAGGCGGTGACATCCTTGCCACCGGAGAGATTGGTGGCCAATACGGCCGGCGTGTAGATCACACCCCACGGGACACCCCACCATCCTGCGACCAGGGACAAAAGCGTATAGGGCAGATGATGACGGGAGGCGTTCTCCCCGGCTCGGATGAAGTAGACGTCGGTCGAGCGACGGAAGGTCAGCACGATGATCGAGAAGCAATATTGGAAACAGACGAACTTTCCGCCACGATTGATCTCGTCTAGGAGCTGCTGCCAGGTAAGATCGTCGATGCCACGTATCTTGGCCATGTAACTCGCCCTCGGTAAAGACCACAATGTTTACTTACAGAACGTGGCGGTGATCCGCAAACAGTCCCTCTCGAAAGGCGCCGCACACACGATTTTCGTTAAGCAGAGATTGCTCTATCATCTGATTCCGGCGCGCCCACGCCTCCTCCCTCCAGCGGGAAGCATTGTTCATGCGGGGCCATACGATCACCGAACCGACTGTTCGAGCACCATGCATAAGGAGGGGTTGCGAAGACTGCTCGCAATAGGAGGTTTTCGATGAGGCTGTCAGCGCCTGTCTACCATCTCAAGCGTGAAGCCAAACTCTTGTCGCGTAAAGACGATATTCCACTTCACGAAGCGCTCGACCGTATTGCGATCAAGGAAGGTTTTGACAGCTGGAGCTTGCTTGCGAGCAAAGCAGCCGCAGCGCCGCCTGCTAGAAAGATGTTTGCGCGGATGGCACCCGGTGACCTGGTTCTGATCGGTGCGCGGCCGGGCCAGGGCAAGACCCTGACGAGTATCAAACTCGCGGTCGAAGCCATGAAGGCCGGCAACAGAGCTGTTTTCTTCACGCTGGAATATACGCTGGCGGATGTCCTGGGCCGGTTCCACGCTATCGGGGTAGAGCCTGCGCAGTTCGATGGCCGGTTCGAATTCGACAGTTCCGACGCCATCAGCGCCGACTACATCATCGGCAGGCTGGGATCGGCGCCGCGCGGCACGCTGGTGGTCATCGATTATCTGCAACTGCTTGATCAGAGGCGGGAAAATTCGGAGCTGATGGTTCAGGTTCGCAACCTCAAATCTTTTGCGCGCGACGCGGGGCTGATCATGGTCTTTATCTCGCAGATCGATCGATCCTATGATCCGTCGAAGAAGCCATTTCCAGACCTTGCCGATGTCCGTTTGCCAAACCCGCTGGATCTCGCGCTGTTCGACAAGGCATGTTTCCTGAACAACGGCGAAATCCGGTTCAAGGCGGCACCGCAATTTCGGGGCTAAGTGGCCTCTGCCCGGTCGAGACCCACCATGATCGAAATCATCAAACCCACGCTCGAACATCTGCCCTCCTACAAGGCGGCGCTCGAGCGTGGCTGGTCGCCGGACAATGTCCGGCTGATGGAAGCGACGCGCGAGCAACTTGCGGCGATCGACGAGGATCCCGCGGCGTTCCTTGCCAGCCTCGACGATCCCGAGGCCAAAGGAGGCCCGATTACCTTGCCTAATGGCACGACAGTGCCGCGGCTGCCCGGCTTCCGGCGCTGGATCTGGGACGGCGAGGCCGCCGGCTCGATCGGCTTTCGCTGGCAGCCCGGTACGGCCGCACTGCCGTCGCATGTGCTCGGCCATATCGGCTATGCCGTGGCGCCGTGGAAGCGCGGACGAGGCTATGCGACCGAGGCGCTGCGGCTGATGCTGGACGAGGCGAGGGCTGTTGGTTTGCCATATGTCGAGCTCACCACTGACCTCGACAATCCGGCCTCGCAGAAGGTGGTGCTGGCCAATGGCGGCCGTGTGGTCGGTCCGTTCATCAAGGACGCCGCGTATGGCGGCGCCGAGAGTTTGTTGTTCCGGATCGATTTGTAGTCCGACGCTATTCGGCCGGTGCCGGCAGCGGCGGCGCTGCCCGGCTGCGCCCCTCCCAGATGTAGGAGGCAAGTGCCACCACCACCGCCACCAGCATGGCGGCAGCGCCCACAACCGGCAGGCTGCGATAGCCGTAGCCGGCATTGAGCATGGCAGCGCCCAGCGACGCGGCGAGCGCGATGCCGACATTGAAGCCGGAGGGGATGAGCGAGGAGGCGAGGTTGGAGGCGTCCGCCGTCCAGGCCAGGATGCGGGTCTGGATCGGCGTGCCTATGGCGAAGTTGAGGCCACCCCAGATAACGATGGCGATGACCATCGGCACGGGATAGGGGCTGACGGCATAGATCACGCCCAACATCACCGCCTGCAGCGCAAGCATGGTGATCAGCGACGGCATCAGCTTCCAGTCGGAAAGCTTGCCGCCGAGAAAAACGCCGACGGTGGCGCCGACGCCGTTGAGCAGCAGCACCCAGGGGATCAGGCTCTCGTCAAGATGGGTCACCTCAAGCAGGGTCGGGGTGATGTAGGTGAACAGGCCGAACTGGCCGATCATCAACATCAGCATCAGGATCAGCGAGGTCCAGACTTGCTGGCGCGCCAGCACGCGAACCTCGCTGCCAAGACTGGCGGATGGCCTTGATGCGCCTGTCGTGCGCGGCAAAAGCGCAGCCATGGCGGCAAACGCCACCACGCCCAGCGCGCACATCACCCAGAAGGTGGCGCGCCAGCCCCAGAGATTGCCGATTGCGGTGCCGGCCGGCACGCCGATGACATTGGATACGGTGAGGCCGGAGAGGATCACAGCCACGGCCATGCCGCGCTTGTCCTCGGGCACGAGGCCGACAGCCACCACCATGGCGACGCCGAAATAGGCGCCGTGTGCGACGGCGACCGCAATGCGCAAGAGCAGCATCGAGGCAAAATCGGGCGCCAGCGCGCAAGCGGCCTGGCCGATGGTGAAGGCGACGGTCAGGCAAAGCAGCAGCGTCTTGCGGGGAATGCCCTTGGTGGCGAGCGCCAGCAATGGCCCGCCAACCGCGATGCCGCCGGCATAGCCTGAGACGAGATAGCCGGAGGTCGGGATCGAAACGCCAAGGCCGTCGGCCACTTGCGGCAGCACGCCGGCAATGACGAATTCGGTGGTGCCGAAAGCGAAGGCGGCGATGAACAGGGCAATGAGCGGAAGCATGGCGCGGAAGCGATCCTTGAACGAGTTGGCCTCAAATCATGGATGGCGCTTGCCGGCAATGCAGAAATTTTTGCGGCCGGTTTAGGTTTTCTTGATCAGCTCGCCTTCAACCTGGAGCCGCCGAGCAGGCCGCGCTCTTCCAGCACCGGGTAGGCCATCGACGCCAGCAGCGAGTTGATCTGCTTCAGGTCGCGGATGGTGTCGAGGTGGATGGAGCTGGTCTCGACGCTCTTGGCGGTGCCGTCGCGCAGGCGCACGAAATGGCTGGCGCTGGTTTCCTTTTCGCGGTCGCGCAGCCGGTCCTTTTCCAGCACCAGCTGGCGGGCAGTCTCAGGGTCGCGCGACACCAGCACGTTGAAGGCAAGCCTGGCATTGGCCAGCACCGAGGTGTGAAAGGCGAGCAGCTCGCTCCAGCCCTCGGGCGTGAACTCCAGCCCGCGCTCGAACTTCTTCTTCACATGCACCAGCATGTTGCGCACGATGATGTCGCCGACCTGCTCAAGCTTGACGCAGGCGCCTATCAGCTCCTGGCAGCGCAGCGCCTCGTCCTCTGTGAGCGAGTTCCTGGTCAATTTGGCCAGATAGAGCTTGATCGCCGCGTGCTTCCTGTCGACGCGGTCGTCAAGGGCGGCCAGCGCCTTGATCTTGTCGCCGTCGGCGCTTTCATACAGCTCGATGATACGCTTGAGCATGATCTCGACCGTCTCGCAGACGCGGACCACCTCGCGGGTGGCGTTGGCCAGCGCCTGGCTCGGAACGTCGAGCGCGCCGTCGTTGAGGGCGGAGAGTTCGACCACATCGAGCTCTGTAGCCGGCGCCGGCTTGGTGCCCATTGCGACGATCTTCTCGGAAGCACGATAGATCAGGCTGGCAAGCGGCAGGCCGGCGAGCAGGATCAGCACATTGAACAGTATGTGGGCGTTGACGATCTGGTCGGGCACGGTGGCGCCGAGGAAGGCGACCGGTGGCTTCAGCGTCATGAACAGGATCAGCATCACCAGCGAGCCCATGCCGCGCATCAACAGATTGCCGATCGGCACGACGCGCACGCCAGGTTCGGCACTTCGGGTGAGCAGCGGCGCGATGATCGACGAGCCGAGATTGACGCCGAGCACCAGCACGATGCCGAGTTCGGGCGGGATGAAGCCGCGCCCGGCCAGCGTGACCATCAAAAGCACGGCGGCGATTGAGGAGTGGAAGAGCCAGGTAACGAGCGCGGCGAGCAGATAGGCGGTGACGTAGTCGCTGGAGAAATATTCGATGATGAGCGGCATCAGCGTGCTCTGGCGCAGCGGCTCCGAGGCCTGGCCGATCATCTCCAGCGACAGTACCAAAAGGCCGATGCCGACCAGGATGCGGCCGAACTGGCGCCAGTCGCGCCGCTCGGTGGCCATGAACATGACCGTGCCGGCGACGAGGCAGATCGGCACCAGCAGCGTCAGATCGAAGGTCAAGAGCTTGACCACCAGCGCCGAGCCGATCTCGGCGCCGCGCACAGCCAATTGGCCCGACATGCCCGAGACGATGCCGGCGCCGGCGAAGGAGCCGACGAGAAGCGTGACGGCGGTCGAGCTCTGCAGCGCGATGGACAGGCCGCAGCCGGCCAGCACCGCCATGATCGGATTGCGCATGGTGGAGCGCAGCCGGTGACGCAGCACGTCGCCATAGGCGCGCTCGACGCCTGTCTTGACCATGCGGGTGGCAAACAGCATCAGCGCCACCGAGCCCGNGAGCCCGCCAGATGCAGCAGAACGACGGAGCCGCTCATTTCGAAACCCGCACGCAGACAGCTACCGCGACGCGGAGGGCGCGCAGTGCAGGGATGAAAACGGGGCTGCGAATCATGGTCATGACAGTCTTGAACAATATCCGGAATATTTTAGCCGGGTAATAAAATCTTGTCGATTTCAAGAGCCGTCGCGGCGCGACAGGGCGTGTCGGAAAATGGACGGATGCGCAAATGGTTGCATGGCGGATCCCTGGTGATGGCAGCGGATCGTCCCGGTTTGCCGGACTCCCGGCAATCGCCTTTGCGATGATGTTCAAATATCCAGGATAAGCGCCGGATTTCATTGCGTAAATGTAATGCTAGTGTTCAGTTTCGGTTCATCCTTCGGGCGCTATTCCCTAGGCATCGACAACCAAGGAGCCCCGCTATGAAACGTGTTGTTCTTTCCGCCCTCGCTTTCTCGATGCTGGCCGCCACTTCGCTTACCGGCCAGGCCGCACCGGTGAACGCACCGGTCGCACCGCAGTCGAATTACACGCGGGTCGACTGGCAGAGGCCCGGCAAGCATGTCGATGTCAGGAAGCGCGTCGTGAAGAAGACGGTGGTCGTCAAGCGCAGCCATTGGCGCAATGGCCAGAAATATTCCAGCTGGAAGCGGCACCAGCCGATCCGCGATTATGGCCGCTACGGCCTGCATCGCCCCGGCCGCGGCCAGGAATGGATCCGCGTCGGCAACGACTATGTGCTGGTCAGCGTCCTGTCCGGCATCATCTTCGGCGCCATTGCCGCGCATTAAGCCCGGCCTCGCCGGCGCAATGCAGAGACTTGAAAGGAGGCGGCCCGAAAGGGCCGCCTTTCTTTTGGCTGTAGAACCGGGCTTTTTGGCTGTGGAAACCGGGTATGGTCCGCAATAAGGGTCGTCGGATTCCGCGAGCATGATTATATGAGGGACAAACGAGTTCCCCAATGCGCTTTCCGCCCGCCTTTCTCGATGAGATACGCGACCGTGTGCCGATTTCATCGGTCATCGGCCAGCGCGTCGCATGGGACAGGAAGAAGACCAACGCCTCGCGCGGCGACTATTGGGCCTGTTGTCCGTTCCATGGCGAAAAGAGCCCCTCCTTCCACTGCGAGGACAAGAAGGGCCGCTATCACTGTTTCGGCTGTTCGGTGTCGGGCGATCATTTCAAGTTCCTGACCGAGCTCGACGGATTAAGCTTTCCCGAAGCGGTCGAGAAGATCGCCGACATGGCCGGCGTGCCGATGCCGGTGCGCGACGAGCGGGAAGAACAGCGTGAGAAGGAACGCGCCAGTCTGACCGACGTCATGGAGATGGCGACTGCCTTCTTCCAGGAGCGGCTGCAAGGACCGGAGGGTGCAAAAGCCCGCGCCTATCTCAGGGATCGCGGGCTGACGCCGGCGACGCAGCAATCGTTCCGGCTGGGCTTTGCGCCCGACAGCCGCAATGCGCTGAAGGAACATCTTGCCGCCAAGGGTGTGCCCAAGGCCGACATCGAGGCCTGCGGGCTGGTGCGTCATGGCGACGACATCCCGGTCTCCTATGACTGGTTCCGCGATCGCATCATGTTCCCGATCCCGGATTCGCGCGGCAAGATCATCGCCTTTGGCGGCCGCGCACTGGCGCCCGATGCGCTGGCCAAATACATGAATTCGCCCGACACGGAGCTCTTCCACAAGGGCAACGTGCTCTACAATTTCGCCCGCGCCCGCAAAGCGCTGGCGAAAGGCGGCACGGTGATTGCCGTCGAAGGTTATATGGACGTGATTGCGCTGGCGCAGGCCGGCTTCGAGAATGCCGTGGCGCCGCTCGGCACCGCGCTCACCGAAAACCAGCTCGAACTTCTGTGGCGCATGGCGCCTGAGCCGATGCTGTGCTTCGACGGCGACCAGGCCGGGCTGAAGGCGGCGTGGCGGGCCGCGGATCTCGCGCTGCCGTCGGTGCAGGCCGGGCGGTCGGTGCGCTTTGCGCTGTTGCCGGAGGGCAAGGATCCCGACGATCTGGTCAAGGCAGAAGGGCCGGACGCGTTTCGTGCCGTGCTGGCGGAAGCGCGGCCTCTCGCTGATTTGTTGTGGATGCGTGAGACATCCGGTGGCGTCTTCGACACGCCGGAGCGGCGGGCGGGGCTGACAAAGACGCTGCGCGAACTGACCAGCCGCATCCGCGATGAGAGCCAGCGCTACCACTACCAGCAGTGGATGCGCGAGCGGGAGCTGACCTTCTTCAGCGCCCAGCGCGAAGTGCGGCAAGGTCGCCAGGACTGGAAACCGGGGCAGGGCAAAACGCCCGCACCCGGCGGACAGTTCGCCAAAGGCAGCGGGGCAGGCGCGCGCGCCGCGATCACCGAAAGCCTCGGCCGCTCCGCCATGGTCAAACGCGGTGGCGAGATGATGTCGGTGCGCGAGGCGACGATCATCGTAGCCCTCGTCAACCATCCGGCGCTGATCGACGAGAACTTCGCCCATGTCGAGTTCCTCGATCTCGCCAACACCGATCTGCAGCGGCTGCACGCCGCCATCCTCGATGCGATGGCGCACGACATGGCCAATGACCGTAGCGCGGTGATCGCCACCATCGAACGTGCCGGCTGCAGCGATATCTGGGGGCGCGCCGTGGCGCTCATCCAACGGGCCAGGCAATGGCCCGCGCTGGAAACCGCAGCGCTTGACGATGCCCGCGACGCCTTCAACCAGGCGCTGCACTTGCAGCGCAGCGCGCGCACCTTACATAAGGAGCTGAAACAGGCGGAAGCAGCGCTCGCCAGCGATCCCACTGACGAAAACTACCGGCACCTCATCGAGATTCAGGCGCAGTTCCGTGATGTACAAGCAACGGAAGCGCTGATCGAAGGCTTCGGTGTGTCCTCGGGCAGGGGTGGGCGCGTGTAGGTCGAAACCTGCGCAAGAATGGATGATGTACGTGCTGCGCGTCGAATCGACGCCTCTAAGTCGGGTAATTGATTCGCTTTTTTGATGCGAATCATGCGAGAGGCGCTTGACCTTCTGGCAGAATGACGGAATCAGGACGATTCGAAACCTTAACCCGTGCCGGCGTCGATGGAAATGCACTGACGCGAGGTGCTGATCACTGGACAGGCTGTCAGCCTGCCACAGATATCAGGGTTAATCTGGACTTAATGCATATCGCCCAAAAGTGAAAACCGGTTTTGGGGGCACGATATGAACAAACAAAAGAGTTGATTCGGTTACCGGCCCGGTTAAGCGCCACCAGCGCATGTAGTTTGACCGGTGCGGCAGCTACGCGGCTTCGATGCTCGGCCGCTAGGAGAAGATAAAGACTATGGCGACAAAGGAAAAGGAAGAGGTCGAGACCGAACGTGAAGGCGCCACCGATGGGCCTCTGCTCGACCTTTCCGATGATGCTGTCAAGAAGATGATCAAGGCCGCCAAGAAGCGCGGCTATGTGACTCTCGACGAACTCAACGCGGTGCTGCCGTCGGAAGAGACCGATCCGGATCGCATCGAAGACATCAATGCGATGCTGTCCGACATGGGCATCAACGTGGTCGAGGACGACGATCAGAGCGAGGAGCCCGAGGCCGCCGACAGCAATGCCGACGCCGAGGAAGACGCCAACGAGCTGGCCGAGCAGACCGGCACCGCCGTCGCCGCCACGACCACCAAGAAAGAGCCGACCGACCGCACCGATGACCCGGTGCGCATGTATCTGCGCGAGATGGGCTCGGTCGAGCTCCTGTCGCGCGAGGGCGAAATCGCGATCGCCAAGCGCATCGAGGCCGGCCGCGAGACGATGATTGCGGGCCTCTGCGAAAGCCCGCTGACCTTCCAGGCCATCATCATCTGGCGTGACGAGCTCAACGAATCCAAGATCCTGCTGCGCGAGATCATCGACCTCGAAGCCACCTATGCCGGCCCCGAAGCCAAGCAGGCGCCGGTGGTCGAGCGCATCGAGGAGGCGCCCAAGGCCGAGGACAAGCCGAGGCGTGGACGCGACGAGGAAGACGACATCACCAATGTCGGCGCCGACACGCGCGGCCTGGTCGATGACGACGAGGAAGACGAGGATGAGGCGAGCCTGTCGCTGGCGGCGATGGAAGCGGAACTGCGCCCGCAGGTGATGGAGACGCTCGACGTCATCGCCGACACCTACAAGAAGCTGCGCAAGCTGCAGGACCAGCAGGTCGAGAACCGTCTGGCCGCGACCGGCACGCTGTCGCCAAGCCAGGACCGCCGCCTGAAGGAGCTGAAGGACCAGCTGATCAAGGCGGTGAAGTCGCTGTCGCTCAACACGGCGCGCATCGAGGCGCTGGTCGAGCAGCTCTACGACATCAACAAGCGGCTGGTGCAGAACGAAGGCAAGCTGCTGCGCCTGGCCGAAAGCTATGGCGTGCGCCGCGAGGAGTTCCTCAAGGAATATCAGGGCTCCGAGCTCGACCCGAACTGGACACGCTCGATCGGCAATCTCACCTCGCGCGGCTGGAAGGAATTCACCAAGAACGAGAAGGACGCGATCAAGGATCTGCGTTCGGAAATCCAGAACCTCGCCACCGAGACGGCGATCTCGATCCTGGAATTCCGCAAGATCGTCAACCAGGTGCAGAAGGGCGAGCGCGAAGCCGCTATCGCCAAGAAGGAAATGGTCGAGGCCAACCTGCGCCTCGTCATTTCCATCGCCAAGAAATACACCAATCGCGGCCTGCAGTTCCTCGACCTGATCCAGGAAGGCAATATCGGCTTGATGAAGGCGGTCGACAAATTCGAATACCGCCGCGGCTACAAGTTCTCGACCTATGCGACATGGTGGATCCGGCAGGCGATCACGCGTTCGATTGCCGACCAGGCGCGCACCATCCGCATTCCGGTGCACATGATCGAAACGATCAACAAGATCGTGCGCACGTCGCGCCAGATGCTGCATGAAATCGGCCGCGAGCCGACGCCGGAGGAACTGGCAGAAAAGCTCGCAATGCCGCTCGAAAAAGTGCGCAAGGTCTTGAAGATCGCCAAGGAGCCGATCTCGCTCGAAACCCCTGTGGGTGACGAAGAGGATTCGCATCTGGGCGATTTCATCGAGGACAAGATGGCGATCCTGCCGATCGATGCGGCGATCCAAGCCAATCTGCGCGAGACCACCACGCGGGTGCTCGCCTCGCTGACGCCGCGCGAGGAGCGGGTGCTGCGCATGCGCTTCGGCATCGGCATGAACACCGACCACACGCTGGAAGAAGTCGGCCAGCAGTTTTCGGTCACCCGCGAACGTATCCGCCAGATCGAGGCCAAGGCGCTGCGCAAGCTCAAGCACCCGAGCCGGAGCCGCAAGCTGAGGAGCTTCCTCGACAGCTGATACCGGCAACAGACCAGCATTCGAAAAGGGCGCCGATGGCGCCCTTTTTGTTGCCGGGTGAAGGCTCTTGTCGCCCATCTCCGTCGGGAGGATACTTGCCTGGTCGGATGCATGTTCTGGGCGAAAAACCGGATGTCCGCCCCGGCTGATGTCCTCAGCCGTGCTCCGTGGCGCCGGAGGGAGGTGTGTGATGACAACCTACATCCTGCTGATGAACTGGACAGAACAGGGCGCCAGAAATATCCGAGAGTCGCCGAAGCGGCTCGATGCCGCCAAGAAGCAACTGGCCGACATGGGCGGCTCGTTCAAGGCGTTTTACCTGACTATGGGCGAATATGACATGGTGGCGATTATCGAGGCGCCCGACGATGCTGTGCTTGCTCGTTTCGCCCTGATGCTGGCAACGGGTGGCAGCGTCAAGACGCGAACGCTCAAGGCTTTCCCGGAATTTGCCTATCGCGAGATCGTCACTTCGCTTGGATAGCGCTGGGCGTGGGTCCGTGCGGCTCGGCGTCATATTGCGGGGCCGTGCCGTCAAGGCGATAGTCGCGCCATGTCCAAGCCTGCGCTGACCGTCTGGTACAACACACGCTGCCCGGTTTGCGATGGCGGCATCACCCGGCAGAAACGGCGGCTGATCGAGGCGATCAAGGCCGGGCGGATCGAATTCCGCGACATCAACCTCGAACCGGCGGCGCTCTCTGGCTACAGCGCCTCGCTGGAGGACATACGCCGCCGGCTGCATGCCACCGATGCCGAAGGCAGGCTGCTGGTCGGCGCCGATGTCGCGGTTGCCGTCTGGCGGGCGACGCCGGGCGAGGGCTGGCTGGCGACGCTCTTCGGCAATCCGGTCGCGCTGCCGCTGACGCGGTTCGCGTACAATCGCTTCGCCGATCTTCTCTATGCCTGGAACCGGCGCAAGGGCCGCTGGTAGCGAGGCAAGGCCCGAAGATATCTGCGGGCCTTACCGTCATGGGCGTTACCGGGACGCCGGCTCGCAAAGCCAGCCGACAATGCGGCGCACCGCCGGCAGCACCATGAGCAACGTTGGGAACGCTACCAGCCAGGACAGGCCCCAGGCAGTGAGCCAGACAGCCGGCAAATCAGGTTGCAGTCCAAGGCTTTTCAGCGTCGATATGAACGAGACGATGAAGGTCATCAGCAGCGACAGCACCAGCGGGCTGACGATCGCGGCATAGCGCGCCGGCAGCTTGCCGCGCTTACGGTTCGTGGTCATTTTTGGATTTTCCTGAAACATCCGGTCCGTCGCATTTGGCATCCATTGCGCCGGGTTTCCGGCGGAACTGCCCGGAAAGACCGGGGTGGATGCGTTGCTTGACGTCAGACGCTTACGGAGAGGTTTTGGCCCTCACGCGCTTTCTAGCTGCCGGCGGCGGCGAAATCAACCTTCTGGCGCCGCCTTTAGATACATCGTAAGATATATCTTGACTCGTCGGCGGGGCAAGCCTAATTAAGATGTATCGTAAGTTATAACTCAAGGAGCAATTCATGCACAGACATCATCCCTTTGGCGAGCGCGCCGAGCGCGCTTTCCTGCATATGGCCGGCAAATTTGGTGGCAGAGGGGGCGGCTTCGGGCCGTTCGGCCACGGCGGACGTGGCGGTGGACGCGGCGGCCCTGGCGACATGTTTCGCGCCGGGCGCATGCTGGCCGACGGCGATCTGAAGCTGATCACCCTGTCGCTGCTGGCCGAGGCGCCGCGCCACGGCTACGACATCATCAAGGCGCTGGAAGAGCGCACCAGCGGCATCTACAGCCCGAGCCCGGGCGTCGTCTATCCGACGCTGACCTTCCTTGAAGAGGCCGGCTATGCGGCTTCAGCCGCGGACGGCAACAAGAAGGTGTTTTCGATCACCGAGGCGGGGCAGGGGCATCTCGCCGAGAACCGCGAGATGATCGACGGCGTGCTCGAGCATCTGGAGCGCTTCGGCCGCAAGATGGCGAAAGCGCGGGACTGGTTCGGCTGGAACGACGACGGCGAGGAAGGCGGACGGCGTGGTGGACGGGGTCGCTCGGAAGCCCGCGAGGAGTTCCGCGCCGTGCGTCACCGGCTGCGTGCCGCGCTCGGCGATCTCGTCGACGCGCCGGCTGAAAAGCAGGCCGAGGCGATTGCAGTCCTGGAAGCCGCCGCTGAAGCCCTGGAAGCGCTATCGCGCGGTTGACCCCTGGCGAGAACGCTTGCCCGTTCGACTGAGGAACGGTACTGAAAATCATCCTGCACCGCGAGACGTGGTGCAGGATGATTGCCGTTGGAGGAAGCCCCATGTCTTTTCTGAAGCGTCTTTTCGGTGGTGGCGGTGAGGGGGGCGAGCCCAAGAGCGCAGCACCGGCAAAGCAGGTTGAGCACAAGGGATTTTTGATCAGCGCCACGCCCTACAAGGCGGAGGGCGGCCAGTACCAAACTTGCGGCGTGGTTTCGAAGGAAGTCGACGGCGTGATGAAGGAACACAAATTCATCCGCGCCGATCGCTTTGCCGGACTGGACGACGCCGTCGACATCTCGATCAAGAAGGGCATGCAGTTGGTCGACGAGCAAGGCGAGAGGATGTTCGGGTAAGGGCCGAACTGGTCGAGGCGCCGAACATAGGTTTTGCGCCGGTCATCCGTCGCCAGAATCTCGAATAACGGCAGTGGGCGGCAAGCAGAAAGTATCGACAATTGAGCGTAGCGTTTGCCAAGGAGGAAAGCGCCGAGGCAGCATCGGAAACCATCCTGCCGGCTCGCCCTGTCTCCGATCGGGTCAACCTTGTCACGGAAGCGGGCCTCAAGACGCTGCAGGTTGAATTGACTCGCGCCCAGCAAGCTCTCGAGGCCGCTAGCGTGCTGGAAGATGTCAATGAGCGGCGACGCCAGTCAGCGGTTCCGGTTCGAGATATGCGTTACTATGCCGAGCGCGTCCGTACGGCACAGCTTATGCCGGTGCCCACCTCTAATGAGGTGATCGCCTTCGGGCACACCGTTACCTTCAAACGTGATGATGGCCGCACTCAGACCTTCCGCATCGTCGGAGAGGATGAGGCCAACCCGTCTGAAGCTTCCATATCGCATGGTTCGCCGGTTGCCATCGCGCTGACCGGAAAAACCGTTGGCGACTTTGTCCAGCTAGGGCCGCGTTAACTTGAGATCCTGTCCATTTCCTAGGACGCAGGTATGATGCGCGACCGAGGCCGGTGCACCTTGAGACGTGATCAGATGCCCGCAATTGCCAAAAGCCAAGCCAGGATGTCGAGCAGCAGAAAAACCAGCGCAATCTGCAACGCCAGCCGGAGCCGCTGGATAATTCGCCAGTTGCCGGCCATGTCCGCCTTGATCCGAAGGGCAAGCGCGCGGCGCATGGCCGACATTGTCGTCGGCCTGTCGCCGTCGACATATTGATCAAGCAGATCTTCCGGATCGAAGCGGAATGTATATTGGTGATAGGGCCAAAGCATGAAGACGATCAGCCCGCCGATGCCGAACAACAGGGCCACTGCGGTCCAATCCCAAAGCCCAAGCCCGTTGGAAAGCGCCGCACCGCCGAGTAGCGAGTTGGCAAATGCGATGGCAAAGACAAGGCTGCCGGCGCGGGTGCTCATGTTCTCCACAAGCGTCTGCTGTTGAGTGAGACCTCTCACCGCCTCCTGATAGATGAACGCGAGACGCGGATCATCGTCGGCAACAGCGCTTGCGACAATTCCGTTGTTCTCTCCTCCACTCGGACATTCGGCCATAAGTTGCCTCTCTGTTTTGACAGGGTTGCACGAGTTTAGCCCGATCCGTCGGTGCAAAAACAGATTGGCCGTGGACCAACGGCAAATCCGATGGCGATGCCGGGGGCTCCAAGCCTATGAGGGCCAGCTGATGAACGGGCAAGAATAGTTGGCAGCCATCGAAAACCCCGCCACGAACACCACGCCATCTGCCGGTGGACCCTGCTCTCGGCCCCGGACAGCAAGAAGGCAGGCGCCGAAGCGCCCGCCTTTTCAATGCGAATGACGGGGTGTGCTTACGCGGCGATTTGCGCGCTCGCGGTCTTGGCCACCACGGCATCGACCTTGGCGGTCGCCTTGGCAAGTGCGGCGGTGACGGCATCAGGGCCCATGCCGACGCCTTCGATGCGGATGACGTCGACATCGGTCATGCCGAGAAAGCCGAGCACGCCGCGCAGATAGGGGATGGCGTGATCGAACTGCACGGCCGCACCTTCGGAATAGATGCCGCCCGAGGCGAGTACGATATAGACCTTCTTGCCGGTGACGAGGCCCTTGGGACCACCCTCGCCATAAGAGAAGCTCTTGCCGGAGCGGGAGATGTGATCGACCCAGGACTTCAGGGTTGAGGAGATGTTGAAGTTGATGAAGCCGGTGGCCAGGATCACGGTGTCGGCTGCGAACAGTTCGTCAAGCACGATGTCGGAGACGCCGACGACTTCGGCCTGGCGCGGCGTGCGGGCTTCAACGGGGGTGTAGATGCCGGTCGCATAATCGGTGTCGATGTGCGGCAGCGGGTTGGCCACGAGGTCGCGTACGACGAGCGTATTCGACGGGTCGGCGGCGACGAGCTTTTCAGCGAATTCGGTAGCGATACGGGTCGAGTGCGAGGCAGCGCCGCGCGGGCTCGAGGTTACAAGCAGGATAGACATAGCGGTTCTCTCCAGTGGGAATTGATTTCTCCCGACTGATATGGGCCTACCGACCCATTCAAAAAACTGGTATATTATCTATATGATCCATCCATAAAGTAGGTATACCGTGCAGCCCAATCCGACGCTCGACCAATTGCAGATCCTGGTTGCGGTCGCCGACACCGGCAGCTTCTCAGCCGCAGGCCGCAAGCTTAACCGCGCGCAGTCCGTCATCAGCTACGGCATCGCCAATCTTGAAGCGCAGCTTGGCCTGAAACTGTTCGAGCGCGAGGGCACGCGCGAGCCGCAGCTGACCGAAATCGGCCGGGCGATGCTGGAGGACGCCCGGCGCATGGTCGGCATGCTGCAGCGCATCCGTTCGCGTGCCGACGGTCACCATCAGGGGCTGGAGGCTGAAGTTGCGCTGTCGGTTGACGCGGCGCTGCCCTCGCCAGTGCTGGTGCGGGTGCTGAAGGCGTTCGAGGCGCAGTTCCCGACCGTGATGATGCGACTGCATATCGGCACGCTCGGTCTGATCCCCGACCATGTCGTCAGCGGACAGTCGGATCTTGGCATCGGTGGCTTGCTGGGCGAGGTCGACGTGCATCTCGTGCGCATCGGCTTCATGTCGATCGTGCTGGCTGCCGCCCCCACCCACCCTCTGGCACTGCTGCCGAAACCGGTGGCGCTCGAGGATGCGCGAGAGCACACCCAGCTGGTTGTCAGCGACCAGTCGGAACGCACCAAGGGACGCGACTTCGGCGTCTTTGCCTATCGTACATGGCGGCTGACAGATGTGCGTATCAAGCATACGTTGATGCGCGAGGGGCTGGGCTGGGGCGGGTTGCCGCGCTGGCTGATCGCGGACGATTTGGCCAGCGGCAGGCTGGTCGAACTCGACCTTGAACCCTTTAGCGAGGTGCGCTCATCGCTCTATGCCATGCACCGCGCCGACCGCAGCCCGAAACCGGCGGCGGCCTGGCTGATCGACCAGTTCAAACGCCAGCTCGGCTGCTTCAACGAGTTCGACCCGGACGACCTGCCTGAGGATGAGCCGGAGACAGCCCATCGATCAGAGCCATGAGCACGGCGCGATAGTCTTCGGCCGAGGCGCCGGCCTCGACGGCAAGTGCTGCGCGGTCGAAGGCAGCGGCGAGCAAAGCGGTCAGCGCATCGGCCGGCAGTCTGGTCATCGACTGTTCGCGCATTGCCGCAACCAGGCCTTCGCGCAGCGACCGGTTGCCGTGGCGATTGTCGATCGCATCCATGGCGGCGCGGCCAAGCACGGCCGGCCCGTCGAGCAGCAAAAGCCGCGTGCGGCCGGGCGCGCGCATGGCGGCGAGATAGGCGTCCGAGCCGGCAATCAGCGCATTGCGGGCAAACAAAGAAGGCGGCGAGGCGCGCTCGATCTCTTGCGCCACCGCCGCCGCCTCCTGCTCGACCACGGCGGCAAACAGCGCCTGCTTGTCGGCAAAGTGGTGATAGAGCGCGCCGCGGGTGACGCCGGCGGCCGCAACGATCTCCGGCGTGCCGGTCTCGGCATAGGACTTTTCGATGAACAGTTTGCGCGCCGCAGCGATCAGGTCGGCGCGCGTCGCTTCGGTGCGGTCGCGGTTGGAGCGGCGCGGGGTTTCTCGTTGCATACATGCAGCCTGTATGTTATTTCGAATTACATGCAAACTGTATGTTGGCTAACGGGAGAAAGAAAGATGAAGACGACGAGCTATTATCCGGTGCTGATGACGGGCGACGTAGCCGGCACAAAAGCCTTCTATATCAATCACTTCCGCTTCAAGCCGCTGTTTGCGAGCAACTGGTATGTGCATCTGCAGTCTGCCGAGGATCGCCGGGTCAATCTCGGTATCGTCCAGGGCGACCACGAGACGATCCCCGAGGGGGGGCGCGGCCGCACATCGGGGCTGCTGCTCAATTTCGAGGTGAGGGATCCTGATGCTGTCTATGAACGGATCGTTGCGGCCGGCCTGCCGATCCTGTGCCCGCTGCGCGACGAACCCTTCGGCCAGCGCCATTTCATCACCAGGGATCCCAATGGCGTGCTGATCGACGTCATCAAGCCGATCCCGCTCAGCCCGGAATTTCAGGCGCAATTCGCGGCGGGCGCGGCGGGCGCCTGAACAATGGCAGCAAATGTCGGCAGCGGCTCCGGCCGCTGTGGCCGGACCCGCACCATGCGGTCTATGTTGGTGATGTTGAAGCTGGGCCTGCCGCATGCGTGACATCTGCCTTGTTCGTGCGCCATCCAATCTCGGCCTTCGGCCCTTGGAGCCGGGCCATGTGCCCGGCACCTGGCGTGCGCCGCAGGCGCTGAGCGAAGCTGGTTTGATCGAGTCGCTGGCGCCGGGGCGGGTGGTCGATCTCGACAGACCCGCCTACAGTACCGAACCGCAACCGGGCACTAGGCTGCGTAATGGTCCGGCGATCCGCCGCTTCAACCTCGATCTTGCCGAGATCGTCACCCGTGCGCGTGGGCAAGGCGAGTTCCCGCTGATCATCGGCGGCGACTGCTCGATCCTGCTTGGCGCACTGGTCGCCGCGCGGCGCTCGGGCGCAGTCGCCCTGATCCATTTCGATGGCCACAGCGATTTCCGCCATCCCGGCAACTACGATGTCAATGCCTCACTCGGCTCGGTTGCCGGCATGGATCTGGCACTTGCCACCGGACGCGGCGAGGCTTTGCTGGCGCAATGGCCAGGTGTTGTCGGTCCGCTCGTCGCCGACGAGGCGGTGGTTCAGATCGGCGAACGCGAGAGCCGCGATGCCGATTTTGCCTGGCCCGACATCAATGCGACCGCCGTGACGCGCATCGACGTCTTTGCCGCGCAGGAACTCGGCGCGGCTGGAGTGTTGCAAAAGACAAGAGCGACGCTGGCGCGCGCCGGCTGTCCCTACTGGCTGCATCTCGATGTCGATGTGCTCGACCAGACGGTGATGCCGGCGGTGGATTCGCCCGGCAGCCCCGGCATCGACCCCGATGAACTCGTTGCCATTCTGTCGGCGCTGGCAGCGGACCAGCGCTGCACCGGCTTGGACATGACGATCTACGATCCCGACCTCGACCCGACCGGTGACCTTGCGCGACTGCTGGTGTCGCTGCTCGGGCGGGTGCTCAAGCCTCGATAAAGGCTCAGCTCGCCCTTGCTACCGGCGTCACCGTCACCTGGCTGACGCCGGTGCGGCGCACCACTGTGCATAGCGTCTCGCGGCCGATGCGTTCGGCGTCGAGCATGCGCACGAGGTCGTCGACGCCGGTGACCGGGCGACCGTCTATCGCCGCGATGATGTCGCCTTCCCTGAGGCCGGCCTTCGCCGCGGGTCCGTCTTTCTCGACGCTGCGCAGCCGCACCGCAGTACTGGTGGTCACCTGCGACAGGAGCGCTGCGCGGCGCGGCAAACTGGTGGTGTCGGCCGAGATGCCGATGAAGGCGCGCCGCACGCGGCCGAAGCGGATGATCTCCGAAATGACGAAGTTGGCGGTGTTGGAAGCGACCGCGAAGGCGATGCCTTGCGCGCCGTGGATCATGGCGGTGTTGACGCCGATGACTTCGCCTGCCGACGACACCAGCGGTCCGCCGGAATTGCCGGGATTGAGCGCGGCATCGGTCTGGACGACATCGTCGATCAGCCGCCCGGTCGAGGCGCGCATCGAACGGCCAAGTGCGGAGACCACGCCTGACGTTACGGTCCATTCGAAGCCGAGCGGATTGCCGATGGCAATGGCGATCTGGCCGCGCCGCAGCCGCTTGGAATCGCCGAGCGGCGCGACTTCGGTGAAGCTGCCATCGGCGCGCACCAGCGCGATGTCGGTGTCAGGGTCGCGGCCTAGCACGCGGCCTTCGCTGGAGGCGCCGTCGGGCATAGAGACGCGCACCGTTTTGGCATCGCCAACGACATGGAAATTCGTAACGACCAGCCCGTCCGGGGTGATGACGAAGCCGGAGCCATGGCCACCTTGGCCACCGACGCGCTCGATGCGGCAGACGGCTGGGCCGATGCGGTCGACGGCGTCGGCGACTGTCGTCGAATAGGCGTCGAGCAGTGTGTCGTCGGTCTCGAATTTGTGGGCGGCGAGGGCCATTGGCGGGGCTCCGTGTTTTCAGGCGCGATGATGACTATATGTGCGGAGCGGCTCGAACTGCCGCGACCTGACCAGATGGCCAGTCAAACCAGTAACTAGCCGTCAGACGAGTACCTCCGGGCGCACTGCCGAGCGATATCTGGGGCATGAGAAAACCCAGGAGATCATCATGAGTGACTTCAACCTTAATGCATTTTCCGAGGCCATCGCCGATCTCGCCGCCAAGGCTGCGCCGGCAACGGCAAGTTTCACCACCCATCACCATCGCACCGCCAGCGTCTTCCACTGGCGTGACGGCTATTTCGTCACCGCCGAGGAAGCTGTCGAGGCCGGTGAGGAGATCGAATTGACATTGGCTTCGGGCGAAGCGGTGAAGGCCGAACTGGTCGGTCGCGATCCGTCGACCGGCGTAGCGCTTCTGAAGCCGGCCGGCGCGGTCGCGGCGCCTGCGCTCGCCAAGGCTGACGCGGTACGGCCCGGCAATCTTGCCATCGCCATCGGCAGCAGTCAGGGTTCGGCGCTGGCCGTCTCGGGTTCGGTCGGCGAGGTCGGCCCCGCCTGGCGCTCGATGCGCGGCGGCACCATCGATCGGCGCATCAATCTCGCCGTCAATGCCGGCGGCCGTTTCGAGGGCGGGCCGGTGCTTGACGCCAAGGGCGCGCTGATCGGCATGCTGCTGTTCGGGCCGCGTGGTCGTGCGCTGGTCATGCCTTATGAGACGGTCGAGCGGGCCGTGGCGACGCTGCGTGAAAAGGGCCATGTCGCGCGCGGCTATCTCGGCGCCGGCCTGCACCCGATCCGTGACGGCGCGGCGCGCGGCGCCATGGTCATGAGCCTCGACGACAATGGTCCGGCCAAGGCCGCCGGCCTTGCGCTGGGCGACATCATCGTGGCGTGGAATGGCGAGGCCGTGCACGGCCCGCGCGAACTGATCCGAAAGCTCGGGCCGGATAGCGCGGGTGCCGCGGTGACGCTCGGCGTGGTGCGCGGCGGCGAGCAGCGCGATGTCGCGCTGACCGTCGGTGAAAAGCCGCTGAGCTGAGAGGGCCGATGGAAAGCGAGACGCTGACAAGGCCGGAGGCGAGTGGATCGGAGGCGGGTGGGCCGGAGGTGGCGGGCGGCGGACGCCAGCTCGTGGTGCTGATCGCGCTGCACGATGCCGCGCGTGCCGAGCGCCTGTCGGCTTCGCTTGCGATGGCGGACGATCTGCTTCCGGTCGTGGCCGGCAGCGGGATTGTCGACGTCGCTGTCGTCGATGACGCTGTTGCGAACAGTGCGGCCTGGCTCGATCGGGCCGATGGTGGCAACAGCGCAATCCCACGGGTGCTGCTATCCGCGAGCGCTGGCCGGCCGGAAAACCGGGTGCTTGCCGTGCTGCCTTTGGCGTCGGATGCGAATCTGATCGCGGCTGCCGTCAGACTGGCGGCGGCCGGCTACCGGGTGTCAAGGGATGGGCGTTCGACGCCGGATCGTCATGGCGGTTTCGATCACATAGCGAGCGGAACTGAAACCGATAGCGGGCTGTTTGGCGAGGAATCTTTTGACGACGGCGCCGCCCTCCGACCAGCGCTGTCACCGCGCGAGACGGAAGTGCTGGCGCTGCTCGCCGAAGGCGCGCCCAACAAGGTGATCGCGCGGCGGCTGAACATCTCCGTGCATACGGCAAAGTTCCACGTCGCCGCGATCCTGATCAAGCTGGGTGCTGCGAACCGCACGGATGCCATCGCGATCGCGATGCGGCAGGGCCTGGTGCTGGTCTAACCCCCTTTTCCGTTTGAGCCTACGTTGCGTAACCCGTTGCAGGCTGCCGAGGCCTTGCGCAGTGCATTGCCGCCGCGCAATGGTTCGCGTCAGTGATGTAGCAAGGGAGGTGCCAAGACATGTCGCTCAAGGGAAAGACGCTGTTCATCTCCGGCGGGTCGCGCGGCATCGGTCTTTCGATCGCGCTGCGCGCTGCGCGCGACGGCGCCAATGTGACGATCGCGGCCAAGACCGCCGAGCCGCACCCGAAGCTGCCGGGCACGATCTACTCGGCAGCTGAGGAGATCGAGCAGGCCGGCGGCAAGGCGCTGCCTGTTTTGTGCGACATCCGCGAGGAGGCGCAGGTGGCCGAGGCGGTTGCCAAGACCGTCGAAAAGTTCGGCGGCATCGATATTTGCGTCAACAATGCCAGCGCCATCCAGCTCGCCAGCACGCTGGAGACCGACATGAAGCGCTACGATCTGATGCACCAGATCAACACGCGCGGCACTTTCCTGGTGTCGAAAATGTGCATTCCGCACCTGAAGTTGGCTGAGAATCCTCACATTCTGAATCTGGCACCGCCGCTCGATATGAAGGCCAAATGGTTCAAGAACCACGTCGCCTACACCATGGCCAAGTTCGGCATGTCGATGTGCACGCTGGGGATGAGCGCCGAGTTTGCCAAGGACGGCATCGCGGTCAATTCGCTGTGGCCGATCTCGACCATCGACACGGCGGCGGTGCGCAATCTGCTCGGTGGCGCGACGGTCGCGGCGATGAGCCGCTTGCCCGACATCATGGCCGATGCCGCACACGCCATCTTCCTGCGGCCATCGCGCGAGACATCAGGCAATTTCTACATCGATGAAGAGGTGCTGCGGGCCGAGGGCGTGACCGATTTCGCGGCCTACGCGCCAGGCGCGACCGGGCCGCTGGCCGGAGACTTTTTCGTGCCGGACGCGGTATTTGCCAATTCGCCGACGAACGTCAAAAGCATCTACTGACGGAAATCACGGGCCGACGGCGCTGCTTCCTCATCCACCTGCCGGCGTTGTTCGAAAAACCAAGCAATTGGCTTTTCGCCCGCTGTGCGGACCAGCCTCACCTCCCCATGAACGGGGAGAAAGGGGCTCATCACTCCTCGCCCTTCTTGCCTTTGCTCAGTCCCATCAGCCGGTCGATATAGGCCAGCATCAGCGCCGAAACGACGAAGGCGAGGTGGATGATGGTCAGCCACATCAGCTGGTCGATCGTATAGGAAGACGAATTCAGGAACACCTGCAACAGGTGGATCGAGGAAATAGCGACGATGGTCGAGGCGACCTTGACCTTCAGCGAACCGACATCGATCGTACCCAGCCAGTGCACACCGCCATCCTGGTCGTCGAAGCGGCTGACGAAATTCTCGTAGCCGGAGATGATCACCATCACCACCAGCGAGGCGACAAGTGCGGCGTCGATGAGGCCGAGCATCTTCAGGATGGTGTCGGTGTCGTCGAGTGTGAAGGCGACCATGACGAACTCGTAGAGTTTTTTGCCGAAGGACAGCGCATAGACGGCGAGCGCCAGGGCCAGCCCGATGTAGAAAACCACCAGCAGCCAGCGTGAGGCGAGGATGATCGATTCGATGGCGAGTTCGAGACGTTTCATGCAGCGGTTCCGGTCAGCTTTCTGAGGTCGACTGGGGTATTTCGGTCAGCTTGCCGCGGTTTGCAAGGCAAATTGCGGCGCAAAAAACCCCGCCGGGAGGGCCGGCGGGGTTCAATGCATCCCGCTGGAGTCGGGACGGGGCAGGGAACGCCCAGCCTCGAATCTGGGGAGGGCGGCCGCTCTATTCAATGAGCCGGTTCTAATACCAATACAATTCTTGTTGAACCGGGATTGCTGTCCGCAGCTCGACCCATCCCGGTCTGCCGGGATGGGTCCTTGTTGTTGATCTGATTCCAGAAAGCTGCTCAAGCCATTGGAAAGCAGATCAATTGTTACTCGCCACCGGTGCCACCAGCGAGGTGATGCGACGGATGCCGACGCGGCGGTTCTCGCGGTTGGGCGCCGTGGTGTTGACCTTGAGGTATTCCTCGCCATAGCCCTGAGTGGTCAGGTTTTCCGGCGGGATGCCGAAGGCATTGGTCAGCGCTTCGGCGACAGACTCAGCGCGCCGGTCGGACAGAGCAAGGTTTGCCTCCGGCGTGCCAACCGCATCGGTGTGGCCTTCGATCAGGAAGGTTTCGGCCGGGTTCTTCTTCAACAGTTTCTCCATGGCCGTGGCGACGCCTTCCAGTTTCTGCACTTCGGTGTCGGATATCGAGGCCGAGCCGAACTCGAAGTTCAATGTGTCGAGGTCGACGCGACGGGCAATGTCTCGCACGCGCGCCGAACGCTTCACTTCGTCGATGGAATAGAGGCGCTGGACCTTCTCCACCGGCGGTTGTTCGAGGAACTCGTAATAATCGTCCGGGCTTTCGACATCTTCCGAATCGAGGATGTACTCGCGGCGCGGGATGGTGAGCCGCATCGGCGGCAGGTCGTCACCGGGATCGCGCCAGTCATTGTCGTCGTCATAGCTGCGCTCGTCGACATAGCTCAGCACATATTCGTGCCCATCCGGCGTGATGCGCGATCGCCTGATGACGTCGCCATTGCGGTTGCGGATGGTGACGATCTGGATGCCATTGTCGCGCTCGACGATTTCCCGAGAGCGATCGCCCGACAGTTCCTCATAGTAAACATTCCTGGCGCCGCGGTGCATGCGCGGAGCGTCATTGCTTTCCACGATCGTCTGGTTGTTGAACTGCAGGATGACGCGGTCGCCGAGTTCCTTGACGACGTCGACGCCTTTCGGACGCCGGCGGTCGCGGACGTTCTCATCGGGTGCACGCTCGACGCGTTTGCCTTTTTCCTCCGTCACCGGGGCGATCTTTTCTGGCTGAATTGCCTGCTGAGCTGACTTGTCGTCGGTGGGCGGCGGTCCCTGGTCGACCGGAGCCGGCTTCGGGGCTTGCGCCTCGGTGCCGCCCTGCGCGGGCTGCTCGCCCGTCTGGCCGCCAGCATTCTGGCCGTTCCCATTCTGGCCGTTCCCATTTTGGCCGTTCCCATTTTGGCTGTTGCCGCCCTGGTCCTTGCGGTGCTTGCGCCTGGCATCCTTCTGGCTGTCCAGGATGGGTGCTTCGTCGGGGTTGGCCGTGGCTTCGCCTTGCGCCGGCGTCTCACCTTGCGCTGGCTGCTCGGCATTGGCCGGTTGCTCCGCAGGCTGTGGTTCACCGGTCGCAGGCTGCTGTTCGCCCGTCACCGGCTGTTCGCCGACAGTTTTTTTGCCGTGCTTTTTCGCCTGATCCTTCGGCTGTTCACCTTCGGCGGGAGCCGCTTGCTGATCGGCCGGGGGCTGAATCGGCTCGGCCTGCGGCGCGGGCTCTCCGGCAGGCGCAACTTTGACGTCTGGCGCTTTGTCGGCAGGCGCGGCCTCAATCTGCTGATCCTGCTTGCGCTTTTTCTTGCCCGACTTGTTGTCGTTTGCCGGCGCCACCTGTTCGGTGGGCGCTGCCTGCTCGGCAGGCTGCTGGGCCGGCTGTTCAGCGGGCGCCGCTTCGATCTGCTGTTGGTCGCGCTTCTTCTTGCGTGGCTTTAGCGGCTGTTCTTCATTTGCCGGAGCTACCTGTTCGGCCGGTTGTTCAGCCGGTGCTGCCTCGATCTGCTGCTGGTCACGCTTCTTCTTGCGTGGCTTGAGCGGCTGCTCATCGGTCGCCGGCGCTGCCTGGGCGCCGCCCTCATCCGCAGGCGCCGCCTCGATCTGCTGCTGTTGATTGCGCTTCTTTTTGCGCGGCTGCTGTTCCTCGGCGGCAGGTGCGGCCTGTTCGGCCGGGGCCTGCTCGGTCTGCTGCTGATCCCGCTTCTTCCTGCGCGGCTGTTGTTCCTCGGCGGCAGGGGCGGGTTGCTCTGCAGCCGGTGCAGGCTGCTCGGCGGCCGGCGCTGCCTGTTCGGCCTGCTGGCGTTTCTTTTTGCGCGGCAGTTCCTGGTCGGTCTGCTGACCATCTGCAGCAGGGTCGTCCTGGACCAGGATCAGTGGCGCGGCCGTGTGCTGCAAGGGGCCGAAAACGGCGTTGCCCTGCAACGGGGATGCGCCCAACGGCGCGGATGCCATAAGCAGGCCAAGTGCCGTACCTGCCAGTACCCGTGGTTGGCGTTTCATCTTAAATTCTCCTTGTGGGGTCCCATCCCTGCCCAAACTGTCCTTGACCGGATTGGTTCCGGTTTGCGGGCATTACCCGCACCCAAGGACGATTGACCGGCGTTTTGAAGGCAACTTCATGTTTTTCCTATGGTGCGGCCGGAATTTGAAGTCACACAACAGCTTGACCTTGCCGCATGCGGAGGCCACATCTCGACCCATAATGGAAACGCCGTTCTGGAAGACCAAGACGCTGGAAGCGATGACGCCCACCGAGTGGGAATCGCTGTGCGACGGCTGCGGAAAATGCTGCCTGTCTAAACTCGAGGACGAGGATACCGGCGAGATCTACTGGACATCAGTCGGCTGCCGGCTGTTCGATGGGCAAAGCTGCCGCTGTTCGGACTATGCCAACCGGCTGGCGCGCGTGCCGGACTGTGTCGGGCTGACGCCGCAGAATGTGCGCACCATCACGTGGCTGCCGAAAACCTGTGCCTACCGGCTGGTTGCCGAGGGGCACGACCTCTATTGGTGGCACAGGCTGGTGTCGGGAAGTGCCGAGACTGTTCATGATGCCGGCATCTCCATGCGCGGCCGCGTCCGCGCCAGTGAGACCGATCTGGCCGAGCCGGACGACTATTTCGACTATATGCTCGATGACGAGCCCTGAGCATTCTGGAACGGACGCTGCCATAGGGCGTTCTGCGCCATTGGACGTTTTTGACGGTCAGGATCGTTTGCAGCGGTGGAAGGGGCGGTTGCTTTCAACCTGTCGGGCAGATTAACCGAAAATGAACGGCCGGTTCGCGAAGAGTTCAGATTGCAAGGAGCATTCTCCCCCCATCGGTTCGACCAAGACGGGCGCAAGCCCTCAACAAGGAGAGAAGACAATGTTCAACTCATTCAAGACGGCAGCCCTTTCGGGTCTCGTAGCTCTCGGCACGCTTGCCGCAGTGCCCGCCCAGGCGGACTCGATCTATCTCGGCTTCGGCAACAACCATGACCGCCGCGTCGGCGTCTACACCGGCGACGATGAGGACGGCTTTCGCCGTGACCGCAATTGGCGCCGCTGCTCGCCGGATCGCGCCCTCGACAAGGCCGAGCGCATGGGCCTGCACCGCGTCCGCATCGTCGATGTCAATCGCCGCGTGGTGAAGGTCGCCGGCCGTCAGTATGGCGATCGCGTTGTGATCGTGTTCGCCAATGAGCGCGGCTGCCCGGTTATTTATCGCTAACAGAACCAGACTGATCTTCTGCGAAGATCAGTCTGGGATACGACCTTCTGCGAAGGTCGATCCGGAGGCATGTTCCTCCGCGAGGATCAGCCTGGAGTAGCGGCATGACCCTTCTAGGGTCAGCCAGGAGCCCCTTTCCCTCCGCGGAAGGGTGCGGCTCGAAAAAACCCCGGAGGCCAGTCCTCCGGGGTTTTTCATGTCGGCGATAGCGGTTCCGGCCGACGGGTTCAGCAGAACCGCACCCGGCCCGGCGGCCTGCTACTTAAGCTCGAATGTCACTGTTACCTGCACGGCGTAGGCATTCTCGCCGGCCTGCACGGGAACCGCGGCGCCTGCCGCATCGAAGGCCTTGGCATTGATCGGCATCGGCGCCGGCGCAACGTTCTGGTCGGTGATTTCCAGCACCCGGCCGATGCTGACGCCGGCGGCTTCGGCCAGCGTCTTGGCCTTGGCCATGGCATCGGCGACCGCCTTCTTGCGGGCTTCGGTGACGGCAGCCTTCGGATCCTCGTTGGAGAACGAAATGCCGCCGCCCTGGTTGACGCCGAGCGACACAGCCTTGTCGAGAACCTCACCTGTTTTGTCGATGTCGCGAATGCGCACCGAGAGTGTGTTGGTCACCTGGTAAGCGACAAGCTCGGCTTCCTGGCTGCCGTCGGGCTTGTTGGTGTAATTGTAACGCGGGTTGATCTGGATGCCGGCGGTCTGCAGGTCGCGATCCTTGATCCCTGCCGACTTCATTGCCGCGATCACGGCGGCCATGGCGTCGTTGTTGGCGTCGAGTGCCGCGCGTGCGGTCTTGGCCTCGCGCATGACGCTGAGCGTCAGCAGCGCCAGGTCGGGCGCCACGGTCGACTGGCCTTCACCCGACACGATGATCCGGGGCGGGGGCAGCGAATCGGCAGCGCTTGCCATCGCCGGAAAAGCGATCGCGGCGGCAAGTGCGAGCGGCAAAATATGTCTGGTCATGAAAATCTCCTCGATGTGCGATCCAGTCGCGCCTGTCGACTAGGGCGCGAATATGGGCTGATTTGGGCGATCTCGGCCAGCCCGTCCGGAAAGCCTTGTGCCGCGCAAGGAAAAACACTAATCCAGCGCGCGTGGGGCCTGTAGCTCAATGGTTAGAGCCGGCGGCTCATAACCGCTTGGTTGGGGGTTCGAGTCCCTCCGGGCCCACCATTCAGTCCGCCCGATTTCCGGGTTTTTCATCCGTCTCAGGATAGCGTCGACATTTCCGTAGGTTAGCGGCGGGTTGTCCGCAACACTTGGCTGAGACGCCGGGGTGAGCGCGCAAAACACCTGATTTTTGGTGATCCGTCTCAGTCGGGTGAATTCCGTAGCCAAGTGTTTGGCAGAGCGATGGTTTAGGCTTTGGCTTGATGCTTGCTCGATGGTGCTAGAAGCCCAGGAGCGCAGCCTGGCTGATCCAAGCGTGGGGCAGGTCAGAGGCGCGCGAGAGCCTGTGCGCCGTTAGTTCGACAGGTTGATCACCTGCAACGATGCTAGCCGCAATTTTCGGGGCAAGGAAAGCGAAGGGCAGCAGGCGGCTTACCTCAGATGTATCTGTGCCGTTGAGCATGGCAACATCGGTGAGGCTGCGGTTGGCTCCGTCCGTAAGCTGATCTAGGTACAAGTGGGCTCGACGCAGAAGGTCGATCAAGGCGCCATCGGGTTCTCGGCTGCTTCTAGATCCATCTGTAAGCACGATGCGTGTTTCGACGCCGCGCCGCCTCATACCGATTGGACATTCGATGGAAGTCAATTGCGCCCCATCGCTGTGCGGCAGAATCCGGTCGAGAAGCAATTCCGATAGCGAGCGGCAATCCAGTTCGATGGTCAGTGATCCCGGCTTGAGGGTGATCTTGCGAACGATCTTTTGGAGCAGGGATCGCTTTGCGTTCGCAGTGGCCGATGCCCAGCACGTCCGCATCACTTCGGCTCGCCGGATCGCCGCCCCGATTTCGCCAGCGTCGACCGATTGCCGAATCCAATCGGACAGTTGGGCATGATCGCTGAGAATACGATTCAGGCGATGCTCAACAACTGACTCAACGGCCTGAGCGGGAAGACGCCAACCCTCGGACCCGTTTCGCCGCCGGTCGACGAATTGCTTCGAGACATAGTAGCGGTTTTGGCGTGAACCGATCGCAATTTCTCGCCCGCTTCATCAAAGAGCAGACCGGAGAGCAGATGCGGTTGCGTGACATTGGAATCGCTTCGCCGCGGCGGCGCCTGCGAGGCGAGCAGCGCCTGGGCCTCTTCGAACGTGGCCGACGTGACGATCGGCTTATGCTCTCCATCGTAAACCTGACCCTTGTGCCTGATCTTGCCGACGTAGACCGGGTTCGAAAGCAGGTGATAAAGATTGCCGCGACCAAACGGCATGGTGACTGCAACTGATCCGTCTTTGCGCTGTCGCGATCGTGTCGAGAGTCCCTCGCTCGCCGCCTCATCAACGAGGTCCCGGACCGACTTCAGAGTGAGATAGCGGGCGAAGAGGTGTCTGACTGTTTGTGCCTCGGTTTCGTCAATCACCAGCTTGCGGCTTTCGACGCGATAGCCCAGTGGCACCACGCCGCCCATCCACATGCCTTTCTTCTTCGATGCAGCAATCTTGTCCCGGATACGCTCGGCTGTGACCTCTCGCTCGAACTGAGCGAAGGACAAAAGCACGTTGAGGGTGAGCCTGCCCATCGAGGTCGTGGTGTTGAACTGCTGGGTCACCGAGACAAACGAGACGGAGCTGGCATCAAAGATCTCGACGATCTTGGAGAAACCATCAGCGAACGGGTGAGGCGGTCGATCTTGTAGACGACCACCACATCTATCTTTTTGTCCCGGATGTCCTGCAGGAGACGCTTCAGGGCAGGGCGCTCCATCGTGCCGCCCGAAATGCCGCCGTCGTCGTATTGGTCTGGCACCAACTTCCAGCCAAGACCTACCTGCGAAGCAATGAAGGCCGTACAAGCTTCGCGCTGTGCATCCAGCGAATTGAATTCTTGTTCCAATCCTTCTTCGGTCGACTTGCGAGTGTAGATCGCACAGTTGAGGCGAGGGGTCGCTGTCATAGCCCAAAGAACCTCGGGCCAGACCAATGGGCGCCGGTGATACGGCGAGCGACAGCTGACAGCGATCCGTAGGTCTTGCCATCAAGCACGAAACCGTAGTCGACAACTTCGACGATGTGCATCCGGCCATTCCACTCCCGCATCAGGCGGGAGCCGGCCTTGGGTGGAATAGATCGCGGCGGCGAGGCGGATGCCTGATCCGATGATGCGGGCCGGAGCGACGGAACTCCGTCTTGGCGATCCGACCTAGTGTTGCCCGGTTGGAAAGCATTCACTTTGGTCCTCCGCGCGTTGCCTGTCGCGACTGTTTTCTTGACGGTCGAAGTCAAACCACCCAAGCGCTTGGCTTGAAGATGCCAGGCGGCCGACCGTTCAAGCAGCCCACGTTTGACCCCTTTGGGCGGCGGGCAGCCATAGGCCTTTGTCCAAGCTGCTGTGAGTTCATCACGCGTGAGATCGCCGACCTCGGCGATCTCACCATCCAAATCAAGTCGCTTGCGCATAGAGATCAACCGGCGGTCTTCGCCTCGGCGATGCGGTATCGTCGTTGTCCGTCCTTGCCGGTTTCGCTGAGGATTTCGTGGCCGAGCTTCTTCTTGACGGTGCCGGAGAGGAAGCCCCGCACCGAGTGCGCCTGCCATCCCGTCGCTTCCACGATGGCTTGGATCGTAACGCCCTTGGCCGACTTCAGCTTCTTAATGACAACGTCGGTTTTTGTCGGCGCCGCTGGCGGCTCGTCCTTAGCTTTCTTGGCCATCACAGAGGTGGTCATACCGGACCTTTGGCGCGGCTTGCGGGTCGAGCTGCTCTGGTTGAGATTAGTTGCCGTTTCGCCGGACTGGGCGTCGTCGGCATCGGTCGTCATGTCATTGAGGATAGCCATTTCAAATCTCCGTCAGTTCGAAGCCGCCCGGACCATTCCGGCGCTTGTACTGACCGAAGCCCGCTGTCCTGGCGGGCTGGAGATTCTGCTCGGTCTTAATCCGCTGCTCTTCTGCTGCGCGGAAACAGCAATGCTTCCTTGCCGTATGAAGTCCAGTCGAACGTCGCTCCCTCGTGGTTATTCGACAGGTCCCCGAGAGCACCTTTGCGTCTCATCCCAGACGTTCGAATGATCATTTGGTGATCCCAAGAGCGGTCGTCGATCAGCAGCGGCCAGTTTGGCAACTATGACAGCGCGCATTTTATGAACCGGTCCGCTATGTCTCCTAGGAACATCTGATTCACATAGTGCCCGGTCGCTTCAGCGTGCGAGCGGGCCAAACGCGGCAGCTCCGTTACCGCGCGCTCGACATCATCGAGACCGATCGGCTTTTCCGACTCTGGCGGATCGATGCGAATGACATTCTGCTTGCCGACGAGAAGGTAGGCCTGGCCAAGGGCGTTGTGAGACTGCGCCTTCGCCGCTGCGCGAAAGATCATCGGCGCCTTTCCCAGGCCGGGAAAGATCCAGCGCCACAGTCCACCGTTCCGAACGCCTTCGTCCAGCCCAAGGACCTCGTCACCGGTGCCGATGGACAGAATGCGAATGTTTTCTCGCGGAAGATCATAACAGGCGAGCGCATCGACCACGGCGTTCATGACAGGGTTGTTCGCCCAGATGCCCCCGTCGATCATTATGTGGCCGTCGTTCTCGACCCCCGGGTAGTATCCCGGAGCCGCTGAAGTGTGGAGTGCCACGTACGCTGCCTTCGCGTGCCGATCCTTCTTGTAATCGGGGTGGTGCGGGGTCTTGTAGATGTAGGGCTCGCCGTAACGGCCCTCGAAGCTCGGAATCACAAGACGCGTCGTCGCATCATCCAGAAGACGCTCGCCGAACACGTTCAGAAGTTCGTCCTTCAGGACGCTCTGGTCGTGCTTCGGACGCTGCAACCACCGTGGGAGATCGAAGATCCCTTTGCCCTTCGGAAAGATGACAGATCCCCGCTCGGTGTAGATCGCGGCAGCCTGCCGAGCCGTCATGCCTACGGCGAGTGCCAGCGCGATGATGCCGCCAGTTGAGGTGCCGGTGATCATGTCGAAATGATTGGCGATCGACTGCCCGTTCAGGAAGTGCCTTTCAATCTCGGCGAGATAGGATGCGCCGAAGACGCCCTTGATGCCGCCGCCATCGATTGACAGGATGCGGAAGATCCGACCTTCCGGCCACGGCTCCCTTTTCCGCGTTTGCTGAAGAGTGCCGTCTGAACGGCGAGGCGGATGATAGGTCATGGTGCAACTCCTGCTGTAAGAGGGGTCGGGTGACGCCCACCGCCGGTCCAGCGCCCGGTCATGAGCCACAACTCGTAGCAGGCGAGCCAATCGGCACTCCAGGGGACGATCGTCTGGGACAGGTGCATGGTTGCATCCCATTCACCCGCAGGCGGGTCGTAGAGGCAGAGTCTCGGGTCGCTGTCACGGTCATAGACATGGGGAAGCGAGCCTCCGGATTTTCCGGCAGCCTGATCAAAGCCGGAGACAGAACCCGCACCTCGGGCGCATAGTCCACCCGGTAACGGATCTCGATCCGATGGATCTGGAATTGCTTCAGGTCACCGGTCCAGCGAGCCGCCCTGTCGCGGCGGGAAAGGTGACTGACCCGAAAGCCGGGCCAGTCACGCTTCATTGAAGCGACCTGCTCCTCGATCGAGATTGGTCGACTATTCATCAACCGGATCTCCGAAGAAGGTGTGCGGCTTGGCGACGACCGGAGCCACCGATGTGACGATCGTGGCCGCAGCCGGCAGGAGAATGCTGCCCTTCTTGCTGTAGACCTGCGACCCTGCCACGATCCCAGCGCCGGTGGCGTCCGCCATTCTGTCAGCCGCGCGCGTCACCACGCGGTCGCCAAACATCTCGCGCAGCCAGTTGCGAAGCTTGACGGGGTCCAACTCGCCGCGCTTGGCGCGCTCGATGCCGGCCACGAGATCGTGGAGATAGCGGGCGAACTGGTTCTGCTGATCCAAGTTCTCGGGCCAGCGGTCGGTGAAGACGTCGGCGCTGTAGGTCGGATTGACGACGTGAAGCTTCTGACGGTTGATCGTCGCCCGCTCGATCTCGCCGATGATCCACCGGCAGATGCGGATCAAGATGTCCGAGAGATTCATGTCGGGAAGCGCCGCCGCGCCGGCAAAGTACGACAGCATCACCGACGGCGGGATGCGGCCACTGTAGTTTGCATAGCGAACGTTACGATAGCGCTTCAGCAGTTGCAGTGCGACGGTTGCCATGTTCTTCACAACGAACTGCGTCTGATCGGGAACTTCGTCGACATCGGCGTCCGCGCGGATCCTCATACGATCGTCGCCGGACCAGCGGTCCTTGAAGGCTTCGATCACACGCTCTTCGTTCGGAGTCGACGCCATGTACCATTCCGCATGGCCGTATGCGTTCATCGGTACCATGCAGTCGTCATTCGACGGCAGCGGCCCTTTCGCATGGGTGATCGCCGACTGGCGATCGGTGGTGCCGTAGTCGCGAAGCGCCGGCGTCACATCGAGATGCATGTTGTCGGCGTAGAACAGCGTGATGCAGCGGGTCTGCTGAACGATCTTCTGAACTGGATAGTCCTTCAGGGCCGCGGCGAGCGCCTTGAGGATCCCGAGCGGCGTCATGTGACGATATTGACTGCCGAGCTGGGCTACGATGTCGATATCGTATTCATCGTCGGTACCGCGCGTGGAGATAGTCGCGTCGATCGCCATCGATCCCTGTACATAGAAGTGCTCGATCTGATCATGGAACGACGTCGTGCCTTCCAGGTACTCGCGCACAGCCTTGTAGCGCTGGCAGGCCTTGCCATGGAGGAACGGCGGCAACTGAACGCTGAAGGCGATTTCCGCCAGGATGCGATCAAGCGGATCTTCAAAGGGGTTCTTCCCCTGGTATGCGAATGTAGTCATAGTTATGTTCCTGAATTCGAAGGTTTCGGAAATGCTTGGGGGCGCTCTAAAAGAAAGGCGCGGGACCTCGGAATTCAGACAATTTTATTTTTTGTCTGAATCCGTTTTGGTGCGCGCATAACATTCATGAGGAGAGCCGACGGGATGTTGTGGGAGACGTCGAATGGATGCCGAAATCGGCATTAAGCGCATACCTTGCTCGGAAGAGGAGGTAAGCGAGTTCTTTGATCGGATGACGTCTGTCCAAAAGCGGGACGCTTATCAGTTTGCCGTCAATGTTCGGCGGCGTGCCTTGCCGACGCTCACGAACTGATCAACGAGGCCTTCGTGAGGATGTGCGACGGGCGCCGTACGCGCCTAAGCGACAATAACGACCTGTTTCCGGTTCTGATGGGCACGATCAAGAGTCTGGCTTCCGACCGTCACTTCGTCACGGAACGCGCACGGATCCGGCGCATGGGTTCCGGGAAGGAAAAGGGCAAGTATGGCGTCGTCGAACACGACGCCGATCATGGGAGCATTAAGATCGACAAGGCCATCGCCGATACCGACGAAGTCACCGATCGAATGGATCCAGACGAATATCGGAAGGCGCTGCTTGCCGACATCGCCGGCGATGCGGAGTTCGAGTTGCTTTTCGAGGGCATGTCCGCCTCGTTCATCGGAAAGGACTTGGCCGAATGGATGGGTATGGACACAGTTGCGCTGGCGACGGTTCGCAGGCGCTTCAGGAGGCAGATGCTACAACTCGGTAAGAGGCTGTCAAGGGTAGCGCGCTAGCGCTAAGCAGATTGGAAGGTCCGCATGTCAGGGAAAGATAGAGAGTGGCTCGGCCACCTGCACGAGTTCCTGATCGACGAGATCGTGCATGGCAAGGATGACGAGCCGGTAGATGAAGCCGAAGTCAGAGCCTTCGACGCTGCGGTTGCAGCCGGACGCTCGCAGCTGGCCAAACGTAAGCTCGAAGCGGCACGACAGGCAGTTCGTTCGGACGTGTTCGCGTCCGCCCCAATTTCCGACTCGGAAATGGGACACGCAAAGCGGCGGCTCACCTCGCTGAGGACCGGAGCCAATGATGACGACGCTAATCTGACGCTCGCCGCCCGCTTTGGTCAGGGTGGCAATGAGGACGATGATGGTATGCTCGAAGACATTGCCGAGCTTGAGCGCGATCGCGACGACAATAGCGGCAAATGATGAAACGGCCAACAAGAGCCGAAGGCCTGCTTCAGTCTTTGGGCATCGACGAGCCCAAAGATATTGATCTCGAAGCGATCGCGTGGCACGTCGGTGCCAAGATCAAGGTTCGTCCCTTGGTTAATTGGGAGGCCCGCATCATCGGGCTTGACGACAAGGCGATCATCTCTGTGAACGCCGCCTCGCCTCCAGAGCGGCGGCGATTCTCGATCGGACACGAACTTGGGCATTGGGCGCATCATCGCGGACAGTGTGCCGTGTGTCGCGCGGCTGATATCGGGAACTACAGGAACGAACAAGCGACAAAAGAGCGGGCCGCCGACGCATACGCCGCCGATCTTCTCATGCCGTGGTATCTCTTCAAGCCTGCGGTGCGCCTGCACAAGCGCTTGGACATCAATGCGCTGCGGGCCGTAGCCGCGCTCTTCTCAGCGAGCCTGACCGCAACCTTAATCAGGATGATCGATAGCGATCAGTTCCCTTGCAGCATGGTCGTCACTCACCGCGCATCCGGCAAGCCTTGGGTCACGCGGGCTCCCTCGATGCAGCGTCGCTGGTTTGCTCGCGAGGACCTCGATTCGGGCTCGTTCGCGTTCACAATGATGTACGGCAATGATGCTCGAACAGAGGGTTTCCCGCGGAAGATCGGCGCGGACGCATGGTTCGATCATCACTCGGCAGCTGAGTTCGAGATCACCGAGCAATCATTCAAGCTACCAACTGGCGACGTGGTTACGATCCTGAATCTGCCCGAAAGGATGGCTGGCTGACCGAGTGCCAATTATTCGGTGGTTGACCGCATTTCCAGGATGATGATCAGTTATTTTCTAAGCTACGGTACCAAAAGCGCACCTTCCGCTGACGGCCCCACCCAGTCATGGCCGCGGGACATCACATTCATCGGCATCGACTATGGCGGCCATAACCTCGGACCGATGAGGTCCGGGATCCGCCGCCCTCGAAATCTAGACGCGGAAACCGTTCTCCGCCGCCTCCGCGAGCTCTCTTCGGATGCTTGATCGGATTTCCGACGCTAGCCGGTCTTGCAGGCCTTCGTCGACGTCGTCGAAGTAGATGCGATGGATGTTAAAGCTGGCGGCGCTGGCGACGATCGGCGAGATCGACGCGATGTCGACGATCTTGCCGCCGACTTCCACGTTGATCTGCTGCGGGTGCCCGCCTTCGGCGCCAAGCGGCTTGTAGATCGGGCGCGGATACCTGTCGTAGTAACATGCTTCCGTCCACAGCCCGTCCTTCTTGCGAAGGTCTTGCGAAACTTTCTCGCAGACCTTGTGCAGCACGCCCACGCGCTTGGCGGCGTCGAGACCTTTCATCGTGCCGTCCTTGGCTGCGACCTCGTCCGCGAGTTTCCAGACATCGAGCATGGGGTAGAATTTGCGCGATGTGATGCGGTCGGCAACCGTGCTGATCGACTTGTCCCTCGCTTCCTGGAAGAGGTGCAGCGAGCCCCAAAACAGTGTGTCGTCGAGAAGCAGTGCATTCTCGAGCCGCTCGGGATCCCTGAAGAAGCGGACAAGCGGGTGGCTCGACGACAGGCCGGCGAGCTTTTCGTCGCCCTCCGCGAAACGCTCAAATACGCGACTCATCAGCAGTGAGAACATGTATTCAAGACCCCGCGTCCTCTTGTGCAGGTACAGGGTGGGATACAGTTGGAACAACGTCACTGTGAACTGTTCTAACGAGATGTAGGCTTTGCTGTTTACGTACAGGAATTGGCCGTTCTCTCCGGAGCCGACCTGGAAATTGCGGATCAGCCAGTCGAGATCAAGGCCGCCCGAGGAAACGCCGGCAAAATAGGGGTCGCGCTTGGCGTAGTCGAGGCGATCGGCGTCCAACTGGCTGGAAACGAGCGAGGTGTATACGCACCTCTTGTCTGCCTTATTGATCATGCCGGCCACCATGGAAGGAAAGTCGGGGCCGCCCATCTCGGTCAGCGTCATGGCGATGGAAGAATCCGTGATGATCTTTTGACCGACCTTTTCGTGGTTCACCGCGGCTTGAAGGGCGCCGTCCTCCGGTTGTGGATTGCGCTCCACGAACAGCTCCATCGCACTTTCGAACGCATGGCTGAACATGCCGTGGCCGATGTCGTGGAGAAGAGCAGCCGCCAAGCAAGCCCGTCCTTTCGGGGTCCATTCGCCGTTCCGTGCCTCCGGCTCCACGACGGACAACATGCGCTTGGCTACCGAGTAGACACCCAGCGAGTGGGCGAACCGGGAATGGGCGGCCGAGGGGAAGACGTAGTCGGAAAAGCCGAGTTGCTTGACACGGCGCAGACGCTGGAAAAACGGGTCGGCGAGCATTGACTTTAGCTGAAGCTCCGACTCCCCTTCGAACTCGATCGACCCGTGGATCGGGTCCTTGATCATCTTGGTCATGAAATCCTCCTCAGTCGAAAATTGCGTTATCTAAATCCAGTCATATTCTGCCAGCGAGCCGGTTTCACGCCGACGGAGAGTGAATGGCAGCGCCGACGGGTCGGACGCGGCGACGTCGCGGTCAAAATCGGCGCGACCGTAATTCCGCGGGTAGTATGAAAAGCTCTTGAGCGCGAAATAGGCGTCATCGTCCATGTACCTGCGGGCCAGCCGCTGGCTCGCGGCTTCCGCGGCCTCCGCGGGAAAGTCGGCGCTGAGGTGCATGGTCGTTATCCCGGTGGTGACCGCGGCAGTCTCGTCCACCGGCTGCGCACCGAGAGCGCGCCAGTTGTCGAGCAAAACTCCGGCCGTCTTGGGCGGACCGTAGGCGATGACGGGTCCGACCGACACCCCGGCGATGGAACCGGCGTGTGCGTCGAGCCAACTCGTCGTCTCGGCCACGGTCTCCTCGGTCTCGCCCGCATAAAGCAGCACGTTGACCTTCGCCATCACGCCATGCTTCCGGCAAGCTTCCAGCAATTCCGACGCCCGACGCAGATAGCGGTCGGGGTCGCCCGTCTTGTTCATCGCCAGGATCTGGCGGGGCGAGGCGGTCTCGAGGCCCAGATCGATCACCCGCAAGCCCGAGCCCGCAAGCGAGGCCAGCGTCTGCGGGGTCATGGCGTCGACCCTTGTCTCGGTGCGCCAGGCCATGTCGAGCCCGATCCTTGCAGCTTCGTCCGCCAATCCGGCCGCCCAACGCGCAGTGGGCATGAACATTGACGACTGCAGATAGGGCCGGATCTCCTCACCGCCGTATTGCTCGCTGACCAACGCCATGGATGCGGCCAAAGCGGCTGCGTCGCCCAACTTCTCGACCTTAATGTCCCGCTCCTCGCAGAAAACGCAGCCCATGCCGCAACCGCGCGACGCTTCCACGCTGGGCTGGTATCGGCGATAGCCGTCGACGAGCAGATGGTTCAGCGTGAAACCGGGCGTCGGCTCGGCTACACGCTTCAACACGGGACTTTCGGTCAGAAGCTGCTCGATGACACCTTCGCTGAGGCCCGGGGCCAGTACGTCTGCTTCGGGCAAAAGTCTCCGAAGCCATTCGGGATCGGGTCCGACGACCCACCGCCCGCCGACGACGATGCGGCATTCGGAGTCGACCTCCTTCGCCAACCTGCAGAACGCCTGTGCCCACGGCAACGCGTAGAAACTGGGGATGGAAACCATAAGCGGATAGATCGACGGAAAGCGACCGTTCTCCCGCAACCGGCGAAACACCTCCTCGGGATCACGATGCTCGCCGTGGAAGAGAGCGACGTCGTGACCGGCCAATTGCAGCTTGGTAGCCAAAGACAGGGCGCCGTAGTTCAGATACAGCTGCCGGCGGGCCAACGCGTGGTCGCGCTTCTTGGGCGAGAGCATGCCGGCTGAGACAAAATTGACGACGCTGGATCTAATCATTCGGACCGCTTCCAAAACTCCGGCAGCAGTACATAGGAGGGCGCAATGCCGTTTGTAAGTATCGAGGGCATCGACGGCAGCGGAAAGTCATTACAGGTCGAGTATCTGACCGCCTCGCTTCTCGCGATGGACTTGCAGGTTGTCAAGACCAAGGAGCCGGACGGCGGTTGGATCGGGGCGGGGGTACGGAGCATCTTGGTGGAGCCGAGGCCTAGCCGACTGTCGCCCCTTGAGGAGATGTTGCTGATATCAGCGGCGCGGGTGGACCATGTCAGAAGCGTGATCCGCCCCGCGCTGGACGCGGGTGCCTGGGTCGTCAGCGATCGGTTCCTGGACTCGACCTATGCGTTTCAGGTCTACGGCTCCGACGTTCCCGAGCAGTTGTTCACCCAGGTCGCCGAGGTCGTCGTCGGCGGAACCATGCCCGACCTGACCTTCGTGCTCGATATCGATCCGGCTGCCGCCCTTGAGCGGCGCTCTGCCCGCGGCGGCTCGGGCGGACCGGATCCTTCCGAGGCGACCAGGGACTTCGCGCGGATCCGCGAGGGACTGCTGACCGCCGCCAAGCGCGACCCCGGCCGGTGCCACGTTTTGGATGCGGCCCAAATGCCCGGCAAGGTTTCGGAGAGGATCCTGTCGGTGGTTCTACGCGCCGGGCTCGTCGACGCAGGGCGCCACGGTCGATACGGGTTGTGAGCGAAGCGGACGTGAAGGACTTTCTGGGCGGCTACAGAGAGCATCCTGCTCGAAGTCGACGCGGGCCTGCATAACCAAGCGCACCGTCGAGTTCTACGGAAAGACGGATCTCGGTTCCGCCGGAATACTTTTTGTCAACTTCGCCCGCTCGATCAACAATCGGGTCATCGACCTTTTCGACGACGCCGTCGTGCTGCTAGAAGCGCAAAAGGTGGCCTCCGCGTGTATCCTAGCGCGATGCCTCATCTCGATGATGTACGACGTGTTGCCAATTCACGCAGAGCGGCACCAACATTTCTTGGCCCTCAATTGGCTAAACGACAGCTTTGGTTGGTCGGCCGCCCAAAAGCCGCCATTCCGCTATCGGCCCCCAAACCAGGACGTTCGGTACGCCGACTCTTGATGTCGCCTTCGAGGCGCATTTCAGACATTCAGTCTGACCAAGCTTCAGCGAATAGCTGCTTTGCGCCTCAAGTCGGCCGTTCAGCAGAACTGGGTGATCTCCCGAAAGCTGACATCGCGGCTGTGGGCAAACCGCCAGAAGTGTGTTGGTCACCCTTGCTCAGGAGCCTGGAGCCTAGCGCGGCAAAGTTCCGCGACGAGGCACCACTCTTGGATGGTCTTCACCAGTGAGAAGTGGCACAGTGTCGACTGGTGTGACCTTGTGCTAATGGGCCGGGTCACCAGTAGTCGATCGGCGGATGTTGTCGGCAATCCAATCCTTGAAGACCCCAACGAGAGGGTCGCCAGACCGGTTCGGGGCCGTCAGCAAATAATAAGTTCCTAGCTCGACGTTGGTGTCGAACAGCTCGACCAGACGCCCACTTGCGAGTTCGTCGGCAGCCATCAGCGCGTTTACAAGGGCAATGCCCTGGCCGGCAAGCGCTGCATCATAGCTGATGCTGGCGTCCGACAGGCGTGGGCCAAGAAGGCGATGACTGAGGGGCTCGCCGACAGCTTCGAACCAATTGGTCCATTGCATGTGGTTGCCTTCGTGTAGTAGCGGCGACCTGGCCAATTCGGTCAGATCAGCCGGTATGCCATGCCGGTCGAGCCAATCTCGTCCAGCCACCGGAAACATGCGGGGCCTGATGAGGTGCATCGCACCCTGGGGAAGTCGCTCGAGCACGTTGAAGCCGATCGAGACGTCGGCCTCTGCGCGGGCGAAATCGGGTTTGCTATCGGTCGCGCGAAGCTCGATATCAGCGCCTTCTAATGCGCGTTCGAGGGCGGACAAGCGTGGTGTGAGCCAGCGCGTCGCCAAGCCCGCGATGCACCATATGCGTAACTGTCCGCGCTTGTGCGATGGGCGGAGTTCGTGTGCGGCATGGGCGATGGCCCCGAGGGCCCGGGACACGGTGGCGAGGAAGCTTTCGCCCTCGGCCGTCAACTCGACGCCGCGGGGACCCGCGCGGACAAGGGTGCGACCAAGCCAATGTTCGAGGTTTCGGACGTGGCGGCTAATCACAGTGTGGCTGACGCCGATGTCTTCGGCCGCTCTGCGCATGCTGCCTGTGCGCCCTGCGGCTTCAAAAGCACGCACCATGACCAACGGGGGAAGCCGGTGAGCGTGAGGGCTCGTTTCTGGGGATTTCGGTGCCATAGGGAAGTCCGAGTGGTGCTTCTGATGCACCACGGTAGTTCAATCCATCTGCTTTTCCTAGGTGCCGTGTTGGCCGTATTTTCTCAGCAGACAAGGGGTCTCCATGACAAAGAATGCTTCTCTCCATGCTCGTCGCGGTGCTGCCATTCCGCGCGGAATTGCCAACGCCTTCCCGGTCTATCCGCAGCGCGCGGAGGGTTCTGAGATTTGGGATGTCGAAGGGCACCGCTTCATTGATTTCGCCGGTGGCATTGCCGTGCTCAATACCGGTCACCGTCATCCCAAGGTGATGGCTGCGGTTGCTCGGCAGCTCGAAGCCTACACGCATACGGCCTTTCAGGTGCTCCCCTATGAGCCCTACATCGAGGTCTGCGAGCGCCTCAACGCCTTGGCGCCGTTCAGCGGCGACGCCAAGTCGGTGCTTTTCTCAACCGGTGCCGAGGCCGTCGAAAACGCCATCAAGATTGCCCGCGCTGCGACCGGCCGACCAGGTGTCATCGCCTTTGCCGGAGGCTTCCACGGCCGCACGACGCTAACCATGGCGCTGACCGGCAAGGTCGTGCCGTACAAGAAGAAGTTTGGCGTATCCCCGCCCGGCATCTATCATCTGCCGTTCCCCGCAGAAGACCAGGGGGTTACTGTTGCCGACACGATCAAGGCGATGGATTTCCTGTTCCGCGCGGATATTGATCCGACCGATGTCGCGGCTATCATCATCGAGCCTGTGCAAGGCGAAGGCGGCTTCCTCCCTGCACCGACCGAACTGCTGGTGGCTCTTCGCGCGACCTGCGACAAGCACGGCATCCTGCTGATCGCAGACGAGATCCAGACCGGTTTCGCGCGTACTGGCAAAATGTTCGGCATCGAGAACTCCGGAGTTGAGCCCGATCTGGTGACCGTCGCAAAATCGCTGGCGGGCGGATTCCCGCTGTCCGGAGTGATCGGTCGGGCGGCGATCACGGACACGGTCGAACCTGGCGGCCTAGGCGGTACTTACGCCGGCAGCCCGGTAGCTTGTGCGGCCGCACTTGCCGTACTCGATGTCATCGTCGAGGAGAACCTGCTGGAACGCGCCAAGATCCTCGGCGGCAAGATCAAGGCCGCTCTCGATGGCTTCGCAACGCGGAACAACGTCGTGCCGATCGCCGCAGTCCGCGGCCCGGGTGCTATGGTGGCCTTCGACGTCGTGAGGGAGCGAGGCGGCTTCAGGCCAGACCCAGATGCCACCAAGCGCGTGATCCAAGCGGCTTTGGCCGAAGGCGTGATCCTTCTTTCGTGCGGTGTTGGAGGCAATACGATCCGCATCCTAAACCCTCTGACCATCAGCGATGCCCTCCTCGACGAGGGACTTGCCATGCTCGGTAAGGCTCTTGCATCTGCCAATGTCTGATCGAGTCAAAATGCGCGCCCTCAACGATCCCAGCCTTCTGAAATCACAGGCGTATATCAACGGTGCCTACTCCGGCACGCCCAGCGTGAATGTGACGAATCCCGCCACCGGGGACGTGATCGGATGGGTGCCGAACCAAGGGGCGGCTGAAGCGACCGCCGCTGTAGATGCCGCTTCTGTGGCGTTCCACCCCTGGGCCGCAAGGACGGCAAAGGAACGCAGCGTCATTTTGCGCAAGTGGTTCGACCTGATTCTTGCCAACCGCCAGGATCTTGCAACCATTCTGACAACCGAGCAGGGCAAGCCTTTTGCCGAATCCTTGGGCGAGATCGACTACGCGGCGTCCTACGTTGAGTTTTATGCCGAAGAAGCCAAGCGCATCGCGGGCGAAGTGCTGCCGTCGCATCGTGCCGATGCCCGCATCATGGTGTTACGCCAGCCGATCGGAGTGGTGGCGGCAATCACCCCGTGGAACTTCCCCGCAGCGATGATCACCCGCAAGATTGCACCAGCGTTGGCTGCTGGTTGCACCGTTGTGGTCAAGCCGGCCCTTGAGACGCCGTTGACGGCGTTGGCACTGGCCGAACTCGCTCATCGTGCTGGCTTTCCGGCAGGGACCGTCAATGTCGTGACCGGCGATGCGCGTGCTATTGGCGGCGTGCTCACCAGCCATCCTAAGGTACGACTGGTCGGCTTCACTGGCTCGACACCGGTGGGCAAATTGCTGATGGCGCAAGCCTCCACGACTGTCAAGAAAGTGGCTCTCGAACTAGGCGGCAATGCCCCTTTCATCGTTTTCGATGATGCAGACCTGGACGCCGCGGTGGACGGTGCCATGCTGTCCAAGTTTCGAAATATGGGCCAGACCTGCGTATGCACCAATCGCATTTACGTGCAGTCCACGGTGCACGACGCCTTTGTGGACAAGCTGACATTACGCGTCGACGCCCTCAAAATCGGCGACGGGTTCAGCGAGGGTGTCAATCAGGGGCCATTGATCACTGAGGCGGCGGTCCGCAAGGTCGAGGCGCATATTGCCGACGCGCTTGCCAAGGGCGCAAATGTTGCCACGGGTGGCGGCAGGCATGCTCTCGGACACACCTTCTTCCAGCCCACGATTCTTACCGGCGTGACGGCAGAAATGACTTTGGCGCAAGAGGAAACCTTCGGCCCACTAGCGCCGGTGTTCCGCTTCGAGACGGATGACGAGGTCGTCGCAGCGGCCAATGACACAGAGACTGGCCTCGCGGCCTATTTCTACGCACGGGACGTGGGCCGCATCTTCCGTGTTATGGAGCGACTTGAATACGGCATGGTCGGCATTAACACCGGATTGATCTCGACCGAACTCGCACCCTTTGGCGGCGTCAAGGAGAGCGGCAACTCCCGTGAAGGATCGTCCCACGGCATCCTGGAATTTACAGAACTCAAATATGCATGCATGGGCGGACTGGCAGCCGAGTGACTTCGCCGTATGAAGAAGAAGACCGGTCGTGATCACTTGGCCGATGGGTGGCCGCGTGGGGGCCGCGGACTGACAGGTCGCCCACCGCCCATTGATATCCCACCATGATCCCAGGACGCGTTTTGTCAGCGATCTGATTCGCCGAGCGCGGGCGGCCGTCGGGATGCCGCTTGGTCGGTGCGGGTAAGGAGACGCTGACGAATGCCGACCGCAACTTCAGCCTCGGCGTGAGAACATTTTGCACGGACCCTCTAATCGACCTTAGCGAGGTGTGAACCACCTAGCCGGCGCTCACTTGGGGTCATCCCGTAGTACTCTTTGTAGCGGACGGCGAAATGTGACTGGCTGCAAAAACCACAAGAGTAAGCAATCTCGGCAATCGGAACGGGCGACGAGCTGCGCACAGAAGACGATCTCAAGAGGCGGTCCGCTTCGCGAAGTCGAAGCCTCAAGAGCTCGCGGCCGAACGTGGTCCCGTGTATCTGAAAGACTTTGTGGACGTAGCGCGGCGAAACCCGCAACGAGTTGGCCGCGTGCTCGGGAGCTAGGTCCGGGTCCCCGAAGTGGTATGAGAGGAAAGCCGAAAGCCGCTGGAACGTAACGTCGGACACAGCCGCCGTGGTGCTCTCGGGGATGTCGCGAACGTCACGAGTCTCCAGCATGAGGCACATCAGATCGAGAATGTTGTCTTCGGTGCGTTTCAGAACGCTGGCATCGAGCGACGGCACCATATGAAAAGTTTGCAGAGCCAATTGCGCTACAATGGGCACCAGACCTGCATTTGCTACGTCTCGACGCCCGTACCTATCGTCGAGGAAGGGAAGCCGCTCGCGGATGAAATTAGCAGGCACTTTGATTGTGACATTCTGTGTTTCGTTTCCGATTTGGGTCCAATAACCCTCGGAAGAATTCAGAATATACATTTCTCCAGGTCCAACGTCGGCTTCAATGCCACGTTGGCCAAAACGCTCGCGTTCCCTTGTTGGAAAGATGAATATCACATCTTCGGTATCGGTCGACTGATGGCGACGTACAGTTCGAACGGCATTGGCCGAGAATTTTGAGATCCCGATTTTATGAAGCTGCAAGGCAGTGAGGCTGCCCTCAAACGAGGCCGGATCCGTGGGAGTGCATTCCAGTGGGAAGTAGACTTCCTGCATGTAGTCGCACCAAAGCTGTGCGCTACGACCCTGTCTCGCCTCTCGAGTTGTGAACAATGTTTTGGTTAAAGGCTGCACGCTCCACTGCTCCCGCGCACGGTCAGCAACGGTAGTAGCAAGCCACACCCCAGGTCAAGCAAGTCGGGACCCTGCGGCCTTAATCCAGGCATCAATCGGCCGCGGGTCATCGCCAACGGTGCAGACCCACAGCGTGAAAAGCGTCGGCAATTCCCTTTTGATCCGTCTTGTCAATATCGAGACTTGAGGGAGGACGCAGCGCTGAGGTCTCGGCCGCAACACCTTCTGACAGCTCGACGCGCCCGGTCTTTCTTAGGTTGCGCTTTGACCCCCGGGCTGCCGACCTAAGGAACCCTGGGCCTTCCATGGGCGACGCCGCTTTACAGCGGTTCAAATCTGGTACCCTCACCAATTGCGTGCCTGGAGCCCGTGCGCCCTCGGAAAAGTCACCGTTCACTGTGGTGATATACGGTGCCCCCTCCCACTCCTATTCTCTGCAAAATTGACCTGCTGTGATGGCACCAGGCCAGAAGCATGCGGTGCCCAACTCTCGGGGTGCATCAATCAATCGTCACCTACCGCCTGAGGAGATAGTAGAATGCAGATCAAGCGCCCAGGACGCGAAGCCGGCGAGATCATGTTTGTCGGGCAGATCTGAGAGGCATAGCGATGCGCACCAGTGAGCACCGCATGACTGAGTTGAGCGACGTTTTCAAGCGACGTTTCAACGCTCGGCTCCTTGCAGATTTTACGGATGACGTCGTCGCGGCTTATCAAAACGCTCCGCTTGGCCCGCACGATGACAAAACCGCCAGGGTGGTTCGCGCCTTGGGCGGTGCCGCCATTGCTGACAAGGAGATCGTTATCTCGCTCGGCGCAAATGGGCCGTGGGCTATCGGGCGGATCGCCTTGGGCAAGGCCGGAAATTTTGTGCGCCTGGCGGATACTTTCACCAGCTACCAGGACGCGCTGAGAAGCGTCTTTTCAATACGCCACCAAGCATTTCTTGCGACTTTCAGATCTCCCGGTGAATTGCGCCTGAACGAGGGAGCGGGGAACAAGCCATGACGAGCCGCCCCCAGCAGATTTTTGGATACAGCGATAGGTTCGCGGCGCGGCCGGGTGAGGCGTTGTCCTTTCACGTCAGCTGTGAATATGTGGCAAATTATCAGGCGTCACTTGTCAGCCTTCGTCACGGCTTTACTGGACAGGCCGGCCCCGGCTTCCTGGAAACGGCGGTCCCGGCAGAGTTTGAAGGAACCTATCGCGGGGCGTGGTTCGCCTGTCAGCCTGGCTCCTATGTCGAAGTTCTCGACGAAACTGGTGTGCTGGGTGCCCCCGACGACTTCTTGATCGAGGCCCATATTTTTCCCACACTGCCTCAGGGGACGCGCTCCGGGCATTTCGGCGCCTACCATGTGACACAAAACTCGTTCGGCGAAAGTTCGGGTTTTCAGGCCGTACTGGGCAATTGGTCCGAGGCTACCCAATCCGGTTACGCCTTGGTCCTCGACGAGGGCAAACCGGCTTTCATCTGGAACGACGGCGTCGCCACAAACAAGCTATGTCTGGACGCCCCGGTCGAAGCCCATCAATGGTATAGGCTCAGGGTTCGGATCGTCGCCCGCGACGGCAAGGTCCACCTTGAGCAGACCCCAGTCAGCAACATAATGAATCGGTTCTCTGCCCTGGCGACCGGGCTGGCCCCGCAATCGGCTTCTGCGTCGACCTCCGGGCAGTGGTCGCTGAGCGAGGCGCCGTTCCGGATCGGTGCGTTGGCGCGGCGGGACGGATACCGGTGGCTCTCGGCCAACGCCTTCAACGGAAAGATCGGCGGCATCAAGATCTGGCGAGGCCAATCGGACCGCACGGGAGACCTCGTTGCGGCCTGGCATTTCGGGCGCAGCGACCGCGCCGACAGCCTGCTGCTTGACGACGTCATGGATCAATCACCCAACAAGCTCCATGGGCGCTGCTACAATGCGCCGACCCGCGGTGTTGCTGGGCACCGGTTTGCCGGTCTGATCGACGATTTCCGCCTCGCGCCTGATGAGTATGACGCCATCCACTTCCATGACGATGACATCACGGATGCGGAATGGCCGGCGGCCTTTTCGTTCAAGATCCCGGAGGCCCTGCCCAGTGGCGTCTATGCGGTCAAATTGACCAGCGAGGATGCCGAATATTACATTCCATTCTTCGTCCGAGCAGGGAAGAAAAAGGCCGACATTGCCGTCCTGTTCTCCACTGCGACCTATCTTGCTTACGCCAATGACAGAATTGCGTTCGAGGCGAACGGCGCCGAAATCATAGTCAGCCGCACGCCGATCATCGACCGCGCCGATCTAACCCTTCAGGATCATCCCGAATTTGGAAGGTCCTGCTACGAAATCCACAATGACGGCTCGGGCGTGGTGTTCGGTAGTGTGCGCCGACCCATACTGACCCTGCAGCCCAAGCATCGTGCGTGGTTCCAGGCGGAGGGCGTGTGGGGTCTGCCGGCGGATCTCTGCATTGTCCATTGGCTTGAGATCATGGAGCTCGGGTTCGATCCAATCACGGACGAAGACCTGGACCGCGAAGGTTTTGAGCTGTTGCAGGACTATAAGGTGGTGATAACCGGCAGCCATCCCGAATACGTGACACGCAACGAAATCGCCGCGATCGACCAGTTCTGCAGCCGCGGCGGTCGCCTGATGTATTTGGGCGGGAATGGTTTCTTCGCCACCGTGTCGTTCGACCCCGAACAACCGTCCCTGATGGAGCTCCGGCGCTCCGATGCTGGCACCCGTCCGCATCAGTCGCCGTTTGGCGATAGGCGCCACACCACGTCGGGTGAGATCGCGGGCCTTTGGCGCAACAAGGGGCTTCCTCCGCAACGTCTCGTCGGCGTTGGTTTTGCGGCGCAGGGGTTCGACCGTTGCACCTACTACCAGCGTCTGGAAGACAGCCATAATCCCATAGCCGGCTTTGTCTTCGAAGGCATCGGCGCCGACGAGCAGATTGGCGGATTCGGAATAATGGGTGGTGGGGCGGCCGGCGCCGAAGTTGACTGCTATCAGCCGGTCCTCGGAACGCCCCCTCAAGCACTGCTCCTTGCGACATCTGGCCCGCTGTCGGACGCATACCTGCTGGCTGCTGAGGAGGTTTATGAGTCCATTCCTGGAATTGGGGGCACGGAACAGCCGGGCGTTCGCGCGGACATTGTTCTTTGTCCGCTAAGCGGTGGCGGCGGGTTCTTCTCGGTAGGCTCGATCGCCTACACCGGCTCTTTGTCGCACAACAGCTATGACAATAACGTCGCACGAATGACCGGCAATGTGCTTCGCCGGTTCCTACGGCCGGAGCCACTCGACGTCGTCCTTAGAGAAGCTGCAATCGCATGAACGGGCCGCTCACCAAAATAGCAAGTTAGGTGAGAATTCGAGCAACCAAGGGGAACAAAAATGTCGAATCTGCAGAACCCAAACCTTTCAGGAATTTCGCGTCGCGACGTTTTACGAAGCGGCCTAATTGGAGGTGCTGGCCTTGCCTTCGCAGCGTCCTCGGGCCTGTCGGCCTTTGCTCAAAGCTCGGTTCCAAAACGAGGTGGCAATCTACGTGTTGCCTTTCTCGGCGCGACCCCGACCGAGACGCTGGATCCGCACGCGGGGGTGGTCCAGCAGGACTTCGCGCGCGCCCTCGGACTTTATGAGCCGCTGGTGGAAATGCAGGCGGATGCCAGCATCAAAAACGCTTTGGCAGAATCCATGGAGCCGAACGCGGATGCCACCGAATGGACCATCAAACTTCGCAGCGGCGTCAAATTTCACGACGGAAAGACGCTATCGGCGAAGGACGTGGCCTTCACCTTTCAGCGGATTGTCAATCCCAAGGCGCCGCTGAGCGGGGCCATTACCCTGGCGCCGCTCGATGTCGACAACATGAAGGTGGTTGACGATCTGACGCTCAAGATCCCCATGAAGGTGCCGTTTGCGGTCTTCCCAGAATGCATCTGTTCGGCGGTTTACTATGCGATTGTGCCGGAGGGGTTTGACCCGGCCAAGCCCGTCGGCACAGGCCCCTTCAAATTCCAGAGCTTTACACCGGGACAGCAAAGCACGTTCGTGCGATTTGACGACTACCATGGCGGTGGCGCATATATCGATACGCTTACGATCACGTCCTTCGCCTCCGACGTTGCGGCGTTCAACGCGCTGCAGAGCGCGCAGGTGGACGCGCTCGCAGCGGCCCCTCTCTCGCTGGTCCGCCAGGTAGGAGCCGGCGGCGCCATCAAGGCCCTGATTTCGGAGCCTGGGCAATGGACTCCGTTTACAATGCGTGTCGATCAACCGCCATTCGACAAGCCCGATGTCCGCAAAGCCTTCCGGCTGTTGGTCGATCGCAAGCAGATGATCGATATTGCCCTGAGCGGCTATGGCGAAGTTGGCAACGACGTCTTCTCCCGCTGGGACCCCTTCTATGACACTTCTCTACAGAGAACTCGCGACGTTGATCAGGCCAAGTTCCTGCTGAAAAAGGCCGGCGAGGAAAATTTGGCGGTCGAACTGGTCACATCTGACTTCGCTAACGGTGTTCCGCAAATGGCGCAGGTATTCGCACGACAAGCTCGAGACGCAGGCGTCACGGTGTCGGTGCGGCAGGTAACGCCGGACGTTTTTTACGGTGACCAGTATCGCCAGTGGAATTTTGCTCAGGATTTCTGGCTGCATTTTCCATACCTGCCCCAAATTGCTGAATGCCATTTGCCAGGCGCTACCTTCAACGAGACTCACTGGGGGAACGAGCAGTATATTAAACTGTATAACCAAGCCGTTGGGACAACAGACCCGGCTCTTCGGAAAGAGATTGTTCATGCTCTGATGAAAATCGACTTCGAAGAAGGTGGATATATCATTCCGTCATTCAACAAGATGGTAGATCTTTTGGCGAATAACGTGGAGGGACTCACGCAGGCTCGCACCGGTTACGCGATGGGACACTTCGGATGGAAGTCTGTGTGGCTATCGTGACGACACAGGAGAAATCAAGCGGAACGGCCAAAGCCCAGCATCAGTTACTGAGGTTTGCCGTTCGTCGTGTCTGTCTTGGCGCGCTAACGCTCTTCGCGGTCTGCGTTGTGGTTTTCCTGGCGACCCAAGTTCTGCCTGGCGACGCGGCGCAGGCGGTCCTCGGGCGCAGTGCGACGCCGGCACGCCTGCAGGAAATCCGGACTCAACTGCACCTTGATCAGCCTTTGATGATGCAGTTCTGGACCTGGGTTTCGGGAATCTTGACCGGCGATCCGGGTCGATCCCTGGTAAACGGTACACAGGTTTCGGCCTTCGTTTATCCGCGCGTAATCAACTCCGCCATGCTGCTGTTGTTGACATCGGCCGTCAGCTTCCCGGTCTCGATAATTCTGGGCGTGGTGGCAGCCTTGTACTCTGGCCGTTTCATGGACACCGGAATTTCCATCGTCGCCTTGTCGCTAGCGGCGCTGCCTGAATTTGTGGTTGGCATCCTCCTGATCCTTCTGCTGTCGACATCCGTGTTCCATCTCCTGCCGGCGGTTTCCCTGGTCCCACCTGGTAGTTCGGTCCTGCAAAACCCGATCATTCTTGTGATGCCGGTACTGACCCTCTCGGTGGTCTGCTTCCCGTATTTGTTTCGCATGACACGGGCGTCAGTGATTGAAGTTCTGGGGAGCGAATACATCGAAATGGCCCGGCTGAAGGGGGTCAGCACTCCAAGGCTCATATTCGTTCATGCATTGCCAAATGCACTTGCCCCAGTCGTTCAAGTTATAGCCCTTACCTTAGCCTATCTCGCTGGTGGCGTGGTGTTGGTTGAATTCGTTTTTGGATATCCCGGCGTGGGTCAAGGGTTGCTTGACTCGATCGTTGCTCGGGACATCCCGGTGATTCAGTTGATCGTCCTTCTTCTCGCTGCGGTCTACGTCCTTCTAAATCTTACCGCTGATTTGATCGCAGTGTTACTCACACCAAAGATGAGCGCTCACCAATGGCAATCGACTTAAACGGAAGAAGCGCACCGTCCATGATAGGCACGTGTTGGCGGTGGTTTCGCGATCTGAAAGCCGGCGCAGCCGGTCTGGTGATTGGACTTCTCATTATCGGCGGCGCCATCTTCGGCCCTTTTTTGGCTCCTGTGCCGCCCACTGATTTCGTCGGTTCGCCGTTTGACCTTCCCTCGCCATATGCACTCCTGGGAACGGATTTCATGGGCAGAGACGTATTTTCGCGCGTGCTCTCGGGTGGTGTACAGGTCCTCGGGTTGTCAGCCGTCGCGACGGTTGCCGGGGTACTCATCGGTACATTGCTGGGCATTATCTGCGGATATCTGAAAGGGAAAACCGACGACGTCATAATGAGGCTGTTGGACGTGGCGATGGCCTTTCCACAAACTGTTCTTGCGCTCCTGTTCGTTAGCATAGTCGGGCCAAAGCTATGGCTGATCGCACTTCTCGTCGCCGCAATCCATGCGCCGCAAGTTGCTCGCGTCATGCGCTCCGTGGCTCTTCGTGTATCGGAGGAAGATTATATCCGTTACGCCGAGGCGATCGGCGTGTCTACGACGCGGATTATTACGCGAGAGATCCTTCCAAATCTGGCCGCGCCCTTAATGGTTGAGTTGGGCCTGCGCTTTTCCTATTCGATTGCACTGATCGCCGGACTGGGATTTCTCGGTTTGATGGCGGATCCTTCCGTTCCCGATTGGGGAATGATGATCAACGAAAATCGAATTGGCCTCCTTTTGAACCCTTGGGCCGTCGCGGCGCCAGTGTTCATTCTTGCGGTTCTAACTATCGGAACCAACGTTTTTACTGACTCGCTGGCTCGGACGAAGCGTGGAATGCCCGCCGCGGATGTCGACGACACCATCAGCGATGAGATACTCGCCGATGGACAGGTAGCCGGCTTCGGTAATGGCCCTGGTGCGGGCAAGGAGAGGCTATGACTGTGCATCCCAGAGAAACGGACGGCCTTGGTACTGCTAGTCTAGCGCTAGAAATCAGCAATCTACGTGTGTCAGTCGCCGAAAGCGACGTGGACATCGTTCAGGGTGTTTCACTTGCGCTTGCCCCCGGAGAAATTCTGGGCTTGGTCGGAGAATCTGGCTCCGGAAAGACGACGGTGGGGCTCGCAGTCCTGGGTTATTGTCGGAAGGGCCTCACGATTGGCGGAGGGTCGATAAAGATTGACGGACAAGACGTCCTGTCAATGGGAGCCGGAGAGCTTCAGAAAGTTCGAGGGCGCCTCGTATCACTAATACCGCAGGACCCAGGTACTGCGCTCAATCCGATCCTTCGCATCGGAACCCAACTGGCCGAATGCTTCGATCAGAAGAACTCGGTCACGGAGGAAATGCTGCTGGAGCTGCTTCGTCTGGTGAAGCTGCCTGTATCGCCTGAATTTCTTCGCGCGTATCCGCACCAGCTCTCCGGCGGGCAACAGCAGCGCGTTGGCATAGCCATGGCGTTTGCAAACCGCCCGCGGGTAATCGTGATGGACGAACCAACCACGGGCCTTGATGTGACGACGCAATCCCACGTGCTCGACACCATTCGCAGTCTATGCAACGAACACTCCGTCGCGGCGATCTATGTGAGCCATGACCTTGCGGTTGTCGGAGCACTCTGTAACCGAATAGCTGTTATGTACTCTGGGCGAATTGTCGAAGTGGGAAGCACTTTACAATTGCTTTCTAGCCCAGCACATCCCTATACGCGGGCGCTAATTCACGCGGTGCCTGATCTAGACCGCAAATCCGCAGTTAGCGGCATCCGGGGCAGTGCGCCCGAGCCGTCTCGCCGTCCCAGAGGGTGCGCGTTTGCCCCGAGATGCGACGCAGCGGAACATCGCTGCACCACCTCAATCCCAGAGGCTACAGAAATCAGAAAGGGTCAGTACGTAAATTGTGTAAGGGCAGATGAGATTCAGGCTATCTCAACTCCGATTCGATCGATTGAGCTTGAATCCGCCGCCGACCGCCCAGTCGCTTTGGAGGTTATAGAGCTGGAAGCGTTTCATGGAAGCGCTCGGATACTCAAAGGGCTTTCCTTCAAAATTCGTCAAGGCAACTGTGTTGCCCTGGTGGGGGAATCGGGATCGGGTAAAACGACAACGGCACGTTGTCTGGCTGGGCTTCATCGTAATCAAAATGGCAAAATCATCTTCGATGGTAAGATGATACCCCCGCACGCCTCTCACCGGTCAGTCCATGCGCGTCGTCGGATTCAGTACATTTTCCAAAATCCGTACGCGTCCCTGAACCCGAGGAGAACAATCGGCCAGTCGGTGGCCATGGCGCTTGAACAGTTTGAGTCAACGTCGAGCGCAGAGATGCGTAGGCGCGTTCTTGCCTCATTGGATGAAGTGTCCTTACCCTCCGCATCCGCCAATCGATATCCGCATCAGCTCTCGGGGGGTCAACGACAGCGCGTGGCGATCGCACGCGCGTTGATAGTCGGCCCCGAATTGCTGATTTGTGACGAGGTAACCTCCGCTCTGGACGTGTCGGTTCAAGCCGTTGTGGTCGAACTACTTCAGCAGCTTCAGCGCGATCACAATCTCGCGATGCTCTTCGTCACACACAACCTGGCGGTGGCGAGCAATATTGCGCAGCATGTTGCGGTCATGCAGGGCGGGCACATCGTGGAGTTCGGTAGGGTTGAGGATGTCCTACGCGCGCCAGCCGCAGACGAGACACAAAGACTTCTAGCGGACACGCCTAGATTTGCATTTTCAATGGCCTAGCCCGGCCCTGCGCGTTCTGATCGAGCCACCTCAACTCGGTTTCCTGGTTGGAATGATATCGAAGCGTCGCTCGAGCACATCGCCCGTTTGACTGTGCTGCGCCGTGCGTAACTTTCTGCACTTGGCGAACTGATCAAGGACAAGTCTTGCGGCGACAAGATCGCGGCAAACTGAGACCATAAGGAGAATTCATGGACACTGAGTTGCTGATCGGCTCTAGCTTCGAACCAGGAACTGAGTTTGAGGAGACGATTTTTAACCCCAAGACCGGTGGAAGAATCATCGACCTTGCTGAAGCTTCTGAAGGCCAAATCGATGCAGCGGTCCATGCTGCTGAAAAAGCATTCAGCCGCTGGTCGCGCACCACGCCAGCCGAGCGCTCGGCTTGTCTTTTGCAGATCGCTGACGCCGTTGAAAGACATGCCGAAGATTTTGCCGCACTCGAAGCACTGAATTGCGGCAAGCCGATCAACTCGGTGCGCAATGATGAATTGCCTGCGATCATTGATTGCTGGCGCTTTTTCGCTGGCGCCGTCCGATCTATGCACGCGCCTGTGGCCGGAGAGTATCTGCCCGGCTATACCTCGATGATCCGCCGCGATGCAGTGGGTGTTGTCGGTTCGATAGCGCCGTGAAACTATCCTCTGATGATGATGGCGTGGAAGCTCGCACCAGCAATAGCTGGCGGCAATACAGTCGTTTTCAAGCCCTCAGAGCAAACCCCGCTTACCGCACTGAAGATGGCGCGGCTCTTGGCGGACATTCTTCCCGATGGCGTCGTCAACGTTATCCTTGGTCGCGGGGAAACGGTGGGAAATGCGCTAATCAATCACCCCAGCATTAGCATGGTGTCGATCACGGGCGACATCGGCACTGGGAAGAAAGTAATGCATGCCGCCGCCGCGACGATCAAGCGGACACATCTGGAACTTGGAGGGAAGGCTCCGGTCATCGTTTACGACGATGCAGATCTCGAGGCCGTGGTGCAGGGCATCCGTACGTTCGGATTTTACAACGCGGGCCAGGACTGTACGGCCCCGTGCCGTATCTATGTGCAGGATAGAGTCTATGATAATTTCGTCGCAGATCTGAGTGCTGCGGTTTCTACAATCCGCTACAATCAAAGTGACGACAACAGCAACGAGATTGGCCCCCTTGTCTCGAAGCGCCAACGGGACCGCGTCGCAAGTTTCGTTGAGCGGGCGGACGAGCAAAAGCACATCCAGGTCACCACAGGCGGTGCCACCAGTGGCGAACAAGGGTTCTTCTATCAGCCAACCGTTATTGCCGGTGCGACCCAGGACGACGAGATCGTGCGTCGTGAGGTCTTCGGGCCGGTCGTTTCAGTTACTCGTTTCACAGACGACCAACAGGCCGTGGAGTGGGCGAACGACAGCGACTACGGATTGGCCTCCTCGGTTTGGACAAGCAATATCTCCAAAGCGATGAGCGTCGCGTCGCAGCTCCAGTACGGTTGCACCTGGGTCAACGCCCATTTCATGCTCGCGACAGAAATGCCCCACGGCGGCGTCAAGCAATCTGGATATGGCAAGGATATGTCTATCTATGCGCTGGAGGATTACACATCAGTACGCCATGTGATGATCAAGCATTCGTGAGCAACGCGTTCCGGCGGTCAGTTCACAAAGTTTGGAAGCTGGCAGACCTTGATGCCTACCCCCAGTTCGGCGATCCGCCGGCTGGTCGTCGGATGCTCATGGCCCATGGTATTATCGAGCCACGCGACCAGACCAAGCGTGTGTCGAGCGCCTTCGGCGGGCCTATATTCGCAAGACCGAGGCCCGCTTTCGCAGGGCGGTTCCCGAAAGCCGCCTGACAGGAATCGGCCCCATTTCAGACCACTAGTCAGCCAACGAACAAACTTCGGTTGTAGCGCGAGGTTGGCGTCTATGAAGGCTTTTGCAGCATCATCGCTGGCCTCTGAAAAAACCTCAAAAATTCCTGTTGCGGCTTCTCCGCAATGCACTATCCCAAATTTTAGCAACTGGTGGGGGACCGCATGTACCGCATAAAGGCTGATACTGGAGAGATTCTCGTCCCGCACAGGTTCGCGGATACCACATACGGGGCGGCCGATCCGGCGCTTGGCCGGGAACGGCATCACATCGCGAATAGGGTGAAGGCAACGACGCTCGACGAACTGCGAACCTACTTGCGGAGAGGCTGGCCGATCTGGATGGAAATCAGGGGCACGCGGGATCGCCGACTAATTTCTGCCGACATCGTGGACGCCGAGCCACCTGCGCTCGGGGATGCTGTGCCTGCGGAGCCAGTGAGCCGACAGATTTCAATCGAGCGTGTTGTCAAACCTGCCCCTGCGCAAAAAGTACCGTGGCAAAACGCGCCGATTGCAAGCCATACAGAGAGGACCCTGGCATCATCGGGCAACGACAAAGACTACATCAGGCTCGTTCGGGAGATCTCGCTTGCCGAGCTTGCGGGCGAAATCGAGAATCCGCGCACGCTTCTGATGGGGTCGCACGTCTACAAATCGAAGCGGCTCGACATCGCATACGCACCGTTCGGCTACGTCAATGCTGGAGCGGACATCGTGATTGTCGGCATCACCCCTGGCCGCCAGCAAATGCGGGAGGCTCTTCTCGAGGCCAAACGGGCGATGGCGAGCGGAGCATCGCGCGAAGATATCCTTGCACGAGCGAAGGTGCATGCCAGCTTTGCTGGGGACATGAGAAAGAATCTCGTGAGGCTGATGGATGCCGTTGGCCTCAACGATTGGCTGGGGATTACGTCGACCGCAACCCTGTGGACCGTCGATAGCCAGCGTGCTCACTTCACGTCGGCGATCCGCTATCCAACCTTCGTCGATGGCGAGAACTACAGCCGCTCGCCTGACATGAACAAAGTCCCGTTCTTGTTCGACAAGGCCCGAGAGTGGCTCACCGAAGAACTCTCAGCTTTTCCCAACGCCGTGTTTGTCCCCATGGGAGATATGGTCTCGGAGGTATTGGCAAGAATTGGCGGCGAGGTCGGAGTTCCAGAGCGCAGAATTCTGACTGGGATGCCGCACGCCAGCGGAGCCAACAACGGCCCCATCGCATGGTTCTTGGGCGCACAGGGGGAAGAGAACGGTTGGCGTAGGCGCTATGTCGATATCCGGAATAAGGTGACCACGCTTGATCAGCGCCGAGGATACCATCCCGATTCAGGAGCAGCGCTTCAGAATTTCCCGAAATAGAACCTACCCGTCGGCTTGTCGTCCTTCATCCAGATCAGCGCCTGGGTCATGGAGTCGACCTGGTCGTCGTGCTTTCCGTGCGGAAATGCGAGCACCTCAAGCAGGAAGTCATCTCTCCAATGCGCGTCTTTCGGAAGATTGACGTTGCCGTTTTCGATCATTGCGGCAACACGTGACAGCCGGCTTTCCTTGTCGGTTCTGGCTTTTACCGGCGTGGTGCTGATGTCCTGGCTTTCCNGCGGCAACACGTGACAGCCGGCTTTCCTTGTCGGTTCTGGCTTTTACCGGCGTGGTGCTGATGTCCTGGCTTTCCGAGTCGGCGATGAGGCTTGAGCCGGAACCCGCATCCTCAATGAGGATGATGTCGGGGGAGTGCTCCAGAAGGGAGTTTTTCACCGCCTTGATGAGGTCTGGGTAAGCTGCCCGGACGCGGACGAGATCGAGGAGATAATAGTTGTTGTCGTCTTTGGCCCATGTCGTTCCGACGGAGTAATCGCTGGAGGGGTCGCCCTTAAGCGCGGTGTCCCAGCTTTGAACGATGGTCATCGACCGACGGTCGAACTGATTTGGATCGTAGTCGCGAAACCACACCCTCTTGACCATGTTGCCGTCCGGTGGGGCAGGGGATTGTTGGTACTGCGCGGAAAAATTGAGCGATCCTAATAGGCGCTTTAGACCGTCCAGTTCGGCGTNTCATTGCGGCAACACGTGACAGCCGGCTTTCCTTGTCGGTTCTGGCTTTTACCGGCGTGGTGCTGATGTCCTGGCTTTCCAAGTCGGCGATGAGGCTTGAGCCGGAACCCGCATCCTCAATGAGGATGATGTCGGGGGAGTGCTCCAGAAGGGAGTTTTTCACCGCCTTGATGAGATCTGGGTAAGCTGCCCGGACGCGGACGAGATCGAGGAGATAATAGTTGTTGTCGCTTTGGCCCATGTCGTTCCGACGGAGTAATCGCTGGAGGGGTCGCCCTTAAGCGCGGTGTCCCAGCTTTGAACGATGGTCATCGACCGACGGTCGAACTGATNTTGTCGTCTTTGGCCCATGTCGTTCCGACGGAGTAATCGCTGGAGGGGTCGCCCTTAAGCGCGGTGTCCCAGCTTTGAACGATGGTCATCGACCGACGGTCGAACTGATGTGGATCGTAGTCGCGAAACCACACCCTCTTGACCATGTTGCCGTCCGGTTGGGCAGGGGATTGTTGGTACTGCGCGGAAAAATTGAGCGATCCTAATAGGCGCTTTAGACCGTCCAGTTCGGCGTNGGGCAGGGGATTGTTGGTACTGCGCGGAAAAATTGAGCGATCCTAATAGGCGCTTTAGACCGTCCAGTTCGGCGTGTCCCAGACGCGCGGGGTGCAGCAAGTCGCCAAGCTTGCGATCGTGCCAGCGATTTACACTTGTCTGGACGCGTTCGTCCTGCTCGGCAATCGCCGACAGGTTCAAATGCTCCCAGCCGCCAGTCTCCAGAAGCACGCCTGCTAGGTCGTCGACATGCAATCTTTGCATGACAAGGACGACGGCACCGGCAGCCGGATTGTCGAAGCGCGACATCAAAGTCGTGCGAACCCAGTCGGCGCACCTATTGCGAGCCGATTCCGAATGCGCTTCATCTGCCTTCAAGGGGTCATCGATAATGATGATGTCGCCACCCCGGCCGGTTAGCTGACCACCGGTCGAGGTCGCCAGGCGTCCACCGCCGAGCGTGGTCTGCAGTTCATTTTCAGTGTTCTTGCGCGGGCTAACCTTGAAGGTCGGAAACATCGACCGGTACCAGGCGGTGTTGACGACCGTTCGAAAGTCGTTGGCGTGCTTGACCGCAAGTGGTTGAGCATAAGAGACGCAGATCATTTTCTTCGACGGATCGCGGCCAAGAATCCATGCCGGGAACGCGACCGCAGCGGGGGATAGAAGCAAGGCGCTCATTTCTGATTGGTGCCGCCCTTACGTCACTGTTCATGTTTTTCAAGAGATACGAAGTAGACTTCATGGCGACGACCAATGCTGAAGCTGACTTCGTTGTCAATTCGAAATACCGAAGTCACGTTTCGAGTATGAGCGACTCTTTAAAGCGGACTATAGGCGCCCGAGATCAAGCTGCGCGGCGCGGCGCCAACTTCAGTCAGGAGGTTATGGCTGACCGCGTTGGCCGCACGCCAGAGAGCATCTCGAACATTGAGCGCGGCAAACAACTTCCCAACATCGAGACGCTTGCAGAGCTTGCTCGCGTGCTCAACGTACCGCTGACGGATTTCTTCGAAGGTTTGGAAAAGAGACGCACAATTTCGCGCGAGCGGGCGGAACTGGAGGCCGAACTCCTCGAAACCGCACGCCAATTGGCACCGCGACTTGTCAAAGTTGCGGTGGAGCAGGTGAAGGCGCTGAGGCAATTGGGCTAGTGATTGAGCGAACAGCTCGATCTGTTATGCCAGGCTTCAGATTTGATCGACAACGCCTTTAGTGGCGCTTGATCCGGCCGTTCGATTTGCTACATGGAATTTTGGGCAGCAGGGGGTTCTCCGTTTCTTATGCGATGGGCATTCTTCAGCGCGTGGTTGGCGTTTGCGCTGATCTCGGGGCGCGCAGCGGCGGCGGATATTCAACTTATCGACTCCAATGGCACAGTCGATATCATTGGCGTTTCGGGCGAGATCGTTCAGGGCGATGCTGATCGCTTTTACGATCTTACGCTGAACCGCGGGCGTGTCCTCGTTCTCCTCCAAAGCCCCGGAGGCTTGATAGAGGAAGCGCTCCAAATTGGGGCCAGAATCCGTCTCAGCAGCTATGTGACATCGGTGGGTGCAGATGGAGAATGCTACTCGGCATGTGGTTTGATTTGGGTCGCTGGTGTTCGCCGCTATATGTCGCCCACCTCGAAGATCGGATTCCATGCGGCCTATACGGAAGAGAACGGCCAGTACAAAGAGAGCGGGGTCGCGAACGCCGAGGTCGGATCGTATCTGACCCATCTTGGACTTCGTATCGAAGCTATTCGCTTCTTCACGATTGCTGGGCCAACCGAGGTGCGGCTCCTTTCCTCGGAAAGTGCGAGAGCTCTCGGCATTGATGTTTTTGAACAGGACAGCGGGCAACTGAGCACCCCGAGTGACGCGCCGACTGCGGACGTCTTTGCCGATCGGTTCGTGTCCTACACGCTCTTGCAGTCACGCTGCGCGGAGTTTTTCCAACCAGACAAGGACGTTATCGATCGGGCTGTCAGGGAAGCCTTTGATGAAGGGAATCGCATTGCCGGTAAGGAGAACTGGATAGGCTTATGGACGCCGATGCTCGACGAGGTGAAGTCGGCACTAAAGAGCCGAGGAGCTCTCTTCGTCTGCTTGGAAACCGTTGCGTTCATGGCAGACCACCAGCAGCCAACCGGTATTGGCAGCCCAAGTTTCGATTGCTCGAAAGCGATGACGGCAACTGAGAACGCGGTGTGCTCTGACGACCACTTGTGGGCCAAGGACCGGGCAATGAATGCAATCTACCGATATATTCGGGGCTTCAACAATGTGAACGTTCGCAAATCCCTGCTAGCCAACCAACGCGAATGGCTACAGCACCGGAATGCGTGCGGTGGGAGCAGAGCCTGTCTCAATCGCTCCTACGACGACCGATTCCAGCTGATGAAGGATATCGACGTATCGGTGCCGGTGAATGGGCAGTGAGGTTCAAAGGCCCAAGTGGCGTTCGCCTGCCTCGGTCGTAAAACGCTCGTTCCTACACCTATCACAACTGGATGCTCGAATCTCTTCAATCTAAAGACAGAGATTCTTTGACCGCAGCTGGAAGGGCGATTTGGGATGGCCCGAAACGCTCATCGTGCTTACAGACACACCCAACAGCAGCCGAAAGCCAATATTGACACCGCCGCGCCTCACCCGGGTCTCCAGTTATTGCCAGTCCCTCATGATATCGATAACATGTTCTTGGTATCGGGTTCCGGAGGTGGTTCATGAAGGCGAATAGAGACCAGGTAAGCCGTTTGGCGAAGCGTGAAACGTTCGCGGCGCGAGCAACCGCCGGAGTGGCTTGATGGCCAAGGCAGTGTCCTCAACGTCCGGCAATAACCATGCGCCAACTATGGTTGACGTGGCCCTGCGGGCAGGTGTGTCCACCATGACCGTTTCACGCGCACTGAAAGAGGGCAGCCGGGTTTCCAAGGCGACACGGGAAAAAATCATGGTCGCGGTCAACGACCTTGGTTATGTGCTTGACCAGTCAGCCGGCAGCCTGTCCTCGCGCAAGACAGGGTTCGTTGCGGCTATCGTCCCGTCGATCAACAATTCCAACTTCGCTGATACCGCTCGCGGCATTACCGACGAGCTTGAAAGCACGGGGCTGCAACTTCTGCTCGGCTACACCGACTACACGGCTGAGAAGGAAGAACGGTTGATCGAAGCGATGCTCCGTCGGCGGCCGGAAGGCATTATCCTAACCGGCGGCGCTCACACGGATCGCGCCCGCCGCCTTTTGAAAAACGCCGGAATTCCAGTAGTCGAAACCTGGGAGTTGCCGGTAAAGCCGATCGATCAAGTGGTTGGGTTCTCCAACGAGGAGGCGATGGGGCTTCTCGTCAAGACGCTCGCCAGGAAGGGTTACCGAAAATTCTGTTACATCGGTGGCACGACCTCGCGCGACACGCGCGGCAGCCAGCGGCGCGAAGGCTTTGTCAGAGCCATTGAGGAGCTCGGCCTGCCGACCGGGCGCCTCGTTTCCTTTGGCGTGCCGCCGATATCCATCGAGCAGGGCGGCCAGGCCGTCGTCAGCATGCTGGAGCGTTGGCCGGACACGCAAGCCGTACTCTGCGTTTCGGACCTTTCGGCCTTCGGCGCACTGATGGAATGCAAGCGCCGGGGCATGCGGATCCCGCAGGATATCGCAATTGCCGGCTTCGGCGACTACGAGGTAGCCGCCTTTTGCCATCCCGGCATCACCACCGTGAATGTCGACTGCTACGGGATCGGGCAACAGGCCGCTCGCAGATTGATCCAGGTGATCCGAGGCGACGAGAAACGACACGGCCAAGAAATCGTGCTCACCGGCTATCGCGTCGTCGAGCGCGAAAGCACCTGAGTTCCTGCATCGATTCAAACGCAGCGAAGGGCAGCCCAATAGCGATGTTTCGCGAGACCATCACCCTCACGCATCACGGTGCTTTGAAGGCCGTTGCAGCCGGAGCAGCGCGCGCCGTCACGATGGGCGTGCCGCAATGTCTCGTGGTCGTCGATGCGAGCGGCGAAGTCCTCGCCAGCCTGCGCATGGATGGCGCGCGGTTCCTCAGCATGCGTACGGCGCAGGCGAAGGCGCGCACCGCAGCGTCAATAAACGCCGCTACCGGCGGCATGGCGTTCGAAGCGGCGCTCTCAGCCGGTATCACTTCGCAGGGCGGCGTGACCAATTTGCCCGGGGGCTTGCCGATCCGCTTCTGCGGGCGGCATCGGCGTCGGTTCGGGAACCGGCGATCAGGATTCGATGTGGCACGCGCCGCGCTGGCGGCGATTGGCGCCGACGTGATTTAAGGCGATGTGCCGATGCGCCTCCAGCGCAACCGAAGGATCTTCAGAACGCGATCTGAACCTTCATGGATTTGTTTCGGTCACCGGCGATGTCGAAAGCCGCGACAGCCTCGTCGAGAGGATAGATGCCGGTCAGCAGTGGTTTGACATCCACCCGGCGGTGATTGATCAGGTCGACCGCTAGGGCGAACTCGTCGTGGAAACGAAAAGTGCCGCGCATCTCGATCTCCTTGGCGACGATGAGGTTCTGCGGGATCGACAGATCGCCGCCGAGACCGAGCTGTATGAGCACGCCGCGCGGCTTGATCACATCGAGCCCTGCACGCACAGCGCGCTCGTTGCCGGAGGCCTCGAGCATCACATCGAAACTGCCCTTGTCGACATTGTAAGCGGCGAGCTTTTCGCCATTGGTCGCGACATTGATCGTACGGTCGGCGCCGATCTCCAGGGCCTTGGCCAGCACGGCGTCTATGACATCGGTGACGACGATCTCGCGCGCGCCGTGGACGCGTGCGGCAAGGATGCAAAGCGCGCCGATCGGCCCGCTGCCGGTGACCAGAACCCGCTTGCCGAGCAGCGAGCCGGCGCGGTTCATGGCATGCAGCGTAACCGCAAAAGGCTCGGCGAAAGCGGCCTCGTTGATGGAGATATGGTCGGCGATTTTGTGGCACTGCCACGCCTCGGCGACAAGGCGCTGGCGGAACGCGCCCTGTATATGCGGCATCGGCATGGCACTGCCATAGAAGCGCATGTTGAGGCACTGGTTCTGCATGCCTTGCAGACAGTAGCGGCAGGTATTGCAGGGACGGCTGGGCGAGATCGCGACGCGGTCACCAATGGCAAACGCGGAAACGCCGCTGCCCACGGCTTTCACCGTGCCAGCGACTTCGTGGCCGAGGATCATCGGTTCGCGCAGGCGGATCGCGCCGAAGCCGCCATGATTGTAGTAGTGCAGGTCCGAGCCGCAGATGCCGCCGGCTTCGACCGCGATCTCGACCTGTCCGTCGCCAGGGGAGCCCGGATCGGTCTCCTCGACCCGCAGGTCTTTTGCCGCATGGATGACGATCGACTTCATGATGGGATCCTTTCTCAGACGACCGGTGTCAGCAAGGCCTGTCCGCCGAAATGGGCCGCGAGATTGTCGCGAACGAGCTGACCCATGGCCTTGCGGGTCTCCACCGTGCCGCTGGCGTGGTGCGGTTGCAGCACGACGTTGGCAAGCTTCAGGAAGCGCTCGTCGATGGTTGGCTCGTTCCAGAACACGTCGAGCCCGGCACCCTTTATGGCACTGGATTCCAGGGCCGCGAGCAACGCAATCTCGTCGATCGTGCTGCCGCGCGAAATGTTTATGACAATACCGTCTGCTCCGAGCGCTGCCAGCATCGACGCATTAATCATGTGTTTCGTGCTTTCGCCGCCGGCGAGCGTTACGATCAGAAATTCGCTATCGCTCGCCAGTTCGAGCAGATCGCTGACGAACGTATAAGGAAGATCGTCGCGCTTGCGGTTGTCGAAATAAGAAATCGTGCAGTCGAATGCAGCGGCGCGCTTCGCCACCGCCGCACCGACGCGGCCCATGCCGACAATGCCCAGCCTTTTTCCACAGACACGCGTGACCAGCCCCATATTGCCCTTGCGCCAGCTTCCATCGCGCACGTAGGCGTCGGCCTGCGGGATTTTTCGCGCCACGGCGAGCAGCAGCCCGATGCCGATATCGGCTACGTCCTCGGTTAGAACATCAGGTGTATTGGTGACACGAATGCCATTCGCCTTGGCATAGGCAAGGTCGATGGCGTCGGTGCCTACGCCGTAGCAGGAAACGATTTCAAGCTGCGGCAGCTTCGCCATCAACGCAGCACTTGCGCCAAGCTCGCCGCGCGTAGCTATGGCGCGGATCGCGCCGGCGTGGCTTGAGAGCAGCGCGTCCTTGTCCTCGGACTGCCAAAGTTTATGGACGCGATATTTCGCTTCAAGATCTCCCATGTCCCAATCCGGATAGGGACCTGTCATCAAAATGTCGGTCACGGCGTCATCTCCTGTGCATTTTTCCAATTGACTATGTTATCGATAACATTCATGTCAATAGGGACTGGCGGCAGGTGCGTTGGAAATCGTGGCCGCTCCAGGAAACATTGCTCAGGAGGAGCGTTTGGGCAGTTCGTTGTTCGATTTGACCGGCATGCGGGCGCTGGTCACCGGCTCGGGGCAAGGGATCGGCCTGGCGCTGGCCGAGGGGTTGGCGCAGCACGGCGCCGAAATCGTGCTCAACGGACGCAGCGCCGAAAAAATGAAAACGGCTGCGGATGCACTGACAGTGAAGGGACATAAGGCCCATAGCGCCGTCTTCGACGTCACTGATCATGCAGCGGTGGCGAACGGCGTCGCGGAGATCGAGGCGACTATCGGCGCCATCGATATCCTTATCAACAATGCCGGCATGCAGTTCCGAATGCCGCTCGAGGATTTCCCCGCTGACAAATGGGAGGAACTCTTGCGCACCAACATCTCCAGCGTGTTCTTCGTGGGACAAGCGGTGGCGCGGCACATGATCCTGCGGCGGCGCGGCAAGATCATCAACATCGCCTCGGTGCAAAGCGAACTGGCACGGACGAACATCGCGCCCTATACGGCCACGAAAGGCGCTGTGCGCAACCTGACGCGCGGCATGTGTGCCGATTGGGCGAAGCATGGCTTGCAGATCAATTCCATCGCGCCGGGTTACTTCAAGACGCCGCTCAACCAGGCGCTGGTCGACAATCCCGAATTTTCGGCGTGGCTGACCAACCGCACACCGGCGGGTCGTTGGGGCGATGTCGGCGAATTGGTCGGCGCGGCGATCTTTCTGTCGGGACCGGCCTCATCCTTTGTCAATGGACACACGCTCTATGTCGACGGTGGCATCACGACCTGCCTTTGAACCCGCGCTCATCGTCGTGATGGGTGTCAGCGGCTGCGGCAAGACCAAAGTTGGCGTCGAGATCGCCGCGCGGCTTGGCCTTGCCTTCGTTGAAGGCGATACGCTGCATCCGCGCAGCAATGTCGAAAAGATGTCCGCGGGCATACCGCTTGCAGACTGCGATCGATTGCCTTGGCTGGATCTGGTCGGCGCAGCCTTGCGCCAGGCTCGTGAGGAGGGTCGCGGGCTAGTCGTCAGCTGTTCCGCGTTGAAGAAACCCTATCGCGATAGGCTTCGCGATGCGGCGGGCGAGTCGCTGGTTTTCGTATTCCTGGAGGGGTCGCATTCGCTGCTGCAAGCCAGGCTAGCCGCGCGCCGCGGCCACTTCTTTCCACCGGCGCTGCTCGACAGCCAGTTCGCCACCCTGGAGCATCCAGGCGACGAGCCGCTGGTGGTCACAGTGGACATCGACGCGCCTGTCGACACGATTGCCGATAGAGTGTTGCAGGGCCTGGGTGCACTTGGGGTCGACCCTGCCGGGATCAAGGAAGAAGGCACGTTGAAATGACGCAACCAACAAAAGTCGCCGTTGTCGGCGCCGGCATCATGGGGTCGGCGATCGCCACCCGCCTGATCGAGACTGGGCTAGCCGTGACGGTGTTCGATCTGGACAAGGTCAAGGTTGCAGCGCTGACTGCAAAGGGTGCGGCTGCGGCCGTGTCGGTTGCCGAAGCAACGCGGGAGAGCAGCTTCGTCATCCTCAGTCTCAACCATGCCAATATCGTGCGTTCGGTGGTGTTTGGCGATGGTGGTGTGGCGGCTGCGGCGTCGTCGGAAAAGCTGCTGATCGACATGTCTTCGATCGATCCCTTCGACACCGCGCAGATGGCCGGGAAGCTGTCTGCCGAGACCGGCATGAGATGGCTCGACTGCCCGCTTTCGGGCGGCGTTCCCGGCGCGCTGGCCGGCCGGCTGACCGTTATGGCGGGCGGTGAGGCGGCAGACTTCGAACACGCGCGCACGGTGATGCAGCATCTCTGCGCCAACTACACCTTGATGGGACCGAGCGGGGCAGGCCAGACGACCAAGCTGATCAACCAGCTCTTCTGCGCGGTGCTGTTTCAGGCCGTCGCCGAAGCGGTCAAGCTTGCTGAGGCCGGCGGCGTCGATGCGAAGGCAATCCCCGCGGCACTCAAGGGCGGGCGGGCCGACTCCAGCATTATGCAGGAGTTCATGGCAAAATTCGCTGCCCGCGATTTTTCGCCGACCGGCCGCATCGATAATATGCTGAAGGATCTGGATTCGCTGCAGGCCTTCGCGCTGAAAACCAAGACGCCGATGCCAATGACCGGGCAGGTGGTAGAGATCCACCGTCTGCTTTGCGCCGCAGGGCTGGGGCCAAGGGATTCGGCTGAGATGATGCTTCTGCTCGACGGCAAGACCAGTTGATTGGCTGGCCTGAATTTTCGTCGTCGCTTGACGCTTAGAAATGTTATCGATAACATCATTGGGGCGATCTTGGGAGGAACGCATTGTGACCGAGGAAAAACTGATCGAGTTCAAGTCGATTACCAAGGAGTTCGGCGGCACCCGCGCGATCTCCGACGTGTCGCTCGATCTGCACAAGGGCGAGATCCTGGCGCTGCTTGGCGAGAACGGCGCCGGCAAGTCGACACTGATCAAGACGCTCGCCGGCATCCACCGGCCGGACGGCGGCAGCATCCTGTTTCGCGGCGAGCCCTATCACCATCGTCCGCCGCAGCCGAACCACCGCCAGCCCGTCGCCTTCATCCATCAGGATCTCGGTCTCATCGAATGGATGACGGTCGGCGAGAATGTCGGCTTGGCCCAAGGCTTTTCGCTCCGCTCGGGGCTCATCGACTGGCGATCGACCGAGGCGAGAGCGCGTGAGGCGCTCAAGCTGGTCGGATGCGATTTCGATCCGACGACACGCGTTCAGGATCTGACGCGCACCGAAAAGTCGCTGGTTGCCATCGCCCGCGCCCTGGCCACCGAGGCCGATGTGCTGGTGCTCGACGAGCCGACAGCCAGTCTTCCCGCTGACGAAGTCGAGCGGCTGTTCGACGCCATCCGCCCGCTCAAGCAACGCGGTGTCGGTATGATCTACGTTTCGCATCGGCTCGACGAGATCTTCCGCATCGCCGACCGGGTCGCCGTGCTGCGCGACGGCAGGCTGGTCGGCCAGAAGAGAGTCGCCGATACCAGCCCGGACGAACTTGTCGAGATGATCGTTGGTCGCCCGGTGAACCAGGTTTTCAGCAAGGCTCAGACGCAGGCCGGCGAAACGGTGTGCACGGTCCGTGACCTGGTCTGCGCCGGTGCCGGCCCTGTCTCTTTCGACGTGCGCAAGGGTGAGCTGCTCGGTCTGGTCGGCCTTCGCGGCGCCGGGCAGGAACTGGTTGGTCGGACGCTGTTCGGGTGTCAGGTTTTCTCCGGCTCGGTGACGATCAATGGCGTTGTGCCCGACCTGTCGAGCCCGATCGCGGCAATGTCGGCCGGCGTCGGCCTCATCGCACGCGACCGGACCGAGGAATCGATAGCAGCCTCCTTGTCGATCCGCGAAAACAGTTTTCTCAATCCCGGCGCCGGTAAGCGTGGCCTGTTCTCGTTTTTGGCGCCCTACAAGGAGGCGGCGCTGGCGCGTGAGATCGGCGGGACGGTCGGGCTTCGCCCCAACGATCCTAACCTGCCGATCGAAGCACTGTCCGGCGGCAACCAGCAGAAGGTGATTGTCGGCCGCTGGCTGCACACCGACCGAAAGTTGCTGATCGCCGAAGACCCGACCGCCGGCGTCGACGTCGGCGCCAAGGCCGAGATCTACCGGCTGATCGGCCGCGCACTTGAAGCCGGCCTCGCCGTCGTCGTGGTGTCGACCGATTTCGAGGAGATCGCCCATATCTGCCACCGCGCCCTGGTGTTTTCACGCGGACAGATCGTGCGCGAACTCACCAGCAACGACCTGACCACATCCGCCGTGATCACCGCGGCATCGGCTTCGGAAGCCGCCTGATCTTTCTGGGAGCGAACCTCATGCAATCGATCGAATCCAGCGCACTCGAACCGACCCGTGGCGAAATGGCAGGCTTGTCGTTGGGGCAGAAAATCATCCGGCTGCTGCCGGTCTACGGGCTGGTGATCCTGACGGCGCTGCTGATCCTTTTGTTTTCGATCCTGCTGCCAAACACCTTTCCAACCCTGCTCAATTTGCGCTCGATCATCTCCGACAAAGCAATCATCGCGCTGCTGTCGCTGGCGGCGATGATCCCGATGGCTTCTGGCCGCATCGACCTCACCGTTGGGTACGGCATCGTGCTGTGGCACATTCTCGCCATCAGCCTGCAGACCATGTTCGGCGTTCCGTGGCCGCTGGCGGTGATCATCGTGCTGCTTCTCGGCGCTGCGACCGGCTTCCTCAACGGACTACTGGTCGAAGTTGCCCGCATCGACTCTTTCATCGCCACGCTCGGCACCGGCACCGTGCTCTATGCGCTGGCGCTCTGGCACACCGGCGGCCGGCAAGTGGTCGGCGTGCTGCCCAACGGCTTTTACGCCCTCAATGGCACGATGGTATTCGGGCTGCCTATCACCGGCCTTTATGTGCTGGCGATCGCCGCAGCACTCTGGATCATCCTCGAATATCTGCCGATCGGCCGCTACGTCTATGCCATCGGCGCCAACCCGAAGGCTGCGGCTCTGAACGGCATTCCGGTGCGCCGCTTCGTCATCGGTGCCTTCATCTCGTCGGGCTTCCTGACGGCGCTGACAGGCGTGCTGCTCGCCTCTAAGCTGCGCATCGGCCAGGCCAGCGTCGGGCTGGAATATCTGCTGCCGGCGCTCGTCGGCGCCTTTCTCGGTTCGACCACCATCAAGCCCGGACGCGTCAATGTCTGGGGCACGATGACCGGCGTTGTCATCCTGGCGGTCGGCATTTCCGGCATCCAGCAGTTCGGTGGCTCGTTCTTCGTCGAACCGCTGTTCAACGGCGTGACGCTGCTCGTCGCCATCGGCATTGCCGGTTACGCCCAACGCAAGCGCGGCGCGGCGAACAGGGCCAGGACCAAGACCGCAACGCAGCCCTCGAAGTGACCAGCCGAACCCATCCGGGAATAGTGGAATGAGCGACTACGAGATTCTGGACGACCGGTTCCGAAAGCTGACGATCGGGCATGCCAAGCTCGAACGGCTGTGGACCGGGAGCCGCTGGGCGGAAGGACCGGTCTATGTTCCGGCGGCAAGGCATTTGCTGTGGTCGGATATCCCGAACGACCGGTTGCTGCGCTACGACGAAAGCGACGGCTCGGTCAGTGTCTTCGAAACCCATTGCAACAATCAGAACGGCCATACGCTCGATCGTGAAGGCCGCGTCGTCGCTTGCGACCATCGCGGTCGACGCATCTCCCGGCTTGAGCATGATGGGCGATGGCAGTCGCTTGTCGAAGTCATCGACGGCAAGCGGTTCAATTCACCGAATGACGTGGTGGTCAAATCCGATGGGACGATCTGGTTCACCGACCCCGTGTACGGCATCGACAGCCACTATGAAGGCATGATTGCCCGACCAGAGATCGGCGGGTCCCATGTCTACCGGTTCAACGAAGCAACCTGCGAGGTGGGTGTCGTCATCACTGATCTGGTGCAGCCGAACGGGCTGGCCTTTTCGCCCGACGAGACCATCCTCTACGTGTCGGATACTGGCGCAAGCCATGTTCAGGGCCTGCCGCGGGCGATCAAGACCTATGATGTCGCCGCGGACGGACGCTCGCTGCGGTCGCACGGCACGCTCGCCGAATGCGAGGCAGGATTTTTCGACGGCTTCCGCGTCGATCGCGATGGCAACATCTGGGCCTCCAGTGCCGATGCGGTTCGCGTCTACGCGCCGGACGGGACGCTGATCGGGCGCATCCTGGTTCCCGAAATCGTCTCCAATTTGTGCTTCGGCGGTCCGAAGCGCAACCGGCTCTACATCACCGCCCAGACGTCGCTTTATTCCATCTATGTCAACGCGCATCCAGCCGGTTTGGGCCCGGTGGCTGGGCAAATCAGCCAGTGACTTGGCGCCCGAAATCGAGTTCCGGAAGACCAGACAATTTTTTTGAAACCAAGGGAGGTACCAACATGCAACGCAGAACATTTCTAAAATCATCCATCGCCTTGATGGCCATCACAATCGCTGCTCCGGTCCTGTTCGCCGGCCAGGCACGGGCGGACGCGATGGCCGACGCCATGGCGGTGGTCGAAAAATATGCCCAGAAGGTCACCGCCTGGGACGGCCCGGCCACCGGTCCGAAGGCCCAGCCGGGCAAGACGATCGTCGTGCTCGCCGGCGACCTCAAGAATGGCGGCATTCTGGGCGTCACCACCGGCGTCGAGGAAGCCGCCAAGGCGATTGGCTGGGAGGTCAAGGTGATCGACGGCGCCGGCTCGATCGGTGGCCGCACCGCCGCCTTCGGCCAGGCGATGGCTCTGAAGCCGAATGGCATCGTCATTAACGGTTTCGACGCCATTGAGCAGGCGCCGGCGCTGGAACAGGCGAAGGCCGCCGGAATCCCGCTGGTTTCCTGGCATGCCGGACCGGTGATCGGACCCGACGAAAAGAGCGGCGTGTTCGCCAACGTCTCGACCGACGCCATGCAGGTCTCGACGGCTGCGGCCGACTGGGCCTATGCCGACGCCAAGGGCAAACCCGGCGTCGTCATCTTCACCGATTCGACCTACGCCATAGCCATCGCCAAGGCCGACAAGATGAAGGCCGAAATCGAGCGGCTCGGCGGCAAGGTGCTCGAATATGTCGACACCCCGATCGCCGAGACCTCGCAGCGCATGCCGCAGCTGACCACCTCGCTCTTGCAGAAATACGGCGATGCCTGGACGCATTCGCTGGCGATTAACGACCTCTATTTCGACTTCATGGGACCATCGCTTGCCGCTGCCGGCAAGGCCGGCACCGACGCGCCGATCAATGTAGCCGCCGGCGACGGTTCGGAATCGGCCTATCAGCGCATCCGCGCCGGGCAGTTCCAGAAGGTCACGGTCGCCGAACCGCTCAACTTGCAGGGCTGGCAATTGGTTGACGAGCTGAACCGCGCCATCGCCGGTGAAAAATGGTCGGGCTATCTGTCGCCGCTGCATGTGGTGACGGCCGACAATGTCGAGTTCGACGGCGGCCCGAAGAACGCCTTCGACCCGGAGAATGGCTACCGCGATCAGTACAAGAAAATCTGGGGCAAATAGGCCACCGAGGAGGGCGCATCACCGATGCGCCCTCATCCATGCAGACAATCAGGAACTTCAACATGATCATCCGCTACGCCCTCTTCGAAGGTGAAATCCATGCCGGGCGTGAGAACGAATTCCGGCACTTTGTCAAGGAGAAGCTGGTGCCGCTGTGGACGCAATTTCCCGGGGCGCAAGAGGTTCGCGTCCTGGATGGTACCGCGCGTGACGAGGGTGCTCCCGTCTACGCAATGGCTCTCGCCATTCGCTATCCCGACATGGACACCTGCAACCGGGCGCTTCAGTCGGATGTGAGATTTCAAAGCCGCGACGTGACGGGGGAATTGCTGAAGATGTTCACTGGGCGCGTTCATCATCATGTCTTCGAGGCAAATGAGTATCCAACCGGCTAGATCGAGCACGGCGACGTCTCTGCCAGATCTCGCAAACGCCCCCGGCATCTACATCGCCAGAACGTTCAAGTTTGAAGCGCCGTTCTGTTTGGATTTCCCTGTTGGGCCACGATCATTTCGCTGTTAGCCCGCGCAGGGAATCCCTTACTAAGGCATTGAATCTGCGCCGAGATTCCGGCGCAAATTCGCCTTGAGCGCGCGGAAAATCGCCGAAATTCGCTGTTTTCGGCGGCTAACAGGGAAAATCAGACAGAGACTGGTTCGCCAATGACTGCCAGCACCACCAGTTCATTATGTATCAATACCTTACGCCTAATTATTTGAGTTTGAATTGAGCGTTATCGGGTAAATCTATGGCTTCTGGGCAAAATGGTTTTGGGGCCTGTTCTTCAATTTCTCCGTCTCGTTGATGGCACCTGTCACACCTAACTCAAGCCCCCTGGGTTCGAAAGACCCTGCAACGATTGCGTGCGGCAATCGGCGGCAATGACGTGCAATTAGGCGGGTTCTGAACTCGGCCGCAGTCTCAAAATGCGCTTGCCAGTTCGGTTGATCTGTGCGGATCTGGCAGCCAATTCCGACAGAATTCTCTTCCCCAGCCCGGACAGGTAAAGGCTGAGGAAATCATGAGAATGGTAATCGGTAATGTCCCCAACCGCATCGTTTTCCATCGGTCGTGCTTTGAAATAGATCTCAATCGCGACCGCGACGGCGCCGTGTACTTGACGCCGGTGCAGCTCAAGGCGTGGTGAGAGCCGCCACCAATCGAAGTCCTCGAGGTCTCCTTTCGGGTGCATGACGCGTTTTTCCACACGTGGGCTCGACCCCTACTTGGGTGAAGTGTCGGAAACGCAGCGTACTCCTTTCAACGGGCAAGAATTGCAGCGGAATCCGACGCGGGCAACCGAGCGTTCAGATTATGTCAGCCCTGCGCGCCAATTGTTCGCTTGTCATCACGGATTGCAGGTGGTGCCGAATATCCCGCAGCAGCCCGGTGACGCTCCGATTGTGCCGTTGGATGCAAGTGAAAAAAACTACCGGGCAATCAAAGCAGACATTTCTGGACTGTTTGCCGACCGGGGCGGAGTTTGGTGTAACGCTTGAACTTCAGCCAGGACCGAAATGGCCTTACCGTCCGATCCAGATCACGACGCCCGCGAAACACTTCGACTGATCGGTCCCGATCCGCAAAATTGGGTGCCGGATCGGGAGGGCATCGACCACAATGTCTTTGTCGTTGGCGGCGGGCAGACGGGCGCGACCTTCGCCTTCGCGTTGAGGCGGGCCGGCATCGGCAAGGTCACGGTCATCGATGCGGCGCCGGATGAGGGCAAGGCCGGCATCTGGCTCACGCATGCGCGGATGAACCGGCTGCGAACACCAAAGGGCCTGCCGGGACCGGAACTCGGCCTGCCGGGCCTGAGCTTTCAATCCTGGTACGAAGCGCGCCATGGTGCCGAAGCCTATGCAGGCTTCGACCGCATCGCGCGGACGGATTGGGCGAATTACCTGAAATGGTATCGCGACTTTCTCGGCATTGGCATTCGCTACGGCACGCGTCTCCTTCGCATCGAGCCGGCTGACGGGTATCTTCGCCTCCACCTCGATGCCGGCGGCACGCCATTGATCGAAACGGCGCGGAAGATCATTCTGGCCAATGGCTTTGGCGGCAGCGGCGGTCCAATGATACCGGCGGTGCTCGCTGCTCTGCCCCAGGGCTTTGTCGCACACAGTTCTGCAGCAATCGATTTTGCCTCGCTCAAGGGCAAAGCGGTCGCTGTCGTCGGGTCGGCGGCTTCGGCATTCGATGCGGCGGGGACAGCCCTTGAGGCCGGCGCGCAATCGGTGCGCCTGTTCGCGCGGCGCACCAGTATCGCCAGCGTGCCGATCAACCGCGTGCGGGGTTGTCCCGGCGCCTATGACAACTATCCGCGCTTGCCCGATCCGGTGCGCTGGCGCCAGGCACTGCGCTTCCGCGAGGCCGGTTCGACGCCACCGCCCCATGCCGTGGAGCGGGTGGTGCGGCACAAGAATTTCCACCTGCATCTCGGTGCCCCCTGGACGAATGCGGATATCGACGGCGGCAAGGTCGTCACCGACATCGGCGCCGAGACGTTCGCTTTCGACTTCGTCATCGCCGGCACCGGCTATTTCGCCGACCCGACGCGCAAGCCGGAATTTAGCGATTTCGCCGCCTCGATCCGGCTGTGGCGTGACCAATACGCGCCGGCGGAAGGCGAACTGGATGAATTTTTCGGCGCCCATCCCTATCTCGGCCTCGGCCATGAATTCCTCGAGAAAGCGCTGGGGGAGGCGCCGTTCCTGAGGAACATCCACGTCTTCAATCCAGGCGGCTTCGTCAGTTTCGGCCTGCCGATAGGCGATGTTCCGTCGATCAGGCGCGACGTGCCGGCTGTCGTCGCCCGCATCAGCCGCGATCTCTTCCTTGCCGATCTCGACAGCCATGAGAGCCGCATCACCGGCAGCCATCCGGCCGAGTTCGGGGAGGAGGCCTACGCCTCTGCCGTCTGGCGGCCGGCACAGACCATTGCGGCGGAATAGACGCATTCCATGGACAAACGCATGACCTTCAGCCCTGACCTTTCCGACCCGTTCGTCGCCACGGCGGTCGAGCTGCGCACCATCTTCGATCGCGATGCGGTGGCGCGCGACAAGGCCGGTGGACGACCGGTCGAGCAGATCCGCCTGCTCAAGGAAAGTGGACTGCCGTCGGCGCAGATTCCCAAAAACTATGGCGGCAAGGGCGCGCCCTGGCTGTCGGTGCTGCGCGTCGTGCGCGAATTTGCCCGCACCGATGGTTCGCTAGCCCATCTCTACGGCTACCATCATCTGCCGCTCAACGGCGTGTTGTTTCGCGGTACGGACGCGCAGAAGGACCAACTGCTGACACGCTCGGCCCGCGAGAACTGGGTCTGGGGCAATTCCGGCAACGCCATGTCGAAGACCTCTACGGCCAGGCGCAACGGCTCGGGCTGGATCCTGAACGGCTTCCGGCCGTTCTCTTCCGGCTCGCACATCGCCGACTATATCCAGGTGGCATGGGAAGACGGCCAGGACCGCCTGGCAGCTGCGATCCCGGCCGATCGTGAAGGTATCGTCATCGAGGATGACTGGGATGGCGTCGGCCAGCGGCAGACGGGTTCCGGTAAAGTCACGTTCAAGGATGTGCATATCGGTGATGACGAACTGATCGGCTCGCCCGCCGTGCCGCTGACGCCGTTCCAGACGCTGATTTCACTCTTCCAGCAGGCGGTCCTGCTCAACCTCTTCGTCGGCAGCGCGCAAGGAGCGCTGAGCGAAGGCCGCGACTATACGGTCTCGCAATCGCGACCCTGGGTCTATTCCGGCTATGAGAACCACACCGACGATCCGTTCGTTCAGCGCAAATATGGCGATCTCTATATCCGCACGCTGGCTGCCGCCGAACTCGCCGATGTGGCGGCGCGCAGCCTCGATGCCGCCTATGGCAAGGGCGAGGCCTTGACCCTGGAGCAGCGCGGACAGACGGCGATCGACCTTGCCACCGCCAATGTCTATGCCGGGCAAATCGGTCTCGACGCATCGAGCGAGGTCTTCGAGGTGATGGGCGCCCGCTCGGCCACCAAGGCCAATGGCTATGACAGGTTCTGGCGAAATGTGCGCACGCACACGCTGCACAACCCGGCCGAATACAAGAAGCGCACCATCGGCACCTGGTTGCTGACCGGGGAATTCCCGGTCGGCGGGTTGTATCGCTGAGGAGGCGCGGAAAATGGCCAGGCGCAAGGACAAGCTCAAGCTTGGAGCGTTTCTTCTCTTCACCGGCCACCATGTGGCGGCATGGCGCCATCCACAGGCGGCCGAGGGGACCAGCCTCGGCGACTATGTCGAACTGGCCAGGCTCGCGGAAGCGGCCAAATTCGATGCGATCTTCTTTGCCGATGGCGTCGCGGCGCGGCTGAGCAATCTCGAGGCTGCCAGCCGCAAGGCGCATAGCGGCGTCTATCCGTTCGAGCCCATTACGCTGCTGTCGGCGCTGTCGGCGGTGACCACCAACATCGGCCTGATCGCCACGGCTTCGACCAGCTATTCCGATCCCTACAATCTGGCCCGCCAGTTCGCGTCGCTCGACCATCTGAGCGGCGGGCGCGCCGGCTGGAACCTCGTCACCTCGTCCGATCCGGATGCGGCATTCAATTTCGGCCACGATACGCATATCCAGCACGGCGACCGCTACGATCGCGCCGAGGAATTCGCCGATGTCGTGCTTGGGCTGTGGGACAGCTGGGAGGATGATGCCTTCCCGCGCGACAAAGTGAGCGGGCGCTATTTCGACAAGGAGAAGCTGCATGTGCTGAACCACAAGGGCCAGCACTTCGAGGTGCGCGGTCCGCTGAACACGCCGCGCACGCCGCAAGGCCATCCGGTCGTCGTCCAGGCGGGCGCGTCCGGCCCCGGCAAGGAGCTGGCGGCGCGCACCGCGGAAGCGATTTTCGCCGCGCAGATCACGCTCGATGAAGCCACCGCCTTCTATGCCGACGTCAAGGGCAGGCTCGGTAAGTACGGCCGTTCAGAGGATGATCTGAAAATCCTGCCAGGCATCTTTCCGGTCGTCGGCCGCAGCGAAGCCGAGGCGCAGGAAAAGTTCGAACAGCTGCAGGATCTCATCCAGCCGGAAGTGGGCCTCGGTCTGGTCTCGGCGCTGGCCGGCGGCTTCGATCTCACCGCCTATCCGCTCGACGGGCCGGTGCCGGAACTGCCGGAGACCAATGCCGGCAAGAGCCGGCAGGCGCTGGTCATCGATCTGGCGCGGCGCGAGAAGCTGACGATCCGGCAGCTCTATTTGCGCATCGCCGGCGCTCGCGGCCACTGGCAGGTGGTCGGCACGCCACAACAGATCGCCGACACGATGGAAGAGCGCTTTGAGAATTACGGCGCCGACGGCTTCAACATCATGGCACCGATCATGCCCGGCGGCTTGAAGGATTTCATCGAGTTGGTGGTGCCGGAACTGCGCCACCGTGGCCTGTTCCGTCGGGAGTATGAGGGCAGGACCTTGCGCGACAATCTCGGCCTGAAGCGGCCGGCAAACCGTTTTTCGCGGCATGCCGCTGCGGCGGCGGAATAGGAATGAGCCGATGGCGCGAGACACGCTCTTTCTCATCCAGCCGGGTTTCGCCGACCCAAAGCATCCGGGCCAGACCTTCGTCTGCCCCTATTCCAACAAGGTCGAAGGGCTGCTCGCAGCCTTTCCCGATCTTGCCGCCAGGCTGGACGTCGAGCGCGTGCCGTTCGCAAGGCCGAGGGGTAAGGTGATCGATACCCTCGGCGAACGCCACCAGTCGCTGCCGGTGCTGGTCGTCGGCGGTGATCCGCCAGCCGACCTACCGACCGCCAAGGGCAAGGTCTTTGCCGACGACACAAGGCGCATTCTTGCGCTGCTTGCCGAGCGCCACGGCTTCCCGCATCTGCATGAGTGACCTGATGAGCTTCGATCCCGATACCTCCAATCCATGGGTCGCCAAGGCGGTCGAGCTGCGCGACATCTTTGCCCGCGACGCGGTCGAGCGCGACCAGCTTGGCGGCAGGCCCGTCGAACAGATCCGCCTGCTCAAGGAGAGCGGCCTGCTCAGTATCGTCATTCCCAAGGAATTCGGCGGCGCCGGCGAACCCTATTCGACGGCGCTGAAGATCGGCCGCGAGTTCGCCAAGGTCGACGGCTCGATCGGCCACATCTACGGCTACCATTTCAGCGCGCTGATCGCCGCAAGGCTCAATTCGGACGAACCGCGCTCAGCCGATCTGCTGCGGCGTTCGGCTGCGGGCGACTGGTTCTGGGGCAACACCGGCAACAGCTTTTCCAAGACGCTGTTCGGCCGCAAGGATGGCGAGTGGACGATCGTCAGCGGCTTCAAGCCCTTCGCCTCCGGCTCGCATGTCGCCGACTATCTTTCGACCTCCTGGGAAGACGAGGTCAGCGGCGAGCGGAAGTTCGCGGCCATCCCGGCGGATCGTGAGGGCATCACCATTCTCGACGACTGGGACGGCATCGGCCAGACGCAAACCGGCAGTGGCAAGGTCGCCTACAAGGATGTTAGGATCCATGACAACGAACTGGTGCGCGGCTGGGTCGACGCGTCGCTGCCGATCCGCACCATCGGCCCGCTGCAGCAGCAAAGCGTGCTGCTCAATGTCTTCATCGGCACCGCCCAGGGCGCACTGCTAGCGGCACGCGACTACACGCTCAACAGCTCGCGACCGTGGATGTATTCCGGCGTCGAGCGCCACATCGACGATCCATGGATCAAGCGGCAATATGGCGAGCTCTGGGTCAAGACGCGGGCGGCAACGGTGCTGGCTGATCGCGCTGCGGCGGCGATCGATCATGCGATCGCGCGCGGCAAGGCGTTGACCGAGCAAGAGCGCGGGGAAGCGGCGGTTGCAGTTGCCGCGGCCAACGTGCTGGCCGGCAATGTCGCGCTCGAAGTCACCGCCGAGATCTTCGAGGTGATGGGCGCGCGCTCGGCGGTGCGCAAATACGGCTTCGACCGTTTCTGGCGCAATGCGCGCATCCACACCTTGCACAACCCCGCCGAATACAAGGCCCGCACCGTCGGCACCTGGTATCTGACTGGCGCCTATCCCGAGCCCGGCGTCTTTCGATGAGCGGCCGACAGCTCCACCTCAATGTCAACATCCTGCACGCCGGCTTCTCGCCGGCGGCATGGCGGATGGACGGGGTCGACCCCTATGCCGCCTTCACCGTCGACCACTATGTGCAGGTGGCGAAGATCGCCGAGCGCGCCAAGCTCGACGCTATATTCTTTGCCGATCAGGCGGCAATTTCGGATCGCATCGACTATCGGCCGATTACATCGCTGGAACCGACCATCGTGCTGGCGACGATAGCCGCCGCGACCGAGCGCATCGGCCTGATTGCGACGGCATCGACCAGCTTCAACGAGCCCTACAACATCGCCCGTCGTTTCGCGACGCTCGACCATGTCAGCGGCGGGCGCATCGGCTGGAACATCGTGACCACGGCCGATCCCGCCTCGGCCCGCAATTTCGGCCTGACCGGCGCGATAGATCATGGCGGGCGCTACGAGCGGGCCGCCGAATTCACCGAAATAGTCAAGGCGCTGTGGGACAGCTGGGAGGACGATGCCTTCATCGGCGACGTCGCCAGTGGGCGCTTCGTCGATGCCGCCAAGGTTCACGCCATCGAGCACGAGGGGCGCATTTTTCGGTGCATGGGCCGCACAATGTGCCGCGCTCGCCGCAAGGGCATCCGGTGGTCATCCAGGCCGGCGGTTCCGATGACGGCAAGGAGCTCGCCGCGCGCCACGCCGAAGCGGTGTTTTCCGCGTCGCAATCGTTCGAGGAGGCGCTCGCCTACGCAAAGGAGCTGAAGGCCCGGGCTGTCGCCCGTGGCAGAAGCGGCGGCGTGCCGCTCAACCTCGCCGGTCTGGCTACCATCATCGGCAGCACCGAGGCGGAAGCGGAGCGGCGGCAGGAAGAACTGTGGGACCGCATCCCGCTCGACTACAGCCTGACGCGGCTGTCGGGCGTGCTCGGCATCGACCGCGAGCGGCTGAGGCTCGACGAGAAGCTGCCTGACGTCATCCCCCTGCCGCCCAACGGCGGCCACACCTTCTTCAAGGCCACGCTGGCACTTGCCCGCAACAACGATTTCACCGTTCGCCAACTGATCCGGGCGCTCAACGGCAGTACCGGCCACCGCACCGTTGTCGGCACGCCGGAGCAGATCGCCGACGATATCGAAAGATGGTTTGTCGCCGGCGCCGCCGATGGCTTCAACCTGATGCCTGACGTGCTGCCGACCGGGCTGGAAGTCTTTGTCGATACGGTCGTGCCGATCCTGCGCCGGCGCGGCCTGTTTCGCAGCGACTATGAAGGGCGCACGCTGCGCGACCATCTCGGCCTTATCAGGCCTGAAAGCCGTTTCGCGCCGCAGCCACACAAGGCGTCAGGGTTGCTCGGGGCCACCCATTGAACGATCATCAAACGATAACGGCGCGGAAGGTACCGCCATTGACCTCCACGCCCGACAAAAATACAGGCCCGACAATGAGCGCTGATCCCGAATTTCTCTGGTACATCCCGAATCAGGTCGATCCCGGTCACCGCGGCGAGCCGGCCGTCGAGGACCACAACAGCCTGGAGACGCTGACCAGCCACGCAAAGGCGCTTGAGGAACACGGCTGGAAGGGCGCGCTGATCGGTACCGGCTGGGGTCGGCCCGACACGTTTACCGTCGCCGCCGCGCTCGCCGCGCGGACCACCTCCTTCGAGCCGCTCATCGCGATCCGCCCGGGTTACTGGCGGCCAGCGCACTTCGCATCCGCGGTCGCCACGCTCGACCAGCTGACCCGCGGTCGCGTGCGTATCAACATAGTGTCGGGCAAGGACAACCTCGCTGCCTATGGCGACAGCGAAGGCGAGCAGAACCATCGCTATGCCCGCACCAGAGAGTTCATGCGGCTGGTTCGCAGACTTTGGACCGAAGAGAACGTCACCTTTGCCGGCGAGCACTTCAAGGTCACCGGGTCTACCGTCATGCCCCGCATCCCTGTCCGTGGAAACCGTCGCCATCCCAGGCTCTATTTCGGCGGCGCGTCGGAGGCGGCCGAGCGCGTCTCGGCCAGCGAGGCCGATGTCCAGCTGTTCTGGGGCGAGCCGCTCGACGGCGTCCGGGAGCGGATCGAGCGGCTCAAGGCCTTGAGCCGGGAACTTGACCGGGACCTCCCGCCTCTACAATTCGGGTTGCGGGTCACCACGCTGGTCCGCGACACCACCGGGCAGGCCTGGGCGGACGCCGAGGCGAAGGTCGCCGAAATGGCAAAGGGCCAGGGCGCCGGCTGGAATGATCATGGTCGGGCGGTAGCGGTAGGCCAGCAGCGTCTGCTCGATCTGCACACGCGCGGCGAGGTGCTGGACGACAATCTCTACACTGCGCCGGGCAAATATGGCGGCGGCGGCGCCGGCACCACCTGGCTGGTCGGCTCGGCCGCCGACGTGGCCAGTTCGCTCGGCAAGTACCGGGATCTGGGCATCACGCATTTCGTGCTCTCGGACACGCCGTATCTTTCCGAGATCAAGCGGCAAGGCGACCAGTTGCTCCCGCTATTGCGCAATAGGGTCCAAGCCGCGTTTGTTGAATGACGTGGGGTTGTCAGAACACCGAACGAGCCAGATCGCCAAATAGGGACGACAATGCCACAGCCAGCCGCTTTCAGCATCCGCCCTTCCGACGCCGACCTGCGCGGTGAAGCAGCACTAAGGCGGCGTTACCGGGCGCCGCAAGAGGCGAACACTGCAAACTGGAACGAAGCCCTCGAGGCGATCCTTTCACATCGCTCGGTCCGCAACTATCTCGCCAGGCCTCTGCCCGAAGGGACGCTCGAACTGATCATCGCTGCCGCCCAGTCGGCGCCGACCTCGTCCAATCTGCAGGCGTGGAGCGTCATCGCCGTCGAGGATCCGGCGCGCAAGGCGCGGCTTGCCGGACTGGCGGCGGTCAATCGCCATATCGAGCAGGCGCCGTTGCTGCTGGTTTGGCTGGCCGACCTGTCACGGCTGCGCGCCATTGCCGAGGCAAACAGCCGGGCGGGCGAGGGGCTCGATTATCATGAGAGTTTTCTGCTGGCCGTGATCGACGCAGCACTTGCCGCGCAGAATGCCGTGGTGGCAATCGATGCGCTCGGGCTCGGCTCCTGCTACATCGGCGCCATGCGCAATCATCCTGAGGCCGTGGCGCAAGAGCTCGGCCTGCCGCCGGAAACCGTGGCGGTGTTCGGCCTGACCGTTGGCTGTCCCGATCTCCTGGCTGCGACCGACATCAAGCCCAGACTGCCGCAGCGTGTTGTGCTGCATCGCGAGCGCTATCAGTCAGGCTTCGATCAGGACGATCTCGCAGCGTACAACCTGACGCTTCGCACCTTTCAGCAAGAGCAGTCGATGCCCGTTGTCGACTGGACCGAACTGATGTCGAACCGCATCGGCAGCACTGCGGCGCTGAAAGGCCGTGATCGCCTGGGTGATGCGCTCAAGGCGCTGGGCTTCAAGCTTAAATAGCCAAGGCTATTCGGCGGCAACGATGGCGATGCGCGCCGGCAGTGCTGCCGGCGGTGTGAAGTCGAGTGCGCCAACCCTTCGCGCCTCAGCCTTCAGCCAGCCATGGAAGCGCTCGACGGTCGCGAGCTTCGCCTTGTGTGGCGTCGTCGCGAAGTAATAGGAAAACTCGACCGGCTGCGGCGAGCCGAAAGGGCTGACCAGCCGCCCTGCCGCAAGGTCAGGCTCGGCCAGTCGGAATTTGCCGAGACCGATGCCCTTGCCGGCAACCGCGGCGTCGAGTACCAGCGAGGACTGGCTAAGCCGTATGCCGCCGTCGACAAGGCGGCCGGACAGGCCGTTGGATCGCAGCCAGCCCTTCCAGTCGGGGCAACTTGGATCGCGCTCCGGCCCGTCCTCATGCAGGATCGGCGCGTTACGCAGCCCTTCCGGTCCACGGAAGAGGCCGTGCGTGCGGGCAAATTCGGGGCTGCAGACAGGCAGCACCGCTTCCGAGAACAGCCGTTCCGTGATGAGGCCGCTATAGGCGCCCGAGCCGTAGCGGATGACACAGTCGATATCTTCGCTGGCAAAGTCGGCAAGCCTTGTCGATGCATCGACCAGTACTTCGAGTCCGGGCACCGCCTCACGCAGCGCGTCGAGGCGCGGGATCAGCCNTGATCGGCGCATCCTCCTCGTCGCCGGAAATACGCGCGACCGATTCGACAACGACGTCGAAAGCCTCGGTGAGCCCGGGCATCAGCGCCTGACCGGCCGAGGTCAGCAAAAGCTCGCCCCGGTTGCGCTGGAACAGCGGTTGCCCCAGGTGATCCTCCAGCTGGCGGATCTGCTGGCCGATGGCGGCGGGCGTGACATGGAGTTCTTCCGCCGCTCGCGTAAAGCTCAGATGGCGGGCGGTTGCGACAAAGGCGCGAAGCGAGGTCAGCGGCGGAAGTCTCGCCAGCGTCGGTCGTAGCTTCCTCGGTTTGGCGCGAATGACATCAACCATGAGGCGCATTCAACACGTTCGGACCCGGCGCGACGAGGGCGGGCTTTGCGCCAAAGCGCGCGGCGGAAAATTTCGTTTGCCGCAGCGTCGCGCCAGCGGGAACGGAAATCTAAAAAATCGCAATGTCTACTATTCTTGTAGAAATAAGACGGGCAGCACCGATTTGGGTGTCGGTCGGCTTCGCAGGCCTGGAATGAACCAGTCGTGCAAAGCGGCGCTTTCGGCCGACGATAGAAAATCATTCTTCCGGTTTTGCGCGACGGCAGGGATCATTGCGTCGAGGCGCCGGAGTGCGTTCGGCCGCCGGATGCAATCCGTTTTCCGGAGCCCAAGACCATGTCTGTCAATCGTCGTCATTTCAACCAGCTCTTGCTGCTTGGGGGTGCGAGTTTCGCATTGCCCGGCCTTTCCTTTGCAGCCGAAGGCACGCCCGTTCAGGGCGGCACGCTCAACTGGGCCTACTATCCCGATCCGACGTCGCTGATCGCCATCAACACCTCGTCGGGCACCGGCCAGGCGATCGGCCCCAAGGTGAATGAAGGCCTGCTTGATTTCGCCTACGACCTCACCCCGAAACCGCTGCTGGCCACGGAGTGGTCGATCAGCGATGACGGCCTGCGCTACACCTTCAAGCTGCGCCAGGGTGTCAAGTGGCATGACAGCAAGGACTTCACCTCGGAAGATGTTGCCTTCACCATCTTCCGGCTGAAGGAGGCGCATCCGCGCGGCCGCATCACCTACCAGAACGTGACAGCGGTCGAGACGCCCGATCCGCACACCGCCATTGTCGTGCTTTCGAAGCCGGCGCCCTATCTGATCACGGCGCTGAGCAGTTCGGAATCACCGATCGTGCCGAAGCATGTCTACGAAACGTTCAAGCCGGCAGAACAGCCCAAGCTGGAACAGACGATCGGCACCGGCCCCTTCGTTCTCAAGGAATGGGTGCCCGGCAGCCATCTGATCTTCGATCGCAATCCGAACTATTGGGATGCGCCAAGGCCTTACCTCGACCGCGTCGTGCTGCATGTCATTCTCGACCCGGCGGCACGCTCGGCGGCTCTTGAAACCGGCGAGATCGATATCGGCGCCAATCCCGTGCCGCTGGCCGATATCGAGCGGCTGAAGGCCAACCCCGCTTTGGTCGTCGACACCAACACCTATGCCTATTCCGGCCCGCAGCAGCAATTGTTCTTCAACTACGAGAACGAAATCCTGACCAAGCGCGACGTGCGTCTGGCCATCGCCCACGCGATCGACCTGCAGAAGCTGGTCGACATTGCGCTCTATGGCTATGCGCAGGTATCGCCAAGTCCCATCAGCACGGCACTGCCCAAATGGTATGACCCCAGCATCAAGGCGCGCGAACCCGACCCCAAACTGGCGGAGAAACTGCTCGACGATGCCGGCCATCCGCGCGGCGCCGACGGCACGCGCTTTAAGCTCCGGCTCGCCTACAACGCGTTCCTGCCGGCGTCCTATGCCGATTTCATCAGGCAGTCGCTGGCAGTGGTCGGCATCGACGCCGAGATCCTGAAGCTCGATCTGTCGACGTTCCTGAAGACCGTCTACACCGACCGCGCCTGGGACCTGGTGGTTGAGTCGCTGTCGAACACCTTTGATCCGACGCTCGGCGTCCAGCGCGCCTACTGGTCGAAGAATTTCAAGATCGGCCTCGTCTTCTCCAACGCCAGCCACTATGCGAACCCCGAGGTCGACCAGATCCTCGAAGCCGCCGCAATCGAGCCCGACGAAACGAAACGGCGCGAGCTCTGGTACAAGTTCCAGCACATCATCCATGACGACGTGGTGTCGGTCGACCTCGTTGCGGCCGGTGCCCAGATTGTTGCCAACAAGAAGGTCAGGGATTTCTCACCCGGAGCGCAAGGCATCAACAACAGCTTCGCGCAGATCTGGCTCGCGCCAAACGCATAGGCGCTCGGATTGCCTTGCCTTGGATCGGTGCGTGAAACCACCGATCCCGACTTTTCCCCATAAAGACAAATCGCGCAAACGCGGAGTACCGACCATGACCATCAACCGACGCTTGTTCAATCAGTTCCTGCTGCTGGCCGGCGCGAGTACCGCCCTACCTGCCGGGGCCTTTGCCGAAGACGCCAAGCCGGTGGCGGGCGGCACGCTCAATTTCGTCTACTATCCCGAGCCCAACCAGATCGTTTCCATCAACACCAGCGCCGGTGGACCGGCCACCATCGGGCCGAAGATTTTCGACGGCCTGCTCGCCTACGACTACGACCTCAATCCAAGGCCGCAACTGGCCACCGAATGGTCGATCAGCGATGACGGGCTCGAATATGTCTTCAAGCTGCGGCCGGGGGTGAAATTCAGCGACGGCCATGATTTGACATCGCAAGACGTGGCCTTTTCGATCTCGCGGCTGCGTGAAGCGCATCCGCGTGGACGCATCACCTTCCAGAATGTCACCGACGTCGACACGTCGGATCCGCATGTGGTGAAAATCAAACTGTCTAAACCGTCCGCCGCGCTGATCTCGGGGCTGGCCGCGACGGAATCGCCCGTCGTGCCCAAGCACATCTACGAGAAGCTGAAGCCGGCGGACGATCCGTCCTTCGAGCAGATCATCGGCAGTGGACCGTTCGTGCTCAAGGAATGGGTCAAGGGCAGCCACATCATCGTCGAGAAGAACCCGACCTATTGGGATGCGCCAAAACCCTATCTCGACCGGATCATCTTCCGCTTCATCACCGATTCCGGCGCGCGCGCCGCGGCACTCGAGACGGGTGAAGTCGACATCGGCCCGAACCCGGTGGCGTTTGCCGATCTGGAGCGGTTCAAGGCGTTGCCGCAGTTCGTCGTCGATAGCACCGTCTTTGCCTATAGCGGCCCGCTGCACCAGCTGATCATCAACCTGGAAAACCCGATCCTGAAGGAGAAGAAGGTCCGTCAGGCAATCGCGCATGCCATCGATCTCGATGCGATCAATGCCATCGTGTTCTACGGCTATGGCCAGGTGTCGCCGACACCGATCAGCGTCGTCAACAAGAAGTATTTCGATCCCGATGTGAAGGCGGCGACCGTCGATACGGCGCTGTCGGAAAAACTGCTCGACGAGGCTGGCTTCAAGCGCGGAGCGGACGGCATCCGCTTCAAGCTCAGGCTCACCAACAATCCCTACAATCCGTGGGGCTATGCCGACTTCCTCAAACAGGCACTGGCCAAGATCGGCATCGACGCCGAGATCCAGAAATTCGACTTCGGCACCTATGTCAAAACCATCTACACGGATCGCACCTGGGACCTGTCGACGGAATCCTGCGGCAACATCTTCGACCCGAGCGCCGGTGCGCAACGGCTCTACTGGTCGCAGAACATCAAGATCGGACTGCCATTCTCCAACGGCGCGCACTACGAGAACCCTGAGGTCGACCGGCTGCTGGAGGCCGCATCGGTGGAGCTTGACGAGGCCAAGCGCAAGCAGCTGTTCTTCAGGTTCCAGGAGATCATCGCCGACGAGTTGCCGATCATCAATCTGATCGCACCGCCGACCATCATCATTGCCCGCAAGACCGTCAAGAATTACGCGCCGGGTGCTGAAGGCCTGTCGGCCAGTTTCGCAGACGCATATATCGATCCGAACGCCTGAACCCGGCGGACATCAGCAAGAAAAGGGGCCGCGTCTCGACGCGGCCCTTTTCGATTCTATTGTCTTGAGGTGCAGAACGGTCAGGCCAGAGCACGCAGCCTTGGGCTGGAGCCGACCAGAAGGCCGGCAAGGGCGATGGCTTGCGCTAGCTGTTCGCCGATGGAACTCGATTCCCAGGCGACGCCGCGCAGCGGATGGCCGATGGCAAACAGATTGCCGTGGGTCCTGCCGTCGCCGGAAATCACCTGGCCGTCATGCGTGGCGTCGATGCCGAACCCGGTCGCATGCGGCCTGACGATGCCGTTCTCCAGCAGGCTCTGGACAAACGGATCGGCGATCCGCCGCCAGTCATGCTCCTGATGGCCCCGGCAGTTGACGACACCGTCGAAACGCAGCCGTTCGACCGCGCCGCTATCGCGCCAGCGGATCTCGGCGACAATGCCGCCGGCTCGCGGATGCAGTGCCAGCACCCGTCCGGCGCCGCCCGCCCAACGGCCTTGGCTTTGCGCCAGTGCGACGCGCTCAAAGCTCGGCGGCGCCGCTCGATGCGCGGTGACGTCCCAGAAAGCGCGCAGATGGCGTGCGAACTTCAGGCGCTCCTTGTCGGTAGCGCCTTGCCACAGAGCCAGGATCCACGGCCGGATCGTCAAAGGCAGCCCTTGCCAGTCCAGCCCGGCGGCCTCGATGGCCCGGCGTTCGGCCTTTACCAAGGCAAGAAGCGCCCTCGTGGTTTTCGGCAGCGGCCGCCCGGTAAGAAAATCGCGCCACGCTTCGGTATTGCGCCGAGGTTCGACGATCTGTCCGCGCCGCGACACGACGCGATAGCTGCCCTTGAAGCCGCGCGCCTCCATGCTGGCGACGACGTCGACCATGCTGAGACTCGAGCCGATCAGCAGCAATTGCCTGCTGCCGGCAAGCCGGTCGAGCGCCGCCGGATTCCAGGGGTTGGCGACATAGCGGGGATCGCCGACGATGGCTGCTTCCGTGGCGGACGGCTCGCTCTGGAACACGCCGGTCGCCAGGACGACCTCATCGGCCAGCAATTGCTGGCCATCGCTGGTGCCGACGCAGACACCACATGGACCGGTCAGCATGTCTATTGCCGAGGCGTTGATGTGGCGCAATGAGGAACGCCCGTCCGCGTCTTTGGTCGCTCTCGTCAGTTCGGACTGGACATAGCTGCCGAACAGCCAACGCGGCGGACTGGAGTCCGGGACATCTGCGGGCGGCGCCCAGCCATGCTCCGGCCCATTCGCCATGAGCCAGCGAACGAGATGATCGGGGTCATCAGGATGCAGCGAGAAGATGCGCGCCGCGCCATTGACCAAATGTTGCGGGTCGATGGTGCTGTAGGCGACGCCGCGGCCGAGCTCGGCCCGGCGCTCGATGATGGTGATTGCCAGCGGCTCGGTCGAACGGTCGAGCAGCTTGATCGCGGTAACCGCGCCGGCAAAGCCGCCGCCAATGATGATGATTGAACGAGGGATCGAGCGCGAAGTGCTGATTAAAGGCTGGGAGGACGGGGTATGAAGCATCAAGGACCTTTGTGACGCCGACGGTGCGTGGCTCTAGCCGATCACTGCGGCGGCGACCATCGTGCTGTGCCCCAACCCGATGTCAAAAAACAATAATTGCCAGTCGGCGAAAGGCATTCTTTCGCGCAGTGGGGTTGGCAGGCGCTAGAGATGAAAACCATAGCGCGACCAGCCTGAGAACGCCACGAGAGCCGACCATGACTGAAGATCGAAAGATGAGGCTTGGCGCCTTTGTCCGAGGGCCTGGCCATCATGTCGCCGCTTGGCGCCATCCCGATGTGCCGGCCAATCCTGGCCTGAGCTTCCAGCACTATGCAGACGCCGCGCGCTCCGCCGAGCGCGGCCTGTTCGACATGGTGTTTCTTGCCGACAGCCTCAGCGCGCGCAATGGCGAGCAGCCGATCGAGACTTTCGAACGCACCGGCCATGTCGTGCATTTCGAGCCGCTGACGCTGTTGTCGGCGCTCTCGACCATCACGCGGAGGATTGGGCTGGTGGCAACCGCCTCGACCACCTATTGGGAGCCGTTCCACCTGGCGCGGCTGTTTGCCTCGATCGACCATCTGAGCGGCGGCAGGACAGGCTGGAACGTCGTCACCTCGGCCGACGCTCCGGCGGCGGCGAATTTCAGCCGCGACCAGCATCCCGTTCATGCCGACCGCTACGACCGCGCCGAGGAGTTCGTCGCCGTGGCGCAGAAGCTGTGGGACAGCTGGGACGACGATGCCTTCGTCGCCGACAAGGTTTCGGGGATCGCCATCGACCGGCATGGCATCCATGCGCCTGACCATGTCGGCCGGCATTTCCGCGTCAAAGGCCCGCTCAACGTCGCCCGCCCGCCGCAGGGCCACCCCGTCATCGTCCAGGCCGGTTCGTCCGATGCTGGCCAGCATTTTGCGGCGCGCACGGCGGAGGTGGTCTTCACCGCTCATCCGACCATCGACTCGGCGCGGGGTTTCTACAGCGAGCTGAAGGGCCGGCTGGGGTCGTTCGGCCGCTCCGCCGACAGCTTGAAGATCATGCCCGGCGTCTTCCCGGTCGTTGCGCCGACGCGCGCGGAAGCCGAAGACAAGTTCGACGCCATCCAACGGCTGGTCGATCCGGTGGTCGGCGTGGCGCTGGTTTCCGGACTGCTCGGTGGCGTCGATCTTTCCGGCCATCCGCTCGACGGGCCGTTGCCGGAACTCGGCAGTTCCGATGCGGTGAAGAGCCGCCTGAAAGTCGTTTCCGAATTGGCCGCGAGCCGGAACCTGACGATCCGGCAATTATATCTCGCCGTTGCCGGCGCGCGCGGCCATTTCCAGATCGTCGGCACGCCAAAAGATGTCGCCGACATGATGGAAGAGTGGTTCACCGGCGGTGCGGCGGACGGCTTCAACGTCATGCCGCCGATCCTGCCAACGGGCCTCACCGATTTCGTCGATCTCGTCATCCCGGAGCTGCAGCGGCGCGGCCTGTTCCGCACCGCTTACGAAGGCAGCACGCTGCGCGAGAATCTCGGCCTTGCGCGTCCGGTCCGTGGCGTTGCCGAACATCAGCAGAGGAAGGCCTCATGAGCGCGAGCACGATCGATTGGAAAATTTTTCGCCAATGGCTGGCCGATGGCGAGGAACTGGCGGTGCTGGATATCCGGGACAGAGCGGCAGTCGGATACGCGTCGCCGCTGTTTGCCACCAATCTGCCGGCGGATCACGTCGAAGCGGAGATCGACCGCTTCATCCCGCGCAAATCGGTGCGCACCGTGCTGGCCGATGACGGCAGCTGCGTTGCCGAGCAACTTGTCGAACGGTTGTCCGGGCATGGTCGCAGCCAGCTTTTCGCACTGGCCGGTGGAATTCCTGAATGGACGAAAGGCGGCGTGGACGGCTTGCCGACCTTCGACACGCCGGGCGTCGATTTTTCGCTGGCGATCCGCGACGAGAAGGGAACGCCGGTCATCACCGTAGACGAACTTGAAGCGCTCAAAGGCCAGGGCGCCGACGTGGTGATCCTCGACAGTCGAACGGTGGCGGAGTTCGACAAGGACCATGTGCCGGGCGCCATCAGCGTGCCGGGCGCCGAACTGGTGCTGCGCTTCGCCGACCTGGTGCCGTCGCCGGAGACGCAGGTGGTCGTCTCCTGCGCCGGCCTGCCGCGCGCCATCATCGGCGCGCAGACGCTGATCGACGCCGGCGTGCCCAACAAGGTCGCCTATCTGCACGACGGCACCAAGGCGTGGCGCGAGGCCGGCCTCGAGCTGGAAACCGGCAGGACCGCTGCCTATGGTCCGGCCAGCGAGGACGCCAAGCGTTTCGCCGGGGAGCACATCGCAAAGCTTGCCGAGGGCGACGGTTTTCCGCGCATCGATGCGGCGACGGCCGCAGCCTGGGCGAGGGACGACAAGCGGACAACCTACCTGCTTGACGTGCGTACGCCGGAAGAGTTCGCCGAAGCGCATATTCCGGGGTCGATCACGTCGGAGGGTGGGCAGTTGCTCGGGGTCGCCTATCGCACCATCGCCGTGCGCGGCGCCCGCATCGTGCTGATCGACGATCTGCTTGGCGTCCGCGCGGCGACGACGGCGCACTGGCTGCAGCGGCGCGGCTTCGAGATCGCCATCCTCTTGCACGACTTCCAGTCGGCGAGCCTGGTGGAAGCGGCGTAAGGTAGGAGCACTGTCAGGCGATTTTTCGGGCTGCTATTCGGCGGCTTCCTGTTGACGGCGGCGGCCTGAGAGCACGTTCTTCTGCATCGCCGTCAGCGAAGAACGCACGGCTTTGGCGCCGTGCTCCAGCAATCTGGCCTCGTAGTGCGACAGTGCCTGGAGAAGCGGCTTGTCGCCGCGTTTGGCGGCCACGAGTTCGGGCACCAGCAAGCCGGCGTCGTAGATCGCGGTGTTGCCGCCGAGCGCGCGGAAATAGGTCATGGCGTGGATGGCGTCGCCAAGCAGCGTGACCCGTTTCGTCGGCCATGGATCGACAGGCTCGGAGCTGTGGACATGCAGCAGCGCCACTGTCGACGGATCGGTGTGGCGGATGAGGTTGAGGATCTCCGGATGCCAGTGGCCGATCTTCGAAACCAGCAGGTCGAGCAGGTCGGCACCGGAGAGCTTTGCCAGCATTTCATCCGTGGCCAGCTCGCCCTTTTCGTATGCGGTGTTCCACCAGACATAGCTGGTGGTGTTGTTGAAATGGAAACCGGCAATGTCCTTGTGGGTGTCGTCGTCCAGCCCGATCAGCCCATATCTACGATAGGCCTCGACATTGACGCGATGGCTGGTGACCATCAGCCCGTGACCTTCCGACGGCCGGATGCCGGCATTGTAGTCGAGCAGCAGCGGCGAGATCTGGTGAAGGGCTGCGGCATGCAGCGTCATCTTGCCGGCCAAGCGCCTGACGCCGGTGTCGAAGCTTCGCGCATGCGGCACCAACTGCTGGCGCACGCGCGAGCGGGCGCCGTCGGCGCCGACCAGCACATCGGCATGGATTGTCGAGCCGTCCTCGAAATGCGCTGTTACCGAACCGTCCGGCTGCTCCTCGTAGCGTGAAAAGACCTTGCCATGGCGCACGACACCGTCGAGGCCGGACAGCAGCACCTGGCGCAGCGTGATGCGGCTCACCGACTTTTCGATATGCGTGTCGTCAACCTCGCCCTGCGCATTGCCGCCACCCCAGGCATCCTCGCCCAAGGTTTCGAAATTCTCGTCGAGCAGGATGTTGCGGTCCGGCGCCTGGCCGAGCGTGGCGACAAAGGCTTCGTAGAGTTCCGGCGGCAGATTGGCGATCAGCGAATCGATGCCGCGCTGGCGGATGCGCAGGCGGAAACCCTGGACATAGTCGGTGCGGGCGCGATCCTTCTCGAAGACGGCGACGCCGATGCCGTTCTTCTTCAGGCCCTGCGCCAGTGTCAGGCCGCCAGGGCCTCCACCGACGATGGCGACTTCGACATGTTCGGATGCCATGACGCCGCTCACCCGACCGCCTTGAGCCTGGGTTTGACAGCAACAGCCGGCGGCTCGGCTACCTGAGGGGCAGCGTGGCGGCTGAGCGCCGCTTTGGCGGCGATCGTGCGGATCATGTGGTTCTGTGGTGCATGCGAGCGCGCGGTCAGCGTATCGCGATGGTGGCGCTCGAGCTGGAAGTCTCTGTTGAGGCCGGGATTGCCGGCAAGCTCCAGCGCCAGCGAGGTGACGGCAACGGCATTGTCGATGACGACATGCCTGACCGTCATGCCGTCGGTGCCGACCGGTCGGCCGGCATCGACATCTTCGGCGAGCGAACGCAGCAGCCGCGTGCTGGTCGCAAGCCGAACCTCGATGTCGCCCAGCCCCGCCTGGATGTGCGGCACCGTCGATAGCGGCGCGCCGAGGCTCGCCGGCGCGTGCGTGGTGACGAAGGAGGCCAGCCGGTCACGGGCCGCGCGGGCCGCACCATGGTAGACAGCGCCGATCAGCGAAAAGAAGAACGCTGTCGGCCCTTCTTCACGCCTCAGCGGTTCAGACGCCGGCTGTGCCTCGGTAATGTCTTCGGCAGGCACCACGACATTGTCGAGGATGACATCGTCGCTGGCGGTGGCCCGCATGCCGGCGGCATTCCATGTCTTTTCGACGCGCAATCCCGGCGCATTGGTCGGCACCAGGAACGAGGCGAGGCGCGGTTGCGGCTCGTCGGTCAGCGCCAGCAAGTTCACCCATTTCAGAATGGGAATGCCGGTGACGTAATTCTTGTGGCCGGATATCCGCCAGACATTGCCGTCGCGCCGGGCAATGGTTTCGGGCGGCTTGCCATGAGCGGGCGAGCCGATCCCCGGCTCGGCCTGCGCGGCGTTGATCAAAGCAGGGCCGAGGCGGCCGGCCTCGACAATCCGCTGCACCAGATGGCGCGGCCATTTGCCGGATTTCCGCAGCGCGTACTGGCTGTTGTAATGCATGGCCAGCACCAGCGCCGTCGACGGCTCGCCACGGCCGATCTCGGCGATCACTGCCTGGGCTTCCATCAGCCCGCCACCGAGGCCCCCATGCTCGCGCGCCGTCACCAGGCCAAGCAGCCCGGCCTGGTGAAGCCGGTCGAAATTGGCGAACGGAAAATCCCCGGTCGCGTCGTGATGCGCGGCGGTCAGCGCGAAGTCGTTGGCAAGGCCGGCTGCCGTGTCGAGGAGTTGTGGAAACTCGGGAATGGTCGAGGTCATGAAGCTGGCTTCCTCTCAGGCGGCGGCGCGAATGGTCACCAGATCGAGCGGCCGGCGATCGACCCATTTCTCGACGTCGAAATCGCTGGCGAGAAAACCCCAGTCGCACAGGAAATCCTTGTAGTGGGAAACCGCCGCGATGAGCTCGGGCTGCAGCCCGAGGCCGAGATGTTTGTGGACATCCGGACCGTTGGCCGCCAGCACCTGCTCTTCGGTTGCGCCGGATTCGCGGGCAACGAAGCGCCGCGTCTCGTCGGGATGCGCCTCGGCCCAGGCGCTGGCGCGCAGGATCGTCTCGATCAGCCGAGCGACCAGATCGGGGCGTTCTTCGGCCAGCAAATCGTCGACGGTCAGCACGCGCGGCGAACCGGAATTGATGCGGATATTGGGCTCCGGGTGGAAGCCGAATTCGGCGACCTGGATGGCGCCGATCAGATTGGCGACATTGATGCCGGCCGTGCCCTTGACATAGATGGCGTCGACCTCGCCACGGATCAGGGCTGCTGCCTCCTCGCCATAGGCCTGCTTGCGCTTGAGGCCGAACAACGATGGCCCTTCCTGGCTGTCGAGCACACTGTCGGTCAGCGCGATGTCGACGATCTCGACGTCCGCATGGCTGAGGCCCTCGAGCGACAGCGCCGATACCAGGCCCTTCAGCGCCGTCGCCCGCATGAAGTCGACAATGCCTTCCGGACGCCGGGCGATGCCGAACCGGCGGCCTTTCAGATCCCAGGTTGTTCTGATGCCGGTGCCGGGCAAGGTGATGATCGCCTGGAACTCGTCCGTCCAGGTGATGCCGACGAGGCGCGTCTTGCGCCCTTCGGAGCGGGCACGGATCGGCGGCACGTTGCCGCCGTGGCGAAACGACCAGTCGAGCGTGTGGTTGAAATGGCTCTGGCGGATGTCGCGGTTGGGCGAGTCGATGATCGATTTCAATTCGATCCCTTCCTTGCGGAAGGTTTCGTCGAGAAGCCCGAGTTGTGCCGCAAGTCCGACAGGCGTCGGCACCGGGCAGCGTGTGTACCAGATTTCGGAGATCGCAGTCGTGGTCATGATTGCTCCTCAGGCGTTGCGCAGGCCGGCCTGCTTCATCAGCGGCAGGATGTTCTCGCCGAAGAATTCGAGATCCGGCTTGAAGTCGAAGAAGGACAGTTGCAGTCCGTCGATGCCGGCGTCCTTGAGCTTGACGAACTGGTCGACGATCTGCTCGGGCGTGCCGATGAGATAGATGTTGCCGCCGACCTTGGCGTAGGGATCGTCACGGCCTTCTCGACCTTTCCAGGCCTGGGCGTCGCTGTTGAAGGTCTGGAAGCCTTTCGGCGTGCGGCTGTCGGCATGGGCGACGATCTGGTCGGCGACCGCCCAGGCTTCCTTCTCGGTCGGACGGCTGATGACCAGCGGGTTGAGCAGCGTGCGCACGGTGCGGCCGACACCGAGGGCCGCGTCCTTTACCTTCTTGGTATGCGCCGGCAGCGCCTCCAGCGCGCTGGCTATGTCTGAGCCGGCCGGGCTGGTGACGAAGACGATGTCGGAGTAACGGCCGGCAAAGGAAATGCCGGCGTCGGAGCCGGTGGCGTTGACCAGGATCGGCCGGCCGTAATTCGGCTTCGGCGTGACAAAGCCGCCATTGAGCTTCCAGCTCGATTCTCCGGAGAAGGAGAAATTCTCGTCGTCCTGCCACAGCCGCTGCAGCACTTCGACAAACTCGGCGGCGAGTTCGTAGCGGCGGTCATGCTCGATGCGGTTCCAGCCGAACATCTCGTGTTCGACGGCGCGATGGCCGGTGACCACATTGATGCCCCAGCGGCCGCCGGAGATGTGGTCGAGAGTAGCGCCGAATTTCGCCAGATGCAGCGGATGCCACGGGCCGTAGAGAACATGCATGGTCGAGATCAGCATGATCCTCTTGGTGATCGCGGCCATGGCTGCGATGGACACGAAGCTGTCAAGCGCCTGGCCGTTGAAGACACCGCCATAACCACCCTTGGGCAGCCATTGGCTGAGCGCAAAGACAAGGTCGAAGCCAAGCTCTTCCGCCCTGAGCGTCAGGTCGCGATTGTAGTCGAAGCGCCAGTCGGTCGAACGCTCCAGGGTCGAGTTGGTCCAACCACCGGCCTGGATCGGCAGGAACAGCCCGAGCAGCACCGGCTGCTGAAGCGCTTTCGACAGCGGGCTGTCGGGATAATCGGTGGGCGCCCTGAAGAAGGGCGTGCCGACGATGGAACCAGGCTTATGGGCGAGCGTCATGGCGAACTTTCTCGGATGGAGGCAGGGAACCCGTGCGTGAAGACCGCGCACGGGTTTGGCGGATCAGGCGACGATGTGGGCTGTTGCGAGGGAGCCGGCATTGCCCTCGGCGCCCACCGTGTGGTCGGCGATGCGCTTGTTGTAGAGGGTGATTTCCGGCTGGCTGACGATGCCGATGTCGGGCAGGTCCTCGACCAGGATCTGCTGGATCGCGGCCCATTGCTCGAAGCGCTTTTCGTGGTCGACCTCGACAGCGGCCGCTTCAAGAAGTTCATCGACCTTGGGGTTGCTGTATTTCGAGCCATTCGAGAACGGCACGCCCGGCTTGAAATTCTTCGACCAGTAGAGGCGCTGCACGCCGACCGTCGGGTCGAACAGATTGCTCATGCCGTTAAAGGTGAAGTCGAAATCACGGTCGGTGTAGATGCGCTTGGTGTAGGTGGCGAAATCCTGGCTGCGCACGGTAACCGCGATCCCGACCGCGGACAGCGCCTGCTTGATGTATTCAGCGCCACGCTTGTAGGTCTCACCGCTCGGAACATAATCGTGGACAAGCTTGAGCCGGATGCCGTCGGCGTCGCGCGGCAAGCCTGCCTGGTCGAGCAGTTTCTCAGCGGCAGCAATGTCGACCGGATAGGTCTTCAGGTCGGCGACGAACCACTTCTTCAGATTGGGATTGATCGGGCCCGGAATGGTCGCGCCATAGCCGTAGTTGATGGTGTCGCGGATGATGTCGCGGTCGATGACATGGGCGAAGGCGCGGCGGACGCGAACATCCTGGAAATAGGGTTTCTCCAGGTTGAACTCGACCCGGCTGATGCCGTTGGAATACTGGTAACCCTGCTTCTCGAAGCCGATATGCGGCAGCGTTTCGAATCGCTGCAAATCGCTGTACGGGATCGGCGTTGCCGGCGCCAGGTCGATCTCACCGGTCTCGAGCGCCAGTGCGCGTCCCGAGGCGTCCGGAATGAAACGCACGATCAGCCGGTCGAGATAGGGGCGCGGTGCATCCCAATAGCCGGGGTTGCGTTCGTAGACGATGTGGCTGCCGCGGACCCATTCCTTGAAGACGAATGGGCCGGTGCCGATCGGAGCCGTGTTGACCGGATTCTCGGCGGCCTTGCTGCCGTCATAAAGATGCTTCGGCACGATCGGCGTTTCGGCCGCGGCCAGCGCCGTGATCAGGTAAGGTGCCGGCTTCGACAGAACCAGCGTCACGGTCAGCGGATCCGGCGTCTGGATATCGACAAGGTTGAGGAAGGTGTTGCGGCCGCGCGGATGAACCTCCTTGATCGTGGCGATCGAATAGGCGACGTCGGCAGCGGTGAATGGCTGGCCGTCATGCCACTTCACGCCTTCGCGCAGCTTGAATGTGTATTGCAGGCCATCGTCGCTGACCGACCACTGCCTGGCCAGCGATGGCCGCGGCGTGAGATCGAAATCATAGGTCAGCAGGCCCTCGGTGGTCTTTGCCGAGACGTAGACCGAATTGAATGCGGTGTGGGCGATCGTCGTCAGCACCGGCGGCTCGGCCGAGAGCAGCAGCGTCGCCGTCCCACCCTGTTTCGGCTCGGCTGCGTAGGCACTGCGCGATGCGGGCAACAGGGTGGCTCCGAGCAGTGTCGCCGAAAGGCCGAGGAACCTGCGGCGGTTCGGAGTGAGGAAATTAGACATGGTGCCCTGGTCCTTTTTTGCTGCCGGCATCAATCGGCCGGTCGTCGGCAGCCGGGTGAAAAATCCATCGTTCCAAGAGCCGGCCCGTTTGTGAAAAGATTTGGCCGCCGCGCTCCCGCACTTAAGATTTCATACTTCAAATGGCTTTTTTTGTAGCATGAAATAAAATTCTATTCTGCAGTTTCGCCATTTGCAGAACAAAATTTCTTAGATCAGGTTTGACAATGTCTATAAATCTTGTCAACTAAAAAGCTCGGAACTTCCGGGAAACAGTAAACCCGCATCGTCAGCCACAGCCGGGATAGCGAAAACGATGTCGACCCTGACGCGCATTGGAAGAACGTTTCGACGCACCGCGATCCAGGCGGTGCCGACCGTTCTGGGCATTGTGATCCTGAACTTCTTTCTGCTGCAGCTTGCGCCCGGCGACGCCGCCGACGTCATGGCCGGCGAGGCCGGCTCGGCCACGGTGGAGACCATGGCCGCTCTGCGCCAGCGCTTCGGGCTCGACAATCCGCTGCTCGTCCAGTTGTTCAATTATCTCTACAACCTAGCGCATTTCAGCCTCGGCTTTTCACCGCGCTACGGCATGCCGGTCGCCGACCTGATCGGCCAACGGCTGCCGGGCACACTGTTGCTGATGGCGGTGGCGCTGAGCATCGCCATCGCACTCGGTCTCGTCCTCGGATCGTTGATGGCGTTGTTTTCGGGACGCCTGCCGGATCGTCTGCTTTCGGTCGTTTCGCTGCTGTTCTATTCGATCCCGGGCTTCTGGATCGGCTTGATGCTGATCGTGCTGTTCTCGGTCAAGCTCGGCTGGCTGCCGAGCGGCGGTTCGGGAACCATCGGCAGCAATCTGACCGGTCTCGCCGGCCTGTGGGACAAGGTGCGCTACATGATCCTGCCGGCGCTGTCGCTGGCACTGTTCTACGTGGCGATCTATGCGCGGCTGACGCGTGCGGCGATGCTGGAAGTCCAATCGCAGGACTATGTGCGCACCGCCGCCGCCAAGGGCTTGTCGCCAACCATCATCACCATCCGCCATGTCCTGCGCAACGCGCTGATCCCCATCACCACCATGGCCGGCATGCATGTCGGCGGCATGCTTGGCGGCGCCGTTGTTGTCGAGACCGTCTATTCCTGGCCCGGCCTCGGGCGTCTCTCCTTCGAGGCGGTCATGGGCCGTGATTTCACCGTGCTGCTCGGCATCCTTTTGTTGTCGTCATTGCTGGTCATCATCGCCAACGCGACCGTCGACCTTCTGCACGCCTGGCTCGACCCCCGCATCGGAGTACGCTGATGGCTTCCACCGACTTTGCCGCCGGCGACATCCGCTCCCGCGGTCTCTATGGCGACGCTCGCGAGCCTGCGACACCGCCTGAACCAGAGACAAAAAGCTGGAGCAATCTCCATGCGCCGGACGCACGCTCCGCTTCGGCAGCATCTGTCCCGATTGCAGCCGGCGGCCGGGCGCTGAAGATTTTCCTGCGTAATCCCAATGCCATGTTCGGCGTGGTGTTCCTGTCGCTGGTCGTGCTGGCGGCATTGCTGGCGCCCGTCCTCTATCCGGCCGATCCGCTGTCGATGGTGGCGCGGCCCTTCCTGTGGCCAGGCCAGAATCCTGCCTTCCCGCTGGGCACCGATTCCATGGGCCGCGACGTGCTTTCCGGCATTCTGCATGGCGCGCGGATTTCGCTGTTCGTCGGCCTCGTGGCGACGGCGCTTGGCCTGAGCTTCGGCATCCTTGTCGGCGCCACCGCCGGCTATTTCGGCGGCTGGATCGACGACCTGCTGGTGCGCCTGATCGAAATCTTTCAGACCATACCGAGCTTCGTGCTTCTGGTCGTCATGGTGGCGATCGCGCAGCCGACCGCACCTGTCGTGACGGTGGCGATCGCCGTCATCACCTGGCCAACGGTGGCGCGGCTCACCCGCGCCGAATTCCGCGCCATTCGCGAAAAGGATTTCGTCATGGCCGCGCGCAGCCTCGGCTATGGCCATGCCCGCATCATCTTCCGCGAGATACTGCCCAATGCGCTGCCGCCTTTGATCGTGACCTCGTCGGTGATGGTGGCAACCGCAATCCTGATGGAATCGGCGCTGTCCTTCATGGGTCTCGGCGATCCCAATGTCGTCAGTTGGGGCTCGATGATCGGAGCGGGGAGGGAGCTGATCCGCACCGCCTGGTATCTGACCGCACTGCCAGGGCTTGCGATCGTCTTCACCGTGCTGGCGCTGAACCTGATCGGCGATGGCCTCAACGACGCGCTCAATCCGCGCTTCTCGCAGGAGCGCTAGAGATGGCTGCCTTGCTCAGGGTCGACAATCTTACGGTTCGTTTCCCGACCACCGAGCCGGTCAGCCGGCTGAGCTTCGAGGTTGGCGAAGGCGAGACGCTGGCGATCGTCGGTGAATCGGGCTCCGGCAAGTCGCTGACCGCACTTGCCCTGATGCAGCTTCTGCCGCGCTCGGCGAAAATCCCCAATGGCAGGATCGAATTCGCCGGCAGGGACCTGCTCGACCTCGACCAGAAGGCGATGCGCAATTTGCGCGGGCGCGAGATCGCCATGATCTTCCAGGAGCCGATGACTTCGCTCAATCCGGTGCTGACCATCGGCCGGCAGATCACCGAGGTGCTGACGCTGCACGAAGGCATACGCGGACAGGCCGCGCGGAACCGTGCCATCGAGCTTCTCAACCTGGTGCGGATTCCCGATCCGCAGCGGCGCATCGACGACTATCCCCACCAGCTTTCCGGTGGCATGCGCCAGCGAGTCATGATTGCCATTGCCGTTGCCTGCCGTCCGCGCCTGCTGATTGCCGACGAACCTACGACGGCGCTGGATGTGACCATCCAGGCGCAGGTGCTCGACCTGCTCGATACGCTGCGCCGCGAACTGTCGATGGCTGTCGTGCTCATCACCCACGATCTCGGCGTCGTCGCGCAGTGGGCCGACAAGGTCGTCGTCATGTATGCAGGACGCAAGGTTGAACAGGCGCTGCCCGGCGCGCTGTTCAGAACTCCGCTCCATCCCTATACGCGCGGCCTGCTGGCCGCTTCGCCAAGGCTGAAGACCAATCTGCACTACCGCGACGCCAGGCTGACGGAGATACCCGGCAGCATCGTCTCGGCCGCTGGCGAGAAAGGCTGCCCGTTCCGGCCGCGCTGCGCGGTGGCGCGCGATAGCTGCGCCCATTTCGTGCCCGACCTCGTCGAGGTGAGCGAGGATCGCCTCGTCGCCTGCCCCTACAGCTTCATTCCGGAGGTTGCGCATGGCGCTGCTCTCGGTCTCTGACCTCTCCACGCATTTCCATGCTCAGGGTGGTGCGTTGCGCGCCGTCGACGGCGTCTCGCTCGAGGTCGGACGCGGCGAAACGGTTGGCCTCGTCGGCGAAAGCGGCTGCGGAAAATCGACCCTCGGCAAGACAATCATGCGGCTGGTCGATCCGACCAGCGGCAAGATCGAGTTCAACGGCACCGACATCACCGTTCTCGACGCCCGCCGGCTGAAGGCGGCGCGCCGCAACATCCAGATGATTTTCCAGGATCCGTTCGCGTCGCTCAACCCGCGCCACACGATTGGCGACATCCTGACCGCGCCGCTGAAAGTCCATAGCATCGGCAACAAGGCCGAGCGGCGCAAGATTGTAGAGGATATCATCGAGCGCGTCGGTCTGCCCAAGGATTCGCTTGGCCGCTACCCGCATGAATTTTCCGGTGGTCAGCGCCAGCGCATCGGCATCGCCCGCGCGCTGATCCTCAATCCGGAACTGGTCGTCTGCGACGAGCCGGTGTCGGCGCTCGACCTTTCGATCCAGGCCCAGATCCTCAACCTGCTGGTCGACATGAAACGGCAGCTCGGCCTGTCCTACCTGTTCATCTCGCATGATCTGTCGGTGGTCCGCTATTTCGCTGACCGGGTGCTGGTCATGTATCTCGGCCGCATCGTCGAAAGCGCCGACAATGCGACGCTGTGGACCTCGCCAAAACATCCCTACACGCGCGCACTGATGGACGCCGTGCCGGACCCGGCGCGCCGGCGTCAGGCAGCGCCGATCCATGGCGATCTGCCGAGCCCGCAGAACATCCCCAGCGGTTGCCGTTTCCACACGCGCTGCCCGCTGGCGACGGATCTCTGCCGTTCGCAGGAGCCTGCATTCCGGGCGATCGCGGCGGGGCATCACGTCGCTTGCCACTACGCCGAACCAACCCTCAACTGAAAGTTCAACGGAGCAAAACAATGTCCGATTACCGCTATCTCGGCCGCAGCGCCCTGAAGGTTTCCCCGCTCAGCCTTGGCACCATGATGTTCGGCGGGCCGACCGAGGAGACGGTCGCGCACCGCATCATCGACAAGGCGCGCGAGCAAGGCGTCAATTTCATTGACACCGCCGACGTCTACCACAATGGCAAGTCCGAGGAAGTTGTCGGCCGCGGCATCAAGGCGACGCGCGATCATTGGGTGGTGGCGACCAAATTCGTCAACTCGCATGACAAGGGTCCCAATCTCGGCGGCCATTCACGCAAATGGGTGATCCAGACCGTCGAGAACAGTCTGCGGCGCCTGGGAACAGACTACATCGACCTGTTCTATTTCCACCGCGCCGTCTTCGATGCGCCGCTGGAGGAGCCGGTGCGGGCCATCGCCGACCTGATCCGCCAGGGCAAGCTGCGCTATTTCGGCGTGTCGAACTTCCGTGGCTGGCGCATCGCCGAAGTCGCGCATCTCGCCGATGAACTCGGCATCGACCGGCCGGTGGCCAGCCAGCCGCTCTACAACATCGTCAACCGCACCGCCGAGGCCGAGCAACTGCCGGCGGCAGCCTATTTTGGTCTTGGTGTCGTCTCCTACAGCCCGCTGGCGCGCGGCGTGCTGACCGGCAAATACGAGCCCAACCAGGCGCCAGCCGCCGACACTAGGGCCGGGCGTGGCGACAAGCGTATCGCCGAGACCGAGTGGCGCCCGGAATCGATCGAGATCGCCAGGCAGATCGCGGCGCACGCAAAGTCGCGCGGTGTCTCGGCCGCCGATTTCGCGCTGGCCTGGGTGCTCAACAACCGGCTGATCACGGCGGCGATCGCCGGTCCGCGCACTGAGGAACAGTGGGACAGCTACGCCAAGGCGCTGGACTTCAGGCTGACCGCCGAGGACGAGGCCTTTGTCGACCGCCTCGTCACCGCCGGCCATGCCTCGACGCATGGGTTCAACGATCCGAGCCATCCGGTCGAAGGCCGTGTGCCGCGTTCCGAGCCGGCCGCACCGATCCCGCTGACGCGGCCTCTGCGCGCCGCCTGACGGTCAGCTGTGGACTGGCGGGGCCGGCGGCCCCGTCAGAGTCTCCAATCATTTCGCACAGATGAGAGAGACCACGAATTTCCATGTCGAACGGCTGCGCCAGAACATCGTCGTGTTGTCAGGCAACACCCATAGGCCGTCGAAATCACGGAGGCTGGCGCATCATCTGGGTGAGGCACTACGCGAAAAACTGTCGGTCACAGTGAATTTCCTCGATCTCGTCGATGCCGGCCGCGGTCTGGGTGCTGCGTTCACGCGAAAGGAATTGACGCCGGAGGCGCTTGATGTGGTGGCCGCGGTCGAACAAGCCGACGCGCTGATCGTGACGACGCCGGTCTATAATGGTTCCTATGCTGGCCTGTTCGACCTCATCAATCCGCTGGCACTCGTCGATCGCCCAGTCCTGATCGGCGCGACGGGAGGCGGCCAGCGCCACGCGCTGGTGGTCGAACACCAGCTTCGCCCGCCGTTCGGCTTCTATTCGGCGCTGAGGGTGCCGAGCGTCGTCTATGGCAGCGACAGCGATTTTGCCGACGGCAAGCTTTTGGATCCAACGGTCCTGGGCTGGCCGCACAGGCCGTGGACCAGTTCGCGACGTTGCTTTCAGCGCGGCAGCCGAAGAGCCAACCGGTCAGGCTGGCTTCAGGCTGACGGGTATCGGGCTCGGCCAGGTGCCGGCTGCCTCGGCAAACGGAACTAAGGGGTTCGGGAAGGTCGTGAACATCTTTTAGTGTAGTAGGGTGATGGCTGCCTGGAAGTTTCGCTATTCGTGTTCCATCTGAAGGCCAAACACCGAGCGTTCGGTGCTTTGGCCGTCCTCGGAACCATACGGAACGATGCGGGAAGATTCTGATTTTTGCCCGCGAAAAACCCAACAAAATCGCCGATTTTCGTTCGCCCTCCGGGCCTACCAGTCGCCTTGATGAACAAGGCTTTGCGTCGAGGGTAGACAACCTGGTTAGACAGTCGGTCAGACAAACCGCTTCAGAAGCTTCGCCATGCCCTCCACGGCGAGCCGCTCCTGCTCCGTATCGACTTTTTTATTGAAATCCCGAATTCGGTGGCCTTACAAGACCGATGTTGCCATTGCTCGTAGGTCGGCTGTGATGGATAACGTGGTTCCATTCCGCAAGGCCGTGCCTTGCGTCGAAGTGACAGAAACCTGCGGCGAATGGTTCGTCCGCGTGGTTGAGAAAGATCAGGAAATTGCCCGGTCATTCAATCAGGAATCGTTCGCGTTGTCCTTTGCAGAAGGCCAGCGGACACGCCTAGGGCTAGCGAAGGTCGTGCGCCTGTAGGGCGCTGTGGGGCGGCATTGTTGGCATTCAAGCATGAGCGGAACCTAATTTGCAGCCGCAAATTAATGTCAATGAATGAACTCCCAAACCGGAAAAAACTCGTGCCTGACCCTCAGCCTCGGCGGGGCTCCAACAAAGGTGTGTTGCTAGCGGCTGCAGCGCTGCTGTTTGCCTTTCTCGCTCTTATTCTGTTTGCGTTTTTTCAGTAAGTGCGCGCGGCGCCGGCTTCCCAGAGAGGGCAGAGCACCTGCCGACGTGATCTTCGATCGCTCGCGTCCTTGCGGCGGGGCGACTATCCAAGCCGGCTCGGTTCGTCGCTCCTGACGGGTTCGGCGGTCCCACCACAGCAGGATGATCATTCGGCAATTTTTGGCAGCGCCGGTATTCAACTCACGCCCAAAGCGATTGAACTGAAGCTGGCCGTCGATGTCGTGACTGACGCAGCATGAGCCGAACAGGCGAGGCAAGCGCAAGCCTTGGGGCCCAACCTCAGACAGACGAAGCACGCTCGTGCAGTCTGGAGACAGCGCAACGAGTTATTCATTCGGGCGCCTTCGCATCACCAGCGGAACGAAAGAGTTAATTGGCGGTTTACTAGGGAAGGAGTGCAGGACGAAAAACATTGAGGATTTCTGCCATGACAATGTTGTTCGACCACTCGACTCTGAAGGTTACAAGCGCAGCGTGGTCTACCATGCCGCACGCTTGTCCATGCTCCACAATCGAATGCTGAAGCGTTTCGAGAAGGTCGATAAAGCGGCTGAAAAGGTTGAAGCCGAGGTGGAGCTGTTTGATGAAGCTGTTCGCACTCTCTACGAATGGGCGGCATGTTGACCGCCGACGTTCCTGCTAGCGCGTATACGGGCGCGGGGTTCACCGTTGCTCCACCAGGCGATGTCGCGCCACGGATTTGGGCTTGATAAGCATGATCTAATGTATACGATTCACCCAGCCGGCCTGGCTCCCCCGCCATCGGGCCGGTCAGGCCCGACGGTTCAACGCACCACCCCAAACGACTGTCGGGCCGCCAGGACGCTCACTGCGCAGCCGGGTTCATGCTTTGCCTTTTTTTCTCGAAAAGCGCGAGCTTGGTCATATAACCAATTCTGATTTTTGCATGGCATTGGGTGCAGTTGAAGTTGGATATCACCTTCAACCACGATCCCTTTTTTATGATGACATGAGAACAGTTTGGACATTCCAGTTCCAGGTACTCGTCCCCCATATCGTTTGAAATCGGCACTACGACACTCCCCAACAGTTGCCCGTGAAACTTGCGCTTCGAGATCGGCCGGCACCTCCGTGCTCAAACCCCGAACGTGGGTCCTTGGCAGATGTTCCGCAATCCGACCTCTGGCGACCGGGATCGGACCTAAGTCCAAATCGCCGCCAACAGGCCGAGAAGTGGAACCCCGGCGGATGCTTTTTGAACGCTGAATTTCCGTCCTCGCCGGTCGTAGTCCGCCGTCCTCATGGCCAAAGCGCCAATGTTGCCCTTTGTGAGACTGACCTCGTCCGGCCTACCAGGTCGCCAGGGCGCAACTCCGGTAATAATGCGGCGGAGCGAATGTCAGCGCGAAGCTGTGCGCAGGGACGCCAACTCGCTGACAGCAGCAAGGATGACAGCATCGGTTGCCGGCTTCGGAAGGAATCTGCAGTCGCGGAAAGCCGCGGGAACGTCGGCGGGGCCAAATCCCGACAAGAAGGCAAAGGGGATGCCTCGCGCCTGCAATATCCTCGCCACCGGCAGACCCGTTTCACCGTTCAGCTGGATGTCTAGCAACGCCACGTCAATCTTGTCCGATTCGACAAGACGCAGAGCGGCGGATACCGACGGCACAGGTCCGACCACCTGATAACCGGCGCGACGCAGTCGCGCGGCAGTGTCCTGCGCGACTAGCCATTGATCCTCAACAATCAGAACACTCACGCTTTCGCTCACGGCCCCTCTCTGCGATTGACCGGAAATGAGATGTCGATCCGAGACCTTCGGACAGTTGTTTCGACATGTCCGCAAACCTATAGGTAACCTCTCCATGCAGCAAGGTGAGGCTGATGCTGGAGCGGAGGCGCTTCCACCGACCACTTGCTGAATTACTGGAGCCGAAGATTAGCGTGTCAATGGAGCTGCGGTCCGCCTCCGCTCCATCAGAGTTGGATAGGCGTTTACCCTCTCCAAGATCCGCAAAATCTAAAAGCCTCCGTACCACGCCATTGGCTCTTCAAAGCATCAGCAGCACCTCTCTCTCTCTCTCTCTCTTGGGCGACCTGAGATTGCGATCGGTCAATGAGCGTCAGAAGTGCGATGCACCGAGTTTGTGCCTGCAGTTTTTCGAAGGAAAGGCTTGAGAATTCATGATTTCGGAGCAGGTTTGGCTGGCGCATGAGCGCCGCAGATCTATACTGGGGAAATCAAGCGATGGGGTCGGCCATGAGCAAAGAGTTCAGTGTAGCTGATGCCTATGGCGCCGGCCGCGCCATCTTCATGGGACTTGAACTGCTGGTTTCGCCCGGTGCGCTCGTCCCCAGACCTGAGACCGAGTTGCTCGGCAAGACCGCGCTTGGTGTGTTGCATCAGATGAACCTGCCGGCTCCGCGCATAGTTGATATGTGCTGCGGCACTGGGAATCTGGCGTGCGCGATCGCCTACCATGTGCCCAGCGCCCTTGTCTGGGCAAGCGATCTCACCGATGAATGCGTCGAAACGGCACGCCGCAACACCTCACATCACGGCATGGCTGAGCGTCTTTCGGTGCTTCAGGGCGACTTGTTCGACTCTCTCATCGGCCTTGGGCTAGACGGAACTATCGACGTAATCGTCTGCAATCCGCCTTACATTTCTGAAAAGCGGCTCGAGGGCGACCGCGCCCATCTGATCGAGCTTGAGCCGCGCGAGGCGTTCGCAGCCGGCCCTTACGGCCTGAGCATTCATATGCGCGTACTGAAAGACGCACCGCGATACCTGCGGCGTGGCGGCATCCTGCTCTTCGAGGTCGGGCTTGGCCAAGACCGACAGGTAGCGGGTCTGCTGGAACGCAGCAAGGCATTCGAGAACATCCGTTCGGTCTCGAACGAAGCGGGCGAGGGCCGGGTGGTTCTGGGGCAAGTCAAGTCGCAGGCATGAATCCTGCGACAGTCAGACCAAATACGGGCTGCTCTGGGCGTAACGCTTACCCATCAGTTCATTTTGCGGATGATGTATTGCTCGATCCCCTGGATGGAATCGAGGTTTTCAGGCAGAAGTTCGCTATCCTCGACGGTAATGCCAAAGGTCTCCTCGATGAAGCCGATAATCTCAAGCACACCCGTCGAGTCGACAATGCCTTGATCGAGCAAGGATGCGTCATCCAGCAATGCCTTGACGTCGCTGACGTAGAAATTTGAAACCAAGAAACTACGAATCTGCTCGCTGTAGATTCCGGTGCGTTCCTTGATGGTCAACATGAATTCGTCCTCCGTGGCGTCACCATTAAATCAGCGACTTGGTTCTGGCCCCGCATCATGACAGCGCCGTTTTCTTGAGTTTTCCCGTGTCCGTCATCGGCAGGTTCGCCACAACGACGATGGATTTCGGGACCATGAAGTTTTCCAGACGCTTCTGGCACTCCTTCTGCAGTTCCCTTTCGCCAATGGCTCTTCCATGCTCCATCACCACAAAGGCTTTCACCGCTTGCCCGAGGAGCTCGTCGGGAACACCGATGACAGCCGCTTCCCGGACTCCTGGAATGTCCATGAGTACGTTTTCCACTTCCCTTGGCGCCACCTTCTCGCCTCGCGACTTTATGATCTCATCCCCACGGCCAACGAAGTAGAGGTAACCCTCCGTATCCATCCGGCAGTAGTCGCCGGTGTATAGGACCTGCTCGCCGGGCAGCGGGCCGGGTTTGAGTTTCCTGGCCGTTGCCTCGGGCTTGCCCCAATACCCGTTCATCACCGTTGCGCCGCGAATGACGAGTTGGCCGACAACGCCGGGGCCTATCCGCCTGTCATGCTCGTCAACGATCCACATCTCCGTATTCGGGATTGCGATCCCTACGCTCAATGGCTTTCGCTCGAGGTCCTCTGGCGGCAAATAGGTGCAACGTTTGCATTCGGTGAGACCGTACATCGAATAGATGCGTGCACCCGAAAACAGCTCGCGAAGCATGAAAATATGCTTGAGGGGTAGGGCTGCCGCAGTGTTTGTGACGTAGCGGATGCTCGAGAAATCCTGGTCTTTGAGGGACCTGAGTTCGGAGAGTGCGGCAAAGATTGTGGGCACGCCGGGAAAGCCCGTAACTCCCTCCTGCCTGATCAACCCGAGGATCTGTGCCGGGAAAGCGAACGAGCGTTCGAGCACCAGCCGGGCGCCGGTACGAAAAGCCATGATCATCTGGTACAGTCCATAATCGAAGGCGAGGGGTAGGACATTGAGGATCACCTCGTCCTCGGCAATCGCCAGGTAGGAAGCGATAGACGCGCACGCGGTCATCATGTTTCTGTGCGTCAGCATCACGCCCTTGGGTTCGCCCGTCGACCCGGACGTGTAGATGATGGCTGCCAGATCAACATCGATGCACTGCCGTGCCGGCGGCGTATCCGCGCCATTGGCGAGGGCGGCGTCCCAGCGCATGGCAAACGGCAGCTGGGCGAGTTCGACGTCGTCGATAGGTCCCGATACGATCACCCGCAGAAGTGACGGGCAGCCGCGCGCCGGCTCGCGGAAGATCGCTTGCAGATGGCCGTCCGTGATGAGCGCCGTCGGCCGGCAGTCGTTGAGCAGATAATCGAGCTTGTCGCTCTTGGTGAGTGGGTTGACGATGCACACCACCGCATTCGCCTTTAGCACCGCCCAGAAGCTAACCACCGTCTCGACGGTGTTGTCGGCGAAGATCATCACGCGATCACCGCGAACGACTCCGGATGCGGACAGGTCCCAGGCGATCGCGTTGGCTCGCGTTTCGAGTTCGAGGTAGGTGACACGCTGCCTGTTGCACACCAGCGCCACCTTACTTCCGTGTCGGACGGCGGAATGGGCGAGGTAGTCATGCAGCAATGGTACGGCATCATGCAACATACAGGCGCTCTTCCCGATGTTCGCAGTCGACGTCGACGCTGAGCGTGCATTCGAGCGTTGCACTGGGACAACCCGCGACGAACTGCTGATGAAGAAGTTGGGTCGACAACACGCCGACCAGCGCCATGTTGTCGGCATTGGACAGGTCGCCATCGCCAGTTCTGGCCTGGCATTTGGCAAGCAGGTGCGTGACCCCCTTTGGATCGAAGACATTCGCCTCGCGCAGGGCCGTCTGCGAAACCGCCTCGCGAGCGTAATCCGGAGCGTCTGCGCCGACGAAGCAAAGCGCGTTGGGCGCGCGGAAGGGCTGCTTCTTGCGGGCTACGATCTCGGAGGGCAGGATGGGTGCCGCCATGCGCTTCAGCACGTGCTTCTCATCGAGGCCGCGGAGTTTGAAGGAGGGCGGCAGCGAATTCGCGAGCCTCACAAGTTCATCGTCCAGGAACGGGAAGCGGCCCTCGACGGAGTGAGCCATCAGCATCCTGTCGCCTTGCGAGGAGAGCAGATAGCCCGACATCAGTGTTTGGACCTCGAGATACTGGTCCTGCGCAAGAGGGCCCCAACGGGCAAACTGCGCGGGCAGACGGGCGAGCAACTCGGACACGGCGTCGCGGCCCTGCGTTTGAGCGCGCATGTCGGTCGTAAACAAGCGCTTGATGGCCCTGGTGGTTTGCCAGCGCGTTTCATGAGCAAAGCCCGGCGCGTCGTAAGCCTGAATATTTCGCCCGAAGAACTGACGCGCCATCGCCTGCTGTTGCACCGGCGAGCGGGTGAGATAGGGGTAAAGGCGTTCCAGGAGCCGAGAGCGGCGTGTCGATGTCGGGTGGCGCCCCCAGAAGCGGCGGACCTTGCCTTCGCGGAACAGGTCGTAGCCGGCGAACATTTCGTCAGCGCCTTCGCCGGTCAGCACGACCTTGATGCCACGCTCGCGCACCAGCCGCGAGAGCAGGAAGAGCGGCGCCGGGGCAGTCCTCAGTATCGGGCGTTCGGTGTGTCGGATTACCTCCGGAAAGATTCCGGCGATATCTCTGCGCGAAACGACCACTTCATGGTGCTCACTGCCGATCGTCTCGGCAACCATTCGCTGGAAGCGGGTCTCGTCATATTCGGCGTCGGCAAAACGCAAGGAGAAGGTTTGGAAGCGATCGCCCGCGAAGCGCCTCGCGAGCGCGGCCACAAGCGAACTGTCCAGCCCTCCGGAGAGGTAGCACCCGACAGGCACGTCTGCGCGCGCCATTCTGAGCGCCGTCGCGGCCTCAAGAGCGCTAGATACGCGGTCCACCGCGTCATCGCTGGACCCGGTGAACTCGCCCTGCCGCGATCCGAACTTGTCGGGATAGGAAGGCTGCCAAAAAATCCGCTCACGAACGGTGCCATCCTGATAGATGCGGACACGACCCGGCTCGAGTTCGTTGATTCCCTGGAAAACTCCTTGCGGCGGAACGACCGTCCAGAGCGTGAACGTCTGATCGATGCCGGCGGGATCAAAGGCGCGAGGTATGGTTCGATCGGCCGCGAAAATGGCTTTCACTTCGCTGGCGAAATAAAGCCGGTGCGCATGCTCGCTGAAATACAGCGGGCAAATGCCGAAGCGGTCGCGCGACAATACGAGACGATTGGCCACTGAATCCCAGATCGCAATTGCCCATTGGCCGTTCATCCGCTCGAAGGCCGTTTCTCCCCACTCACGATAGGCGTGTAGCGCGACCTCCGTGTCGCTGCGGGTTCGGAAGCGGTGGCCGAGCGCCGTGAGTTTTTCACGCAATTCGACGTAGTTGAATATCTCGCCGTTGAACACGATCCACGTCGTATCGCCTGTATCCGCCATCGGCTGCTGGCCACCGGAAAGATCGACGATGGACAGGCGCACATGCGCCAGCCCCGCGCGTCTGTCCCGGTAGAGACCGCGCCCGTCGGGACCGCGATGCGCCAGCGCGCCCATCATCTGCATCAGCGCCTGCCGCGAAGGAGAAGCCGCTGTGGCATTCAGCGCCACGATTCCAGCGATGCCGCACATGCTCGGTCAATCTCCGCCTTCCGCGGACAGCAAAGGCCGCGCGTGAAGATAGTGGGCCGCCCTTCGTTTCGCTTCGATGTCCTTGAACACTTTCTGAAGCTGGGGCTCGGTGAGGCCAGCAACCGCCGCGAGCTCATTGCTGGCGACCCCGTGGTTCAGGCCGTAGAGGCATAGATCCATGAGGTGATAGGGCAGCGCGAAATAGAATTCTTCCTGGCTTTGGGCCATGGAAAAAGTGTCGGTGGTCGGTGGCCGCCGCCGGATTTCATCATCCACCTCGAGATATTCCGCGAGTTGATAAACCTGGGTTTTGTAAAGGTGAACGATCGGCATCACGTCGGCGGCTCCGTCGCCCTGCTTGACAAAAAAGCCCTGGTCGTACTCGAGGCGATTTGGAGTGCCGACAACCGCGTATTTGAGGCGGTCGGCGTGATAGTATTCCGTCATCTTGCGCAGGCGCTGCTTGTAGTTTGTCGCAGCAACGATCTGCAGATAGGCAGCTGGCGGCAGACGCACGGTATCTACTTTACCCTGCGGATCCTGGACCGTGAGGCGGGTTATATTGAGCCCGCTGCTCTCCAGAACCGACGCGATCACCAGCTTGCATTTCCATCCTTCCCCATAATCGGGAACGACGGTCTGGATCGCCTCGATCTGCCGGCGGTAGGCCCCAATGGCCTCCAGTGCCGGTGCTATGTCCTCAAGGACGCTTTCAATGCCAAGCTGTGCCGCGAGGCGGCGGCCAAGTCTCAGGGAGTCGCCGGAAGAATCCCGCTCCGGCATGAACAGTCCCAGGACCTTGTCTTTCCCGAACGCGCGCATGCACAAGGTCGCGACGACGGAGCTGTCGATACCGCCGGAAAGACCGACAACCACGCCGCGACGATGCAGGGTGCCGAGAACCTGAGTGCGCAAGGTGTCAACGATGCGATCGACCTCCGCGCGGGCATCGAGCGTCAGCATGTCCTTGCTGAATTCCGGAATTATGTCGATGACAAGTCCTCCCTTTTGCGAGATTCGGCGGGGGAATAGGTCTGCACGATGGCCGTCTCGATAAGCGGACGGTTGGTGGCAAGGTTTGGTTCGACGACAAGGTCGATGTGGCTGCCCGTGATCGAAATGACGTCCAGGTGTGCCAAGACGCTGTCCCAGCCCAAGGCCCGCGGCATTCCCTCCCTGCGACATCGGAACAAGGTACCGGAGAGGGGCAGAGCCGGCTTCGGTGCCTCAAGCCACTGGAAGAATGACTTCGCCCTTAAAACCTCCTGCAGTTCCAGTTTGGTCCTGAAGATCGTCGGGTTGAACTCTCCATTGGCAAATCTGTCCAGAATCCTGGCCAGACGCGCTTCGCCGCCCACGGCGACGGTGATCTTCGCAAGGGCTCTGCAAGCCATCCGGTGCGCGGATATGCGGTTGGTGCGAATACGATAGAACGTACGGGTAAGAGTCTCCCAATGGTTGCTCGGCTCGTCCAGAAGGCTCGTGTCGAGGATGCCCAGGAACCGCACCGTTCGCCCGGCCTTCATGAGCCGTGCGGCAACCTCGAATGCAACCGCGCCACCCAGAGAATGGCCGAGAAGTCGCACGGGGCCTGCAGGTTGGATGCGGCTTATCTGCTCGAGTGCGGCGCCAGCCATGGCGCTGAGGGTGTTGTGTCCGTCCAGTATCGCCGCAAGGCTCGGATATCGGATGGGGTTTACACGGGCGACTTTCCCCATGGCGGCTGCGAACGCAGCCAGGCTCGGACCATAGCCAACGGACCCTGGAAACAGGAAAAGAACCGGGGGGTGGTGCTTCTTTTCGCGCCCTTCGCCTAACCGTGCAGAGACGACCGCCTCAACCATCTCGTCCAAGCTCATGCCGACGGTGAATGCCTCGAGGCCCAGCTCTTGCCCGATGGCGTTTTCGATCGCCATGACGCAGTGCAGCAGCTGCAGCGAATCTCCTCCAGCATCATCCCAGTTTCCCGTGGCAGTGCCTGTGTTGAGAACCTGCGTCCACGCGTGCTGCACTATTTGACGCGTGTCCTTTGCTCCTCCGGCGGGCGGAGCATCGAGAGTGGACGACCGGGCGGCTCGCGCCCTCCTTCCGTGCGAACGATCTATCTCGGCCAGTGTTGCCAAATCGACCTTACCTCCCGACAGGCGTGGGATTGCGTCAACGGTGTGCAATCGCAAGGGACGCAATGGTGCCGGCAAGGTCATTCTGAGGAGCTTGCGAAGGTCGTCTGCAAAAGCGCCGCCTGCGAAGCGCTGGGGAACCGCGAAGGCGATGAGTTCCTGCGCGGCAGTTACCATCACCACGGCATCCGCTACCGAAGGCGCGCAACGCAAGACCCGTTCGAGTTCGGCGGGCTCGATGCGTCGACCATTGATCTTGATCTGGCGCCCTTTGCGGCCGACGATCCTCAAGATGCCATCATCGTCGAGCCGAACGAGGTCCCCGGTCGAAAAAAGCCGAGCCTCGGGATCGTCGGGGTCCGGCTGCGCGGGAACGACCACACCGTTCTCCCAATGACCAAGCAGGACATAGCGGCTTTTGATAAGAAGCTCTCCACTTTCGCCTGGCCCTACATTGCGCTCCGCTTCGTCGACGATAGCGAATGTCATACCAGGGAGCAGCCTGCCGACGGGAACCGACGCGTCTTGCTCGGGCCAGTCAGGCGGCAAGAACCATTGCGAACCGATGGTTTCAGTCGATGAGTAGCCGATCTGGATCAGACACTGGTCCGAAACGGCTTTGCGCAGCAAAGCGATGTCCGTCCATGACACTTTCTCCCCACCGATCCGCGCCACTCTGAGCGGCCAGGAAGCGTCGGCGGGCGCCTCAGCCAGGAGGGCTCGAAGCAGTGCCGGCACAAGATAGGCGATCGTCACACCTTCGGACTGCAACCGAGCGCGCGTAGCACGCAGGCCGACAGCCTCCACCTCGAGAAGATGCAACGTGGCGCCCGTCAGCAGCGCCGCAAAGATCTCCCGGCAACCGGCGATCGTGGCTGGCCCGGTCAGCGGCAGGAAAACGTCATCCGCGCTGATATGGCACGCATCGACATATTGCCGGACCCGCCATAGCAGGCTGCGTTGGCTGTTGACGATTCCCTTGGGGCGCCCGGTGCTGCCCGAAGTGTAAAGCACCAATGCGGGCGCATCGACCGAAACCATAGGGGGCTTATGCTGCTGTTCTGGGTGTTGATCGTTGGACGCCACGGCGGCCGCAATTTCGATCCAGATGATCTCTTGGGCCAATTCGACCGGGCGAACATTTTCGGCGCCTATAATCGCGCCGAGCCCCGCGGCACTGACTATATCGAAAATGCGAGAGGCGGGATCTCTTGTGTTGAGCGGAACCGAAGGCCGTCCCGCCGCCATGGTCGCCAACATCGCCACAGGATACCAAGCGGAGTTTGCTTGCAGGATGCCGATGGCCTGCCCTTCGGGGACGACGGCAGCGATATGAGTTGCCAGCGTCTCGACCGCCCGGAAAAGCTCAGAAAAAGTCAGGCGGTTCGCGCCGTCGCTGATTGCGAGCTTGTCAGGATGCCGCCTGGCGACATCTCCAAGGTGGTCGAAGATTGGAATGTCTGCAAATTTGGCACCCATCTGTCGGTAACGGCGCCAGACTGGCCCCCCTTGGTCAAGGTCATATTCGGGAACGACTGACCACCTTCGGGTGGGTCGCAGATCCACCTGTAGGTTTTGATTTGCCACTTCCGAATGCAAACACACTGAGGACATTCAGGGCCCCGCCAAGCTGTCGGTCGAACATCGCTCGCCGCGGAGATCTTTTCATCAATCATTCGGATGATGCCTCGATCTTGCCTAGCCAGCGCTTCCCGAGCGTCCTTCAGAAGTTTTGCCATTCGTGTCCAGCACCGGTCGTTTTTCCTTGCAAGCTCCGTGGAGCGCAAGACGGCTTGCCCAGGCGAACGGATGCGATCGGCATCTCCGCTAGAATCCGGGCTCGGTGCCTAGATTCACTGACTGGAACAATCATTCAAATGAACGTTGGTGTGATCTGAAATCCGGCTAAGCTTGATCCGTAGGGGAATGACTGCTCGTTCGGAGACGCTTGAGCATATGATCATCGAGTTGTTTGGGCCGCCTGGCGCGGGTAAAACCACGCTGCTTCGCGGCCTCTGCCAAGGGCTGGCGAGACACGGCATCAATGTGAAGACAGTAAATGGGTATCGCCTGATTGAACCTGGATCGGCCCAGGATGACGCTCCGGAAATCCGCCATGGCATAGGAAGAATTGGCAAAAAGATTGCCACATCCGGTCCTATCTTGCTGTCGACCTTGCCAAAGGACAGTGTCGCGGCCCGGCTTCTGGCATCGATCCCTCTTCGAAGCCGCGTGTGGTCATGGCGAATGAAGGTCGACATCGCCCAACTGTGCCAGTCCTGGCGCCAAGCGCGGGAGTCGCCCGGTTGCTTCATCTTCGAAGAGGGCATGATTCAGGCTTTGTGTGCGCTGGGTGTGCTGGCTAGAACTCCAAGCCTCGACGCGGTCCGCGAGTGCCTGGCGTTCCTGCCGCGGCCGGATCTCGTTGTGCAACTCGACGCGCCCCAGGAAACGTTACGCCGCCGTCTTGTGGATAGGCATGCGCAGCAACCGCTCCTCGAGGTTATGCTGTTCGAACTTGGCGTGGACAAAGGATTAAGGCAGGCCGAAATCTCAAGAGAGGTCGGCGAGTGCCTGCGCCAGGACCGATGGCCGTTGATACAAGTCAATGGTGCTGAACCTCACGACGTGGACGGGGTCGTCGCGCGCGTTCTGGGAGAGCATGTTGGTCATGCTGCCTAGGCTGGCCCATGACCTATGATCCACGACACATTTATGCATTTGGCGCCAAGCCGGGCAGCATCTGCCGCCAAGCGCGCAATCATGTCGAATCGTGCTGATCGAGCACTTCGAGCATGGTCGTCAACATGCTTCCGACTTCCTCAGAGATTTCCTCGGGGCGGATTCCCGCTCTGATGGCATCCGCCGTTGCTTGGTCCGCAAGTTTCGCCGCAAGAGCCGGATCGGCCTTGGTGTAGAGTGGGATCTTATCCTCTACCCATTTCTGCAGGAATTCGATGCCGCGCGCGCTCATACCAAGTACAAGCTCGGCCGGGCTTCTTGGTTCCGTCAGCCATATTCAAGAACGTCAGACCATCTTGCTCAGGCTGACGTTCCCACGGTCACGTCACGATGAACGAGGACGCCGTCAGAGCCAGATGTGGCGATAGAGTGGCAAATTGGATCTGATGTGCGCCGCCCGAGCCGTCGCTGTCAAAGGAAAGCGCGCCGGTCGTGCTGTTATAGACGATGTGATCGCCGCTGTCGTGCGCGGCCCTGCCGGCGTAAAACGCCGAAGAGGGAAGGGCGCCTGTATGCAGGCCGGCAAACACGGTGTGGTCGAGTTGGATCTTGTCGTGGCCCACTTTGAAATCGGTGACCTTGTCGATATTGCCGACCTTGAGAGCCGAATCGAAGACAAAGACGTCGTTGCCGCCATGTCCCGTCAGAACGTCTCTCCCGCCACCGCCGTTGATAGTGTTGCTCCCGGAATTGCCATCAATGGTTTGGGCGAATTCGTTTCCCGTGAGCTTGATGGCGGCAGTTCCCAATTTGCTGGCGGTCGCAAGATGCTCGACCTGCGAGCCGGCCGACAGCGCGTAGCTGACCGATGCCAGCACGCTATCGTTGCCGCTGTGCCGCAGTTCCACCACCTTGTCGCCGGCGTTGTTGACATAGTAGGTGTCGTTGTAGCCGCGGCCCATCATCGTGTCCGCGCCAGCGGTGCCGCGAAGCACATCCGCGCTACCCGTGCCGTAGAAAATGTGATCGCCGGTGCTGGTCGGAGGGACACTTGTGGGCGGAGGCACTGTGCTGGTAGGCGGCGGCGTCGGTTCGCTGGCCGAAGGACCGCTTGCGGTGCTCTGGTTGTGTTGAAGGAACAGAGCCTGCAGCGTCGGCGAGCTCTCAAGCGCCGTGTCGCCCTGTTGAGAACCCCAAGCATAGGCATAGTCGAAGGCGGGCGAAGGCGCTACCTTGGCCCAGTGGTCCAACATGGTCTTTTCCTGAGCAACGCTGGGCAGGACATAGCGACCGCCCGTGTCGGTCGTCCAGTCGCCGCCGCCGAAGGTCTGATACACGGGAACGACCTGACTGAGCGGGATGCCCGAGGCGACGGCCGCCGCCACAGTCCTGTCGATCATGTTGTAGTCAATCGTGCTTGTTCCGGTCCGTACCGGGTAGGGATCCAAGCCGTAATAGTCGATATGCGTGTTGGCAGGATTGAATGTGTTTGAAAAGTCGGGGTTAGCGGAAGACCCCATGTTCATCATGGTTATGAAGGTCTTGGCGCCGGGCAGGTGGCTGTGGATCCAGTCTGACTCCGCCTTCAGATCAGCGGCGGTGGCATAAGTTCCCCATTTGCCGGTCGGGTCCGGCTCATCGACGAGGAAGAAGCCAAACACTTTCGGATTGCCGATGAAGGGCGTGACCTTCTGGATAAAGGAGGAGGTTGCACCATCGGCTTCATTGAGCCACACTAGGCCTTTCTGGCCGGCCGGCAAGGCGTTGAGCTGGTCCAAGGAAGATACATCAACAAGATTGAATCCAGCTTTCGCGACCTCGGAGGCCGACCCGCCCGAGGCGTAATGGAGTGTTGTCATTGACATACCCTTCGTCCGATTCGGTAGGCGCCCCACACCTGCCTAGGGAAAGGATCCATTAGCGACAAATCAAATACCGGCGTCCCTTGATAGAATCTTTGATCATCGTCCGGAAAACACAACAGCCTCGATGTTACGCTTGCGTTAGAGGTTTGTAGATGATCCAAGTATGTCGGGCGCTCAAGCCTGCAACGAAAGCATTGCAGCGAAGTCTGCCGGAGCGCCTGCGCATTTGCAGTGGCGGCAATCGGCCAATGCGCGCTTCGGTTGCGCGAGCCACCGCCCAAATGCGCGCTTCCGCAGGATTTATTCGAGCTCAGACCGCAAAAGGAACCGCGTCCTGGCGAAGCCTCCCATTGCAGCCGCTCGATGCTCCTCAACGCGGTCGCCTAGCCGCGGGAAGATGCGGCTGGTGGATCCGACCATATCCAGAGACCGGGTGAAAGCCTGTTTCCAGACGAAGCGATCGGGAGAACTGGCGGTGCGAGTCATCACACCGCCTGGTCGCGATGTTGATCCGGCGAGAGAAGGCGGGCGGAAGTTGCTTTGAACGCGGCGCGCGGACCTTTCGAACACAGCCCTTTTTTATATCCGGCCCGCCGTGTCGTACGCGAAGATGTCGTCCTTGCACCGTCAGACCGGATGATCCAACGCACTGACCGAGGCGACAGCGATTGTGGCTGCATTGCCGCATCGTTGATCAGCTTGCTTCATGCAAACAGACGAGGACAGCACGAAAGCCTCCTCCTAGCGTGGGACTGGCTGTTGTGTGTTCAGGGGCGATGAAACCGGCCATGGAAACCGCGGATAGGATCAGCTGTTTTAAGCGATTGGTATCGCATCCAGGAGCGACAGGATGAGTCCGCATCTGGTTTGCGTTGGAGGCGAGGATCATAGACTAAGAATCCCGTTTCTTTTGGCGCTTCGCGAAAGGGGTTTTCAAGTCACTGCCGTTTCGAGTGATCTCGGAGCCGCCTTTTCCCCCCATGGCATTGCCCATCGCCGATTCGGGTTCGACCGCTTTGGCAGCGGCGGTGCAGAATGGGGTGCTGTCAGCGCGATCCGTGAACTGATGTCCGAACTGCGTCCGGACATCATTCAAAGTTTCGACACCAAGCCCAATCTCCTAACTCCACTGGCGGTGCGCGGGCACGTTCCCGTCGTTCGCACCATCAACGGGCTTGGTTGGACATTCTCGTCGCGGGAGCCGCGGGCCCTGGCATTGCGTCCTTTCTTTTGCGGCCTTCAGGGGGTGGCGTCTCGTTGGACAGCCATGACCGTCTTCCAGAATAGTGATGATCAGGCCTTCTTCGAGCGCTACCGGCTGGTGGCTCGCGGCAAAGGGCGACTGATCCGGAGTTCTGGCATCGACCCCGATGCATTCTCGATGGCAAGGTATCGTGGTCCTTCGGCTGCCACGATGCGCGAGGAACTTGGCCTACAATCGGCCCAGGTCATAATATTTGTCGGTCGGCTCACGCGGCAGAAGGGGATTCCAACCCTCATCGAGGCGGTTCCTCGCGTTATCCGCGAGAGGCCCAACGCGCGTTTCGTACTTGTCGGCCCGCAAGACTCCGAAGGTCCGTTTGCCGTCAGCAGAGCCGATATCGAGCGCCATGTTCCCCACGTTGTCGCATTGGGGCCAAGGCGCGACATTCCAGCCCTCCTGGGGATGGCGGATCTGTTTGCGTTTCCGACGCAATATCGCGAGGGAATTCCGCGTGTCCTGCTGGAGGCGGGATTGTCCGGATTACCGATCGTCGCCTCCAACATGCCGGGCTGCAACGATGTGGTTGAGGATGGCTGGAACGGCTATCTCGTGGCGCCGCGCGATGCGGATGGCTTGGCCTCCCGGATAGTCGATATTCTTTCCGACCCCGCCCGTGGCAAGACCATGGGGAGCCGTTCCGTCGGATTCGTGCGGGAGCGGTTCTCGTTGTCGTGGGTCATCGACCAGTATTGCGACCTGTACAAGACAATCCTGGGTGGCAGATATCGCAGCAGGCTTGTTCAAGCTGCGCAGGCGAATCCGAGGGAAGAGGCGGTGCCGAGCCCCCATCGACTGGGCGAGGCGCGGCAATGATGCGTGATGCGCTTCTGGCCTTCGGCGTCGCGATGTCCTACGCGGCGCAACTCAGCATCCCAGGGCTGCCCTTCGGCTACAGCGAACTGTGCCTCACGCTCTGGATAATGCTGTCGATGACGCGAATCCTTGCTGGCGGCCAACTGGAGGTTACGCCGGCACTGGCCAAGCTTGGGCTTTTCTGGCTGATCCTGGCGCTTGCCATGGGCGTGGGTTACATCATCGGTTTTCTGACAACCACGTTGTTCCTGGATCCGTTGTTGCACGACACGCTGGCCTATGTGCTGTTGGCGTGCGTCACCTGTCTGGCCGCTGCGGAGCCCAACGCGTCTTTCCGTTTGCGTCGTATCGCCTGGTGGATGGTTGCTGTCGCGAATGCGGGCTTCATCATTCAGGTAGGGCTTGGTTTCGGCTGGCTCCATCAGGCTGGGGTCGAACCCTGGTACTGGGACCGCTTCTGCGGGTGGTCCGACAATCCGAACCAGCTTGCGCTCTACTGCGCCCTACTCGGTCCACTGGCCTTGCATCTTGCCACAACCACCAGCAATAAATGGGGAAGATGCCTTGCCCTATGCAGCCTCATATTCACCGTTTACGTCGGAAGGCTGACAAAAAGCGATACCTACCTTTATACCACGGTCCTGGCTTGTCTGATCCTTCTCGGGCTGCGGGTCCGGGCCTGGCTGGCGAGCGACGGCAATAAGGCGAGCCTTTCAAGGCAGCTTGCCGTCCTGATGGCCGTTGGCTTCCTGCCGCTGGCCCTGTCTATAGCGCCCTATGCCCTCAGCGAGGCCTCCAGCGCCGAAGACTTCGCCAAGAGCCTGACCAAAGACAAGGGCGGGGAAGCGACTGCCCAAACCGCGGCGCTTCGCCTCTACCTCTGGAATGCAGCCTTGGAGAAGGGGGCACGATCGGGATCGCTTGGACTGGGTCCGGGCCCGCATCTAGATAGTCCGCCCGTGGTCAATCAACAGTTTTTGCCGCGGCCCTTCGAGGCGCACAGCACCATCCTGGATCTCTACACTCAGGGCGGCCTGATTTCGGTTCTAGCCCTGATGTGGATCTTCGGCTCGGCTGCGTTGTCCGCCTGGCGGGCGAAGCTGGACGCTCTCGTGGCGCTCGTGGCATCGATCGCCGTTTTCAGTGCTCCGCATTTGGTCATCCGCCATCCGATCGTGTGGTTCTGTCTGACCCTCTGCCTTGCCGCCGGGACGCCGGAAGCGATCCCCGCGATTGTTCGCCAGAGGAGATGCTAGAATGTGTGGGATCGCCGGAATTTTGTTGGCGCCCGATGCAGCCAACGCAAGTGCGCTCAGGGCCATCGGACCGATGGCGACGACGCTTCGTCATCGCGGACCTGACGGTGAGGCCTTCTGGGTGAGCCGTGAAGGGGGGGTAGCCTTCGGCCACCGGCGACTGGCCATCGTCGACCTGTCCGAAGCGGGTCGCCAGCCAATGCTCTCCGCGAGCGGTCGGTATGTCATCACGTTCAATGGCGAGATATACAATTTTCGCGATCTGCGCCGTGAACTGGAAGGGGCGGGCCATCATTTCCGCGGCGCCAGCGACACGGAGGTCATGCTGTGCGCGATCGAAAGCTGGGGCCTTGATGCAGCCCTCGCGCGCTTCGCTGGCATGTTTGCTTTCGGGCTGTGGGACCTGGAGAACCGAACGCTTCAGCTTGCCCGCGACCGAATGGGCAAGAAGCCACTCTATGTCGCCTTGACACGTGACGCGCTTGTCTTCGCCTCGGAGCTGAAGGCGATCACTTGCTTCCCAGGCTTCACCCCGGAACTCGATGTCGATGCGGCGACGACGATGGTTTCCAACGGCTGGGTGCCGGATGACCGTTGCATTTGGCAGGGCGTGTTCAAGTTGCCGCCTGGTTCAGTCCTGTCGGTCACTGCGGCGCAATTCGCCAACGCCCGAGGCACCGGTTCGCTTGCGCATCGCATTCACCCTTGGTGGTCGCTGGCCGATGTCGCCGGCAAGGGACAGCGCGATCCGATAGCCGCCAGCGACGAGGACCTCGCGACCGAGCTCGACAGCCTGCTCCGACTGGCCGTCAAGGAACGAATGGTTGCAGATGTGCCGCTGGGCGCCTTTCTGTCGGGCGGGATCGACAGCTCGACTGTCGTCGCCCTGATGCAGGCACAGTCCCGAAACCCCGTTCGGACGTTCACCATAGCGTTCGGGGAAGGTGGGTTTGATGAAGCTCCCCATGCGGCCGCGGTTGCTCGGCATCTGGGCACCGATCATACGGAACTTCATCTCTCGCCGGCTGCCGCGCTTGAGGTCATTCCGGAGCTGCCCCGGATTTGGGACGAGCCGTTTGCCGATGAATCGCAGATACCGACGCTGCTGGTGTCGCGCCTCGCGCGGCAACACGTAACCGTGGCGCTTTCAGGCGATGGCGGCGACGAGTGCTTCGCAGGCTATTCTCGACACTTCCTGGCAACCCGCCTCACAAAGCAGCATGAGCTGCCATTGTCATTTCGCCGGCTGTTGGCATCGGGGGCTGGGTTGCTGGCCCAAGCCTCTCAGAAAGATATCATCGGCAATCTGCCGCTTTCGGCGAATATGCGGCATGGCTTGCGCGGTGACCGCCTGGCTCGCCTTGCCCGCCTGCTCGCGGCGCGAGATGAGGACGAACTCTTTCTGCAACTGACAAAATCTTCAGCCAACGACCTTGTTCATCGCAAGCCGTCGACAGCACCTACCGACACCACAAAGCTCGACGGCCTGCTCTCGCGTCTCCTATTCGCCGACATGACAGGCTATCTACCGGGCGACATTTTGGTGAAGCTCGATCGAGCCACCATGGCCAACAGCCTCGAGGGGCGATGCCCGATCCTGGACCATCGCGTCGTTGAATTCGCCTGGCGCTTGCCAGCCCGTGCCAAAGTCCGAAACGGGAAGGGCAAATGGTTGCTTCGCCGACTGCTTGATCGTTATGTACCACGCCGACTGGTCGACCGGCCCAAGCAAGGTTTCGACGTTCCGGTCGGGACTTGGTTGAAAGGGCCCTTGCGCGGCTGGGCAACCGATATCATTGCCACGATCGGCCGCTCCGGGGACGGGGTCATCGACCGTGAGAAGGTCGACGCATGCTGGCGCAATCATCTGCATGGAAGCCAAGATAATTTCCGCGACCTGTGGCCGGTGCTCATGTTTCAGGCGTGGCGCAACGAAGCCATGCGGCCATCGACGGTCGCCACGCACCCTTCTTACCATATCGAACTGACAGGGGATTGAGATGGAAGGTTCCATAGCCAACCGCGCCCGGCGTCCGCGCGCCAAGCAGATGGAAGTTGGGACACTTGAAACCAATCTGCGCTTGATGCGGCCGCCACGCGAGCCAACGCAATCGTCACCCTTCCACCAGCTCGTCATCATCCTGACGACGCGAAAATGGTTCTTGCTTGCCATGGCCCTTCTGGGCGGCATCCTGGCCGGACTGGCAGGCTTCACCCGCCCGGTGCTGTTCGAGGCAACTACCCAGGTCATTATCGATGCCCCGAGCAGCAGTGCTTCGGGCGGCGTGGCATCCGCCCAGGACTCGCTGGAATCGAACATCGATGATCATCTGACGATGCTCTCCTCGCAAGGCCACCTGCGTCGGGTCCTGGCAGCACTCCGCAAAGCCCAACCAGTCGACGGTAACGGAAAGACCGTCGTCAATGCCGTCCCGCCCGCGGCTGGCTCGTTCCTCATCGATCTCCTGAGCAGGGCCTGGAGACAGGATAACACGGTGGCGGAAAATCCGGACGCAGCGGACGCGCCCGAACTGAAGGCGCTACGCAACGGAATGAGGGTCGGACAAGAGCTGCGATCACGCGTCATCACCATCGGCTTCACCGATCCAAGTCCGGCGCGTGCGGCACTTGTCGCGAACACGTTTGCCCAGGTCTACATTCAAGATCTGGTACAAAAAAGCCGGGCATCGGATCAGGTTAATCTGGATTCGATAGTCGCCAGCCTTCCGCAAGTACAAAGGGATCTTGTCGGAGCGACAGATCGGCTGGAGACATACCGGCTCACGCATGGCGCCGTCGATCAGACTGCGGCCAACAACGCAGCCAGTGAGACAGCGGAACTCGGCCGGCAGATATTCCTATCGAAAGCCAGTCTTTCCGCGTCGGAAGCGCGCCTTCGCCGTATTGAGGACCTGCGCAAGGCGGGCGCCCCGGTCACGGCCATCGCTGAAGAAATCGGGTCGCCCGTGTTGACGGACCTGGTGACACGCCAGTCGGGTGCCGCCGCCGACGGCGATCTGCGCAACGCGATCGCCCGCGAAATGGAGCAAAGCGTTGCCCGAATCGCTGCCGAGGCAAATGTCTACCGGTCTCAGGCTACGGCTCTTGAAAGTCGCAAGGCGATGCTCGACGCGGCCGTGGCGGACACGGCGAGCCAACTTTCGGGGCTGCGTTCCCTTGAGCCTAGGGTAGCCATCGTGACGCAGCATTACAACGAACTCCTGAGCCGGCAGCAGGATCTGATACGTCGCATCGCCGCTCCTTCGCCAGGCGTAGCGGTCCTTTCGACCGCCTGGCCGCCGTCGACCCCCGTGACATTGTCGCCGATTTTCCTGATTCCCCCCGGCATGGTCGTCTTTGGTCTCATGGGGGCGGTCATTGTCCTGGTCCGCAACGGTTTCAACCAAACCTTGCGCAGTGAAGCCGAAGCCGAGGCCGAGCTTGGGGTCCCGTGCGTAGGACTGCTTCCCAGGGTTGCGGGACTTAACGCCAGAAAGCTGCGGCATCTGGTTCTGAGCCAGCAGAACTTGCCGTTCAGCCGCGCCGTGACTTCGCTGCTCGTCACTGCGGCGCCAACTCAGGGAAAGGGACAGCCGCCGCATATCATTCTCGTGACATCCAGCATCCAGGACGATGCCAAGACCGAGTTGGCATGGAGCCTGGCGCTGGCGGCAACGCGGCTGGGAGGAAGAGTGCTTTTCCTCGATCTCGATCGCAAGGATGTGCGGCTCACGAACGGGTTTCGTGGTGAATTCAGCACCGACAAGGCCCGGAACTCCTTCGGCGACTATGTGAATGAACGTTGCGTGCTGAAGGATGCAATCACGAGGATGCCGGAAATCGGTATCGACCTCATGGCCGCTCCAGCACCTTCCGATGATCTCCTGACGCTTCTGTCCACCGTCGACAAATGTCAGTTCACCGAGGAGCTGCGTTCGGCCTACGACGTGGTCATCATGAACGGTCCCCTGGGCCTCGGGGGGCCTGAAACCAGGCTGCTTAAGCGCTGGGCCGATTCGGTGCTTTTTGCCGTTCGCTGGGCAAGGACGAGGCGCAGCATTGCCCGTGGTGCTCTGGATGCAATAGGGGCCGGCGGATCCGCCACCGTTCCAGTAGGGAGTGTGCTCACCCGGGTGAACCTGAAGAGGCTAGCCGGCTCCAGGCTCGGAGACAACGCCGATCTTCTGTTGGAGAGGGTTTGAAGATGCGTGTGCGATCTTCAACAGAAGGTCCAGGGAGCGATCGCGCCCCTAAATCGAGCCAGCTACACGATGATCATTGAATTTTTCGGACCTCCAGGATCCGGCAAAACAACCTTCGCACATGCGCTTGCGCAGCAGCTGCGCGGGAAAGGCTATCACGCCAAGGTCGCTCTCAGCTACAAGCCAAGCACCAGGGCCGCCAAATATGATCTCGGAATCTTTCTGTTCATATCACGGATCGTATCGGCGATGTTTTCAACAGCCAGAATACTGCTTTTTTCGGCAGGGCGAGCCGATGATATTTCCAATTCCTTTGCAATGGTGAGGATGATACCGCCAAAAAACCGAATATGGCGCGCGCGAATCTGGCGATACATCCTGCACCTTTCGCGTTGCTGGAAGTCTGCGGAGCAATCGCCCGAAATTATAATTTTCGATCAAGGATATGTTCAAGCGATTGGTTCGCTTGCGATGTTTAATGGGAGCACCAACCCCAGAGCGCTGGAAAAGGCGCTCAGCCTCGCACCGGCGGCCGATCTCACCGTCAGGCTCTTGGTGCCAGCTGCGGTCGTGGAAAGTCGCCTTCGTCGGCGGATGGAGCTTGAGCCGCCGGCGGAACGGATTTTCGAGGCCGACTTGAACGTTAACATGCGCTCATTCGCCGTTTTTGAAGCGATGCATGACCTCCTGACAACATCTGGCCGGGAAATCATCTCCGTCGAAAACACCGATGGTCCATCGACCTTTAAAAGTATTTGTCGGATTGAGAGACAAATACTTTCTGCATTGTCGCGCTTCGATAGGTCGGTCGGCGAAAAGCAAATTGAGTTGCCGGCTCATCGCGCAGATGTAACTGGTTCAGCAACCGCACCGCCGCGCAACAAGGACATGGGCTCGCGGCTGGCTTGGGCAAGCATATTCGCCTTGTTGATCTATATTGGTGGCGCTGGTTTGACCAGTCTTGCACAGTTGGCAATTGCACGCCTTATCGGACCTCACAACTACGGCATCTATTCCTACGTTCAGGCTTGGACGTCAGTGCTCGCCTATCTGGCAACGCTTGGCTTTAATGTATCATTGTTGCGTTTCCTCCCGGCCTATAGGGCCAGTGGCAGGCTTGATCTAGCCCGCGGGGTGATAAGATTTGCGCTGCAGAGATCGCTGATAGCGGCAACCTTGTTCGGGATGATCGGCGCTGCGTCCGTCCTGTTCCTTTCAGATCCAACGGAAAGAGGGCTTGAGACAAGCATCGTGCTCGGCATGATGGCTGTGCCCTTGGTTACGGCCTATGCTCTCGGAGCCACGCTTGTGCGTGCTTTCGGCGGCGTTGTCTCGGCGTTGTTGCCGGAGCGCATCATGCGAGACGGGCTCCTGCTCGTGTTGGTAGCGCTCCTGGCATTGTCGGGATTTCGAACAGTGGATGCGCCCTCGGTGACGCTGGCGGTGCTTGTGAGTTCCGCTTTCACAGCGGCGCTGGTGTTCATCATCGCGAGGAGGTTTGAACCACCCGGCCTGGGACACGCCAAGCCAAGTTATGCCTCGAGGGAATGGTGGCTTGCCGTCCCCCCACTCATGCTCATCACTGGGCTCGATGTTTTCGTCAGTCGGGCAGGAGTCCTGGTTTTGGGCTGGACAAGCCATATTGCTGAAGCGGGTATTTTCGCGCTGGCCTTGAATGTCGCGATGCTCGTGGGCCTGTCCCGTATCGCCGTGGCAACCATGTTTTCGCCAACAGCAGCCGATCTCTACGTCAGAGGCGATCGCAGAGGCCTACAACAGCTGTTCGCGCGCGCAACCCTGCTTTCCGCTGGCGGTGCCATCCTGGTGGCCGTCCCAATGATGGTGATAGTCGAGCCGTTCTTGAGCTATTTCGGTGAGGGTTATAGCGCGGGAGCGCCGATCGCACGGGTTCTGATTTTGGGATATGTCTTTGTCGCGCTGTGCGGGCCCCAACAGAATCTCCTGACCATGACTGGAAATGAATGGGCTGCGGCAACGACGATGGTAGCGGGTGCTGTGGCCAATATAATTGCCTGTGCAGCCGGAGTTGCGGTGTACGGCCTGCTTGGCGCTGCGGTGGGTGTGGCACTTGCACTGAGCATCTGGAGCATTGCCATGGCCGTCTATATCCGCAAGCGACTGAAAATCATGCCAGGCTTGGTTTTTGCCTTGCTGTCGATCAGGCCGAGCGCGGTCGATGCCCGTCAATGGCATTGGTTCTTGAGGGCGAGCAAATGAGAGCACTGTTTTGGCTACGGTGATTGCCGTCGTTCGGGCAGGAAGTCACGAAGCCCGGATCGCACAAAGGCCATAGGGCTGCACAGACGCTTCGGCGTATCTCTGTTCCGGACACCCGCGCGGGCAGCCGATACTTCGCGGGCTGTGTCCGTCATTTGAAGGATGCATCAGTTTCGGAGGCGCCCCAGGGTGTGCTCACAATCTGCGGAGCATCCATGGAACAAGCCCGAATGGCGAGCGCCTCGGCGCCTGCAGTGCGCCGTCGCTCGGAGAGATCGACGCCTGTCGAGAGCAGCCAACGCGAAACCCTCACCCAGGTCCAGGTCCTGCGCGCCCTCGCGGCTAGTTCGGTCGCGCTGCGACACGCCCAGCATGATGCGGCCACCCTGGAATTACAGGCCGGTCGCACCTTTCAGAGCTGGAATCCGATACCATGGAGCGCTGGAGTCGATATTTTCTTCGTGATTTCCGGGCTTATCATGGTGCATACGTCGCGACAGCTGTTCGCAAAGCCCGGGGGCGCGCGTCTCTTCATTTCCCGCCGGATCGCGCGAATTGTCCCGCTATATTGGGCGCTCACCTCGCTCTACATTGCGGTAGCGGTGGCCGCCCCAAATCTTCTCAACCAGAGCTACGTCGATTTCAGGTTTGTAGTCGAATCCTACTTATTCGTTCCGGCCGGTCGCCCTGACGGCGTCGTTCAGCCGGTCTACGAGTTGGGTTGGACGCTCAATTATGAGATGCTGTTTTACGCGCTGTTCACGGCGACGATCGTGCTGCCCATGCGGTGGGCAGTTACGGTCCTGCTCACGATCCTGGTTGGGATGGTGCTCTTGGGCGCTCTTGCGGCTCCTTTGCCAGAGCCTTGGGGTTTCTGGACCAATCCGATCATCCTCGAATTCGCTTTCGGCGCGATGATTGGGGTCATGTGCGCCTCGGGCCTGCGGCCTTCCGGCCCAATCAGGGCCTGTGTCGCCGCAACGGGACTGGGTGCCCTGATGCTTGCGGCGGCGTTTCCTGATATCTCGGCCGGCCTTGGTCGCTCTGTCGTGTATGGCATTCCGGCGTCTCTAATTGTTTGGAGTGCTGCCTTGGCACCCCCGGGTAAACTGAGGCATGACAGCCTGGCGGCGAGGTGGGCCGCTGGCGTTGGCGATGCGTCATACGCTCTTTACCTCATGCATCCATTCGTGATCCGCGCCATGCGCCTATTGTTCTGGCGTACAGGCTTGATCTTTGTACTCGGCCCGTGGGCCTTCATCGGTTCCGCCTTGGCGATAACCGTGGGCGTGGCATTTATCATCCACCGTCTGTTCGAGAAGCCGCTCACCCGCTATGCGCGGCGCCTTTTGGGGGTCGGGCACGGCACAGGACGGCAGCTTGGGTCCCTTCCATTGCCGGCGTATCCCAAGACGGATTGAAGGCGAGCCGCGACCCTGCCACACCAAGGAAATGCCGCTGTTGTGCTCACTATGCCGTTGCCGGAAGGCCAGCTGGTCGCACCTGTCCGACAGGGCGTGCATGGAATTCCCGATACCATTCCACGAAACGTTGCACGCCGTCCTCCAGTGTTGTCGCCGGTGCGAAGCCAACGGCGCGGCGCAGGTCCCTGACATCGGCGCGGGTTTCCAGGACGTCACCTGGCGGTAAAGGTACGTTGACGCGAACGGCGCGGCGACCAAGCGCCGTCTCGATGAGCGCTATCAGATGGTTGATTTCTTCCGGCCGATCATTGCCGATATTGTACAGCCGATACGGCGCCGAGCTGGTGGCAGGATCGGCAGCGCGACCGTCCCAACCGGGATCCTGACACGGTGGTTTGGCGAGCACGCGAACAACCCCCTCTACGATGTCGTCGATATAGGTGAAATCCCGCCATACGCGCCCGGCATTGGCGATTTCGATCGTTCGGCCCTCGGCGATGGCATGGGTGAAAGTATAGACAGCCATGTCGGGCCTGCCCCAGGGACCATAGACGGTGAAGAAGCGCAGTCCGGTCACGGGCAAGCCGAACAGATGGCTGTAGGAATGCGCCATGCATTCGTTGGCGGCCTTGGTGGCGGCGTAGAAGCTCACCGGATGATTGGCACCATGATGCTCGGAAAAGGGTATGCGTCGATTGGCGCCATATACGGAGCTCGACGAGGCATAAACGAGATGGCTGACGCCGGCGTGTCGGCAGCCCTCCAGAACGTTGAGAAACGCGACTATGTTTGACTCCACATAGGCATGCGGGTCCACGAGCGAATGACGTACCCCGGCCTGGGCGGCCAGATGCACGAAGTGCGATGGCTGGAATTCGCAGAACAGCGCTTTCACCAGCGACCGGTCCGCCAGGTCGAAGCGCATCGGCGTGAACCTCGGCTCGGCGCAGAGCCGTGTAAATCGCGCCTCCTTCAGCTTCAGGTCGTAGTAAGGCGTGAAGTTGTCGACGCCGATGACCTCGGCGCCGAGCCGCAAAAGGCGTGACGCAACATGAAATCCGATGAACCCAGCGGCGCCCGTGACGATGATCGGCCCCGTGTGCGTAAGGTTCGACGCAGCACCATCCTGCAGCGCGTGAACGATATCCGCCAGCTTGTTGACCTTCGAATCTGCTTCGGCCATGGCAAGTCACTCCCGTTTCCAGGTTCCGCGTTCCGCGCTATCTCGGCAGCGCCTGAACGGTCGGAAATGGCGCCGCCGGCCTTGTGATCTACGCGACAGCGCGCTCAATGCGGGCCGCCGCTGTCTGAATCAAAGCGGATGCAGACAGCAGTCGATTTCTCATGGCAAAACCGAAATGCGCCCCAAAAGAGCCACTAGTTCCGCCTGACGCCTCGTGTCGGTCTTGGCGAACAGCGAGGCCAGCTGAGAGCGGATAGTCGTGCGACTGAGATGCCAGCTGCGGGCGATCTCCAGGGGCGCGTCGCCATGGGCCAGGCGTAGCGCCAACTGCGTTTCCGCGCTGGTCAAACCGAACATCCTTTGCAACGTGCGAGGGTTGGCCGCCGATTTGTTATCCCGGTCCAGCAATGCGACGACGGTTGTCCCGTCCGGCGTAACGACCCCCGTCTCGTTCATGGTCACCGGCCTATCGCCTCTGCTGTGGATCACTACCCATGAGAGTGAGCCCGGCTGGAGGTGGACCGGAACATTCGCGACCAGCCGCCTCAACCCGGCAGCAAGCTCGACGGCTGTATCAGTTGCTTCGCCCTGGCGTGCGAGGGTGTCCCGAGCGGCAGCGTTCCATTCTATTACTTTCTTGTCTCGGTCCAGGACGAGATAGCCGCAACCCATACGATCAAGCATGCCGGTGATGGATTCCAGGCTGCGTCGTCGAGATCCGCCGACCCTTGCGTCCGGTCGGTCCACAAGGCTTATCGGCCTTTCGTGGCGGGTATCGTTCAATACAATGTATTGCCTGCCTGCGAGCGCATCGTTTCGCGTTTCAATCAGTGTCATCGCTTCCACCCAACCCATTGCTACTGACGCAAATCAAATCTGATGAAGTTGCTGCTTCAACTTGAATTTCCACATACTGCGAGAAATCTGCGAATGGTTTTTCCGCAGCGTCTCTTGGATATACCTTTCTGAAGAGCGCTCCTGACACCATGATTTTATTCGCCGGCAAAGTCATGGCAATCGGGCATTGGGATTAGGTGCCACCCCTTCGGCCTAGTCTCGACGGACTAGACCGAAAGTTGTAGTCTTTGCGCATGGGTTCGGACCTGCGCTGGCTCAAATCGAATGTGTCGAGCACTACGTGGGCTCATCTAGCTTCGCTTTTGGTGTTTGCAGCATCGATAGCATTCGAGGCGATAAGTACGGTATATGGCGGCCAGCCGTTGCCGCTTGTTGCGTTTATCCCCATAACCGTTGTCATCGTGTATCTTGAGGGCCGTTTTGTTGCCATCGCAGCAACGCTTCTGATGGCGGTCGCCGGCTTGTGGATGCGACACCTGTTGGACGGTCACCTCACTGGTCGAGACTGGACCGGGGCCGTCTTCCTTCTGGGTTCGGGTAGCCTGATCGCAACCGTGTTCTACCGCCTGCGACAAGATCTGCACGGCGCGCTCAGGGTGGCAGAAGCGAGGCTCGCTGCCATCGATGCTGCCGCCTTGGGCTTTGCTAATACCAATCGCCATGGCGAACTGCTGCAGTCGAACAGACGGCTTTTGGAGATGACCGGCTACGCGCACAAGGAACTTGCCCAACTGGAGCTGGAGGAACTCATTTTCCCCGACGATCGAGGTACTGTGCGGAAACTTTTGCAAGATTTGGGCAATGGGACCGCGTCGGCGACGGATATCCGCGTTTTGCGCAAGGATGGCACGGCATTTTGGGCTCACCTGGCCCTGTCTTCGTCGCGGCCGGACGAGGCGCCAAATGAGAGCGTATTCGTGGTGGTTGACGATATTTCCGAGCGACAAGCGGCACGCGAGGCCCTTCGGGCTCAGAAGGAATGGCTCGATCTCGCCGTATCTGCCGGGCGCCTGGGCACATGGCAAATAGACATTGAGGATGGGACAGTCGCCGGCTCCGGCAAGTTCTGGGACATCCTTGGTCTGCCTCCGGCCCCAGTCCGCCGCTTGGAAGAACTCTCGGCCGTAATCCATCCCGTCGACTGGCCGAAGCTGTCCGCCTCGGCAAAGCCTTCATCGGCATTGAACTTTGACGTCGAGATTCGCGTCCGGCAAGTGGATGGTCACACACGCTGGATTGCATTGCGTGGACGGCAGGAAGAGCACGGCGACCGCAAAATGCGCATCGGGGTGGCGGCGGATCTGACCGAACGTCGACAAACAACTTTGCTTCGCGCCGCCGTAAAGAGACGCGAGCGCATAATGCGCGAAGAGCGCCATCGGTTCAGCAATGTGTTTCCAGTGATTAGAGCTCTGGTCAACATGATCGATATTCCCGACAATGATGTTGCCAAATACAAGGAGATGTTGATCGATTGGATTCGAACACTGGAGGCGACCCATCGCATCCTTTCTCGTCATGCCAACCTGTCAGGGATGCTCCATGAACTCGTGGACCGGGAATTGCAGCCCTTCAAGGAGACACGCGACATTACGATCAGTGGACCTTCCCTCACTGTGCCAAGCGGCGCCGCCGAGGGCTTGGCGATGATCCTTCACGAGTTGACGACAAACTCGGTGAAACATGGTGCGCTGGGTGACCCGAATGGCAAGCTCGAAGTTAAGTGGCGATTTGCATCCGAGGACGAAGGTGACGACCTCGTGTTCGATTGGGTGGAATCGGGCCGACGGAAGAGTTCAAAAGTCGTACGCCGCGGGTTCGGGTCACTGATAATCGGTGTGGACAGCACGCCGCTTGTCGGGCATTCCCCGAATATGGAAATAACCGAAGATGGCCTTCGATATTCGCTGCGTGTATCGCGCAAAGAAATTGAGGAATTTGGATTGCAATAGAGCCCCTCCAAGTCGAAGCCGAATTGGCCAATTAACCGATGGTGTGGGCCCTTTGCTGCGATTTCCTGCAAGCAAACTCGGGCCGGTTCGAGGGGCATACGTCAACTCGCCTGTCTCGTCAGCCAGCTTTGGAGCAACACAGCTGCTTCGGTACGGTTTCTAACCCCAAGCTCACGCAGCACGGCTGCGGCATGGATTTTCGTTGTCGCCTCGGCAATGTCCAGATTGCGGGCAATCTCCTTATTCGAGTACCCCTCTGCCATCAGCTTGAGGACGTCCTTCTGTCTAGACGTCAGCCTAGCGACGTCGCCCGAGCCCTCGTGCCGGCGGCTGGCATTTTGAACCGGAGGTGGGGGGGCATGCGATCTCTGGTCGGCAGACGTTCGAGATAGGAGAGATGGCACATAGATCCGGCCAGCGAGGATTTCGTTTACAGCCAGCACGACTTCTTCGTCGCTCTGCGATTTGACGATATACCCGTGAAGTCCGATCGAAAGCGCTGTCAGTATCTCCGAGCGGGAATCATCCCCGGAAACGATCGCAAAGCGAGTGTCAGGATAGGCAGCCATAAAGTCGCTGAGCACTTCCTGATGGAACAGCCCAGGCATGTTCAGATCGAGGATCGCAAGATCGATGGACGCCTGCTCCTCTAAAAGATTGACCGCGGCATCGAAACACGAAGCTTCGAATATTTCGGCGCTTGGAATTCCAGCCATGAGTGCCAGCCGGAGACCACGCCGATATAAGCCGTGATCGTCGGCAATGACGATCCGAGCCATGCAACTACCCCAACGCGTTACTCGGTTCCCGACGAGAAAACCCGCTGGAACCTCCCATTCGCCTATGATCGACAATCCGTGGTGGTCCTAAAATGGCGGCCATCCACTGGTCAACGCATCACAGTGATGTCCGCAGCGTCCCATCCACGCACATCCAGAACGTCTAATATAATACTAAATTGCGAAGCTCATCCATAGATTTTTAACCCTGGCGTGCGGTGCCTGTCCGCAAAACGATGCCGGTTTCCCATCTCTGGGTCCAAGCCAGCTGTTCAGGACCATCGTAATCATGTGGCGTCTGTTATGTCGCCACCCGCTGTCGCCGGACCTGTAGGCCGGTCCGGCCCTGGCGGATCGCAGCTTTCTTGAAAGCAACTGCTTTCGTTTTATCGGCGTCATGATCAGTGCCCAATCGCGCTTCTGTAGGCTGTTGATCTCGTGGCCATCTAATACCTTGAACGTTTTGAATCCCTACCATTCGAATGCACGACGACAGCCGCCCCGGCTGTCACATACCTTTTCGCATATGATGTTCGGATTGCCGCCGAGGTTTGGCCGGATTTGAGGGTGTGCCCTGGCCGGACAATGGAACACCGATCCCGAACAAAGCCAACTGCAGATCAGGAGGATCGAATGAAAGCGGTGATTCAATGTGGTGGGATGGGTACGCGCCTTCGACCGTTTACATCGGTCCTGCCGAAACCATTAATGCCGATAGGGGCCAGGCCTGTTCTTGAGTTGCTTTTGAAGTGGCTGCGGCGCAACGGCATTGAAGAGGTATATATTACGACAGGGTATCTAGGACATTTGATCCGGAGCGTCTGCGGCGACGGATCGCAATGGAACTTGAAGATCAAATATACCCAGGAAATGGAGCCACTCGGCACCGTCGGACCTCTCTCTCTGATTAGGGATGAACTGAACGAAACATTTGTCGTTCTGAACGGCGATGTCCTCACAGATCTAAGCCTGAGCCGGTTTGTAGCCGCGCACCGCTTGCATAGGGATCCCGTTACGATCGCCACGGCATGCCGTCATATCAAGATGGACTTCGGCGTCATCGACGAGATCGACAATACCGTCCAGCTCTTCCGGGAAAAGCCGACGCTTTCCCATCTCGTCAGCATGGGGATTTACTGCATGAACCCAGATGTCCTGCGGTTCATTCCGTCCGGGATCCCATTTGGGTTCGATGACCTGATGCTGCAGATGATGCAGGGCGGCACGACCGTGCATGTTTACAAGCATGACGGTCTTTGGCTCGACATCGGTCGTGTCGATGACTTCCAGAATGCACAGGCAATTGCCTGGGAAGATCAGTCGTCCTCAATCGAGGTCGCGGCTGCCGCTGCAGCCGCATGAAAGTCTGATGCAGAGGTCTAGCCACTAACAAGGCTTTCAGGAGGTCAAGATGCTCTTGGTGAGCGCCCCGATCCTAGGCGTGCCAGAGAAGGCAGCCCTGTCGCAGGTGATTGATAGCGGCTGGCTTACGATGGGGGACAGGGTACGAGAGTTCGAACAGGCCTTTGCCAGCATGCATGGCGCGCGAGATTGCGTCGCGGTTGGTTCCTGCACCGCAGCGCTCCATCTTCTCCTCCATGCTTTGGGCATCGGCCCTGGCGACGAAGTACTGGTTCCTTCGCTGACGTTCGTGGCGACGGCGAATGCGGTGCTGTATGTAGGGGCGACGCCGGTCTTCGTCGACATCGAGTCCGTCGACGTGCCGTTGATCTCGGTTGCGGAAGCCGAAGCGCGGTGCACGACGCGCACGAAAGCGGTCATTCTCGTTCACTTCGCCGGGTATCTCGCCGATCGGGAACAATGGCAGCGGTTCGCCCGGCTTCGCGGGCTGCATATCATCGAGGACGCTGCGCACGCGCCCGGGCTTAGGGAAGTCGGGACCTTCGGCGCCGCGGCCGCGTTCAGCTTCTATGGCAACAAGAACATGACAACGGCCGAAGGGGGCGCCGTGATTGCACGTGACCCCGATCTGCTCGACAGGGTTCGCCTGGCCCGCGGGCACGGAATGACCACGGGGACGCATCAGCGGCTGAACAGTCGTACGCCGCAATATGATGTCACGATGCTCGGGTTCAACTACCGAATGGACGAGATGCGAGCGGCAATAGGGCTGGTTCAGTTGCAGAACCTGCAAGAGTGGAACGAAATCAGGCGTATCATAGCTGTCTTGTACCGACGCCTGATCGCGGACCGTTGCCCAGCCATTGTCATTCCATTTAGCGAACCCCGGACGTCGGCTTACCACATCATGCCGATCGTCCTGCCGCGCTACGCGAGCCGGCAGGATGTCATCGACGAGCTGCGGACACAGGGCATACAGACCACCATCCACTACCCGCCGGTGCACCAAATGACGTTCTACCGCGAGCGCTTTCCCGGCGTGAGTTTGCCCCGAACAGAGGATTTCGCTGAGCGAGAGCTCACAATTCCGCTGCACCCCCAGATCACTTCCGCCGCCGCCGAATCAGTCGTGGCTGCCCTGGCAGCCGCGCTCAAAACAGGCGCGCTCAAAGCAGGCGCCCAAAGAGGAACTGCTGCATGAATGCGTTAGACCCTGCCTTTCACCGGATGTTCGTTCCCAATCCTGATCACGGCTTTGCGAGACGCGCAATCGATCTTGCGGTGGCGGGCATCGCTACCGTCGCATTGGCGCCATTGATGCTGCTGATCGCCGGAGCGCTTCTGCTCGAGGGCGGTGGCTCGATCTTGTTCGCTCAGACCCGCATCGGGGCCGGCGGCCGAACCTTCCGCATGTACAAATTTCGCAAATTCGGTGTGAACTGCGGCTCTCAAGGCCTTGCGCTGACGGTCGTGGGCGATACACGCATGACCACCGTTGGCCGCTTTCTCGCAGCGACGAAGCTGGACGAACTACCGCAGCTGTGGAATGTCCTCAAAGGCGAAATGGCGATCGTCGGCCCACGGCCCGAGAGCCTGGCTTTCGCCGATTGTTTCCGGGGCGAGCTTAGGGCCGTGCTGCAATACAAGCCAGGCCTGCTGGGACCAGCCCAGGTCGTTTTTCGGCACGAAGCGCATTACTTCCCCCAATCCGTAGATCCGATCGTGTTCTACCGGGAGGTCATGTTCCCCGCCAAGGCAACACTGGACCTCTCATATTATCCGCGACGCACCATCGTCTCCGACCTCGCGTGGATGGTGCGGGGAGTGCTGGCAGTGGTCGGTTGGGTTCCGGTACCGCCGATCGACGTTTGAATATCCAAGGGAAGCGTTCCAAACAGCCAAAGGAATGCGCAGTGATGAGCTACAATGGAAAGAAAGTCCTGGTGACCGGCGCGGACGGATTCATCGGTTCGCATGTCACGGAGGCGCTTGTTCGCAACGGGGCAGATGTCACAGCCCTTGCCCTTTACAATTCCTTCGACAGCCATGGATGGCTAGACGATCTGCCGGACACCATCCGCAGCCAGTTGAGGCTCGTCCGTGGTGACGTCCGCGACAGTGCGTTCCTTAACCGGATCATGCGCGGCCAAGCCGCGGTTTTTCATCTGGCGGCGCTTATTGCGATTCCATACTCCTACGCCGCTGCCCAGTCCTATGTGGAAACCAACATCTTAGGCACGGTGAATGTCCTCGAAGCGGCGCGCCTATGGGAGACGGAGCGGGTGATCCATACCTCGACGAGCGAGGTCTATGGAACTGCCCAAACCATGCCGATCGGCGAAACACACCCCCTGCAGGGACAGTCACCATATTCGGCATCCAAAATCGGCGCCGACATGATGGCGGAGTCCTACGCCAGGTCGTTCGATGTCCCTGTGGTCATCATGCGACCCTTCAACACGTATGGCCCGCGCCAGAGTGAGCGCGCCATCGTGCCGACCATTATCCGGCAAGTCCTCGACCCGAAATGTCCTGCGATCATGGTCGGGGATACCAGCCCGATCCGCGACCTGACCTATGTCGAAGACACCGCGACAGCGTTCCTGACCGCAGGTCTCGCCCAGCTCGAGTTCGGCCACGCCTACAACGCTGGCAGCCAACGCGCTGCGACCGTCTCGGACGTATTGGCCATTGTTCTTGAGTTGACCGATTGCAAAAAGCCGGTCCGTCGTGATGAAAGCCGCCTGAGGCCGCAAAATTCCGAAGTTCGCGCCTTGCTCGCCGATTCCTCGCGCTTTGAACGTGAGACTGGATGGCGGACACAGACCAGCCTGCGCGATGGGCTGGAGCGAACAATCACGTGGTGGCGCGAGCGCCTTAGTGAAGGCCGGGTACGGCGCGAAGTGGGTTACATGACATGACCCTGGGCGGCCGTCATGCGTTGGCGCTGTTGCTGGCTGCCGGTGCCATATCTCCCAACATCTACGTTGCCGGCGGCCGTCAAAGCAAGGCAGCGGAGGCGGCGGCCACAGCGGTTGTGGACAACCTGCCGGGCTATGTGCACGAAACAAGGGATCCTTGGTCTGGCATGGTTTTCGCACGGATCACCAGACCGGGCGTTCTCGGCCGGGCAGGTGTATGCGGGAAGAAGTACTGCACCCACCGTTACTCAAGCGCACAGGCTTGGAATGCCGACCAGAGCCTGCTCCTGATCGCCAATGGTTGCGGTGGCCTGTGCTTTCTCGACGGACAAACCTACTTGCCTTTGTTCCACCGCAACCGCGCTACCGAATGCGAATGGCATCCCACCGATCCCGAGTTGATGATCTGCGTCGGGGGCCGGCAGATTGCGACATGGGCGCCACGTACCGATCATGAGGACGTCGTGTTTGCCTCCGCAGCGTACTCCAACCTCAAATTTGGACCCAACAAAGGCAATCCGAGCCGCGACGGCAGCCGGATTGCGGTGCGTGCAACGAACAATGACGGCAGAGCGGTGGTCTTTGGCTACGATCTAAAGCTACGGCAGAAATTCCCCGATATCGATCTTGCCGAATTCCCGGGAACAACCGGCTCCTGCTCGATCTCACCACTCGGAATCAACATAGTGTGTTCCCAGCAATTACCGGACGGAATCGAAGCGAGTTTCGTCTTCTCCATAGACGGCATATTGCGCCAGAAGTGGATGGAGCACCATCGACCAGGCCATGGCGACATGACGGTCGATTCCGACGGAAGCGAAATCTATGTCGGGATCAGCAAATCGGATCCTGACAAATATCAGGTGATCAAGCGCCGCTTGGCTGATGGCAAGGCTACCTCGCTGATGAAATATGGCGAGGCCATGCATGCGTCACTCAGGTCGCTCGGCAGGCCCGGCTGGGTGTTTCTGAGTTATGGCGGCACGCCAGCCGAACTATCGCAGCACCCGGATTGGGCGCCTTACGCTCAGCAAGTCATTGCGCTGCGTCTAGACGGCAGTGGAGAGGTCCGCCGTGTCGCAGACACGCACAACGCGCCCTTCGACTACTGGAGCGAGACGCATGCCTCTCCGTCTCCAGACGGCACCCAGGTGGTCTGGTCCAGCAACTGGGGCGTGCCCGGTGGCCCGGTATACGATTTCGTTACTCGTGTTGAATGGCCTTTGAAGCCGGTGTTCGACCGGAAGGAGATTGTCGCAAATGACCTTCAGTAGACGATACGTTCTTGGCGCAGTCGTGATGATGTCGCTAACCTCGATGGCTTGCGCAGGCGAGGTCGAGCCCTATCAACTGTCACCTGGCGATACGGTCGAGATAGGAATAGCGCCGATCCCTGATCGGACGCAGCGCGCCGTAGTCCAGATGGATGGCAATATCGCCCTTCCGGAGGCGGGGATGATCATGGTCGCAGGCCTGACGGCGTCTCAATTGCAAAGGCGAATGCAAGAGCTCTTGCCAAGCAAGATTTTTCACGTGCGTCTGACTGACGGGCGGGAGCAGACAGTTACTGTCGAGCCCGACGATGTCACAGCAATCATAGCGGACTATCGCCCGATCTATGTAACGGGCGATGTGCTCACCCCAGGACAACAGGCCTACCGTCCGCTCATGACTGTACGGCAGGCGCTGGCCGTTTCCGGCGGCTTCAGTTTTTTGCGATCACGGGCGGGCCAGGCCGGGCCTGATCCGGTCGATCTCAAGCGCGATTACGAAATGCTCTGGGGAGATTACACGAAAGAATACCTTCACGCTGCCCGCATTCGCGCCGAGCTTCAGGGCCAGGCGGATTTCGACAAGAAGACACCACAGGGATCACCTCTTTCGCCGAGCGTTGTAGCCGCGATGGCTCAGGCTGAAGCAGAGGCGCTAAAGGTTGCGCTGAGTGATTTCCGGCAAGAGCAGGATTTTCTGGAGAAGGGCCGGACGGACGCTGCCGAGCAAATTGGCGTTTTGCAGAAACGCGAACGAGTCGAGGGCGAGAGCGTGAAGGCGGATGAGCAAGATTTGGCGCGAGTGACGAAGGCATTCGATGCAGGCAATCTGACCAACACCCGGCTCGCGGATGTCAGGCGCGCGTTGCTTCTGTCTTCAAGCGGCGCGCTCCAAACCTCGGTCGAGCTGATGAGGGCGCGACGCCAGCAGGAGGACTTTGTCAGACAGCACGAACGCAACGACAATCAAAGAAGGATTGGCTTGCTGACGGATCTGAAGGACACCAACGCTCGGCTAGCGGATGTCACCGCCAGGCTCCATGCCGCCAGCGAGAAGCTGCAGCCGACCGGAGCATCCACACAGCCATTGCCGATTGCCGGCGAAACGGTACGGGCCCAGGTGACCATCGTGCGCAAGATCGGCAATGAATGGCGCAAGCTGTTGGTTGACGAAGATGCGATTGTGCTGCCGGGGGATACTCTCGAAGCCAGATTCAGCAGTGAACTGCAAAGTGTGGCAGTCCAATAGGGCGTCAGCGCAGTCCGTGCGGAGCTTACTGTTCTATCGGGGGGGCGAACCCAACTGAACGGAGATCCAAGGTGAGGCGCATTTTCAACCAGGGAGCGACCCTGACACCCTCAACGAACGCGGATCAGATGACGCAGTCTGCAAGTTATGCTTCCCATATGCCGTCAGCGCGAATTGTGCGGTCCAGGTCGCGCGCCGGTGAGTCCGGAAATTGGCAGGAATTTACGTCCAGCAAGGAGAGCAATGCGCAGGGCGGCTGGGTGTCGGACGGCTATAGGACCAGCCATTGCGCGCCCGGCTACGGCCTACATTACAACAAAACGCACAGTTCCGGCTATTATGGCGCGCTTTGGGAGAACATCGAAAAGCCCCTGATCCTCAACGTTCTTCGCCCCTTGAGCGGAGCGAGCCGAAACTGCCTCGATTTCGCATGCGGAACAGGTCGCATCGCCGAGGTAGCCGCCGGCCTCTTCAGCGAGGTGGTTGGCGCCGACGTTTCCAGAACTATGCTCGACAGCGCTCAAGTACCGCCCAATGTGAGTTTGCGTCACGTCGACCTGACAAGGGAGAATTTGGGTATGACGTTCGATGTGGTAACCGCATTTCGTTTTTTCCTGAACGCAGAGGATGAACTGAAATGGCATGCACTGAAAGCGATCAATGAGCACCTGAAAGATGGCGGGCGGCTTGTGTGCAACGTTCACATGAATGCGACGTCGCCCGTCGGCCTGGCGTGCCGGCTGCTCAATCGAGTGTCTGGACGCACAATTCGCCACACGCTGAGCGCGGCGAGGTTCAAGGCCCTCCTGACTGCCTCGGGATTCACCGTCGAGCAGACGATACCGTACGGTTACCTGCCTCGGCCGGGAAACCTGTTGCCAGGGTTCTGTGAAATGATGATGCAGCCTGTCGAGAAGGCCTGCAGAAGGCTTTGCGTTCCTGGCCAGCTGGCGCAACACTTCCTGGTTGTTGCGAGGAAGCGCTAAAGCGCGAAAATGTCCCGAAAAAAGGGCAGGGGGTGGTTTTCTTGGGCCGCTCCGCCCGGCATGAAGCCCCGCCCAAATACCATGGAACGGCAGTTTTCCCCCGATTTGACATGTGGGTTCCGGGTTTCTGAGGGCAGCGCCACGATTTTGCTACATTTTGACTAAAGTCCAAGCATGTTAGTGGGGCGTAATATTAGAAGGCTAAGGGGATACGCTCCTGAACAGCAAGAGATTGTCGGTGCCCAGTGGGGCCAGTGAGCTTGCGCAACGATCTCTCACGGGAGGTCGAAGCCTATGAACCCTGGTGGAAGGAGTTCGTCGGATCTGCGAGGCGCAATGCTTGGGACCGTGCCTGGCCTGGTAGGCGTCGGCATCTTCTCGGCAGTCATAAACCTTCTCGCCCTGACCGGCTCGGTCTATATGCTGCAAATTTACGATCGCGTTTTACCTTCGCAGAGCGTTCCGACGCTTGTCGGGTTCACCATCGGAATGCTGGGTCTTTACGCTGTCTACGGGCTGCTGGATTTCGTGCGGCTGCGCCTGCTGGTTCGAGTGGGCAATCGTGTCCATAGGAATTTGAAGCAGAGGGTGTTCGGCCTCTCGCTGTCCTTGCCGCTCATCGGCGGGCAGGATGCGAACCGGATACAGCCCCTCCGTGATCTCGATCAGTTACGCGGCTTCCTTTCCGGAATGGGGCCGACTGTTATATTCGACGCTCCGTGGATTCCATTTTACCTGCTGATCATCTATTTCCTGCATCCTGCGCTCGGTCTGTTGTCCACAAGCGGTGCGATCATTGTCGTGCTGCTCACGGTCATGGCGGAAGTTCTTGGCCGCACATCGGTGACACGCGCGTCCGAGACGCTGGTGTCGCAACGCAATCTCGCCGAATCCGGACGCCGCAACGCGGAAGTCGTACGCGCGATGGGCCTTTCCGCACGGCTTGCCCACCGCTGGGGCGAGATCAATAACGCACATCTGCGGCACCAAGAGAGGCTTTCCGACGTCGTCGGCGCCACCGGGGCACTCTCTAGGGCACTGCGTTTGGCCTTGCAGTCCTGCGTTCTTGGACTGGGTGCCTACCTGGTGATAGGAGGCGAAGCCTCGCCAGGTGTGATCATCGCATCCTCCATCTTGCTGGGTCGCTCATTGGCTCCTGTTGACGCCGCTATCGCGAACTGGCGAGGCTTCGCCGCGTTCCGGCAAAGCTATTCGCAACTGGCAACGGCGCTGGCCGCTTTTCCTGACCGGGACGAACATATGGAACTTCCGCGCCCCCAAGCGGAGCTTGCGGTCGAGGACCTGACCATAGCGCCACCGGGCCAGCAAAAACCGACGGTAGCCAATGTCAACTTCCGCCTGGCTGCAGGGACGGGAATGGCCGTTGTCGGCCCGAGCGGCTCTGGCAAAAGCACGCTTGTGCGCGCGCTGGTGGGCGTCTGGCAGCCACTTCGCGGCACGGTGAGGCTGGACGACGCCTCGCTTGACCAATGGGACCAAGAACACCTTGGCGCACATATTGGCTACCTGCCCCAGGACGTCGAACTGTTTGATGGAACGGTTGCCGATAACATTTCGCGATTTGGCGGGAAGGGCGACGCCAAGGGCGTGCTGGCAGCTGCCAAGGCAGCGGGCGTCGACAAAATGATAATGCGATTGCCGAACGGTTTTCAAACACGCATGGGCGAGGGAGGAACAGCCTTGTCGGCTGGACAGCGGCAACTCGTAGGGCTTGCAAGGGCACTTTACGGCGATCCGTTTCTTGTCGTTCTGGACGAGCCGAATTCAAATCTGGACGTCGATGGCGATACCGCCTTGGCCGGCGCGATCCTGGCAGTGCGCAGACGTGGAGGCATCGTCATCGTAGTTGCGCACCGTCCTTCTGCCCTTACCAACATCGACAGGGTACTCGTAATGTCCAATGGGATGCTTCACGCCTTCGGCTCACGCGAGGAGGTCCTGGCCAACGTCATCCGCCCCTTTGCTGCGCCGGTTGAACGCCCGGCAGCGGCCGTCGCGATGCACAAAGGGGTGAGCGGTCACGCATGAGGAATATTTTTTTGTCTGAGGCGACGATGGCTCCATCGGCCCCGATCGGCAATGGGAGCCGGCGCAACGCGATTTCGGGCACGCGCGATGGAATCGGGGCCAACCTGATCCTGGGTGCGGCGGTCACGGTTATGTTGCTTGCCGGCGGCGGGCTCTGGCTCGGTCTGACCAAGATTGCTGGCGCGGTAATTGCGCCGGCGACCGTGGTGGTCGAGAGCAACATAAAGAAGGTGCAGCATCTGACGGGCGGCACGATAGGTGGCATCTTCGCGCAAGACGGGGATCATGTACGGGCCGGCGATGTGATGGCACGGTTGGACGACACACTGACACGAGCCAATCTGCAGATAATTAGCAAGGATCTTGATCGGGCAACGGTTCGGCTTGTGCGGCTGGAGGCAGAGCGGCAAGGCCTGTCGGAGATGCAGCTTCCGTTCAGCCTTCAAGCGCGAATGGGCGAGCCGGAGCTGGCTGCGCTGGTGAACGGCGAGCGCACGCTGTTCGACAGCCGCGCTACGGCCCTCAACGGGCAGAAGGCACAATTGCAAAGCCGCTCAAAGCAACTCGAACGCCAAGTTGAGGGCCTCAAGGCGCAACAGACCGCGGAAGAACAATCCGTGGTCCTGCTGGATGGCGATCTTGTCGATGTACAGGCGCTTTTTACAAAGAAACTGGTGTCCAAAGAGCGACTTAGCAACATCAGACTGGATGCCACCCGGGCGCACGGAGAATCAGGGCGCCTCGCGGCGGCAGTTGCCGAGGCGCAGGCCCGGATCAGCGAGACCGAATTGCAGATTCTTCAGCTCGATGAACAAAGGCGTAGTGACGTAACGAGCGAACTTCGTGAAACGGAAGCCAAGCAAACCGAACTCAGCGAGCGCAAGGTTGTGGCACAGGACGAACTGGCCAAAACCACCATCCGCGCTCCGCAATCGGGAACGGTACAGGAATCTTCCATTCACACGATCGGCGGCGTGATTGCCGCGGGCGAGGTTCTCATGATGATTGTCCCTGACACCGGCAACCTTGTCGTCGACGCGCTGATTGCGCCGTCGCGCATAGATGACGTTCGTCCTGGTCAGCGGGTCTCGATCCGGTTTCCGGCTTTCGACGCCGGCACTACGCCTGCCTGCCAAGGGTCTGTCAAGCGCATCTCGGCGGACCTGATAAAAGATCAACAGCGCCAGCTTTCTTATTTCTCGGCGCGCATCAATGTCGAAGACAAGTCCACCTGTCTGACCGATGCCAAAGTGCTCAAACCCGGTATGCCAGCGGAGGTTCACATAAGTACGGACGAACACAGCGTCTGGTCTTATCTGCTGAAGCCGCTTACCGACCAGATGTCGAGGGCTTTCCGGGAATGACATGGCGGCTGTGAGCGGCGTGCTTGCTGACATATTAGGGTAGGCGACGTGATGCCACAGGGGTGACGCCTGCGGCCGACGCGCGAGGCTCGTCTGGGACATTGTCCCGGCTACAAGGATGCCCCAACAGGATTTTCCTGGCCGCCTCACCAAGTCCTGCCCGACAACAGCGTTAGTGTCCTGTCATCTTTTGCGCAACAAACAGCGCATACCGTTCCACGATCATCGACAGGGGCAATTGCCTCACGAGGAGAGGTTCTTTGCCCCTACGACGCGGCGAGGGACCTCCGGCGGACACGGCGTGCGGCATGCACCGTTCGGTCTGCAGTCACCGCTACATTTGCCACGTCAGATGTATGCGGCAAGGCGTTCGCGCTTCCATGCGACCTCTTGTAGGGCAGCAATTCCCTGACCCGAGCATTGACCGAGGCAATTTCGACCCGCAAGTCCTCACATTCCTGCCGTCTCACATCGAGTTCAATCTGATCGGACGCCTGCTGCATGGACAGTTGTGCAAAATCTGCGGTGATCTTGGAAAGGTTCACCTTGTTGGTTTCGGCCTCCTCAGCGAGTGCGGCCAACCTTTCGTCAGTCACCTGTTTTTCCGCTAGGGCGTCGCTCCATTGTAGCTGGAGCCTGGCGATCTCGGCCGCGGCCTCGTTGTTTGCGATTGAGGCGAGTTCGAAGCGCGATTGGAGGCTTTGAACTTCTGAGCGCAATCCTCGGTTCTCAGCCTGGCAGCGTTTAAGCTCGCCATCCATGTCCGCCTGCATAATCCTGGCTGCTTCGGTCACCTCCCATAACTTCGCCTGCGCAACCTCGAGTGAGGTGTGCAATTTGATTGCCTCTTTTTCGCTCTTGCCGAGCGCACTCAGCATTTCGGAATTTCGCGCAGCTTCGTTGGCATGGATCGTCGAGAAGGCATCCAGCCTATGCCGTGCCTCTTCCTCCCGCTTCATGGCCTTTTCCAGGTCAATAGACAGGCTCACATTCTTTTCACGCAGCTGTTTGTTCTCTCGGGAGCGCCTGTCGGCCTCGACATTTGCGGCGGCAAGCATGTTCGTGAGGTCGCCAAATTCCGCTTCGTTCTTTGTGGTGGTGTTCGCCGCTTCGACCAGCTCCAGCCTTGCCGCGGCCAACGCGCCACGGAGCACTTCACACTCCTGAACAAGGCTTGCCTGGCGCTGCTGCAATGTCTCGATGGTGCCTTGACGCTCACAGTACCGTCTGTTCAGGTCATTGAGTGTTTCCGACAAGTTCCTTTGATCTGCGATCAGATTTTGATTCGCCAGCTCCAGTTCGTTCGCACGGAGAATGTCCGCGTGAAGGATGTGAAAAAACTCGAACGTCAGTTGACATGTGCTTGTAATTTCGGAGATTTTTGCGTTGATCTCCTCGAAATGGAGCTTGGCATCGTGGAACAAGCCGTTAAACGAGCTCACGGCAGCAATTCGGCTCTGCGTATGTGAGGTCATCCGATGCGCTGGTATCGGCGAGCTATCATCGTCGTCGCCGGCACCGTCCTCGCTTGGTGCGCTGTCATCCTGTTCGTTGTTGTCGCCTGCCATGTTTGGCACGTCGGCGACATCCTCCAAATCGAGGCACTGGTCGACAGCGTCAGCCAAGTCAGCTTCGAGATCGTCGAACGACCTCTCCACATTGTCCTCGGCGCGTCTGATCAAATCCCTGAACTTCATGACTTCATCCCCTGCAGCCGCATGCCCGGAACCATTGAGGCACGAGGACTGAGATGCTTTTGTATCGAGAGCTCAACTCAGCGTCTTCGTTCAATCAAACGATGCCAGGGCGCCGGCGCCGCGAGGAGCCGAGAGCTGCGATTGGAAGGCCCTACATCGGTCTAGGTGCCTGCTGACTTATTCTTGAGGACTGCGCGGCTCCCCTTCTTGCCAACGTCTTGGCGTCAATGGTGTGTTGCCTGGGCACATTAACGCTCAGGTGCAGAAGCCCCGACGAACGGCCCGGCACAGCCTCTTGTGGGGCGCATCAGGCGGCCGGGCCTAACCGGCGGTTGAGTGTTTTGGTTTGCCGGCTGACTCACCATGCGACATTGGCGAGGCAAGCGCATCATTCGAACGAATTGGGGACCGGCCGCCTGGCCGCTCAATCACACTAAGCTTCCGTTGCCGGAGCTGGCAACGAGGTGCTTTGCCTCGAGCCTTGGTATCTACATACGAAGCGGCAATACGCGCCGATGGAGCAGTGGTCCGACCCGTCAAACTATCGCTGCAAAATGCGCGGCGGAAGGCATCCGAGGATATTCTCCGTTCAGCGGTAGGAGATCGAACGCGGGCGATCTTGCTGAATTCCCCAAACAATCCCGGCGGATATGTGTTCGGCAAGGAGGATCATTGCCATATTTGCCGAGCGGCACCATCTATGGATCATCAGCGATGAGGTTTACCGCAGCACAGTGTTCGACGGCGAGTTCCTCTCAATAGCATTCCCGGAATGAGAGAGCGGACGATAATTGTGAACAGCCTCTCGAAGTCTCATGCAATGACCGGCTGGAGGCTAGCGTGGACGCTTGGGCCGGTCTCGGCATCAGTTCATCTGGAAAATCTTGCGCAATGCATGCTCTTCGGATCGCCGACCTGTATTCAGGATGCCGCTGCGGTGACTCTCGATGAGGCGGTGACGCAGAGATGCGATTCTTTTCGGACGCCCTTCTGCCGTTGATGTTGACCATTGCTGTGCGGATGTTCGCCGGGATATGCGTGAACCTTATCGTCCGCTGCGGCGCTCAATTTGCTTGGGGTTCTTGGAACCGTTCCGAACTTTCTCCTTGCGCCTCCGATCGAGTTGCGCGTGCTCATGCGGGGCGCTGAGGTGTCTCGATCCGCAGTGGCGCGGCCATTATGCGACGAAGCCGATCAGCTTAGTTGAAATTTGTCCCCAGCGGACGGGAACGACGCTTGGCCATGTTAGTTGATGTGAATGGAGCAGCTAAGAAAAGATCTGGCATTGCTTACGCGACCGGGCTTCTGGATAGCTTTCGGCATTTTGTTGCTGCTTTACGGGATTCAGGTCTTTTTTCTAATTCGGGCATGCCAATGCCTTTAGCCTGGAACATCGATCCCCCTAGCTGGAACGCGGTCTGTCCATCTCCCGGCGGCTGCGGCGATAGCGTTGATCAACGATATATTCATTTATAAGCCTGCTATTCCCGGGGATGCCGAGGTTGGCAGCGCCTGCATCGTTGATTACGCACGTGGCGCTCCCCTCAAGATAGGTGGTTACCATTCTCGCGCTGCCGGTGAGCATTGGAGTCCGCACTGTGTTGGACGTGCGCTCATGCGTCGGGAAATTTCTTATAGACAGGGGAGGGTCTGTCAGGCTGGAAAATCACAAGCTGCCCCGCGAATGAGGAAGCAAAAAAGGTGCAAGACCAGATCGATTTCTTCCGGGCAACTCGGTCCTCGCATCATCGCCGATCAGCGGCCGTACCGTCGAGAACCAAAATGCGCACGATCTCAGCCGGTCGGCTTCGGCCAAAACATGCGGACTACCGGACGGGGACAGTCGGTGCCGCGTCCCGTCCTGTGGCCGGCGCTATGCTGACGCTCCTACGGTATCCCGTTCACCGCCCGCGGCAGGAGGGCGAATTTCCTCCGTCCTGCGCGGGACAACCGTCCACTGTTGCGGCCGCACGCAGGACTGCGGCTTATACGCCGTTCTTCCTTTGAGCGGCGTCCAGTTCGCAGGGCTAAATCACCATTGGTATGCAGACGAGCCTCTCGGCGTCTGGACAGAGATCAATTGCGCTTTGCACCAGGGTTCCTGGATCGTAAGCTCCAAACATGCTGCAGTCGCCTGATATGGTCCACTACGTTGGCCGGCTCATACGGCTTCGCAAGGTGCGGGCCTTCCTGACAAAGGTCGCCCGCCGCGATCGCAGTTCGTTCTACTGCGGCAGAAAGCACTATTTTGACCTCGGGCTTGTTCTCGCGAACCCACTTCGACAGTTGGAACCCGTTCATGTTGCCCGGCAGGTCAACGTCACACAAGACGGTGTCCACACCGAACTCCGCATAGTTCAACGCTTGTTGCGCCTCACGTGCGAAATGGGCCTCAATCACCCTGTAGCCACAGTGGCGGAGATAGTCCGCGATGACGCATCGGGCGATGACGTCGCCGTCAACCACGAGGATCGTTTGGCTCTGTTGGTTCGGGGCTTCCATTGACGGAGAACGGTCAGCAACCGGCAGGGTTCCACGCATCATGACCTGCGCGGGATGCCGACCGAAGATCGCGGCGAGATCCTGCACGAAATGATCCCTGCCGGCGGGCGCATTCAATTCAGCGGAGCGATGCCGCACTGGTGACGCCGTTTGCCACCTGGTCGACGAGACGGGCTAGAAGGCATGGTCTCGAAGCTCAAGGGCAGTCCATATCGCAGCGGCAAACGAGCGCTTGGCGCAAGATCAAGTGCTTTGAGGAAAAGGAAATGCAAATCATCGGTGCACAGCGCGAGCGCGGCAAAGCTACCCAGGTGATCATGGCTGAAAAGGGCCTCTACAAAGGCGGCGCACTCGTCAACTTCAATGCCGATGAGCGGCAAGCGCTTGGGGATCGTGTCCAGGGCAAGGTTGGCGGCCCGGTCCCGAAGGGACATAAAAAGGAAAAGGCCGAGTGGCTGAAGCCCGGACTGGTTGGCTGGGTCGAGACCCTCAAAGGCGAAGAGAAGCTGCGGCACGCAAGGCTGCTGGATTTCCGGGAGGATGATGCAAATGGCCATGCCTAAGAAAGATCAGGAACGCGCCACCTACGCCTGGATGTACGGCGCCCAAGCGCGCAAGGATGGCAAGGAGCGTGAGGTCCCAGCTTACTGGCAGGAACATGCCGACGCGTGGCTGCAGGGCTTTGACGGTGTGGCGATGGACGGTTTTGGCAAGACCAAGACCGTCAACGACGAGATGGAGGCCGAGGTCGACGAAGCTGCCGTCGAGCGCCCCGACGAATAGCCATTTTGCCGTATGCCGTATGGTCGTTTTTAATTGGAGAAGGGTTTCGTTGGGCCTATAAAGATTGCGTTTACCATTGCCTTTTTAGGGAGAATGCGATGGTTGCAACGCCCATAGAAATCGCTCAAGCCGCTACTGCGACTACGGCCACCTTGCTGAAGTGGCAGAAGTCCATGGAGGAACGCGCCACGTTTCGCCAGAACATGGATCAATCGCGCAGGGATTCAAGCCTCACGCGATCTGCTGAAGCGCCTTCGCCAACGTCATCGCGACGATATGGCGGAAAGTTCGGAAAATGCCAACCCGTCTACTGTGCCGATATCGCAACGCGCCGGCAGCTAGCGGGAGGCGACCAGAGCCGATGTGAAGGAGAAAGTTTCAGTGGGCTGTTCCTGGGGTCGGCAACGAAGTTTAAGCCTTGTCAACCAGCGACTTTTTTCGCCCGCGTGGAAGTGCCACATGTCTTTCGACAAGGCGCACGTGCTCGGCCTCGACAGTCACCAATGGCCGGAGGCTGACGGTTACCTTGTCCCCGTCGATGCGTGTGACAGGGCCGATCAATTCCATATGCTGGCCAATCACAGTCTTCCAAGTCGAATCGACAACAGAATGCGGGAAGCCGTAGGAGGGGATCGTCACGCTCATGCGATCGGGCGTCACCCGGCCGCGCACAATCGCCGTGACTGCGACCTCGTCGCCAACTTTGATACTTCCCCGAGCGATGCTCAAGACTTTGGAGCAGCCGGCGCCGGCGTCAAGATGAGGGGGAGCTAATAAAACCCCTCCGCGCCGCGATTGTGACGCGGGGCGATCCGATCGCCACCAGCGACTTAGCAGACCAATTGACGACAGCGGCCGAGAAGCCTGGCATCCCTGCCGACCAAATCAACGGCGAAATCGAAAGCGTCTTCGAACTGCTCTTAGAGGTGATGCGGCGCGAGAGTTGCGCGAGGAGAACCAGCCCGGAGGCTTCTCCGGGGCTGTGCCGGTCCTGTCCCGTTCCAGCGGATGAACTGCGCCTTCTGGCCGGTGACCGTCTCAATCGACTTCAACAGGGGTCCATGGGCCTCAGGTAGAGCTTGGCAGTGCTCCCTGTGGTACGCCAGGAGCGGCCCGGCGATGCTCTTGTGCAGCGCTTCGGCTGCCGCCAGGAAGCGCTCGATTTCAGCCCGGGAAAGCTGTTCGGAAGGTTTGGTTCTGGCCATTGGTGCTTGCGCAATTACTAATTTAGTGAAACCTTACGTTCTTCTGGGGAGTAGACGTGAGACCGGTCGGTCCAGCTATGGGGCGGCATTGAACATGATGTTTTTTCCGCGATTACTGATTGGGATGTTTGCCACGTCGACCGTGGTAGCGACCTGGATTTACCTAGCAACCGATTCGTTCTGGAAGTCCCTTGCATGGACCTCGCTGATTTTTATCATCTTTCAGGTTGCATATTTCCTATTTTCATTCGCGCTTTTCGACAAGCTTTGGTTGAAAAGAACCGAAGAAATACCGAACCCTGCCGAGCCTACCTGTCGAGACGGCGGTGTCTCATCTGAAGGGCGCTCGATGACGCTTTGAGGGAGACCGCCAGACACGAGAGCATGCGATCATGCTAATCTTTGCGAACCATGCGAAAGAAGGAAAGCCGTGGCAGCGCCAACAATCATCGAAAAGCGCGCTGGCGCTGGATGTCGCCACGGAGATCGTCGTTNGAAGGAAAGCCGTGGCAGCGCCAACAATCATCGAAAAGCGCGCTGGCGCTGGATGTCGCCACGGAGATCGTCGTTAGGGTGCGGACCGACGACGCCGAAGCCGAGGAGGGCGAGCGGGGTCTAAGGAGGAAACACAGATGGCTGCCTATCTGATAGCGGATGTAGACGTAAAAGACGCTGCCTTGTTCGAGGAATATCGGCGGGACGTTCCCGCTACCGAAGAGCGGTACGGTGGGCGGTATCTGGGCCGCGGTGGCGCCACCAAGGTTCTGGAAGGTGATTGGGATCCACACCGACTGGTCATTGTCGAATTCCCCGACATGGCGTCATTGATGGGCTGGTATNTGGAAGGTGATTGGGATCCACACCGACTGGTCATTGTCGAATTCCCCGACATGGCGTCATTGATGGGCTGGTATAATTCGCCGGAATACGCCCGGCTGATCGAGATCCGCAAACGTTCCGCTAACACCAGGATCATCGCTTTAGAAGGGATTGCAACGCCTGCGGCGTGACCCATAAGCGCGGCCAGCGGACCCGACGACAGTTGGGCATCCTCAGCGTCATTTCTTCCTCACGGCGAGATGCCGGAGCAGCAAGACCACTTAGTACCGTCTATGATCAATTTGCCGCTGCGCCGGCGAGCGAGCAAAAGACGCGGGAACAGGTGTCTCGTGACCGCCGTGTTATCCCGATCATCCGAAGACGTTCGCTCTGGTGCGGGACGACTTCAAGTTCTTTTTCAAGGGTTCGGAGGTTGGCCCACGGCTGAAGGGCTGCACAACCAAGGGCGACGATCAGCTTCTCCACCTTCAGACACATCGTGATAACCTGTCGGCCATGAAATCAGTGGCTTGAGAGAAACGTGGGCGGGCCCAGGAGACTAATTTCTGCCCATGGGAAGGCGATGTCCGCGCTAGCCGGAATGTCAGCTACCGAAGATC
>NZ_AYWB01000016.1:0-103338 GCF_000503035.1 Mesorhizobium sp. LSHC412B00 | reverse complement strand
GGTCCTCCGGCGGACAAGAAAACTGTCACCCATGCTATCGGTCCATTCTGTTACCTATCTATCCGGTTCGGACACCGGCACCTTCTCCCCTCAAGGGGGGAGATATGCATCGTCGTCGCCATCATCACCACCGAAAATTTCCCCTTGACCTCAACCTAAGTTGAGATCGCAAACCCGTTCCTGAGCCACCGAACCCAAGTCGTTCAAGAACGGAGACAGATTCAAATGGATAAACTTGCCGAGGCAGCCGTGTTCAGGGTCGACAAATTCGTCGTTCCTGCCGAGGCCCGTGAAGAAATCCTTCGCAAGGTCAGGGCAACGCATGAACTGCTGCGCCTGCAGCAAGGCTTCGTCCAGGATTTCGTGCTCGAGCAATTTTCGGGTCCGGGTGAGTTCAACCTGGTCACCATTGTCGAATGGGAAAACCAGGCGGCCGTCGACAATGTCGTGCCGATCGTCAAGGCGGCCCACGAGCGGGCGGGCTTCAACCCGCAGGAGACCATTGCCCGGCTGGGTGTGAAGGCCGATATCGCCAACTATCAGCGTCTGCCTGAGATGTAGGAGGGCCAGCCCGTGCCAGGTGCTGGCGCCTCGACGCTCAGCACCTGGCCGGTGCGGGCATCGCTGATCATGTTCTCGAAACCACGCCATTCGGCGGCGACGATGAACAGTGTCGTGCCATCCGGCCCGCCCAGCATGCAGGCAAAGCAGCCGCGATCGGCATCGACTGTCTGCAACACCTCGCCACCTTCGCGCACCCGCACACAGCGTTTGTTGGGAACATCCGCATACCAGGCAGTTCCTTCGGCATCGAGGCAGACGCCGTCGGGAAAGCCATCGAGATCGGCCCAGACCCGGCGGTTGGAAAGCCCGCCATCCTCCGCGATATCGAAGGCGGTCAGCCGGTTGGCATGCGACTCCGCCACGATCAGTGTCCTGTTGTCCGGCGTCACCGCCATGCCGTTGGCGAAAGCGATGTTCTCGGCCACTTGTCGAACCGAGCCGTCCGGCGTGATCAGCACGATGGTGCCGGGCCCGAAATGCTCGCCCGGTGCAGGCGCCGACCCGCCGCCATTGACATAGATGTTGCCGCGCCCGTCGACGACGATCTCGTTCCACGGGCTGTTTGACAGCGACCGAAGATCGGCATGGGTGGCCAGCGTTCCATCCGCCTCCTGCCGCAGCAACAAGCCATCCCGACCCGAGACGATCAGCAATCGGCCATCCGGCAACCAGTCGATCGAATAGGGCAGGATGGCCGGCACGGTGAGCATCACCTGGTTCCCGCCGTCCTCATCCACCGCGACGATCTCTCCGGTTCCCCAGTTGCAGAGCCACAGGCGTCCGTCGTGCCAGCGGGGAGACTCTCCGAAAGCGAGGCCTTCTGTAATGACCTTGGCGTTCAGGGCGACTGATTTCGAGGATGGCATCTCTGACCCTGGTTTGTCGACTCGCCGCAATTCGGCATTGTCGCGAAGCGCTTTCCTGCCAAGGACGTATGAATCTGTGGCGCCCCGACACCGTCGACAATTTCGGCAAACCATCGTGCGGATGCCTCTGGATCAGAGTGCCTTTAATCCTTGAGGGCAGCTGATATTGTCGCGTCGGAAATAACCCGTTCGCGCAAGTTTTGCGACCAAGAGAGTATTTTCGATGTTCGGTTTCTTTTCCCGCAAATCCAAGAAAACGCCCGAGAAGTCGGCATCAGATTCTGGAAAGCAGTTGGAATTCGGCCTGCCGTTGCCGGTCGTCGTACTGCGTTCGAACGTCGAGGATCCTGATGAAGAGCCGTTTTTTCTCGTCTTCGCTGTCATGCAATTCGTCACAGCGATGGTTTCCAAAGGACTCTATCGTTATCCCGAAATCGACACCAAGGCGATGCAGGTCCTTCATGCCGACTCGTACTCTTCGGAGGTAAAGAACGGCGGCCATAGTCAATTCATCCACAATGCCGGGCAGGAAATCGGCGCCATGATTGCCAACGCAAGAGCTGGACTCACTGCTTGTGGCGCAAAGGGCCAGCTTGCGACTTTGGAAAAGATGTCCAGCTGGATTGCAGACCATCCCAACGAAGCCGCCCAGCAGACGGGCTTCGAGGGCGGGCGGGATGATTTTCTCGATACACTTGATCATGCGTTCTACGTTGCGGATGAGGCCGCGCCCATGGAAAACCTTTTGGCGCGCTGGATCGCGTCATGGCCTGATCTGCAAGTTGTCGATAGTGACGATTACGACGACGTCATACACCGGCTGGTGATGGCCAATCCGAAGCGCGAAGGCAGGCTTCTTCATAAGTCCGTTGGCAACTTGGCAGGCCAGATGATCTTCAGCTGGCGCGATGTCGGGGCCGGCCTTGCCTGCGCCAAGATCGCGCCGCCCGAGATCAAAATCGCGTTCGGCATGGCAAGGATGCTGAACATAGAAGGAGAGAAACAGCTGGTTTTTCAACTTCAGACCAGCGCGAAGAAGACCCGACTATGCAGTGCGACGGAGACACACGTCACGGTCTACGAGTACATCGCTCCAGAAGAGTTGCTTGTCATACCGCCAGGCGAGAGCCCGAAAGTTGGCGCCAAGCTTGGCATTGCTGAAGAGACCGAGATCACAGCGGTCATTGAGCTGGCGGAACAATACCATGCTCCCGCCGCCGTCGACCTCCTGCTCCGCAAGGCAGGCTTCGACCCGACGGATGCCATCGTTTCTGCGAATTCGGTGGTGCAGAAGGAGGAAGGAGCAATCGTGAATTGGGTGGTGCTGGCATCAGGCCAAGTCTTCCTTTTCCAATCGTTGCGGAACGGCGGTGTGCTCTTGCGCGGCAAGGATGATGAAAGCCTCGCTGAGGCCGCTATGGCCGAGCTCAATGCCCACTTTGATCGCTCCGCTGCGGCGGGTTAGCGACAGCAAGCCTACTTTTTCTCCGTCAGGAAGAACGTGCCATCGGCATGGCCGTTGGCACCGCATGACGGTGGCTCGGATCTGTCGTCCTTGCCGGTGCCGCTCTGCTCGACGGCAAGCGCATCGCCGTCGCGGCGAAAGGTGAAGACGAATCCAGTCGGTTTGTCGTTGTCGTCGGTGTCCTCAAGTCGAAGCGTATTGCGCTCCTCGACCGTGCCGTCGATCTCGCATGACCCACTTCCCGAGACTGGATTGGAAACGACATCTTCCGAGATTTCGACCTTGCCTCCGCCAACAGCCTTGATGTCGACGCTGCCGCGCACGTTGCTCCATGTGCCGATCAAACCTGCATCGGGGGGCTTGCGTATGCCGGACAGGAAGGTTGCGCGGTCGCGCAGGAATTCGCCGAGATCGAAAGTCTGTTGGTTCTTGGGCGAACTTTCGTTGAAACCGGCGATCTGATCGCGATAGGCGATGAAATCGCTTTGGTCGTCCCGCAGCGCCTTCCCGGCATGAGCATCGAGCCTCTTCAGCAGCGCGGTATAATTCTTCGCGACGTCGGCATCGGCTTGCGCCAGGACCGGATCGGCGCAAATGGCCTTTTCCGCCAAGCTGGCGGCCTTGGCGCAGTCGAAGGATGGCTTGCCTTGCGCAACTGCGTGGTCGCTCGCTGCCACAAGTACGGTCAAAACGGCACCCACGGCTGCCAATCGTATGGCAACAAGGTACGCTTTGCCTGTGTTTGGCATCATGGGCGGTCGGCCTTTTCGCCGCGCACTGAGCCAGCGGCGGTATGAACTCTGGCGGCAAAGCCGCCGGCAGGCAAGCACGTGACCGTTCCTGCCGGCTGCGGCCGATGCGGCCTTGCCCAATGTTGCGTTGCGGCCGCGGAGCCTTTCCGGTATTGAGGCCGGACCTGAAACAGGGACCGCCCCCAGCCCATGAGCTCCAGCCAATGAGCCTCGTCGACTCGATCAAGAATGCCTTCGTTCCGATCCATCGCGAGGGCTATCCGTTCATTGCCGCCTTCGGCGCGGGCACGCTGTTCCTCGGCTATTTCTCCTCGGTGCTGTTCTGGATCGGCCTGATCCTGACCGCCTGGTGCGTCTATTTCTTCCGTGACCCCGAGCGTGTCACCCCGGTCGATGACAGCCTGGTGGTCAGTCCCGCCGACGGCGTCATCTCGGCGGTCGGCCCGGCCGTGCCGCCGCGCGAGCTTGGCCTCGGCAACACCGAGATGACCCGCATCTCGGTGTTCATGAACGTCTTTTCCTGCCATGTGAACCGCGCTCCGGTGCGCGGCCGCATCACCAAAATCGAGCACCGGCCGGGCAAGTTCCTCAATGCCGAACTCGACAAGGCAAGCTCGGAGAACGAGCGCAACGGGCTGGTCATAGACAGTCCCAACGGCATCGTTGTCGCCGTGCAGATTGCCGGCCTGGTGGCGCGCCGCATCGTCTGCTGGGCCGAGACCGGCGGTTCGATCGCCATCGGCGAACGCTTTGGCCTGATCCGCTTCGGCTCGCGCGTCGATGTCTTCCTGCCGTCGACCGCGGTGCCGCGCGTCGCCGTCGGCCAGACGGCGGTCGGCGGCGAAACCGTGCTCGCCGAATTCGGCGGCGTCGCCGCAACCCCGCTCGTCAGGATTTCGTAAGCGGTGGGCGCGCCGTTCAAAAAGTTCGAGGCCCATGGCAGCGGCGGCCCGCGCATCCGCGAAATTCCGATGCGCATGGTGCTGCCTAATCTGGTCACCGTGCTTGCCATCTGCGCCGGCCTGTCCGGCATCCGCTTCGGCTTCGAGGGCCGTTTCGAGCCGGCCGTGGTGATGGTGCTGCTCGCCGCCTTCCTGGACGGCATAGACGGGCGCCTGGCGCGCATGTTGAAGGCGACATCCAAATTCGGCGCGCAGATGGATTCGCTGGCCGACATCGTCAATTTCGGCGTCGCGCCGGCACTGGTGCTCTACGCCTTCCTGCTCGACCGCGCCGGCTCCTTCGGCTGGATCGCAGCTCTTCTGTTCACCATCGCCTGTGGCCTGCGGCTGGCGCGCTTCAACGTGCTCGACGAAGACCATGACCGGCCGATCTGGCAGAGCGAATACTTCGTCGGCGTGCCGGCACCGGCCGGCGCCGTGCTGGTTATGCTGCCGCTCTATCTGTCCTTCCTGCGGCTCGGTCTCGAGCCGGACCGCCTGACGGCATTCGTCGCCACCGGCTTCACTGTGCTGGTCGCTTTCCTGCTGGTCAGCCGGCTGCCGGTCTATTCCGGCAAAAGCCTGAAAGTGCCGGGCGACAAGGTGCTGCCGATCATCCTGGCGGTCGTTCTCTACGTCCTGCTGTTGATGACCTATCCCTGGTACACGCTGACCGCCTCTGTCGCAGGCTATCTCATCTTCCTGCCTTTCAGCGTGCGGGCGTATTCGAAGCGCGCCAAGCGCGAGGGCGAAAAAGTGCCGCCGTCGGATATTGGGTAGTTGTTATCTCCCCCCTTGAGGGGGAGATGTCGCCGAAGGCGACAGAGGGGGTCGGTACGCCCCGGACGCGACCTCGTTTGAGCGAAGAGGACGTCGGCGCTTCACGCGAGGCGACCCCCTCTGGCCTGCCGGCCATCTCCCCCTCAAGGAGGAAGATACGCTAAGCCGCCAGGCCCAGCCCCAGCTTCTCGATCGCCAGGTTCCGCGTCGAGACATAATCCGTCTTGCCGGAACCCAGCACCGGGATTTCCCCGACCTTGACGATGTCGTTGGGCACCATCAGTTCGGCCGCACCTGCCTTCTTGCCGAAGGCGCGCAGTTCTTCCGGATCGGCGTCGTCGGCGGTGGTGACCAGCACGATGCGCTCGCCCCGCCTCTGGTCCGGCACCGCCACCGCGGCGTGGCGCTCTTCCGGCCACAGCGACTGCACCAGCATCTCGACGGCGCCCAACGACACCATCTCGCCAGCGATCTTGGCGAAGCGTTTTGCCCGGCCGCGAATGGTGATGAAGCCTTCGCGGTCGACCGAGACGATGTCGCCGGTGTCGTGCCAGCCGTCCAGCGGCTGCAATTCGCCGGGCCGGTCAGCGGTCATGTAGCCCATCATCAAATTCGGCCCGTCGAGCCACAGGCGGCCGGCACCCTCGATACCCTCGACCGGTTCGAGCTTCATGCGCATCGCCGGCAACAGCCGTCCGACCGTGCCGTCGCGACCATGGATGGCGGTGTTGACGGCGACGACGGGAGCGGCCTCCGTCAGCCCGAACCCCTCGATGATCGAGGCATCGAAGCGCTCGCGATAAACGCGCCGCGTCTCCGGCTTCACCGCTTCCGCGCCGGCGACGACGAAGCGCAGGCTGGAGAAATCGCCATCCTTGGCGGTGCGGGCATAGTTGGCGAGGAAAGTGTCGGTGCCGAACATGATGGTCGGCTTCACCTTGCGGGCGATCTCCGGGATGATCTTGTAGTGCAGCGGTGACGGGTAGAGGAACAGTTTCACCCCGGTCACCAGCGGCAGGATGGTACCGCCGGTCAGGCCGAAAGAGTGAAAAACCGGCAGCACGTTGAGCAGGATGTCGGACGGCGAAATGGTAATGCGCGCCTCGGCCTGCATGGCGTTGGCGTGGAGATTGCGGTGCGACAGCACCACGGCCTTGGGCGTGCCTTCCGAGCCTGAGGTGAACAGGATTGCGGCGGGCTTGGCCGCATCCTGCCGCTGCAGCGGGAACCGCCACAGCACCGCTGCTGCGAGCTTTTCCAGCGTCGTGACGCTTGCGCGCACATCCTCCAGCCACAGCATTTTGGCGCCGCCGGCCTCGATCGCGGCGATGATGTCGGCAAGCGCCGCCTTCTCGACGAACGCGCGCGAGGAAACCACCGTTCGGATGACTGCCGCGCGCACCGCGGCGGTTACGCTGGCCGGCCCTGCCGTGTAGTTGATCATCGCCGCTACCCGGCCGGCCGAGAGCAGGCCGACGAAGGACAGCACCACGCCATTGGCGTTGGGCAGCAAAACCCCGACCGCTTCGCCGGGCGCCGCCACCGCCTGGAAACGGCGGCCGAGCACGCGCGCGCCGATGAACATTTTTCGATAGCTGAGCGAGCCGCTGATCACATCCTCGATGATCGGATGCGAGGCGCCGGTGCGATCCGCGGCATCGCGCATGGCCAGGAACAGGCCGCGATCGAGGTTGCTGCCATAAAGCCGCGCCTCGGCGATGCGGTCGAACAACGCATTGGTGTTGGAAGCCTGGTCGGGGTTGCGCGCCACCAGTTCGGCAATCGTCATTGGCTCCAGCACGCTGATCGAGAGTTTTGGGAACCAGTGGCGCGGCGCCCGGTTCTTTGGCGTCAAGGAAACCGGCAGGTCGCGCGAGCCGGTGACGAAGATCGGCACGATGCGGGCGTCGGCCTGCATGGCGATGCGGGTGACGGCGCGGAACAGGCGAAACGTCTTCACATCGGGCTCGACGTCATCGGGCAGATAGACGGCAAGCCGGCCTTTACCCTTCAGCACCCTGACCAGCCGCCGGCTGACGAAGAGATGCTCGGCGTTGAAGGCGATGGTGCGGCCAAGCTCGCGCCAAGGCTCCATCCAGGGCGAGCGCGCCGAGGCCTCGTCGAGAATGTGCAGCGTGTCGTCGGGCAGCAGCGACAGCATCAGCGCCGGCTCGAAGCGTGACTGGTGCGAGACCACATAGATCACCGGCGTCGGCGCGTTGCGGGCAATGCGGATGCGCCGGTCATCGATCCGGTAGGCGAGCTTGAACGGCACATAGAGTAGCGCCTGGGTAAAGCGCAGGTCGAGACGAAACGTCTCGATAGCGCCAATCAGCAGCCAGGCCAGCACGAGGCCTGCAAGCAGCGCCAGTGTCAGGATCATGCCGCGTCTCTCCCAACGGTCCGGTATGCGGCTCTTCGTCCGCTTCGAGAGCAGAGGGTAGCGCAATGGGGAGCAAGGTCAATGCGCGGGTGCGAGGGAGCGGTGTTCCACCTGACCTCACCAGGCAATGACCCAAACGCAGGCCTTGAAATGTTGCGACACGTGTCGTAAATAAAAGCGACACGTGACGGAGAGGTAATATGGCCAGTTCCCCGCTGGGTTTTGCCGAGGCACCACATATGGAGCCGGAGTTCGAACGAATGGTCGACCTGTTTGGTGGACGGAAGGTTCTTGGATTCTCGGTAGCCAGTCCTCTTGAGGCACATGAAATGATCCTGCATGGAATTCCGGGCCAGGCGCTCGAAAGCCTCGTCAGGCATCTGATGGTCATTGATCCCGCCGATGCGTTTGAGACCGCATTCGGCATGAGCGAGCGGACATTTCAGCGGCACAAATCGGATCACTCCAAGACCCTCAGTCGGGAGCAAGGTTCCAGAACCTGGAACTTCGCCAAGCTCCTGACAAAGGCCACGTCCGTGCTCGGGACTCAGGAAGACGCGGAAAAATGGATGATCGAGTCTGCCATGGGTTTGGACAATCGCCGGCCGATCGATCTGCTGGCCACGGCGGCGGGCACTGCGCTTGTGCAGGAGTTTCTTGAGCGGCTCGACTATGGTGTCTACGCGTGACGCCTTTGCCGGGCTCCCTCGGAACAGGGCAGTTGTTGGGCTGGAGGCTTGATCACAGACGCTTCAAGGCGAGCTGGGACAGTGGCGAAGGAGCCTTCAAGCTTGGGGGAAGGTGGAACAGCAAAGGGATCAGAGCCGTATATGCGTCCATCGACCCATCGACCGCCATCTTGGAGGTGGCGGTCCACAAGGGGTTTCGCACGCTGGATACTGTCCCTCACGTGCTGACGGCATTCGACATCGTCGATCCATCAGAGATTTATGTGGTCCAAACCGACGATATTCCGAACGCGAACTGGCTGCGTCCCGGCATCCCGGGCGCGGGACAGCAGCAGTTCGGCGATGGTCTGCTGGCAAAGCATCCGTTCTTTCTGATCCCCAGCGCGGTATCCCAGCACAGCTGGAACCTGGTGTTCGATCCCAACCGGGCGGCAGGCCTTTATAGCTTGCATCTCCGGGAGGATTTCGCGCTTGATACAAGGCTTCATCCTCCCGCTGGGTAGCAATCAGGCCGTGGCCTTCAGCCGCCCACTGATGAACCGGAACTCCTGGCTCTTGCCGCCATAGCCATAAGCTGCGGCCGGAACCTCGTGCACGAAGGCATAGCTCTCCTCATGCACGCCACCGAGCAACTTACCGAAGGCCTCAAAGATCGCCTTCAGATAGGCTTCCAGCTCCAGCTTGGTGTTGGTGCCGTCGACCACCTTGATGTCGAGCCAGAAAGTATTGGCGCCATGCTCTGCCAGCGACTTGCCGCCGGCGAACCAGTGCTGCGGGTCGATATAGGTGACAGCGACGGCGGTGATCGTCGGGTCCTTGCGCAGATGGGTTGCGGTCAGGCCGGTGATTTCCTTGGCGATTGTGGCGGACAGCTTGGCGTCGGGCTTACCGGTGACGCTGATGTTGATGATGGGCATTTTTCTCTCCTTCGTTTGAGCGGCGTCTGTTTGCCGTTGGAGAGACAATGCCATCATCTTGGAATCAAAAAAATCGAATTGTTTCGAACAAAAGGTTCTGTATTATCGAATTATGCAGGCGCTCGATCCCGATCTGCTCAAAACCTTCCTTGCCTTTGTCGATGGCGGCTCGCTGGCTCAGGCTGCGTCTGCTGTCGGCCGCTCGCCCTCGGCGGTGACCGCGCAGATGCAGCGTCTGGAGGAGATCGTCGGCGAACCGCTGCTGGTGGCGCAGGGGCGCGGGCGCGGGCTGACGCCGGCCGGCGAGGATCTTGTCGGTCATGCCCGCCGCATTCTTGCCGTGCACAGCGAGGCCTGGCTGGCGCTCAAGGGCGCGCGTGCCGCTGGTCGCGTCGCCATCGGCACGACACAGGATTTCGCCGATAGCGGCCTGCCGGAGCTGCTGCGCGCCTTCGCGACCAGCCATCCGCGCGTCAGGGTCGAACTCCGCGTTGGCCGTTCGGCCGAGCTTGGCGAGGCGCTGCAGGCCGGGCAGCTCGATCTGGCCATTGTCATGCGCAAGACGCCGGCCAATGACGAAGTCGGGCTGTTCAGTGAGCCGATGCTGTGGCTGTGCTCGCAAAAAGGGCTTGCCGTGCGGGAAGAGGAATTGCCGCTGGCGCTGCTCGACCCCTATTGCGGCTTTCGCGAAGCAGCACTCGCGGCCCTCGATGCTGCCGGCCGCCGCTACCGCATTGCCGCCGGCAGCGCCAGCCTTGCCGGCTTGCGCACGGCGGTCAATGCCGGCATCGCGCTGACCTTGCGCACCGCCCGCTTTGCCCATTCAGGCATTGCCGAAGCACCGCGCGAATTCGCCCTGCCGCCGGTGCCGACAGCGCAATTCGCGATAAAACTCGGCCAGGGCGCCGAGCGGCCGGCGCGCGATCTTGCCATCCTGCTCAGCGACAACCTCGCCTTGCCCGGCTTTGCCGGCTGATGTCCAAAGAAAAAGCCGACCTTTACGGTCGGCTTTGAGGAGGACGGGTCGAGGGGTTTGGGGGGACTTGGGGGGTGACCCGTCGCACCATAAAACTGCCTGATCCGCATGATGGTTCCATGACTTGGAAAATAATTATTGGGTTGCCGCACTTTTTCTCGCGGCCAGCCAGTCGCGCCCCGCATGGGCGAAAACCGCGCACAGTACTATGGCGCCGCCGATCAGGCTGGCGGCCGGCGCGATCTCGCCGAGGAACAGGAAGGCGAACAGGATCGCAAACGGCACTTCGGCGGCACCGAGAAGGCCGGACTCGGGCGCAGGGATCAGCCGCGAGCCTTCCGTCCACAGGATCGACGCCGCCGCAAACGATCCTCCGAAGGCGACGAGCAGCACGGCGTCGCGAGCAGAAATCGCCAGGGGGTCGGTGACGAACCAGCCGAGCACGAACAGCAGAAGCGCCGAGACTGCGCCCGCCCACACCACCGGCGTGTCGCGGAAGGCGCGCACCATGATCATGTAGAGCGCGCTGCCGGCGGTCATCAGCAGCGCGAGCCCATCGCCAAACAGATGACCGCTGCCGAAGCCGGAGCCGACCATCATCGCCACGCCGCACAGCGAAACGGCGGCGGCGGCAAGCGTCTGCGCCCGGAACGGCTCGCGCACCAGCACGAAGGCGAGCAGCGCGGTGATGAAGGGCGCGGTGGCGTAGATGACCGCGACATTGGCGACATAGGTGAATTTGAACGCCGAGATGAAGGCGATGCTGGCCGCGGCGCCCTCGAGGGCCAGCAACCAGCCGCGCCAGCCAAGCCGCAAGCTTTCCCGCCCGCCGGAGCGGCGCCGGCGCCACAGCACATAGAAGGTGATCAGGATCGCGCCGACAAAGCCGCGCCAGCAAGTGATGGTCAGCGGGTCGGCGTGGATCGATTTGGTCAGCACGCCGGTCAGGGCGAAGAAAGCCGCCGAGGCCGCCACCAGCATGATGCCGAGCGTACGATCGGCAGCGGTATCTGTGGTGCCTGGGCCGTCGAGCGCTTCCGTCATCTCAGCAGCCTATCCGTCTTCTCCTGCCACCATGCTGTCAGCACGGGGTACTCATAGCCGCTTGCGGAAATGCTCGTTGCCGATGATCAGCAGGCCGGCGCCGACGATCAACGCCGCCCCCAGAAACACCTCGCGACGCGGCACGTCGCCCCAGATCGCAAAGCCGAGCCCGAAGGCCCAGACCAATGAGGTGTATTCGAACGGCGCCACGATCGACACCGGCGCCCGCTTCATGCCTTCGAACAGCATAAATTGCGCCACGCCGCCGAGCGCGCCGACGCTGATCAAAAGCAGCAACTGGCGCCAGTCCGGCATCTGCCAGACCAACAGCGCCGGCACCGTGGAAAACACCAGGAAGTAGAAATTGTTGAGCACAAGCTGGATCAGCGTGCGCTCGGCCAGCGCCGTCTTGCGCAACAGCACCACGGCAATGCCCCACAGCACTGCCGCAGCCAGTACCAAGAGCATCGGCACGGACAAGCCGAGACGAGTGGGATCACAGGCGATGAAGACGCCGACGAAGCCGATGAACACCGCCAGCCAGCGCAACAGCGGCACCTTTTCGCCAAGCATCACCACCGACAGCACGGTGACGATGATCGGGGCGGCGTAATAGATGGTGGTGAGTTCGGCCAGCTGCAGGGAGCGGGCCGCGTTGTAGTAGCAGAGCCAGGCGCCGAGCGTGAAGGCGCTGCGCACCAGCATCGGCCGCACGATGGGCGAGCGCATTGTGTCGGCAAAGATGGGCGGTCCGCCGATTGCAGCACAGCCGATAAGCACAGCGATCGAGCGGAAGAACATGATCTGCCAGACGCTGATGCCGACGACCAGAAGCTTGATCGCGGCGTCCTGCGTCGAAAACAGGAAATAGGCGCAGCCGGTGAACAGGATGCCGGCAAGCACCCTTTCGCGGGTTTCCAGAATGGCAATATCGGCCATGCGGCGTGTCCGGCGCTGTCAAGAGGACGAAGAAGAAGCCTGCCCCAATCAGGCTCCCATTGCAGGCTACACGGGCGAAAGCCTGCGGGGCGCTACGCCAGTGGCAAGCTTGCGTTGGCGCAGCCTGGCCGACAGCGTGGGCACGCCGTTCACTGTGTTGCCTGGTAGAGCTCCGAAGCGGCCTCCTTCAGGGCGCGCCGGCCGCCCGGCCTGAGATACATCATGTGGCCGCCCTCGATGACGTCGAGAAGATCGGAAGAGCACACGTCTGNCCCCGGCATAGCCTTGCCGCGAGCCGCCATAGTCCCAGGCGTGGGTCACATCGCCATTGAGCAACCTGTAGCTGACATCGGTGCGAAAATTCAGCTCGTCGCGCGCATAACCGACAAAGGCCGAGGTCAGCGCCGGCACGCTGCGGTCGAGCACCGGATCTGGGCCGGCGCTGCGGGCGCTCTCCGGGGCGATGTCGCTGGTGGCGATGGTGCCGTCATACGGGCTGAGCACTTTGCCACTGGGGCGCTGGAATTCGCGCGCGAACAGGGCGGTCGGGATGCGGGCGAAATTGCGTTGCACGAGGTCGAGCGGCAGGCCGGTGATCTCGGCCACGCGCTGGCTGGCCAGCCGCCCACCCTGTTCCAGCCCGCCGGCCAGAGCGGTGAGGTAGTCACCCATAGCATAGTGTTCGACCTCGGCGAGCTTTTCGCGCAGCGCCTCGCCGCTGAGGCCTTCGCTGCGCAGGCGCACCGCCGCCAGCGAGGGCAGTTCCAGCGCCCAATGCAGTGGCTGGAATTCGTCGGGCAGCACCAGCGTGAACTCCAGTGCAGGCGAGATCAGCACGATGCCGTTGGGGCTCAGGCCGACATCTTCCTGCAGGGTCCTGGCGAGAAGTGCCGCGCGGAACCCGCCATAGCTTTCGCCGGCAAGGAAGAGCGGCGATCCGGTGCGGCCGTTCTGGGCGAGATAGAGCCGGATGAAAGCGCCGATCGAACTGGCGTCCTGGCTGACGCCCCAAAAATCTTTTGTGTCCTGGCCGGGGGCCTCGCGGCTGTAGCCGGTGCCGACCGGATCGACGAAGACGAGGTCGGTCATGTCGAGCCAGCTGTCGGGATTGTCGATCAGCTTTTGCGGCGGCGGCAGGAATTGGCCATCGGCGCCGGTCGCGACGACACGCGGGCCGAGTGCGCCGAGATGCAGATAGGCGGATGCCGCGCCCGGGCCGCCATTGAAGACGAAGGTGATGGGGCGAGCCTTCTCCGCGCCCGCCAGTGGCGGCAGCGTATAGGCGACATAGAAGATTTCCGCGGTGACCTCGCCCTTGCCGGATAGCAGTGACAGCGTGCCGGCCTTAGCCTGATAGTCCAGCTTGCGCCCGGCAATGGTGATTGAATGGCTGGTCGTCTGCGGTGCCGGCAGCAGCGACAGCACGCCGCCTGCCGGTGCGGGGCGCTCGGGCGTTTCGGCGAGGACTGGCTGCGCGAAGGCTGCAAGCACCAACAGGGTAAGCGAGATCAGTTTCAGCTTGAACGGCATGATGTCTCCGCGGGAATGACTCTGCTTAGGTATGGCCGGGGCGGTCGAAGTCAAAGTAACTCTTCGTGAGGTAGCATTCCTTCAGCCCCCTCTGTCCTGCCGGACATCTCCCCCCACAGGGGTGGAGATTGGATGTCGCGACCGCCTTCGCTAATCGCCGGCGTAGAAAGCGCCATCGGCGAAGCTGCAGATCTCCCCCCTGTGGGGAGGTGGCCGGGCCAGAGGGGGGCGCTGTCTCGCTGGCATATCAGTGCTATCAAAGCGCGACGGACTCGAAAAGGAATGCAACATGGACGCCACCGCACTCAAGGCCATGCAGGCACCGATCAAGGAGGCTTATCGCGACGATTCCTCGCGAGCGCTGATCACGCTTCGCGCCAAAGGCTCCGTCGACGACCAGTCGATTGCCTGCAAGGTCGAGACGGGCAGGGCGCTGGCGGTCGCCGGCCTGCATCCGGCGACCGGCGGTTCCGGGCTCGAATTGTGTTCGGGCGACATGCTGCTCGAGGCGCTGGTGGCGTGCGCCGGGGTGACGCTGAAGGCGGTGGCCACCGCACTAGAGTTCAAACTCGGCGCAGCCACCGTCGAGGCCGAAGGCGATCTCGACTTTCGCGGCACGCTGGGCGTGGCCAAGGACGCCCCCGTAGGCTTTCGCGCCATCCGGTTGAATTTCAACCTCGACACGGATGAGCCGCAGGATCGCATCGACGCGCTGATCAAGCTGACGGAACGCTATTGCGTGGTCTTCCAGACCATCAACAGCAAGCCGGAGCTGACGGTGAAGGCGCGCGCCTGATCTCCCCCCCACAAGGGCCCTTGAGGGGGAGATGTCGCCGAAGGCGACAGAGGGGGTCGGGCCGACTGGACGCGACGCCCTTTGTGCGGAAGGAGGTTGGCACTCTACGCGAGGCGACCCCCTCTGGCCTGCCGGCCATCTCCCCCTCGAGGGGGGAGATCACGCTACTGCGCCGCAGGCTCTTCCGCGTCGCCCTCATCGGTAAACGGGGAGGCGCTCGGCACGCAGTTGACCGCCCAGCCGGCCGGCGTCGGCTGCTTCTGATATTCGGTAATCGCGTTTGTGCACTGTTCGCGGGTGTCGAAGGTGCTGGGCAGCACCACCATGCCGCCTTGCGGGCCGGCGATCACCAGGTACCAGACCAATGCTACGCTGGGAGCAGCCATGGGAATTCCTCGCTTTGCTGGGTGTCGGAGTCGGGCCGACCCTAGCAACTCCCGGCTGATGGCGAAAGCAGGGCGAGGGGGGAGGGGGCCTGCCGGATCATCACAGACCCGTGAACGAACCGCTCCCCCAGACTTCTCTCAGTTCGCGGCAAAGCAGTAGAACAGGCCGTCGCCGCCGGTGCCTTTCAGCGCCTCCTGGCTGCAGCCGCCGCGCGAGGCATGCGAGGAGTTCCAGGATTTCGCCGCCGCCGACTCATCAAGGCCGGTGCGGTCGTGATGGCCCATCATCGCCGCGCCCTCCGCCCCGCTCAAGGTCCAGTCGCCGCAGGTCTGGTCGGCGATCTTGGTGCCGTCAGGCTTCGAGCCGGTCAATATGTCGTGCCGGTTCGGCTTGTCGCCGCGGCCGTTGACCACTTGGCCCTTCTCGGTCAGCGCCGACTGCTTGGTGATGGCGTTGGCGTCGCTGTGCAGCGAGGCGACGTCATCGGCGATCTTCTCGCCCTTGGCGTTGACCCAGGGACCCTTGCCGATACGGTCGCGCGCATCGACATTGGCGCTCGAGAGATAGGCGTGCCATTCCTTGCCGGTAACCCCAGCCGCTTCCGCCAGCGAGGCGCAATGCGCGTCGGCACCCTTGAGACCGCCGAGATCGGCGCCCTTGCCGGAACCGACGCTGGTGACGAAGAAACTCATCTTGGCGTCTTGCGCCAGCGCCACGCCGGCTGTGGCGGCAATCGCGGCGGCGGCAACGAGAAGAAGTCTACGCATGTCGGTCCTCCGGTTTCGAATGTCCTACATTCGAAGAAACGTAACTGGAGGCCTGTTTAATCCCGCTACAACCCGGTTTGTTCCGGCTGCCGGTAGGCGACGAAGCGGTTGTTCTTGACCTGGAAGATCAGCCCCGTCTCTTTCAGCTCGGGGCTCGCCAGCGGCACGATGCGTTTTGCCACCTCTGAGGGATGCGGCAGCGTTTCCGGATCCTCGCCGGGCGCGGCCTGTGCACGCATGGCGGTGCGGGTGGCGCCGGGGTCGACGGCATTGATGCGGAGCGCCAGGCTCTGCGTCTCATGCGCCCAGGAACGCGTCATGGCTTCCACCGCCGCCTTCGACGCCGCATAGGGCGCCCAGAAGGCGCGCGCCGAATGCGCGGAGCTGGAGGACATGAGAATGGCGCGGCCGGCGTCGGACAGCCTGAGCAGCGGGTCGACCGAGCGGATCAGCCGCCAGGTCGAGGTGACATTGATGGTCATTACCTTCTCGAAGGTTTTGGCCTCGACATGGCCGATCGGCGAGATGACGCCGAGCACGCCGGCATTGGCCACCAGAATGTCGAGCTTGCCCCAACGCTGGTGAATGGCCCCGCCCAGCCGGTCGATGCCGGCCATGTCTGAGAGGTCGAGTGGCACCAGCGTCGCTTCGCCCTTGCCGGTTTTCGCGCGCTCGGCCTTGATCTGGTCGTCGAGTTCTTCCAGCCCGCCGACGGTCCGGGCAACCGCAATGACATGCGCGCCGGCGGCGGCAAGTTCCCTGGCGATGAAGTAGCCGATGCCGCGCGAGGCGCCGGTAACGACCGCGACGCGGCCGGAGAGGTCGAGGGTCATGCGAGCGCTTTCAAGGATAGCAGTTGGGCTTTACGCCCCGTTGTTCGCCAGCAGCGACAGCGTGCGCACATTGTCGTGGCCTTCGAAGTCGAGCAGGCGGGTCGGGTACTGGCCGGTGAAACAGGCGTCGCAGAATTGCGGCTGCTCATTGTCGCGGCTGGCTTCGCCGACGGCGCGGTAGAGCCCGTCAATGGTGAGGAAGCCGAGCGAATCGACACGGATGAACTCGGCCATTTCCTCGATCGACATGCGCGATGCCAAAAGCTTCGACTTCTCCGGCGTGTCGACGCCGTAGAAGCACGACGCGCTGGTCGGCGGCGAGGCGATGCGCATATGCACTTCCTTGGCGCCGGCGTCGCGCACCATCTGCACGATTTTCTGGCTGGTGGTGCCGCGCACGATCGAATCGTCGACCAACACCACGCGCTTGCCCTCGATCATCCGGCGGTTGGCGTTGTGCTTGAGCTTGACCCCCATATGGCGGATCGAATCGCCGGGCTGGATGAAGGTTCGGCCAACATAGTGGTTGCGGATGATACCGAGTTCGAAGGGGATGCCTGCCGCCTGGGAGAAGCCGATTGCCGCCGGCGTGCCGGAATCCGGCACCGGCACGACGATATCGGCCTCGACCGGGCTTTCCTGCGCCAATTCGGCGCCGATACGCTTGCGCACTTCGTAGACATTGCGGCCTTCGACCGAGGAGTCCGGGCGGGCGAAATAGACATATTCGAAGATGCAGAAGCGGGTCTTCTGCGGCTCGAAGGGGAACAGGCTCTCGATGCCCTTCGAGGTCACCACGACCATTTCGCCGGGCTTCAGGTCGCGCACGAAGCGGGCGCCGATAATGTCGAGCGCGCAGGTTTCGGAGGCCAGGATCCAGGCGCCGTCGAGGTCGCCGAGCACCAGCGGGCGGATGCCGAGCGGATCGCGGCAGCCGATCATCTTCTTGGAGGTCATCGCGACCAGCGAGAAAGCGCCTTCGACCTGACGCACGGCGTCAATGAAGCGCGAATTCAAATCGCGTTCCTTGCTGGTGGCAACGAGATGCAGCAGCGTCTCGGTGTCGGAGGTCGACGAGAAGATCGCGCCCTGTTTCTGCAGCGCGCGCTGCACGGTCATGGCGTTGGTGAGATTGCCGTTATGGGCGACGGCGAAGCCGCCATCGGCGAGTTCGGCGAAGAAAGGCTGGATGTTGCGCATGCCGGCGCCGCCGGTCGTGGCATAGCGCGTGTGGCCGATGGCACGGTTGCCTTGCAGGCTGTCGATGACGTGCTGCTTGGTGAAGGTGTCGCCGATCAGGCCGACATGGCGTTCGACATGGAACTGCGTGCCGTCATAGGAGACGATGCCGGCCGCTTCCTGGCCGCGATGCTGCAGCGCATGCAGGCCTAGCGTGACGATGGCCGCAGCGTCCTGCCGGCCGAAAATGCCGAACACGCCGCATTCGTCGTGAAAATGATCGTCTGCTTCGGCGGAAAGCACGTCGTCCGCGTCTGCCTTCGAAACTGCCATGGGGTCAAGCTCCGCTAAAATGGCCATATAGTGCGATAGCACCGCGAAAGCAACGTAGTCAGGCCGGAACTGCCGGGATGGCGCCTGTCCGGCACCATCCGTCCGTATCAGTTTGCCGGCGCGGCTGGGGCCGGAGCCGGAGCAGCGGGTGCGTTATCGGCCGGAGCGTCGGTCTCGTCGTCGGGCGCCGGCGTATCGTCACCGGTTGCCGGAGCATCCGCCGCCGGTGCATCGGCCGCCGGAGGCGTCTCGGCTGCCGGCTGATTCGGATTGAGCTTCTTCAGGATGGCGTTTTCCGGATCTTCGGGCAGCAGGCTTTCCAGCTTGGCGCCGATGGTCTCGAGCAGCGGCTTCGACTTGGCGTTGGCGATCCAGGCAGGGGCCTTGGCGCCGGCCAGCCAGTTGAAGAACAGCAGCGCCACGGCGACGACGAGGACGCCGCGCGCGGCGCCATAGAGGAAGCCCAGCGTACGGTCGAGCGCGCCGATCCTGGAATCGATGATCCAGTCGGCAAGCTTCATGGTGATGACGGAAACGACGATCAGCGCGATGAGGAAGACGATGCCGGCGGATGCCGCCATGGCGATCTTGTCGCTTTCGACATAGGGCTGAACGTAAGGCAGCACCGGCTTGTAGAAGAAGAATGCCGCCGCGGCGGCAGCCGCCCAGGAGACGACGGACAGGATTTCGCGTGACAGGCCGCGAACCATGGCGAGCATCGCCGAGACCAGGGTGAAGCCGACGAGAATTCCGTCCAGCAGCGTAATCGGCATGTCTTTCGCCCCACTCAGATTGTCTTTTCACGGCTCGGGCGAGCCGCGTCAATCTTCCACGTCGACACGGCTGCGCCGTGAGCCGGCTATGCGTGCGACGAGATCGGCAAGTTCGGTCGGCTGGAAAGCGCCGGCCCCGATCCCCCCGACAACCTCCTCGCTGCCCAAGGGCAGAACCGCACTTCCAAAACCCAGCTTTTCGGCCTCTTTAAGGCGCTGCTGCGCATGCGCAACCGGCCTCACTGCGCCCGACAGGCTGATTTCGCCGAAATAGACGCAATCGGCGGGAAGGGCAAGACCGGTGAGCGACGAAACCAGTGCAGCGGCAACCGCCAGATCGGCCGCCGGCTCGGAAATCCGGTAGCCGCCGGCGACGTTGAGGTAGACATCGTGGGTGCCGAAGCGCACGCCGCAATGGGCTTCGAGCACGGCAAGGATCATCGACAGCCGTGCGCCGTCCCAGCCGACGACGGCACGGCGCGGCGTGCCCAATGTGGACGGCGCCACCAGTGCCTGGATCTCGACCAGCACCGGACGTGTCCCTTCCATGCCGGCAAATACCGCGGCACCCGGCGATTTTGCGTGGCGTTCGCCGAGGAACAGCTCCGACGGATTGGCGACCTCGCGCAAGCCCTTGTCCGACATCTCGAAGACGCCGATCTCGTCGGTCGGCCCAAAACGGTTCTTCACCGTGCGCAGGATGCGGTAGTGATGGCCGCCTTCGCCTTCGAAATAGAGAACGGCGTCGACCATGTGCTCGACGACGCGCGGACCGGCGATCTGGCCTTCCTTGGTGACATGGCCGACCAGCACGATGGCAGCACCGGTGGATTTGGCGTAGCGGATCATCGCTTGCGCCGAGGCGCGCACCTGGGTGACGGTGCCGGGCGCCGAGTCGGCCATGTCGGTCCACAGCGTCTGGATGGAATCGAGGATGACGAGGTCCGGCCTTCTGCCGTCGGCTATTGTTGCCAGGATATCCTCGACATTGGTCTCGGCGGCAAGTTCGACCGGCGTGTCGGCGACGCCAAGCCGCTGCGCCCGCAGCCGGATCTGTGCGACCGCCTCCTCGCCCGAGACATAGACGATGCGGTGGCCTTTTGACGCCAATGCTGCTGCGGCCTGGGTAAGCAGCGTCGACTTGCCGATGCCGGGATCGCCGCCGACCAGCAGCGCCGAGCCGCGCACGAAACCGCCGCCGGTGGCGCGGTCGAGTTCGCCAATGCCGGAGATGATCCGCGGCGCATCCTCGATGTCACCGGACAGGCTGGTCAGCACCACGGCGCGGCCCTTGCGCGCATTTCGCGTGTTGGCCGGTCCCGAGCCGATGCCGCCGGACGTGCCTTCCTCGACGAGTGTGTTCCACTCGCCGCAGGCATCGCATTTGCCGGCCCAGCGCTGATGCACCGACCCGCAATTCTGGCAGATGAACTGGACGCGCGATTTAGCCATGGAGTGATGCTGCCTGCAAATGACCGAAGGAGGGTGATCTTGCACACCCCCCTCTGTCCTGCCGGACATCTCCCCCGCTAGGGGGGAGATTGGCTATCGTCGCTGCTTTCGCCAATCCCCAACGTCGCAAGATGAGCGCCATTCGCAAAGCTGCTGATCTCCCCCCTTGCGGGGGAGATGGCCGGCAGGCCAGAGGGGGGTGTGGCGGAGCGCTGCGGTAGGCCAAAAAGCTACTCGAACCTCTCCGCAATATGATGCTCTTCGGCGAGGTCGGAAAACCGTGTGAACTCGCCATGGAAGGCGAGGCTCACCGAACCTGTCGGGCCGTGGCGCTGCTTGGCGACGATGACTTCGGCCTTGCCGCGCATCTCGTTCATCTCGTGTTCCCACTTGATGTATTCGTCGGTGCCGGGCTTCGGTTCGCGGTTCTTCAGATAATATTCCTCGCGGTAGACGAACATCACCACGTCGGCGTCCTGCTCGATCGAGCCGGATTCGCGAAGATCGGACAGCTGAGGGCGTTTGTCTTCGCGGCTTTCGACCTGACGCGACAGCTGCGACAGCGCGATGATCGGAACGGAGAGTTCCTTGGCCAGCGCCTTGAGGCCGGTGGTGATCTCGGTGATTTCCTGCACCCGGTTCTGCGACGATTTCGCGCTCGACCCCTGCATCAGCTGGATATAGTCGATGACGATGAGGTCGAGGCCGCGCTGACGCTTCAGCCGCCGCGCCCGCGCCGACAGCTGCGCGATCGAGATACCGCCGGTCTGGTCGATGAACAGCGGGATCTTCTGCATGGTCTGCGAGCAGGCGACCAGCTTTTCGAAATCCATCTCTGAAATCTCGCCGCGGCGGATTTTTGACGACGAAATTTCCGTCTGTTCGGAAATGATGCGGGTGGCGAGCTGCTCGGACGACATTTCCAGTGAGAAGAAGCCGACGACGCCGCCATTGGCTGCCTTGAACGAGCCGTCGGCCTGTTGCGCCGGCTCATACATCTCGGCGATGTTGAAGGCGATGTTGGTGGCCAGCGATGTCTTGCCCATGCCCGGACGGCCGGCAATGATGATCAGATCCGACGCCTGCAGGCCACCCATGCGGCGGTCGAGATCGCGCATGCCGGTGGCGAGGCCCGACAAATGGCCGTCGCGCATATAGGCGGCGTTGGCCATGTCGACGGCGGTCTTGACCGCGTCGGTGAAGCTCTCGAAGCCGCCATCGTAACGGCCGGTTTCGGCCAGTTCGAACAGCCGCCGCTCGGCATCCTCGATCTGTTCGGACGGCGCCATGTCGACCGGCGCGTCATAGGCGATGTTGACCATGTCCTCGCCGACGGTGATCAGCGCCCGGCGCGTGGCCAGATCGTAGATGGCGCGGCCATAATCGGTGGCATTGACGACGGTGACGGCTTCGACCGCCAGACGAACCACATATTGCGCCACCGTCATGTCGCCGACCTTCTCGTCGGCCGGCAGGAAGGTTTTCAGCGTGATCGGCGTCGCCACCTTGCCCATGCGGATGAGCTCGGCCGCGACCTCGAAGATTTTCCGGTGCAGCGGCTCGTAGAAATGGCCGGCCTTGAGGAAGTCGGAGACGCGGTAGAAGGCATCGTTGTTGACGAGGATGGCGCCGAGCAGCGCCTGTTCGGCCTCGATGTTGTTCGGCGCTTCACGATAAAGCGGTTGCTGCTCCGCCACGCCGAATTTTCGCGCTGCCTCTGCCATGATGTCCCCGATTTTGATCCCGGCTTCTCGATATCAGAACGAGATAAATCGGTGCTGACCTTTCTGCATCACCGCACGACCAATCAACCTCGATGCCCGTTGTTCACAGGGGCGGCAAACCGTCCACAGAAGAGTGTTTCCGCGCCCCGATTCCGGTTGACTCAGAAAGGCGCTGACTTTTATCCGAGTCGTTGGAACAGAGCAAGAACAATCTCGGTGATCATCCGCTTCTTCCGTCCAGTGTATCGCCCCAGTCCAGCCGCCGCGCTGCCTTGAACAGCTCGCCCTCGCGCTTGGTGAAAAGTGTCTCGCCGGCGCCGCCATCCGGCTGGCACAGTTTGAGCAGCACCTTGCCGGAGCCCGATTTCGGCGGCGCAATCACGCGCGGCTGACGTACAGGCGCGGGTTGCCGCGACGCCGCGACGTAGATGAATTTCTCGTCCTCCCACGGCACGTCCGCGTCCTTGGCCAGGCGATGAAGGCGCGAGCGGGCGACGCGGCGCGAAAAATGACACCAGTCGGGGGGCTCAAGCGGGCAGGGCGCCTCATGCGGACAAGGCGCCAGCACATGCGCCCCGGCCTCCAGCAATTGCCTGCGCACTGCCAGGATGCGCTGCCAGCCGGCCGGTGTGCCGGGCTCGACGATCAGCAGTGTGTCGCCGGTCAACTGCCAGAGCCGGCCGACAAGCTTCGGCAGCGATGCCGGCGCGATCTCGTCCAGCACATAGGCGCAGGTGACCAGATCGGCAGGCTTGAGATCGGCAAGGTCGATGGTCACGTCGCCGGCGCGCCAGTCCATCCTGGTGGCGATGGTATCAAGGGCGAGCGACTGGCCAACCTTGCGCACCGCGGCGCTTGCTTCAACCAGAACCGCCTCTTCTAAGTCGGGCCACAGGTCTGTAGTGGCCCAAAGCACCGTGCCAGGACCGGCGCCGACATCGAGCAAGCTCGTTGGCTGGAAATCGGGCCGCGCATAGGCGAGTTCGTCGAGACCGGCCCGTACCGCCGCGTAGGTCGCCGGCAGCCGCGTCGCCAGATAGGCTTTTACCGCCATCTCTTCGGCCATGTGCAGGCGGCCGTCGCGCAATTCGGCGCGGTAGCGGTCAGACAGCGTCTTCGCCGCCTGGCGCAGCACCGCCAGCGGTAACGTTTCGAGCAGGCGCTCGACGCCTTGTCGCAGCGAGGCGGGGAGTTCCACGCTCAGGCTCCGCGTGCCGCGAGCACCGAGGCGCGGGCGAACTCGACAAGGGTGGTGGCGATGGTGGGCAGGCAGGTCATTAAAAAAGGTCTCGAGAGAACTAGACCTTTTTCAGTGTCAGAGCCGTCAATGGCAAGCGGCAATCGCAATCGAGGCGTTATTCGCGATCCGCCACCTTGCGACGGCGCGCTGGCTTGGCCGCAACGGACCTGACAGCAACGGACCTGGCAGGCACAGACCTGGCGACAGCAGGCTCGGCGGCCGCCGCCTCCTGACGATGCCCCATTTCGCGCATTTCGAGCGCCTTTTCACATTTGGCCATGTAGTCGCGCGTCATCGGCAGCGTGTCGTTCTTCTTGGCGATCTGGATCTGGAAGATCACCAGATCCTGCCAGCGGAACGCGGCTTCCGAAGCCGCCAGATAGAACTCCCACATCCTGCAGAAGCGCTCGTCGTAGATGGCTTTGGCCTTGTCGCGGTTGGCGGCAAAGCGCTGGCCCCAATGCTTCAGCGTATCGGCATAGTGCAGCCGCAGAATCTCGATGTCGGTGACCACAAGCCCCGACTTCTCGATCGCCGGCATCACCTCCGACAGCGAGGGAATGTAGCCGCCCGGAAAAATGTACTTGCGGATAAAGGCGCTGGTCGCCCACGGCACGCCGGAGCGGCCGATCGTGTGCAAGAGCATGACGCCGTCGGGCTTCAACAGCGTCGCCGACTTGTCGAAGAAGGTGCGGAAGTGGTTGACGCCGACATGCTCGAACATGCCGACCGAGACGATGCGGTCGAAGCGTTCGTTGAGTTCGCGGTAGTCCTTGAGATCGAAATGCACGCGGTCCTGCAAGCCTTGCGCATGCGCCCGGTCGGTGGCGACGCCGTGCTGCTCGGTCGACAGCGTCACGCCTTGCACGTCGACATCGAAAGCCTTGGCGAGATAGAGGCCGAGTCCACCCCAGCCGGAGCCGATATCGAGCACGGTCTGGCCGGCCTTCAGCCTGAGCTTGGCGGCGATATGGCGTTTCTTGGCCATCTGCGCCTCGTCGAGCGTCATGTCCGGCTGTTCGAAATAGGCGCAGGAATACTGCATGTCGTCGTCGAGGAAGAGCCGGTAGAGGTCACCCGACAAATCATAGTGGCGCTGCACGTTGCGGCGCGCCCGTGATGCGGTGTTGATCTGCTGCAGGCGGCGAAAGGCGTGGCGCAGACCCTCGATGGCCTTCGACCAGGTGGCGTCGATACCGCCGCTGCCCATGTTCTGGAAGGCGATGCGCATCATACCCAGGACGCCGCCCTCGATGATGTCGAGTTCGCCGTCCATATAGGCTTCCGGCACCGCCAGCATCGGGTCGAAGGAGATGGCCCGCTCGGCGTGCCTGGTCTTGATGTGCATATGCACCGGCTCGCCGCTGCCGTCGCCGAAAACCACTGTGGAGCCCTTCGGCCCGGTGACTTTCAGATTGCCCGTACGCACCAGGCGGTCGAGAACGCGCTTCAACAGAATATTCATCACCAAATGTCCCCTCACGGTCAGACTGGCGGACCAATTCTGCAACAATATATAGGGGTTCGAAAAGTTCCATTTGGCACAAAAATGCCCGGGCGAGAGGCCCGGGCATTGGTCCAGAAAGGCTGGATGACGAGGAAGTGATTGGAGCGCTGCTCCCCTCGCTTCCCGATCGGGCCCCGTGCGGGATCAGGCGTTGTCTTCTTCGCCGCCTTCGAACTCGGTGTTCGGGTCGAAGAAGTTCTCCGGCCGTGCGTTGTCGTTGATGTCGTCGCCATAGATGGCTTCGGCGGTGGTCAGCGTCTCGCCCTTGGCCTGGCGCTCGGCTTCGTCGGCCGTGCGGGCGATGTTGAGGCTGATGGTGACCTCGACTTCCGGATGCAGCGCAATCGCCACATTGGTGACGCCGATAGTCTTGATCGGCTGGTTGAGCTGGATCTGGTTGCGGTTGACCGAGAACCCTTCGGCGGTCAGCAGGTCGGCGATGTCGCGGGTCGACACCGAACCGTAGAGCTGGCCTGTCTCGCCGGCCGAACGCACGGCGATGAAGCTCTTGCCGTCGAGCTTTTCGGCAACCTGGCTGGCTTCCGACTTGCGCTCGAGGTTGCGCGCTTCGAGCTGCGCGCGCTGCCCTTCGAACTTCTTCTTGTTGGCTTCGTTGGCGCGCAGCGCCTTGCCCTTCGGCAAGAGAAAGTTGCGGGCAAAGCCGTCCTTGACCTTGACGGTATCACCCATCTGGCCGAGGCGGGAAACGCGTTCGAGAAGAATCACTTGCATGGTTTTGTTCCTTCGTCTGGGCACCGACCGCGGGATCGGCGCCGAATTGAATGGAACAGGTCAGGAAGCTCTGAGCGCCTTGGCGCCGGTGTCGCTGTCCTGCCTGTCGCGGCAGTTAGAGGCTTTTCACCTCAACTCGGGATTTCAATGCACGTCGCCAAGAGTGGGCCCGGTTTTGGGACAACGACATGCATCATCAAATTACCCCTGCGGCGCCCGTCGCCGTGGGAGAAGGAAGCAGGCGGCGAACCGCCTGCTTCGGAGATCTTAGCGAACCACGTAGGGCAGCAGGCCGAGGAAGCGGGCGCGCTTGATCGCCTTGGCGAGTTCGCGCTGCTTCTTCTGGCTGACGGCGGTGATGCGCGACGGCACGATCTTGCCGCGCTCGGAAATGTAGCGCTGCAGAAGACGCACGTCCTTGTAGTCGATCTTGGGCGCATTGGCGCCAGAGAACGGGCAGGTCTTGCGGCGGCGATGGAACGGGCGCCGGGTCGGGATCTGATTGATGTCGACCATTATTCTGCACCTCCTTCAACGCCTTCGCGCGGACGGCGCGGACCACGATCGCCACCGGCATCGCCAAATGAGCGCGGCGGACGATCGCCACGGTCGCCGCGATCACGGTCGCCGAACGAGCGCGGACCACGATCGCCACGGTCGCGGTCGCCGAAGCCGCCGCGTTCCGAGCGCTCTTCGCGCTTCTGCATCATGGCCGACGGGCCTTCCTCATGCGCCTCGACCTTGACGGTCAGGAAACGCAGCACGTCCTCGGACAGGCCCATCTGGCGCTCCATCTCGTTGAGCGCTGCCGGCGGGCAGTTGAGGTCCATAAGCGTGTAGTAAGCCTTCCGGTTCTTGTTGACCCGGTAGGTGAGGGACTTCAGTCCCCAGTTCTCGACCCGGCCGACGGACCCGCCATTTGCGGAGATGACGCCCTTGTACTGTTCGACAAGCGCATCGACCTGCTGCTGCGAGAGGTCCTGCCGGGCAAGGAACACATGTTCGTATAGAGCCATAGTGGTTCAGTGCCTTTCTTCGTTTCTCTCCCGGATCCTCGCGGCAAAAGCCTCTGCAACTTCTCTGACCCGCTGATCCCGAGGGGGCGGGGAAGAAAGGAGCATTTCGAGACGGTCGAGAGCGGAGACACGGGAGGCGGAAGCGCTTCTGGCTTCACACGAAGGTTTTGGGTAAAACCTCCGGCCCTCCGTTCAGCCCCCAGCAAGGACCGGCAGATTGCGGGCGTCTATAAAGCAAATTGGCTGGAAGGCAAGGGTAACGCATGCTCCGGACAGCGTCCTGGCGTCGCAGGGTTGGAAAAATACCAGGCATCAACTCGTATGCGGGGTACCACCGTTGATCGTTTCGGGGAAGAAGTCCGGAGCCGCCTTACGCTTGCCGAACATCATGTCGTATTGCAGCAGGCGGAAGTCGTTGATCGCCGGATCAACGTCCTTCTGCCGCGCCCAGTCCGGCGTGGCCTCACCTGACGGTGTCAAAAGCAGATTGCGGTCGACGACGCGATAGCGTTCGCGCAGCGCGCCCAGGAAGCCGGTGTAGTAGGGGTGCGTGATCCCGGCCGTTGTCAGGATGTGGTAGGGCAGGAAGGCCGGGCTCACCGCGCCCATATCCTGCGCCGGACCGGTGCGGTTAGACCAGATGACCAGCGGCGTCTGATGATGCTCCAGTGCCGCCTCCGGCGTCGGTTCCTTGCGCGGCGCGACATTGTCCTTCAGGTAACCGGTTTCGACATAGACGGGGCCGAGCGGCGGCAGATGGTCGCCGAAGAAGGCGATGACCGTCGGCCGCTCGCGCTTCTTCGCCCATTCGATCAATCGTTCGAGGCCACGGTCGGCATCGGCGGAGCCTTCGGCGTAGCTGAGCAGCGATTCCCGCGCCCATGTGCTGATCGGTGCCGCGACCTTGTGGGTCGGATTGTAATAGCGGTACGGCTCGTAGGGACCGTGGTTCTGCAGGCTGACGGCGAAGAAGAACACCGGCCGCTCGCTGGCGTCGGCCTCTGCGATGATCTCGTCGGTCATCGACGCATCGGAAGCCAGCGGCCCGCGCTTTTCCAGTGGCGGCAGCGTCTCTTCCGAGCGGAAATCGTTGAAGCCGAAATCGGCATAGACGGCGCCCCTGTTCCAGAACCAGTTGGTGCCCGGATGGATGGCGCGCGCCCGGTATCCCTCGCTTTTCAGGAAGGTCGCCAGCGACGGCGTCGGTGTGCGCACATATTGCTGGTAGGGGATCGAGCCCGCCGGCAGGAAGGCATTGGAAAAGCCGGTCAGCGCCTCGAATTCGATGTTGGCGGTCATGCCGCCGAATTCCGGCGAAAACATATAGCCGGAACGCAGCGCCCGCACATTGGGGATCGGGTCAGGCGTGATTGTGACGCCGGGCAGCTTGGTCGGATCCCAGAAAGATTCGCTCATCACCACGATGATGTCGGGTTTCTCATCCGGTACCGAGGCCGCCACAGCAGGCCTGTCGATCGCGTCGATCGCCTTGTCGGAATAGCCCGCCGGCGCCGAGACATGCGCCATCGGCACGTTGAGCGCGAAGGCCAGCGCAAACCCGTTGGAGGCGTAGTTCTCCTTCTGGTCCCACATGATCGGGATGATCTGCAGCCGGTCGCGGGTCCACGAGAAGGTGGCGTAGTCCATGATTGAGACGAAGAAGGCGAGCAGCGGCACTGCCAGCGTCAGCCGCGCCAGCCGCCCTTTGCGGCTGAGGATCGGAACCTTGCGGCGCCACAACCGCCAGCCATAGATCAGCAGCGACAGGCCGGCGACGATGCCGACCGCCATGGCGAGCGCCGTCCAAGGCCGTTCGCGCACCAGGAGCGGCATCAGTGCCATGATCTGGCGCGAATAAAGAAAATCGGTTGGGTAGAGCGGATCGCCGAGATAATGCGACTTCTGATGCCCGACAAAGGCCAGCGCCAGCGTCAGCGGCGCCACGATCATCAGGCTCTGGTGACTGCGGCCAAGCACGGCGTCCAGTCCCATCAGCACCAATGCAAAGACAATGATGGTGGTCCAGCCCGGCTTGAATGGCTGCAGGAAGAAGTCGACCGTGCCGAAGAAGTCGCCGCGCACGATCCATTCGATGGCGAACACCAGGATGGCGGAGGCAAGCAGCGTGACCAGACCGTAGCGGATGACCGGCCATCTGCGCCCCGGCAGGTAGCCGGTGGACGGATCGTCTTCCAAGAACTGTGGCGCGGGTACGGCCGCGCCCTTCCTGATCCTAGCCACGTCTCTTCCCCCGGCCCAAGCAACGCGTATTTCCACTCGCGCCACCGTTCTGTCATAGAACTGTCATGCAAAAGCTAGCGCCTGTGGCGAAAATAAGAAGAGCCAGCAAACGATTCGTGAGCGGTTTTCATCAGGTGTGATCGGCAAAAAGCCTTTGGGAACAGGGACTCGGGGTCAGCTCCGGTTCAAGCGAGAGCCGAAATACCCCCTCCGGGCTTGACTTGGCGGTCCGCCTTGCGTCACAGGCAGTAAAAATCAGCCGCTGGAGAGCGCCCAAATGGCCGTCGCATTCACCTTTCCGGGACAGGGCAGCCAGGCTGTCGGCATGGGCAAGGACCTCGCCGACGCCTTCCCCGAGGCACGCAGGGTGTTCGAGGAAGTCGATGATGCGCTGGGCGAAAAGCTGTCGAAACTGATCTGGGAAGGCCCGGAAGAGGCGCTGACCCTGACTGCCAATGCCCAGCCGGCGCTGATGGCGGTCTCGCTGGCGGGAATCCGCTCGCTGGAAGCGCGCGGCTTTTCGCTGAAGGACAAGGTTGCCTACGTTGCCGGTCATTCGCTCGGCGAATATTCCGCCCTTGCCGCGGCCGGTTTCGTTTCGGTCGCCGATGCTGCCCGGCTGCTGCGCATCCGCGGCAACGCCATGCAGGCGGCGGTGCCGGCCGGCGAGGGCGCCATGGCGGCGATCATCGGACTGGAACAGCCCGACGTCGAAGCCGCTTGCACCGAGGCCGCAACGGGATCCGGCAAGGTCTGCCAGATCGCCAACGACAATGGCGGCGGCCAGCTGGTGATCTCCGGCGCCAGGGCGGCGGTGGAACTCGCCGCGAAACTGTGCACCGAAAAGGGCGCCAAGCGGGCGCTGATGCTGCAGGTCTCCGCACCCTTCCATTCGGCGCTGATGGCGCCGGCGGCCGATGTCATGCGCGAGGCGCTGGCCGGCGTGACCAAGAATGCACCGGTCGTGCCCGTCGTCTCCAACGTCACTGTAGCCCCGACCAGCGACCCCGACGAGATCGCGCGCCGCCTGGTCGAGCAGATCACCGGGCGCGTGCGCTGGCGCGAAACGGTGGAGTGGTTCGGCGCCAATGGCGTCGCCACGCTCTATGAGATCGGCGCCGGCAAGGTGCTTTCCGGCCTGGCGCGGCGGATCAACCGCGACATCGCCACATCGGCCGTCGGCACGCCGGCCGAAGTCGAGGCGGCGCTGGCCGCGCTTGCATAATCCACTGGCGATTCAACCCCTCCCGTGGGAAGGGTGTTCTCTTAAGATCAGGAGACGAAAATGTTCGAACTGACCGGCCGCAAGGCGCTCGTCACCGGCGCATCGGGCGGCATTGGCGAGGCGATTGCCCGGGTGCTGCATGCGCAAGGCGCCATTGTCGGCCTGCACGGCACCCGCATCGAGAAACTGGAGACCCTGGCCGGCGAACTCGGCGACCGGGTAAAGCTGTTCCCGGCCAATCTTGCCGACCGTGACGAGGTCAAGGCGCTTGGCCAGAAGGCCGAAGCCGAACTCGAAGGCGTCGACATACTGGTCAACAATGCCGGCATCACCAAGGACGGCCTGTTCGTGCGCATGGCGGACGCGGATTGGGACAGCGTGCTGGAGGTGAACCTCACCGCCGTGTTCCGGCTGACCCGCGAGCTGACCCATCCGATGATGCGCCGCCGCCATGGCCGCATCATCAACATCACCTCGGTGGTCGGCGTCACCGGCAATCCTGGCCAGACCAATTATTGCGCCTCCAAGGCCGGCATGATCGGCTTTTCCAAGTCGCTGGCGCAGGAGATCGCCACCCGCAACATCACCGTCAACTGCGTCGCCCCGGGCTTTATCGAATCGGCCATGACCGACAAGCTCAACGACAAGCAGAAAGACGCGATAATGGCCGCGATCCCGACGCGCCGCATGGGCACGAGTGTTGAAGTGGCGTCGGCCGTCGCCTATCTCGCCTCCAACGAGGCAGCCTACGTCACCGGCCAGACCATCCATGTCAACGGTGGCATGGCCATGATCTGACAGGATATTGCCGGGTGATAAGAAGACATGGCCGGCTTGTGAAAAGAGACCATTTCGCCTTGGACCTCAGCCATTTTTCGTGTAATGCGGCCCGCAACCCGGCGGTTCGGGCAAAAACCGGTCCGGCATCGTTGCGTTTCCGGCAGGACCATCTTTCAGCTTGATTAGCGGCATTCTGCCCGCTAACGAAGACAGACAAACAAAAGACGAGGATGCCCCAAATGAGTGACACCGCAGAGCGCGTCAAGAAGATCGTCATCGAACATCTTGGCGTCGATGCCGACAAGGTGACGGAGCAGGCGAGCTTCATCGATGATCTGGGCGCGGACAGCCTCGACACGGTCGAACTCGTCATGGCCTTCGAAGAAGAGTTCGGCGTCGAGATTCCGGACGATGCGGCCGAGACCATCCTGACCGTCGGCGATGCCGTGAAGTACATCGACAAGGCTTCAGCCTGACACTATCCGCAGTCATCACCGGGGAGGACCTGCGATGAGGCGTGTCGTCGTCACGGGCCTTGGCCTGGTTTCGCCGTTCGGCATGGGCTTCGAGCACAGCTGGAAGGAACTTCTGACCGGCCGCAGCGCCGCCAAGCGCGTCACCGAGTTCGAAGTGGGAGATCTTGCCTGCAAGATCGCCCACGTCATTCCGCGCGGTGACGGCACCAACGGCACGCTCAATCCCGAAGCCGTGCTCGAGCCCAAGGAACTGCGCAAGATCGGCGACTTCATCCTTTACGGGATTGCGGCCGCCGACGAAGCGCTGAAGGATTCCGGCTGGGAGCCCAGCACCGAAGCCGAGCGCTGCGCCACCGGCGTCATGATCGGCTCCGGCATTGGCGGCCTCGAGGGCATCGCCGAGAACGCTATCATCCTGAAAGAGCGCGGACCGCGCCGTATCAGTCCATTCTTCATTCCCGGCAACATTATCAACCTGGTATCTGGCCAGGTATCGATCCGGCATGGGCTGAAAGGCCCCAACCACGCCGTCGTCACCGCCTGCTCGACCGGCGCGCACGCCATTGGCGATGCCGCCCGGCTGATCATCTTCGGCGATGCCGACGTGATGCTGGCCGGCGGCGCGGAATCGCCGGTGACCAGACTATCGCTTGCCGGCTTCGCTGCTTGCCGGGCACTGTCCACCGACCGCAATGACACGCCTGAGAAGGCCTCGCGTCCCTATGACCGCGACCGTGACGGCTTCGTCATGGGCGAGGGCGCCGGGGTCGTCGTGCTGGAAGAACTCGAACACGCCAAGGCGCGCGGCGCCAAGATCTATGCCGAGGTCACCGGCTACGGCCTGACCGGCGATGCCTATCACATCACTGCACCGGCCGAAGACGGCGACGGCGCCTTCCGATGCATGACGGCGGCGCTGAACCGGGCCAAGCTGACGCCCGCCGACGTCGACTACATCAACGCGCACGGCACCTCGACCATGGCCGACACGATCGAACTCGGCGCCGTCGAGCGGCTGGTCGGCAACGCCGCCTCGAAAATCTCGATGTCGTCGACCAAGTCGTCGATCGGCCATCTCCTGGGTGCGGCGGGTGCCGCCGAGGCGATCTTTTCGATCCTCGCTATCAGAGACAACATCGCGCCAGCCACCATCAATCTTGACAACCCGGAACGCGAAACCGCGATCGATCTTGTTCCGAACACGCCACGGCATCGCCAGGTCGACGTGGCGCTGTCCAACTCCTTCGGCTTCGGCGGCACCAACGCTTCGCTGGTATTCCAGCGTTATACAGGCTGATTGCGGTATCGACCGGCGCGCCAGCGGTCTGTCGTCAATTTTGCCATATTCAAGCCTACTCTGCCGCTGGGGATTCGTCGCATCGGCCTGAAACCGAAGGCGCTTTTTTTAAAAGCACGATGCGTAGGCTTGAAATGTTAGGGCACGCTGTGCGTCCAATCGGGCGCATGGTCGCTCTAAGAGATCAGATGGTAGGGCGCTAATGAACACCAATCCGGGCGGCAGCGGACAATTCGGACAAAACCAGCAGACCGGCCCGATCGTGCCGAAGACCGCGGCCGAAGCTTTGCGCCCGGAAGCCGGCACACCACCACCAAAGCGCTCGCGCGCCTCGCGCAGCCAAGTCGTGGTGTTCATGAACTTCGTCATCTCCGCGGTGATGTTGATGATCCTCGCCGCCGGCGTTTCGCTCTATTTCGGCAAGCAGGCATTCAACGAACCGGGCCCGTCGGTGGCCGGCGACACCTTCCTGGTCAAGCCGAGCACCGGCGTCCAGGATATTGCCGACCAGCTCGAACGGCGTGGGCTGATCAGCGATGCCCGCATCTTCCGCATCGCCGTGCGGGTCTATGGCAATGATTCAGCGCTGAAGGCAGGCGAATACGAGATAAAGCCGCGCGCCTCCATGCGCGACATCATGGAGCTTCTGAAGAGCGGCAAATCGGTGATGTATTCGCTGACCATTCCCGAGGGCCTGACGGTCGAGCAGGCGCTGCAGCGCATCGCCGAGCAGGATGCGCTGACCGGCGACATGCCGGCCGCCAAGCCGGCTGAGGGCAGCCTCGCCACCGACACGCTGCGCTTTACCCGCGGCGCCACGCGCCAACAGATGGTCGACAAGCTGCTCGCCGACCAGAAGAAGCTGGTCGACGAGGTCTGGCAGCGGCGCGCGCCCGACCTGCCTCTGGCCAATGTCGACGACTTCGTCACCTTGGCCTCGATCGTCGAAAAGGAAACCGGCCGGGGCGACGAGCGCTCGCGCGTTGCCGCCGTCTTCCTCAACCGTCTGGCCAAGGGCATGCGGCTGCAATCCGATCCGACCATCATTTACGGCCTGTTCGGCGGCAAGGGCAAACCCGCCGACCGGCCGATTTATCAATCTGACATCCAGAAACAGACGCCTTACAACACCTATCTGATCAATGGCCTGCCGCCGACGCCGATCGCCAATCCCGGCCGCGCCGCGCTCGAAGCCGTCGCCAACCCGTCGAAGACCGATGATCTCTATTTCGTCGCCGACGGCACCGGCGGCCACGTCTTTGCCACCACGCTTGCCGAGCACAATGAGAACGTTGCCCGCTACCGGGCACTGCAGAAGAAGCAGGCTGAAGACGCCGCCAAGGGCGCCAAGACTCCGGGCCAGACCGATGCGCCGGCGGATGGCGACGACAACGGTGACGCAAGTGGCGATGCCGCCGGTGACAGCGGTGATGCCGGCGATACGGGTGCCGCCCAGTAGCAGGCCGGCGCTTTCAGAGGGATCGACCTTAAGCGACGCGGACAGAGGCGGACGCGCTGCTGCTTTGAACGAACAGCGGGGTTCGAAGCGTTTTCGGTCTTGCTCGGGTGCCTCTGAATCTCGATTTCAGCCCTGCGAGATCGAAACGACAGCGGCAATCAACATCTTGCCGGTATTGCGATTCTGACATTCGCGCTGCCCGTGATATCGAACGCATGCGCAATTGTTAGAATCGGACCATCAGGGAGACACGAGCCGCATCATGAATTTGCAGAGCATGACCGGATTTGCACGCACTGTTGCCGAACATGACGGCGCCTCGATCGCCTGGGAGGTCAAGTCGGTCAACGGCAAGAGCGTCGAGGTCAGGTTGCGGTTGCCGCAAGGTTTCGAGCGGCTCGAACCGACTGTGCGGCAGACGCTGCAGAAGCGCTTTTCGCGTGGCAATTTCCAAGCGACGCTGACCGTCGGCCGCGCCGCCGGCCAGCAGGCGCAGCCGGTGGTCAACGANCCGACTGTGCGGCAGACGCTGCAGAAGCGCTTTTCGCGTGGCAATTTCCAAGCGACGCTGACCGTCGGCCGCGCCGCCGGCCAGCAGGCGCAGCCGGTGGTCAACGAAGCCTTCCTCAGGGATCTGGCGGGCATGGCCAAGCGGCTGCAGGACCAGTTCGGTGTTGGTCCGGCAACTGCCGACGGTCTGCTTTCCCTGCGCGGCGTGCTCGATATCCCTGAAACCAGCGAAACCGAGGAGGTGCGGGCAGCACTCGACGCGTCAATCCTGTCCGCGCTGGAAACGGCGCTTACAGGTCTCGAGCAGGCACGCCAGAACGAGGGCGAAGCGCTGCGTTCGCTGCTTTCCGGCCATATCGACGCCATTGAGGCGCTGACGCTTCAAGCCGAGGCCGACCCGTCGCGCGAACCGGCGGCGATCCGCGAGCGGATCGCCGAACAGGTGCGGCTGCTGATGGATGCGTCGGCCAATCTCGATGCCGGCCGGCTGCACATGGAAGCGGCGTTCCTGGCCACCAAGGCCGATATCCGTGAAGAGATCGATCGGCTGAAGACGCATGTGGCGTCGGGCAGAGCGCTGCTGGCAAATGGCGGCGCCATCGGCCGCAAGCTCGATTTTCTGGCGCAGGAATTCAACCGCGAATCGAATACGCTGTGTTCCAAGTCGAACGCCGCCACTGTCACCGCCATCGGGCTGGAACTGAAGGCGGTGGTCGACCAGTTTCGCGAACAGGTCCAGAATCTGGAGTAAACCCGAATGGGTGGCAAGGAGCCGATGGTTGCCAGGGATCTCGGATCCCGCATTCGCCGCCGCGGGCTGATGCTGGTCCTGTCGTCGCCGTCGGGCGCCGGCAAGTCGACGATCGCGCGCAACCTGCTGGAAAGCGACGGCAGCCTGGAATTATCGGTCTCGGTCACCACCAGGCCACGCCGCGGCTCGGAGATCGAGGGCGTCCACTATCACTTCCGCACCACGCGCGAGTTCGAGCGGCTGCGCGATTCCGACGCGTTGCTCGAATGGGCCGAGGTGCACGGCAATTGCTACGCGACGCCGCGCGAGCCGGCCGAACTGGCGCTGGCGCAGGGCCGTGACATGCTCTTCGACATCGACTGGCAAGGCGCCCAGCAGCTCAAGGAGAAGATGCGCGCCGACATCGTCTCGATCTTCATCCTGCCGCCGTCGATGAAGGAATTGAAGTCGCGCCTCAAGCGCCGCGCCGAGGACCAGGAGCACGTGATCGAGACCAGGCTGAAGAACGCCCGCAACGAGATCGAGCACTGGAAGGAATATGACTTTGTCATCGTCAACGACGATCTCGACCGCGCCTTCGCCGAAGTGCGTGGCATCGTGACGGCGGAAAGGCTGCGGCGCGACCGCCGGCCCGGGCTGTTCGATTTCGTCTCGGGGTTGCTGGACGAGAAGACGGAATAGCTCGTCCACCGCTGGCAATCTAAATTAGCGGCATCAGCTGCCTGGCAGATCGTCCGGCCAACGCTGCGCTCCGTGAAGCACGCGCAGGATTCGAATCGTGCTGTTGGTCAGCTGATAGGCCGCGACATATGGCGTGCCGACGATGACGATCTCTCGTGTCCCTGCAAGCCTGCCGATCCGGCCGCTTTGGGGAAGGTCCCGAAGACGGTTGATTGCGGCGACGATCCGCTCATCGGTGGCGATCGCGGCCGCAGGATTGTCGGCCTCGATATGCGCGAAGATGCCGTCGCGATCTGAAAGCGCAAATGGCGACCAGACGATCTTCAAGATTTAGGTTCACCCGAACGCCGCGCCGCGGCGCGTCTCTCGGCAAAATGCGCCTCGACTTGATCATCAGGAATGTCTTGTCGGGTGTCGTCGAGCGCTTCGCGAACCTTGGCGCGAAACCATAAATCATACGCCTCGTTGTTTGTGACGAGATCGATGGGCAGCGCACCCTCGTTGGCGGTTCGGGTGAGCAATATCCGCACCGCATCCGAGACCGTCAGCCCCATGCTTTCGAGCACCGCCGAAGCTCGATCCCGGATGTCGGCGTCGATACGCGTCTGGACCAGTGCATTTGCTGGCATGGCAATCTCCTTCGACGTCAATGTAATGCGTTTGAATGACGATTGCTAGGCGGCGCTAGCGCCGCCGGTCAAACCGCGTTTGTCAGCCGCACGAATTCCTCGACGCTGAGCGTCTCCGCACGCCGGGTCGGATCGATGCCGGCGCGCGTCAGCAGTGCCTCGCCACCCAGGCTCTTCACGCTCTGCCGCAGCATTTTCCGGCGCTGGCCGAAAGCGGCTTCGGTGACGCGACCGAGTTTTTTCACGTCGGTTGACAAAGGGCTGGCGCGCGGCACCAGATGCACCACCGAGGACGTTACCTTGGGTGGCGGCGTGAACGCTTGCGGCGGCACGTCGAAGGCGATCCTCGCCTCGGTCCGCCAGCCCGCCAGCACGCCGAGCCGGCCATAAGCATCGCTGCCGAAACCGGCGACAATGCGCTCGGCCACCTCGCGCTGGAACATCAGCGTCATCGATTGATAGAAGGGTGGCCAGTCCGCCACAGTCAGCCAACGGATCAACAGCTCGGTGCCGATATTGTAGGGCAGGTTGGCGGCAATCCTCACCGGGCTGCCTTGTGACGCGGTCTTGGCAAGAGCGGCAAAATCCGTCTTCAGCGCATCGCCGCTGATCACCTCGAGCCGGCCCGGATAGTGGTTGGAGACCTCGGCCAAGGCCGCAAGGCAGCGTTCGTCGCGCTCGATGGCGACGACGCGGCGGGCACCGGCAGCGAGCAGCGCCCTGGTCAGCCCGCCGGGGCCGGGGCCGACCTCGATTACCGTACTGTCGCTAAGGTCCCCGGCGACGCGCGCGATCTTGCCGGTCAAATTGAGGTCGAGCAGGAAATTCTGGCCAAGCGCCTTCTTTGCCTGCAGTCCATGGCGCTCGATCACCTCGCGCAGCGGCGGCAGCCCGTCAATGCTCATGAATTTTGGGCTCATGATTTGGGCTCATGATTTTTGGCTCATGCAACTGCGGGCTTTGCGCCGGTATCGGCCAGCCGGCGGGCCAGCTTTAGCGCCGCGATCAGGCTGTCGGGACGTGCGATGCCCTTGCCGGCGATGTCGAAGGCTGTGCCGTGATCGGGCGAGGTGCGGATGAACGGCAGGCCAAGCGTGACGTTGACGGCCTGGTCGAAGGCCAGCGCCTTGGCCGGGATCAACGCCTGGTCATGATACATGCAGACCGCCACGTCGTAGCCGGCGCGGGCGCGCGCATGAAACATCGTATCGGCCGGCAGCGGTCCGAAGGCATCGATGCCTTGCGCCCGCAACATGTCGACCGCAGGACGAATGATGTGCTCGTCCTCTGTCCCCATGGCGCCGCTTTCGCCGGCATGCGGATTGAGGCCGGCAAGCGCGAGCCTCGGCCTGGCGATGCCGAAACGGCGTGCAAGATCGCCGGCGGTGATGCGCGCGATGGCAACGATCAGCTCCGTCGTCAGCGTCTTCGGCACCTCGGCCAGCGCGATGTGGATGGTGACAGGAACGGTGCGCAATTCGGGGCCGGCGATCAGCATCACCGGCGTCACCGTGCCGCCGGTGTGGAGCGAGGCCAGATGCGCCAGATACTCGGTGTGGCCGGGAAAGCCGAAGCCGGCATCGTAGAGCGGCTTCTTCGCGATCGGACAGGTGACGACCGCGGCCGCGTGACCGGCAAGGCAGTCGGCGACGGCGCGATCGATGGCCTCGATGATGCCGGCGGCATTGGCCGGGTCGGGCCGGCCGGGATCGTCGGTGAAGTGGGCCGCCAGCGGCACCACGGGCAAGGCGTGTTGAAAGACACCAGCTGCTTGGGCCGGCACCGTCTCGGCGATTGCCACCGCCGCGCCGAGCCGGCGCGCCCGCGCGGCAATCAGCGCCGGATCGGCGAGAAGGTAGAAGGGCGCGGCACCGGAACCGCGGGCGCTCTGCCACGCGGCAATGGCGATTTCCGGACCGACGCCGGATGGATCGCCGACGCTCAGCGCCAGCGGAAGCTCTGTCTCACGCACGGCTGGGCCGGTTCAGCGCGTAACGATCTTGGCTTTCGCCTTCAGCTCTTCGACATATTTGGCCGAGAGCTCGTCGGCGTTCTTGTCGCCGCTGCCTTCGCTCTGGAACACCATCTGGGCCGCCTTGTCGTCGGAAACCTCTCGCGACGAGCAGATGCCGATGAATTCAATGCCGCGATCGGTCTCGCGCACGGCCGTGGCGCCGCCCAGCTTGGTGGCCTTGATCTGCTCGGCCCAGTCCGGCGGCAGTTGCGGCGCCAGCAATCGGGGGAGGTCGCGAACGGTGACGTCGATCAGGCCCTTGGCGAATTCACGCGTGGTGTTGCAGCCATTGAAGCGGGCGCGCATGGCTTCAGCCTCGCGCTTGCGTTTGGCGAGTGTGGCACTGCGCTCGGCCTTCGGCACCACGAAGATCACCTGCTGCAGCATGTACTCGGTGGCGCTTGGCTTGGCGCCGCCTTTTTCGAGCATGCGCTTGACCAGATCCTGTTCGCTCACCTCCCCGCCGCCGCCGCTGTAGCGTGCGCTCAGCGCCTGGTTCCACGCCATCTGGGAGCGGATGAATTCCTTGAAATGCTCCTTGGTCACGCCGGACTGCGCCATGACACCGTCGAGCTGCTTGAGCTGCATCTTGTTGCTCGAGGCAAAGCGCTGATAGGCAGCCTCTACCTGGGCGTCGGAGATGCGGATGCCGAGACGCCTGGCCTCCGCCATGCGCAGCGTCTGGTCGATCATTTCCTGACCCGCGTCACCCTTCTTGCGCTGCAGTTTCAGGAAGGCAGCCCGGTGCGCGATGTCGCCGGTGGTGATCGGCATGTTGTTGACGACATACTTGATTTCACTGGCGAACGCCGGCGGTACCATCATGGTGACAGAGACCGAGGTCGCCGCCAACAGGAGCGCGAATCCTGCCGAAAACAGGTATTTCCTCATCGAAAGCATCCCAATTCTACCCGGTTTTGGCCGATTCCAGCCCGATATTGGCGAAATCCGTGCCCGCTTTATGCGGCAAAACGATGTCGTCAGCCGGCTCTACTGGATGGAGTCGATCGAGCTTTGGGACGAGCCGAAATCGCCGAGCGTGCGGAACGACAGGTTGAAGCCGACATTCTGCGACACTTCCTTGGTGTTGATGTCGCGTGATTCCGAGTACGTCATCAGGTAGGTGAAGCAGGAATCATTGTAGGCAAAGCCGACGCCGTCCTTGACCAGCACGCTTTGTTGCAGGTCGTAGGTGCCGGTGCCGAAGACGCGCCAGTTTTCGGCCAGGTGTGTCGAGGCGCCGAGCGTGACTTCGTGGCGGTCGGTGGTGAAACCATAGAGCGGCTGCGCCTGGATGAAGGCGTATTTGGCGCTCAGCGAAACCGGCAGCCCGGAATAGGCGGCCTTCACCTCGGCACGGCGAACTTCGAAGGTCTGCTCGTCGAAGCGGCCGCTGAGCGAACCGGAGAAGCCGCTCGGGCTGCTGAAGCCGACAAGGCCGACATAGTCGGAGGTCGAAGTCTCCAAGCCGGAATCGGCGCCCGCATTGACCAGATCCGGTGAATCGAACGAGTTGCGCCCGCCCAACTGGTAGGATTGGCCGAAGATCGCGTTGGTGCCCCAGCCATTGTCGTAGGCGCCGGAATAGCGGAACCCGACATTGGCGCGGCTGCCGCCTTCGACGCGGTCGTAGCCGGAGAACTTGTCGCGCTCGAACAGCGTCGTGGCGTCGAAGACGAAGCTCTGTGCATCCTCGTTGGGAACGGCGAGCCCGCCGACATACTGCTCATTCGGGCGCATGAAGACCTGCGCCATCGGCTCGACGATATGGCTGGAGCCGGTCATCGAGAACAGCACCGGCCAGCGCATTTCAAGTCCGGCGGTCGCCATGTACCGGGCGAAGGAAGACCGCATGTCGTCGGCGGCACCGACATTCGTTGCCATCTGGTTTACCGCAGTCAGCGAAGCCGAAGAAGCGTTGAGATAGTCGACGTCGCCCTGCAGAGCCAGAAGGGGCGTCAACTGCAATCCGCCGTCCGTGGTGAAGGTACGCTTCCATTCGGCTTCGGCGGTGAGGCGACCGGATTCGCCCTCGATGCCGCGCACGCGCTGGACGCCTGAGCCCGGCACATAGGGGGTAAAATAGGCCTGATCGAGATCGTCGCGGCGAATGACTCGTGCATTGACGTTGAACGACAGCTGGCCGCCGGCCACCGACATGTCGGGGATGTAGGCATAGTCGAGCGACGGCAACACCCAGGGCTGCTTGTCGCTGCGCGATGCGACGTTGCCGTCCGGTGTGTTCTCCTGAACCTGGAAGCGCATGGCGCGCACATCGAAATAATTGCGGTCGTTTAGGCCGGTCAGGTAGACCGACGATTGATGCACGGCGTCGTTGTAGCCTTCGATCGTATAGGTACGCGAAAAATTCTTGTCGGTCTGAAGCAGGATATCCCAGCCGAAGTCCCAGCGCGGATTGATGGCGAACTGGCCCTTGGTGCCCATCATGCCGCGGAACTTGTTCGGATCGCCTGCTGGCCCCGAATTGACATTGTAGCCGCCGGGGAAAGCCGCGAAATCACGGAAAGCGCCAGGGTCCTGCTGGTTGATTCCGGCAAGCTTCAGCGTGTACTGGCCATTGTTGAAGCGCTGGCGCCACTCGGCCTCGCCGAGGAAACCCTGCTTGGTGTAGCCGCTGCCGGTAACGGTGAGGTCGTAGGTCGGCGACAAAGCGAAGTAGTAGGGGACTTTGACGCCGACGCCGAGACGATTGTTGTAGCCGATGCTGGGGATCAGGAAGCCACTTTTGCGCTTGACCGTCGGGTCGGCGATCTCGAACGCCGGCAGATAAGCCAGCGGGAAGCCGAAGAATTCGAAATTCGCATTCTCGAAGCGAACCGTCTTCTTTTCGCCGTTCCAGATGATCTTCCTGGCTTTGATCCGCCAGGTCGGCGCCTTGTCCGGCTTGTCTTCGCAAGGCTCGCAGGCCGTATAGACGCCGTTGTGGAACGTCGTCAGCACGCCGCCCATGCGCTCGGCGCTTTCGGCGGCGAAATAGGCTTTTTCGGGCGTTTCGACGCGCAGCGCATTGACGAAACCGTCAGCGAAATCGTCGGTAATATCGATATGCTGCGAGTTGATCTTGGTGCCGTCGCTGTTGACGATCTCGACATTGCCGCTGGCAACCAGCCGCTTGGTGTTTCGATCATAGACGACGCGCTGGGCGACGAGCTTGTTGCCGCCATAGTCGATCTGGACGCCGCCGATGGCGGTGACCGTCTGGTTGTCATTGTTATAGACGAGCGTGTCTGCCGCCAGCAGCATCTGGGAGCCGGAGGGAACCTTCGTTGCCACGTCGGTAACGTCCTGCGCCAGCGCAGGGGCCGTCAGCACGCCGCAGGCGAGCAGGCATGCCAAGGCGCTCGCCGAATAGAGGCGCGCCAAACCGGCCTGCCTATGGCTGCGCAAAGCCGCCTCCCTCACTAGCCGTCTTCCTTGTATAGCAGGAATGTCACCCCAAAGAACATAGCCACGACAACCGGAACCCATGCAGCCACGGCTGTGGGCACGAATCCCGCAACGCCGAATGCCTTGACCAATACCGAAACGACATAAAGCAGAAAGCCGGCGAGGACGCCACCCAGAATCATCGTTGCCGACTGCCCCATCCTCGCAAATCGCATTGAAACTGTTGCCGCAATCAGCGTCATGGCCACAAGCAGGAACGGTAACGCCACCAGCGAATCGAACTGCATGGCGAAGGCATTTGCCTTGAGGCCGAAGGAGCGGGCAACCTCAATCTTGCCGGGAAGGTCGTAAAACGGGATGGTTTCGGGGCGCGCCAGCCGTTCCTGCACGAATTCCGGCTTGAGGTTGGTCGGCAACTGGTCGGTCGTTTCGGAACGGATGTTGCCGTCCTTGAACACCTTGACGTCCTGCAATTCCCAATAGCCGTCGCGCAGAAAGGCCCGCGCCGCGTCCTTGCGCTCGACGATATTGCCCTGCGGATCGAGGACGAAGAACACGGTGTCGGCCATTTCCAGGCCCTGGTTCAGGATGGCGCGGGCGCCGATGATGGTGTCGCCGGAGTTGGTTTTCTGGCGGATCCACGGCGTGGCATCGGCCGCCACCGCGTTCGAATTGCCGGATCGCAGCTGGTTTTCCATCTGCTCCGACCATGAGAAGCCATGCGCGGCGATCGGATTGAGCACGCCGACCGACAAAATGCCGAATAACAGCGCACCGATGCAGCAGGGCAACAGAAACTGCCAGGCCGACACTCCGGCCGAGCGCGCAATCACCAGCTCGTATTTTCGGTTGAGCGAGACCAGCGTCGCCATCGCCGAGAACAGGCCGACGAACGGCACCGTCTGCAGCATGATCATCGGCATCCTCAGCGCCGAGATCGCGACCGCCGTGCCGTAGGTGAAGCCCGGCAGGCCGGTGATGCGGCCGGACAGCTCGGTGAAGTCGATCAGGAACACCAGCGCCAGAAGGCCGATGAAGAACCAGATCGTGATCGACACGTAGCGAAAGAAGAAGTAGCGGCCCAAGGTCCAGCCCATCGTCAGGCTCCCTGGCCGGATGTGTAGCGCCGATTGAGGCGCAGCTTGAGCGCCGTCCAGCCATCGCTGACGCGGCCGGCGAAATTCGTCATCCAGTCGGCCCAGCTGCCGGGCAGTTCCATGCTTCGCGAGGTGACGATGAACCAGATGGCGACCGCCGAGGCGATGACCGGCACGCCATAGACCATATAGGCGTATTGCGGGATCTTGTCGGCCTTGCCGGCGGCAAAGAAGCCCAGCCAGCGCACGAACAGCGCAATGGCGATGGCTGTGATCAGCGGGTGGATGCGCGCCTCGCGGTGTGAGCGCGCATCGCCTGCCACGGCCAGCGCGATCAGCGCGAACACCAGCGAATAGGACCATTCGGAAAAGCGCTGGTCGAGCTCGGCCTTGTAGGCGCCGGGCCTGCGCTGGAAGATCTTGTCGTTCGGATCCGGGTTGAGCAGGTATTGCGTCGTTCGGTCCTTGGGCAGGAGCATGATATCGTTCGCCGCCGACATGAAGGCGGAAAGGTCGAAGGCGTAGGACGTGAAGCGGATGACCGACAGATCGCCGGTCAGCGTCTTGCGATGAATGACGCCGTCATTCATCATCAGCACCTTCTCGTCACCCTTTTCGACGACGCTGCCGCTCTTGGCATAATAGATCAGATTGGCGCCTTCCTCACGCGAATCGGCCACGAAGATGCCGCCGAGCCGGTTGTCCGGCAGCCGCTCGCCTATCTGCAGGAACAGCCCGTCGTCGATCTTGCGGAACGTGCCTTCCTGGATGATCAGCGACAAGAGATCGGCGCGCGAGGACGCGATCAGCTGGCGGTTCTTCTGCCTGGCATAGGGTTCGACGCCATTGTCGACCGCGAAGGAAAAGACGCTGGCCGCCAGCGCGATCAGCAGGACCGGCCGCACAATCGTCCAGCGCGAGGCGCCGGCTGCGTTGATGACGGCCAATTCCGAATCGGAGTTCATGACGCTGAGCGTCTGGGCCACCGCCACCACCAGGGCGAATGGCACCACGATCGGGATGATGGTGGGGATGATGAGGCCCGCGACCTCGAAAAAAGTCAGCGCCGATTGGCCACTGTCGGTGACCAGGTCGATGCGGGCAAGCACCTGCGTCGTCCAGACAATGGCCAGCGTCCAGATCAGCGCAGCGAGAAACACCGCCAGTGCGCGACGCATGATGTAGCGTTCAACGACCTTCATGTAAGGCTTTTCTCGATTTGCCGAACGGCATCATGCCCGCGGACAAGGTAGTCGTCCGGCTGCGGCTGTACAACTGGGTGCGTTTGGCCATTTCTTTCAGGCGGTTCGATCCGATTCTCCGTCCCACATCGCCCGTCCCGCAGGCCGGAGTGTCGGCGGCAATGGATAAGAAAGGGAGAACATCGATGGTTAACAACAGGTTGCGGCAGGAAAGCGGGGCCGTGCCGCGACGAATCGTTATCGATTCCGCTGCGCATATGAGCCCTGATTCCGGCAAAGTCTTGCCAAATCAAGGAAAACGACCAAATGTCGCGCATCTTCCCTGAGAATGCATTTTTCCTGAAAATCTGAGCCGTTTCCCGAAAGCAGGACCTGATGACTTTGAGACCATTGATCGCCTTCGCCAAATTTGCCGCACCCAAAAAGGGCAGCATCTTCGTGCTGGCGGCCGACGATGGTGGCCTTGGCGAACCGGCAAAGGCCTGCGACCCCTCAGGAACGCTGGCGCGGGCGTTTCCGGTGGCGGAGTTTTCCGGAAAATTCGCCGGTGTCGTCGAAGTGTTGGCGCCGCAGGGAACATCGCTCGACCGACTGGTCGCGGTCGGCGCCGGCAAGGTCGCCGGCCTCGATGACTTTGCCTGGCTGAAGCTTGGCGGCACCATCGCCGCGTCCCTGCGCAAGGCAGCGGAGGTGGCCGTCATCCTCGATGTGCCGGGCGCAAAGATTGGCGGCAGGCAAGCGGCGAACCTTGCCGCCGGCATCATTCTGCGCAGCTACTCCTTCGACAAATACAAGACCAGGAAAGACAAGGACGATGCCGAGCCGAAGAAACCGGTCAAGGTGACCATCCACACCGCCGATCCTGCCGCGGCGAAAAAGGCCTTCGCCGACGAGGTTGCGGTCATCGACGGCGTGCTTCTGGCGCGCGACCTTGTCAACGAACCGGCCAATACGCTCGGCCCGATCGAATTCGCCGCCCGCGCCAAGGAACTGGAAGTGCTCGGCGTCGAGGTCGAGATCCTCACCGAGAAGGAAATGAAGAAGCTCGGCATGGGCTCGCTCCTCGGTGTCGCGCAGGGTTCGCCGCGCGGCGCCCGGATGGCTGTCATGCAATGGAAGGGCGGCAAGGCCAAGGACGCACCGGTCGCCTTCGTCGGCAAGGGCGTCACCTTCGACACCGGCGGCAATTCTATGAAGCCGGCCTCCGGCATGGAAGACATGAAGGGCGACATGGGCGGTGCCGCGGCCGTCATCGGGCTCATCCAGGCGCTGGCCGCGCGAAAGGCCAAGGCCAATGTCGTCGGCATCGTCGGGCTGGTGGAAAATGCCGTCGACGGCCATGCCCAGCGCCCCGGCGACATCGTCACCTCGATGTCGGGTCAGACCATCGAGGTGCTCAACACCGATGCCGAAGGACGCCTCGTTCTGGCCGACGCGCTGTGGTATTGCAACGACCGCTTCCAGCCGAAATTCATGGTCAATCTGGCGACGCTGACCGGCGCCATCATGGTCGCGCTCGGCCAGCATTATGCCGGCCTGTTCTCCAACAATGACGAACTTTCGGACAGGTTGACGGCGGCCGGCCAAGCGAGTCAGGAGCGGCTGTGGCGCATGCCGCTTGGGCCCGAATACGACAAGCTGATCGATTCCAAGAACGCCGACATGAAGAACATCGGCGGCCGCTATGGCGGGGCCATCATCGCCGCGCAGTTCCTGCAGCGCTTCGTCAAGGAAACGCCGTGGGCGCATCTCGACATCGCCGGCACCGCGATGGGCTCTCCGCCGAGCGAGATCAACCAGTCCTGGGGCTCGGGTTTCGGCGTCAGGCTGCTCGACCGGCTGGTGCGCGACAATTACGAGGGATAAGGCAGGGAATGGCCGATGTCCTGTTCTACCACCTGACCGAATCGACGCTGGAGGATGCGCTTCCCGGCCTGCTCGAGCGCAGCGTCGATCGCGGCTGGCGCGCCGTGGTGCAGACAGGGACCGAGGAGCGGCGCGATGCGCTCGACCTGCATCTGTGGACATTCAGGGACGATTCGTTCCTCGCGCACGCGACCGACCGTGAAGCCCATCCGGCCGAACAGCCAATCCTGCTCACCACGAGCGACGCCAACCCCAACCAGGCGCAGATACGCTTCCTCGTCGATGGCGCCGCACCCGCCGATCTCGCCGGCTACGAACGCGCCGTGTTCCTGTTCGACGGCCATGACGCGGCCCAGGTCGAAGGGGCGCGGACGCATTGGAAGGTGTTGAAAGAAGCGGGCCACGCTGTCACCTACTGGCAGCAGACGCCCGACCGTCGCTGGGAGCGCAAGGCGTAAGTCGCGTTATCGGTCGCTGATCGTAACCTTGTTTATCTTCGCGCCCTGCGGGAGATCTTTCACCTGCCGATGGATTTGGCCGGCGATATGCACCTTCACAACGAAAAACGTCGTTTCCATCTCTCGCAGACTCATTTCGCCGCCAAGCACCGGCGGCTTCTTGAAATCATAGCATTGGCCGGCTGCCGGAATCAGTCGGTTCTTTCGGGCGGCAACGACAAGGCCCGCCAGCAGCAACTCGTCGCGGCGCGCTTCATTCTGCAAGTCGGCCTGAAATTCCGCCCAATGACCCGCAATTCTGGTCAATTTCCCGTCGAGCATATCGAGATGACGAACCGACCCGTCGCCGGCACGGAAAAATATGTCGCCGAAAGCTGACACCGCAGCTGGTTCAAGGCCATCCAGTCCGATCCACTTCCAGCCGTCCAACGCTTCCGCGACTTCGTTCGCAGGTGGTTCGATAAAGAGGAACTGATAGTCATGGGGCCATTCGGCTCTGATCAAGCCCCCTGTATTGGCTCTGTTGGCCTCGGCTTTTCCTTCCTGTCTGGCGTCGGACGCGCCAAAAATTGAAGAAATAAAGCGGAAAAAAGATCTGGCCATAATCGCCCCCGTACGGGTCTTTATACTTGCGAGAGATTCTAGCCGCAATCCACTGAAGGCTCCATAGTTCCCACGCATTCGTCTTGATGATGGCCATCACATTGGATCCGTTTTATGGATTGACTGGATGCAGGCTCATTGGGCGGGCTGAGAATGCGGATCAGGATCATCGGAACCGGGCGGGCCGTGCCGGCTCGATGCGTGACGTCGCGCGCCCTCGATGCGCGGCTGGGGTTTGGCGATGGACATTTCGAGGCCGCGACCGGCGTCATCGAACGCTATGTCTGCGACGCCGAATCGCAGGTCGACCTTGCTTGTGCCGCAGCCCGTCTGGCGCTTGCCGATGCCGAACTTGAGACAGGCAGTGTCGATCTGGTCATCGGCGGTTGCGGCGTGCCTTACCAGCCGTTGCCGTCGACGGCGCCGCTGGTCATGCAGCGCCTCGGCCTTGCCGATGGGTCGGCGGCCGCTTTCGACGTCAACAGCACCTGCCTCGGCTTCCTCACAGCCTTCGAGACCGCGTCGCGCCTGATCGAGGCCGGGCAATGCCGGACGGCGCTGGTGTTCTCGTCTGAAATCGCCTCGCGCGCGCTGCCGTGGCGGGACCAGCCGGAAATTGCTGCCCTCTTCGGCGATGGCGCGGCGGCCGCCGTGCTGCAACAGGCAGCCCCTGCCGAGGGTCGAGTCGCGGCCAACCTGATGCGCACCTACCCTTCCGCCTATGAGGCCTGCAGCATCGGCTCCGGCGGCACCCGGTTCGACTTTCATCGTGAGCCTGAGGAATTTGCCCGCCACAGCCTGTTCCACATGGAGGGTAAGGAACTGTTTCGCGTCACGTCACGCCATTTCAACGGCTTTGTAGCGGAGTTGCTCGATCGCGCCGGCTGGCGGCACGACGATGTTGACCTCGTCGTGCCGCATCAGGCGAGCCCTTTGGCGCTCGCCCACATGGCGCGCCAGACCGGCTTCGCCAGGGAAAAGCTCGTCGACATCGCGGCGCGCTACGGCAATCAGATCGCCGCTTCCATCCCGTTTGCGCTCGATGTCGCACGCCGCGAACAACGCATTGGGCCGGGCGCCAAGGTGCTGTTCCTCGGCACCTCGGCCGGCGTGTCGTTCGGCGGCATGGCGCTGGAAGCATGACCGTGGGACGCGTCCTCGTCACCGGCGCCAGCGGCTTCCTCGGCGCGCATATCATGGCGCGGCTGGGGGCAGTGGGCACACCGGCGCTGGGTCTTGGCAGGGACGCCAAACGCTGCGCGGCGCTCGAAGCCGCTGGTCATCGGGTCGTTCGGCTCGATTTGTCTCAACCATTCGATGCAGCTGCCGCGCGCGCTCTCGACGGCGTCGATGCGATCATCCACTGCGCGGCACTTTCCGCGCCCTTCGGCAGGTTGGCGGATTTCCAGACGGCAAATGTCACAGCTACCCGCAACCTCAGCGATTTCGCGCGCGGGCAAGGCGTGCGCCGCTTCGTCCATATCTCCAGCCCGACGGTCTGTTTCGCCTATCGCGACCAGCTCGGAGTTTCCGAGAATGCGGCCTTGCCCCCTCCGGTCAACCACTATGCCCGCACCAAGCGGCAGGCCGAGGAGATCGTGCTGGCGGCGCCTGAGATCAGCCCGGTGGTGCTGCGGCCGCGCGGCCTCTACGGTCCCGGCGACCGCACGCTGCTGCCGCGCCTGCTGCAGGTGGCACGGCAGCGCCCGCTGCCGCTGTTTCGCGACGGCAAGGCGCGCATCGATCTCACTTATGTAGAGGATGTCGTCGATGCCGTGCTTGCCGCGCTCTCCGCCGGCAGCGCTGCCGAGGGACAGATATTCAACGTCTCCGGCGGCGAAGTGGTGCCGGTCCGCCGCATTGCCGAGGCGGCCTGCGCCCGCGCCGGCGTGCAGCCGCGCTGGCGCAGAATGCCGCTCTGGCCCGCCATGCTGGCGGCCGGGATAGCGGAGACGGTAGCGAATATATTGCCCGGCCGCCCGGAACCGCCGGTGACGCGCTACGGTCTTGGCCTGTTCGCCTATGCGCAGAGCCTCGATCTTTCCAAGGCAGGCCGCATCCTCGGCTGGGCGCCGAAAGTGTCGTTCGAGGAAGGGCTCGATCGCACATTCGGCAAGGCGACGGAAAGCAGGGAGGCTGCGTGAAGATCGTCTTCGCCAACAGCGCCTCTGTCAGCGCAGCCGAGCGCCTGATCCTGCGCGGCGGCAGCTGGGCGAAGGTCAGGCTACGTGTCCGCTACGGCCTGATCATGCATCCGCAGGCCGGCCCCGTACTGATCGATACCGGCTACACGCCGCATGTGACACAAGGCAGCGAGCGCAGCACGGCGCTGCGTCTTTACAGTGCGATCCTCCGGCCCCAGCTCAACGAAGCCGAGCAGCCGCTCGCGGTACTGGCGCGCTTCGGCCTGTCTTTGCAGGATGTGCGCACCGTCATTGTCACGCATTTCCATGCCGACCACATGTCGGGCCTGTCGCTGTTTCCCAACGCTCGGCTTATCGCCAATGACACCGCCTGGGCGCGGGCGAAGGCCAAGACTTCCCGGCAGAATCTGCGCCATGGCGTCTTCAAGGAACTGTTCCCGCCCGATTTCGAGAGCCGGCTCGACGGGCTGTCGTCGAAGCGGCGGATCGAACCTCGCGGCGGCGTGCCAGGCGGCGCCGATCTGTTCGGCGACGGCAGCGTCATCGCAGTCGATCTGCCCGGCCATGCCGATGGCCAGTTCGGCCTTTCGTTCCCAAATCTGGAGCGGCCGCTGCTCTACGCCGTCGACGCGCAATGGTTGTTCGCGGCCCTTGTCGAAAACCGAACTCCCGGTCTGCCGGCAACCCTGCTGGCCGAGGATGCCGCCGCGATCGAGCCGACCAGCGTAATGTTGCGCCGGTTTCTGGCGACCGGCGGCGAGGTTGTTCTTTGTCATGATCCGGCGGTGACGGCCTACGATCTTGCCGGAGAGAGCGCATGAACGGGCCGACGGAAGCGGCCCGTTCGTTTGTGTTGACGCAATGGCTCTCGCGCAAGAGCCGTGAGAATTTCGAACGCTGGCAAGGTCATGCCTTGCGCCGCTTTCTCGACCGCGACCTGCCGCGCGCGCCGTTCTACGGCAAGACGCCGCGTCATCTCGGCGATCTGCCGGTGACCGACAAGGCGACGCTGATGGGCAATTTCGAGCGTTTCAACATCCGCGGCGTCTCGGCCGCCGAGGCCTGGAAGGCGCAGGCAGGCGATGGCCGCATTGGTGAACTGACAGTCGGCGCCAGCACCGGCACGTCGGGCAATCGTGGCCTGTTCATCATTTCCGAAGCGGAAAAATACCGCTGGCTGGGCACCATCCTGGCCAAAGCAGTGCCCGATCTGCTCTGGCGCCGGCAGCGCGTTGCGGTGATCCTGCCGCAAAACACCGGGCTCTACGATAGCGCGCGCAAATCGCGGCGTATCGACCTGCGCTTCTTCGATCTGACGCGCGGTCCGGAGAGCTGGCGCGGCGCTCTCGAAGGTTTCGCGCCGACGGTGATCATCGCGCCGCCGAAGATGCTGCGGCACTTCGCGGCCGAGGGCTTTAGGCTCAAGCCGCAGCGTGTCTTCAGCGCCGCCGAAACGCTCGACCCGGTTGACCGGCCGGTCATCCAGGCATTCTTTGGTCGTCAGCTCGACCAGATCTACATGGCGACGGAAGGGCTGTTCGCCGTCACCTGCCCCCAGGGCGGGCTGCATCTGGCCGAGGATTCGGTGTTCTTCGAGTTCGAACCGGCCGGCGACGGCCTGGTCATGCCGCTGATCACCGCCTTTCGCCGCCGGACCCAGATCATGGCGCGCTACCGGATGAACGATCTGCTGCGGCTGTCCGAAAAGCCATGCCGCTGCGGCTCGCCGCTGCGCACGCTGGACGAGATCGTCGGCCGCATGGACGACGCTTTCCGGCTCGCCTCGCCGCACGGGCAGCTCCTCGTCACGCCCGACATACTACGCAATGCGGTGCTCAAGGCCGACCGGCGCATCGACGATTTCCGCCTGGTCCAGACCGCTGCCGACGTCATCGAACTTAGCCTTGCGCCCGAGCTCGCCGACGAAGCCGCCACTGCCGCGCATGCAGCCGTGCGAACGCTACTGGCCGCGCGCCAGGCGACGGTGAGAGTCAGCCTCCTGCGCAAGAGCCTGCCGCTGGAGACCAGCCGTAAACTGCGCCGTGTAGAATGCCGACTGGGGATGAGGACGTGAATCGGCCTGCCGCATTGCCAGTCGCTCAACTGGACCAGGTTGAAAACAACCCGCGTGAGGTCGAAGCCTTCGTTCAGCTATTCAACGAGGTGCCGGTGCGCGACCTCGTGCGCAATCTGACAGTGGCTGTCGAAACCTTCGAGATCGCCGGCCGCTCCTTTCCGCTGACGCTGAACGACAGAAGCGAAGCGCCGAACTGCTACATCTGCTGCCCGTCCAGCGCCTATATCGACTATGCCATCGACGAGACCCGCAATTTCGTCTCCTCGCCCTTGCTGCAAAAAACGATGCGGATGCTGATCGGCCTGTGCGCGCCGCTGGTCAGGATGAGCGGCCTCGACCATCAGGTTCAGGTCAACAACTGGCTCTATTCGACCAATCCGGTGCCGCTGCTCGATCGCAACGCGGTCGCGGCGATGCGCGACGATCTCACCGCGCGTTTTCCCGATCGCGCTGTTCTCATCCGCTCCCTGAACGAGATCGCCGATCCCTCGACAATCGCAGCGCTGAAGGCGGAGGGTTTTCGAATGCTGGCGGCGCGGCAGATCTACATCTTCGCAGGCGACGGTTCGGCCATGACCAACGACATGAAGCGCGACCGCAAGCGGCTGCCCACGACGCCTTTCGAGCAGGTCGGCAATGGCGACTTCACCGAGGCCGACTATGCGCGCGCCGAAGCGCTCTACCGGATGCTCTATCTCGACAAATACACGCCGCTCAACCCGCACTACACGGCCCGCTATATCGGCGAGACGCACCGTCGCGGCATCCTGCAACTGGCAGGCCTGCGTCGTCCCGGCGGTGAACTGGTCGCCGTCGCCGCTTTGTCTCAGAACGGCAGGACATTGACGCAGCCCATCGTCGGCTACGACACCGGCCTCCGGGTGAGCGAAGGCCTTTACCGCATGATGATGGCGCTGGCGCAGGATCATGCGATGGCGCACAGCCTGTTCTTCAACATGAGCGCCGGTGCCGCCGCCTTCAAACGCTTGCGCGGCGCCGTGGCGACGGTGGAATACAACGCCGTCTATGCTGCCCATCTGCCGCGCCGCCAACGCATGGCGGTGCGGATCATGGAATTTGTGCTCGCGAAGATCGGCATTCCCCTGCTCAGGAGATTTGAACTTTGAGCGACACCCGGCAGCAGAAAGACAAAGACTATTGGCAGGCGGNGATGCGGTCTGCCGATATCAAAGCCAAGCCGAAGCGCATCCTGTTCGACGGCGCGCCACTGGTGCTGTTCCGCTCGGCGCAGGGGATTGCAGCCCTCTTCGACCGCTGCGCTCACCGCCTGGTCGAACTCTCGACCGGCAAGGTCGTCGGTGGCGAGATCGAATGTCCCTATCATGGCTGGCGCTACAATGGGGAAGGGCGCTGCACCGCCATTCCCGGCCATGTCGGCGACGTCCCGCATTACCGTGTCCGCCGCTACAGCGCGATCGAGCGCGACGGCGTCGTCTTCGTCTCGGCAGGCACGCCTGAGGGCGAGCCCTATCTCCATTGCATGCAAGGCAACGATGTCGTCATCAAGCGGGTGCGAAGCTCGGCGCGATCGACGGTGCTCGACGCCGCCGAGAACATTCTCGACGCCACTCACACCCACTTCACCCACAAGGGTGTGCTGCGCGGCCTGACCGCAAAGCGCCATCTCGTGCGCGTCGAGGTGACCGGCGGCAAGGGCTGGGTCGAAAGCTGCTACACCGGCGAGGACCGCCAACAGGGGCTGGTCAGCCGGCTGCTGGAAGGCGAGCGCGCCAGGACCATCGGCCGCTACCGCCATCCCGGCATCGTCGAACTCGAATATTGGGGCAAGGGCGGCTTGGCGCTGGCGACCACTTTCCATTTGCGTCAGGCGGACGAACGGACCGTCGAAGGCGTCGGCTGGCTGATCGGCCCGCGACAGGGCCTGTTCGGCGAACTCAAGGCGCTTGCTTTCCGGCCGCTCTTTGCCTTTGCCCTGCAGCAGGATCGCCGTGTGCTGAAATCGGCCAGCGACAACGCCCGTATATCGCCGCAGGTTCAGCCGGCGATCGGCCCGCTGGATTTCCTGCGCCGCGACATAGCGGCGATCATCGACGGCAAGATGCCACCGGCGGCGGCAGAGCCGCGGGTGCACCAAATCGAGCTGTAATCTAAAGTTCACGGCACTTGATTCCAGTTCTGCTGTAAATTATAGTTCACGGATGATCGAAGTTCGATCCACTGACGAATTCCGAAAATGGCTCAGAGGGCTCACGGACATTCGCGCCGTAAAGAAGATCACCCAACGGATTGTCCGCGTTCAGGCTGGGCTGGCGGGAGACGCCAAGTTCTTCGATGGCATAGGAGAATTGCGCGTAGATTACGGTCCGGGATACCGCGTGTACTTCGTCCGGCGCGGCAACACGGTCATTATCCTGCTCTGCGGCGGTGACAAAGGCTCGCAGGACAGGGACATCGGAAAAGCCAGGAAAATGGCAAAGGAAGTTTGATATGACCCTCAGAACCACACCATTCGACGCCGCCGAATATCTTGATGATGCTGAGTCTCAAGCCGAACTGCTCGCTGATGCGTTCGAGACCGGGGACGCGACTTATATTGCGCACGCCCTCGGCATTGTCGCGCGCGCCCGCGGCATGACAAGCATAGCGAAGGACGCCGGCGTGACCCGAGAGGCACTCTACAAGGCGCTGAGCGAAAAGGGCGATCCGCGCCTCAGTACATTGCTGGGCGTAACCAAGGCGCTTGGCCTGCAATTGTCCGCAAAGCCAGTTAATCCCGTTTAGGCAACCTTAGCAGGACTTACGCACTCAGCTGAAAACGGGAAGTTCCGCTTCAACTCGACTAGTCCTGCTCCGGCCCATTCCACTCGACATCGCGCGTCGACGCAGCCTGAAGGCTGATGCGCTGGCGCAGTGCTGTGCCGGCGATCTCGGCCAGCGTGCGCCACTGCGCCCGCTTCGGCGCGGGGTCGCCCGGCCAGTCGAGCAGCTCATCGGCATCGTGCATCGCCTGGCGAAAGCTGCCGAGACCACCGGAGCGCAGTGCCGCCGGCATCCCGTAGATCCACATCGCAAGCCTCACCGTCTGCGGCGCCGTCACGTCGGGCTTCACCTCGGCGCCATCCTCCAGGACCGCGTCGGCGAAGCGCCGCGGATCGCGAAAGAAGTGCAGGCCGCTCACGGCGCGCGGATTGCACTCCAGTGGCAGCACCGTGCCGTTATTCTCGCGCATCAGGTCGAAGGATATCTGGCCGGTCCAGCCGGCGCCGGCGACGAAGGTTTCGACGAAGCGCCGCGCCGCGATATCCTCGACCGGCTCGAAACAGATGCCGGCGCCCTTGCCGGCGCGATAGAGCGAACGGTAGAGCGCCAGCGCTTTGAGTTCACCCTCGATCGCCACCGCATAGGCGCTGATCTCTTCACCGGCGATGTAGCGCTGCGCCACCCAAGGAGCGGCGGGCGAGGGGCGGACGGCGTCGAGTTCGTCCGGCGATGGCCGCAGCAGTACGTCACGGGCAAAACGTGACCACAAAGGTTTGAACACCAGCTCGCGCGATTGGCCACGAACGCCGTCGAGATCGGCCTCGCTTTGCAGCAGTATCGTTTCCGGCACGTCGAGCCCAAGGCTCTGCGCCAGCCGGATGAAGGCATGCTTGTCGTGAACGCGGGCGAGCATCGCCATCTCGGGTGCGAAGAGGCGGGCCGGCATGGCGCGGTGCTGCCAGAGACGACCGAGATAAAAGACTTCCTCGCAGGTCGGGATAACGAGTTCGATGCCTTCCGCGCGGACAAGCGCTTCCACCGCCTTGGCATAGGCGTCGGCGGCAAAGCGCGGCGGCGGCAGGCGATTGTAGGCGGCGCAGGCCGTGCTCGCTGCGGCGATCGGCCGGGCCGGGCTGTCGGCCAGGATCACCCGGCAACCGGCGCCATGCAGCAGCCGCGCCAGGTGCAGCGCCACCGGCGCGCGGGCACCGGTGATCAGCACGGTGCTATTGGGCATGAGCCACCGGCATCGGTTGGAAAAGACGAGTCAATGCTTCTGCGGAAGGCTTCATTCGCCATAAGTGCCACATGGCTTGCGTGCCGCCAACGGACTCCACAAAGGTGGCTCCGCTGCGTCAGCCATCGCTTTTTGGCCTTCAGGGCGTTATTGGCAATCTGTCGAACACCCGGATCTCCTCAATGCGCTTTCTGTTTGTCCTGATACTGCTTGCCGGCGCCGCCATTGGCTTCGTGTATCCCTGGGCCATGAGCAATTTCTCCGGCCACGAGATCGGCACCTGGCGCGTCTACGACCAGGGACGGTTTAGGCCTGTGACGGTGACGCTGAAAGCTGGCGACGCGCCGGTCAGAGTGCTGGTCGACCTGACGGCAAAGGCCGAGCGCATTGTCTCGCAGCAGCGCACCGTGCTGACGCTGACTGCCGCCACAGCCGGGCGCACGGTGCTTGCCTCGACGCTGCAATTCAACCACGCCGACAATCCGCGCCAGGTCAGCCCGCAACTGCCCGACAAGATCTTTCGCGACGAGGCCGGCGTGATCGAAACCGTCAGTCCCGGCGCCTATCTCTTCACCGCCGGCCCGGGCGACGCCGACGATATCCCGATACGCGCAGTGGATCTGATACTGCGCTCCGGCGCCGGTGAGATCGATCAACGCGCACGGCCGGTTGGCTATGGGCTGATGGCCGTCGGCCTGATCGGCTTCCTGCTTACTCTGGCTTTCGGCGGTCGCCGGCCGGAGAACCCGAACTCGAAGCCGCCACCGCCGCGTTGGGGCAGAGGCTCCTCGACATGAGCGCGGCATGAACTACCGTCACGCCTATCACGCCGGCAATTTCGCCGATGTCGTCAAGCATGTCGTGCTCAGCCTTCTGCTCGACTATCTGAAGCAGAAGGACAAGGCGTTCCGTGTCGTCGACACTCATGCCGGCATTGGCCGCTACGATCTTTCGTCGGCGGAAGCGCAAAAGACCGGCGAATGGCAAGGCGGCATCGGCCGCCTCATCAACGCCCCGATCGAAAAATCGGCGGCTGCGCTGCTTGCCCCCTATCTTGAAGCGGTGCGTTCGCTCAATCCCGATGGCGGGGTGAAGAAATATCCGGGCTCGCCATTGATCGCCAGGCACCTCATGCGAAAGCAGGACCGGTTGTCGGCGATCGAACTGCACGGCGCAGATGCCGCCAGGCTGAAGACGCTGTTTGCCGGCGATTTCCAGACAAGGGTGATCGAACTCGACGGCTGGCTGGCGCTTGGCGCGCATCTGCCGCCAAAGGAAAAGCGCGGCCTGGTGCTGATCGATCCGCCGTTCGAGGAAGCCGGCGAATTCGACCGCCTGGTCGACGGCATGCAGAAAGCGCACAGGCGCTGGCCGGGTGGCATCTACGCGCTGTGGTATCCGATCAAGGATCGCAAAGCGATCATCGCCTTCCGCAAGGCGCTCAAGCAATCCGGCGTCCCAAAATTGCTCGACATCGAGTTCGAGATCCGGCCGGCATCGCGTGAACCAAGCCTCGACGGCAGCGGCATGGTGGTGGTCAACCCGCCCTTCACGCTGGAGCGCGAACTGCGCATCGTGCTGCCGGTCCTGCACAGATTGCTGGCGGTCGAAAAGCCGGCGCACTGGTCGCTGGAATGGCTGGCCGGGGAGTAGCGACGCTTCGCAGCGGGCGACGCCCGCGGCAAAGACACAAAGTCGCTAGAGGTTTTGACGGTGGCGCCATCCGCGAATGCTCAGCTGTGTTCAACGAACCGAAACCATGGAGATGCACATCTAATCGGCTCGGCGTTGACGCTAATCCCAGAATCAGAGAGATAGATATCTAATTATTAGATTTCGAATCGAATGCCAAGATCGACAGAAGAGGAACTGGTCAACGCGATAGGCTTCGCGATGTCGCGCTGGCAGGATGCCGTCGAAACGTTCGATGGGACCGTCGCCGAAATCTATGTGCTGAGCGCTGCCGAGCGCCGCTGTGTCTCGGCGCGATCAGTCACGGCCCGCGGCCGGCAAACGTCGTAGCGAGGGAGACAAATCTCACGCCGGCGGCGGTTACGACGTTGATTGACCGGCTGGAAAAGCGCGGCTTCGTCAGCCGCCAGCCGGATCCCGATGACAGGCGCAAGGTCATGGTCGCGGCGGGCACCGAGGAACTCGTCCGGCGCTGCTACCATCCGATCTTCGAGGCAGGCGCCGCATTGCTGGAGAAATACACGGTGGCCGAGATGCAGTTTTTGCTCGGCTTCATCGAAGAGGTCGAAGCGATGCAGAAGGCGTAGACCGAGAGGCTGCGCGGCAAAGCAAAACCGGTGCGTTGAGAGAAGGCATCGGAGGATGGTCCGGCGCAACGCCGGTCCGGTTTCAACTGTGTACTGTCAAGGAGACCCTATGCCCCGTATGATCTTCGTCAACTTGCCCGTCGCCGACCTCGCTGCGTCGATGGCCTTCTACAAAGCTCTCGGTTTCGACAACAACCCGCACTTCACCGACGACACCGCAGCCTGCATGGTGCTGAGCGAAACGATCAACGTCATGCTGCTCACCCATGCCAAATGGCGTCAGTTCACCGATCGCCCCATCCCACCGGCCACCTCGAGCGAGGTCATGCTGGCCGTGTCCTGCGACAGCCGCGCGGCGGTCGATGCGATGAATGAGGCGGCGGCTAAAAATGGCGGCGCCGCCGACATCAACGCCCAGCAGGATTATGGCTTCATGTACAATCGTCGCCTGGCCGATCCTGACGGCCACGTCTGGGAAGCGATGTGGATGGACCCGGCCGCCATACCGCAGGGCGACGCCAAGCAAGGCTGAACCGGGTTTCGGCGGCCCGCCGGCCATGGGCAGGCCGCTTTTCCTAATGGGCAAGGCGAGCTTTTTCAAAGGTCAGGACGTGGTTTCGCAGCTTCGCACCGAAGAAACCGGTTGCGGAGCGGGAAACCATCGGCAGCGCGACCGCTTGACCGCGCGCCGCCGAATCCGCAAAGTGGGCGCAGTCGACCTTTGAGAGGCTGCCATGACTCGCTTTGCCAAATCCGCTCTTGCTGCCCTGATTTCGCTTTGCACGCCGCTGGCCGCACCCCTCGGCCAGCCAGCACAGGCCGCCGACCTTTCCGTCTATTCCGACGAGGACAGCGGCGTTTGCGGCGAGGCCTGGGTGCTAAGCAAGATCTCCAGCCGCTTCTCCTACCAGGTGCATCACGTGCCGCATCTGCCGGATGTTTCGATCACAGATTTCCAGCGCATCCACCAGCATCGCTATCTCCCGGCCAGCGAAGAATGGCCGATCGGCCGCCGCTATTGCGGCGCCACCGTCAGCTTTTCCGATGGCCGCGCCCGCACCATCTGGTACTTGATCGAGGAAGGCCAGGGTTTTGCCTCGATCGGCGACAATGTCGAATTCTGCGTCTCGGGCTTCGACCGCTGGATGGTCTACAACGGCCGCTGCCGCGTCCTGCGCTAAGGTCGGATAAGAACCGCCGTTGAACCTGCCATCTCCCGCAAGGGGGAGATCTGATGTCGCTCCGGTTTCGCCAATCTCCGAACTGCTGCCGCTGCCTCACACCGCCTTCCCACCAGACACGTAAGCGCAGATCAGCTCGACCAACTGCTTCTGCAGCTCCGGCGCGTCGAGCATGTCTCGCCGCGCGGCATTGTGGATGACGCCCTCGACCGCTGAGGACAGCACCCGGGCCACGGTCTCATTGTCCTTTCTGCGCCTGCGATATTGCGCCACCGCCGCCGTGTAGTGATCAAGATAGCGCGACTGGAACGAGGCATGGGCGGCGCGTGAGCCGCGATCGCCCGGCGCCTCGTCGAGCAGCACCTGATGCAGCGTCGGATGGATGCTGTGCGCATCGATCATGCCGCGCACCAGCTCCTGCGCGAATCGCTTGAGCGGCTTGTCGCCTTCTGCTGATTCGGCGATCACCGACAGCACCTGATCGAAATGTCGCCGGCGAATTGCTTCGACCAGCGACAGCTTGTCGGGAAAATATTGATAGAGCGAGCCGATGCTGACGCCGGCCGCATCGGCCACCTTGTTGGTGGTGAAGCCGGCCCAGCCGAGCGCGCTCAGAACATGAGCACCGGCTTCGATGAGCGCCTCGACCGTCGCTCTCGAACGCGCCTGGCGCGGCTGCTTGCGCATGCGTGAGCGCGGCTTTGCAATGCGAGTAGACATGTCTGCTCCAGCAGCCAAGAATATAGATATCATACTCACATTTTTTGCAAAGGATATAGACCATGGACGCGCTGGATTTGCTCCGCAGCCTCTACGTTTATCAAACCTGGGCGAATGGTGAATTGCTGGAGAAGCTTGCGGGCCTCGACCAGCAGGAGCATATCGATCAGCGCCACACGGCGACCCGTCTCATCAACCACAACCTTGTCGTATCGAAGATATTCGCCGCGCATCTTTCCGGTACGCGTCATGGCTATGCGTCCGACAACACCGAGGACACACCGGCACTCGATGAATTGAGCGCTGATGTCGCTGCGATGGATCGTTGGTATCTCGACTATATCGAAGCCGTCTCGCCAAAGCTCATGTCAGAGCCTGTGCCTTTCACCTTCACCGACGGCGACAGGGCGATGATGTCACGCCAGGAAATGCTGACACATGTCGTCACGCATGGCGGCTATCACCGCGGCGAGATCGGGCGGATCCTGATGCAGATCGGCATTGCGCCGCCGTGGGATACGTTTGCCGTCCACCTCCACCACGCCGAGCCTTCGCGCCGGCTGCAGGTGCGCGAACGGGTTGGCGCTTAGGGGCCCGCACCCCTTGGCTTCCAAGGGACCGCGGCTTCCCGGGAGGAGGATTCCCCGATCTTTCGTTTCCCATTTCCGGTGGGCATCTCTTGCGCCGAAGCTGGCGATCTCCCTTCTCGTCTGGGAAACGTCCAACACAACAGGCTGTCCCTTCAAGTACTGTCTTTCCTGGCTTCCATCCAACCACTTTCGATATACGATTAAAAAGCTCGCGTTTAGTTTAGTGCTGTTCCTGCAACCGTGGGGATGAAGCAAGATCAGCCTCTGCGGTGCGATGATTGTTGCCATCCGATAGGCCGCCGATGACCGCGTGAGATCGACGGCGTTGCAAGAGAATGTGAGCTTGACGAGAAGAACGTGTGAGTCGCGATATCAGAGATTTCTCTCGCAACAGTTCGCTGCGAAGCGGGAAGATTTCTTGCCGATTTCTGTGCCGATCATTGCGATCATGCTCTCAGCGTAACCGAAACTTAATCTGTGAAATTCTATGTAATGCTTCGCTGGCTAGATACGCACGAGTCAGATATGCATTAGCTCGCCGGGTCACTCACGGCCATCGGCACAAACGCAAGGGGCATCGCATGGCAAAGACCACGACGAAGGCGCCGGCGGCGAAAGCGCCGGCAAAGAAAGCGGCACCGAAAGCTGCCGCGAAACCTGCAGCAGTAAAGAAGGCAGCACCGAAGGCAGCGGCAAAGCCGGCCGCCAAGGCAGCGGCAAAGCCGGCAGCTAAGGCAGTAGCAAAACCCGCCGCCAAGGCAGCAGCGAAACCCGCCGCCAAGAAGCCGGCCGCCAAGGCTGTGGCGAAGCCTGCTGCGAAGGCAGCAGCCAAGCCCGCCGCCAAGAAGCCGGCAGCCAAGGCAGCGGCAAAACCCGCCGCCAAGGCTCCGATGAAGGCCGCCGCCGCCAAGTCGACGGCAGCTGTGAAGAAGGCTGCACCGGCCAAGAAGCCAGCCGCCAAGAAGAAGTAACAGCGGTCCATCTCAAAGCTCCCGGGAACTTTGCCGACTGGCAGATTCCCGGGAGCTTTTTTGTTGTGATTTAGGTCTTGTTTTGATGCATGTCGTTCTCTCGAAATTGACGCCACTTCTGTGAGACATGCATGGCGATTTCATTGTCGGCGGATTGGCCGCCTGGTTTTGCCCTTCTGGCAGTTGCTCCCTCAGGGAAGATCGGCCAACACTAAGGCGGTCGCATTCGATGGGGTTCAGGCGACACGCTCTAGACCTTTGCTTTACGCGCGTCGTTCTCAAGACCGGAATCGCATTTTTGAGCGACATGCACTGGCCGTCCGAAAACAGGGAACCGATCATGCCGAAGCTGCTCTACGCGTCCTCATCCCCCTACAGTTCCAAGGTGCGCATGGCAGCACTCCATGCCGGCATTGCCGTCGAGCTGGTGCCGGTCAAGACCGAGGACAAGCCTGCTGAACTGATGTCAGCCAATCCTCTCGGCAAGATTCCGGTGCTGGTGCTCGACGACGGCCGCTCGATCCACGACAGCCGCGCGATCACTCAGCATCTCAACCGCGCTTCGAAGAGCCTGTTGTTGCCGCGCAATGCCGACAAGCGCCTCGAGGCCGAAGTGCTGGAGGCGCTGGCCGACGGCATATGCGACTGCGCGCTGTCGATGGTCTATGAGCGGCGCACGCGTCCGGAGGAGATGGTCTATCAACCCTGGCTCGATCGCCAGTGGACCAAGATCACCGCCGCACTCGATTTCCTCAACGCCAATCCGCCGAAGCTGCCGAAGAAGATCACGCTTGGCCAGCTGGCGTTGCGTGCCTGCCTCGGCTACCTCTCTCTGCGCTTCGCCGGCAAATGGGAAAAGGGCCGCGGCCGCCTGACCCGCTGGGCAGCGCGTTTCGATGAGAAGTTTCCAGGGCTGAAGGTGGCTGTGCCGGCCTGACGGGCGAAACAAAAAAAGCCGGGCGCGAGGCCCGGCTTTCTTGTGTCGTGGCTTGAACGACAGTTAGAACTTCATACCGACGCCGAAGGTGACGCGGTTGTCGCTCTCTTTGACCTTGGTGCCGACACTGTCGAAGCTCTTGGAACCGAAGTCGGTGTAGCGGTACTCGACACGGCCGAACACATTGTCGGTGATCTTGATGTCGGTGCCGACGCCGGCCGTCCAGCCGAGCATGGTGTTGCTGTCGCTGTCGCCGGGGACCGAGACCTTCTGGTTCTTCAGGGCGCCGCCGCCGGTGCCGTAGAGCAGGATTTCCGGGGTCACGGCGTAACCCAGACGGGCGCGCAGAGAGCCTTCGAAGCCGCCCTTGGAATTGACGCCGCCGCTGTCACCCTTGACGCCATTGTAGCCGAGATCGGCTTCAGCACCGTACACGAAGTTTTCCTGCTGCCACTGGTAGCCGCCGAAAACGCCGCCGACAAAGCCCTTGGTCTTGATGTCGGGGCCGCCGTCCTGGACTTTGGCATGACCGCTGAAGCCGTAGCCGGCGCTGAGACCGGCATACGGGCCGGCCCAGGAAGCGACGGGGAGCTCGGCGATCGGGGCCGGCGCCGGGGGCTCTTCCGAGACGACATCGGCAGCAAAAGCGGTACCGCTGAGGGCGAAGAGCCCGAGCGCAACCGCGAGCGGCGCGAATTTGAGATTGGTTTGCATTGTTGTTTACTCCTTAAGCCACAAGACACGTAGGCCTGTTTGTCCTGAGCGCCATCAACCCGTCCGGGGGGTGAAACGGATCTGGCACTCAACGGTTCCGAATGTCGTGTCAAAATGCGGCGGCAGCGAACCTGAAAATGGGTCATTCCCCGGCACGAATGAGGCCGAAGCTTGACGTTGCATCTTCGCAACAGCGAAATGTCAGTACGCAGGCGATGCTGCACTGCACTCGGCTTGGTGCAACGGGTTCAGCGTCCTATATTGCGGTCCTGCCGACCCGAATCCGGGGCGGTGCCGGCGGCGAAAAAGCCGTTTCGCCACATTCCTGCCCCAGGTGGAAACGGCATTTAACCCCTGGACGCGTCACAATGTGCCGCCAGCCGAATTGAGGCGCAGATTGAGGATTGACAGATGATCGAAGCCGCCGGAACGGCGCTGGTGACGGGCGGGGGGAAGCGGATCGGCAAGGCGATCGTCGAGGATCTGGCCGCGCACGGTTTTGCCGTCGCCATCCACGCCAACCGCTCGACCGCCGAGGCCGACGCGCTGGCTGCGAACATCAGGGACGGAGGCGGCCGCGCCGGCGCGGTAGCCGCCGATCTGACCGACATGGATGCGGTTGGCGATCTCGTCGGCCGCGCCGCGGCAGCGCTCGGCCCGGTCACGCTTCTTGTCAACAATGCGTCGCTGTTCGTCGACGATAGCGTCGAGGACTTCGACTGGGCGGCATGGGACCTTCACTTCGCCATCCATGTGAAGACGCCGGCGCTGTTGGCGCAAAACTTCGCCCGCGCCTTGCCGCCAGGGCAGGAGGGGCTGATCGTCAACATCATCGACCAGCGCGTCTGGCGGCCGACGCCGCGCTATTTCTCCTATGCGCTGTCGAAGTCGGCCTTGTGGACGCAGACCGAAATGCTGGCACAGGCGCTCGGTCCGCGCATCCGCGTCAACGCCATCGGTCCCGGTCCGACGCTGAAGAATACGCGCCAGGAAGATCATGATTTCCAGAAGCAGGTCGATGGCCTGATTCTGGAGCGCGGCCCGCAATTGGCCGAATTCGGCGCCACCATCCGCTATCTCTGGGATGCGCGCTCGGTGACCGGCCAGATGATCGCGCTTGACGGCGGCCAGCATCTTGCATGGCAGACGCCGGATGTGACAGGCATGGTGGAATGAGTCCCGCAGACCAGAAACACAAGACGCGCGCCGGCGCCGCCGACGATATGCCGCCCGAGATCAACCTTCAGGATGAAGCGGTCGAGGAGATCGTCGAGCCCGAGGCCACCGGGCCCGATGTCGCCTTCACAGCGATAGACTGGGCGCCGCATGCCGGCGACGCCGACGGCATGGTCGGCGCCGAGGTCATCCAGACATTGGTCAAGCGGCTGCCCAATGCGCCCGGCGTCTACCGCATGATGAACGCTGCCGGCGACGTGCTTTATGTCGGCAAGGCGCGCAGCCTGAAGAAGCGGGTGACCAACTACGCGCAAGGCCGGTTCCACACCGCCCGCATCGGCCGCATGGTGCGCGAGACATCGACGATGGAGTTCGTCGTCACCCGCACCGAAATCGAAGCGCTGCTGCTCGAGGCCAATCTCATCAAGCGCTTGCGGCCGCGTTTCAATGTGCTGATGCGGGACGACAAGTCGTTCCCTTACATCCTGTTGACCGGCGATCACGTCTCGCCCGGCATCTACAAGCATCGCGGTGCGCGCTCGCGCAAGGGGGACTATTTCGGACCTTTTGCGTCGGCCGGCGCGGTCGGGCGCACCATCAATTCGCTGCAGCGCGCCTTCCTGCTCAGGAGCTGCACCAACTCCTTTTACGAAAACCGCACCCGGCCGTGCCTGCTCTACCAGATCAAGCGCTGTGCCGGTCCATGTACCGGGGAGATCTCGCATAGCGACTATGCCGAGCTGGTCAGCGAGGCGAAGGATTTTCTGTCGGGCCGCAGCCAGAAGGTGAAGACCGAAATCTCTGCCGCCATGCAGCAGGCCTCGCAGGAGCTCGATTTCGAGCGCGCCGCCATTTATCGCGACCGGTTGGCTGCACTGTCCCATGTGCAGAGCCATCAGGGCATCAACCCGGCCACGGTCGACGAGGCCGATGTCTTTGCCATCCATCAGGAGGGCGGCCAGGTCTGTATCCAGGTGTTTTTCTTCCGCACCGGCCAGAACTGGGGCAACCGCGCCTATTTCCCCAAGGCCGATCCGGCACTGGAGGGGGCGGAAGTGCTGGGCTCGTTCCTGGCGCAGTTCTATGACGACAAGCCGACGCCACGGAACATCCTTCTGTCGCGAGGCGTCCAGGATCAGGAACTGTTGGCCGAAGCGCTGTCCACCCGCGCCGGCCGTAAAGTGTCGATCTCGGTGCCGCACCGCGGCGAGAAGAAGGATTTGACCGACAACGCGCTGCAGAATGCCCGCGAGGCGCTCGGCCGCCGCCTGGCCGAAACCTCCACGCAAGGCCGGCTGCTCGCCGGCTTTGCCGAGACCTTCGGCCTGCCGAAGCCGCCGGTGCGCATCGAGGTCTACGACAATTCGCACATTATGGGCACCAACGCCGTTGGCGCCATGGTCGTCGCCGGGCCGGAAGGGTTTGTGAAGAACCAGTACCGCAAATTCAACATCCGCTCGACCGAGATCACGCCCGGTGACGATTTCGGCATGATGCGCGAGGTGATGGAACGGCGCTTTTCGCGGCTGCTGAAGGAACATGGCGATGTCGTTCCCGACGACGCGGCAGCCGGTGGAGCAGGCGACGACATCGAGGAAGACATCTCCGGCAGCTTCCCGGCCTGGCCGGACGTCATCCTGATCGATGGCGGCCAGGGCCAGATGAGCGCGGTGCGCAAGATCCTCGCCGACCTCGGCATCGAGGATCGCGTGGCGGCCATCGGCATCGCCAAGGGCCAGGACCGCGATGCCGGCCGCGAGCGTTTCTTCGTCAGAGGCAGGGACTCGTTTTCGCTGCCCGTCCGCGATCCCGTGCTCTATTTCGTCCAGCGGCTGCGCGACGAGGTGCATCGCTTCGCCATCGGTTCGCACCGCGCGCGGCGCAAGAAGGAATTGGTCAAGAGCCCGCTCGACGAGATCGCCGGCATCGGTCCCGGCCGCAAGCGCGCGCTGCTGCTGGCCTTCGGCACTGCGAAGGCGGTCAGCCGCGCGGCAGTCGAGGATCTGGTCAAGGTCGACGGTATTTCAGAGCAGGTCGCCAAGCTCGTCTACAATCATTTCCATGAGAGCTGAGCGCCGGTGACGCCGCTGTCCCGATCAAATGGCAGCAGCCGTTCTTTTCTCGCAGGCCACTCGAATCCCGGCAATCGCGCGCTATTTTCGTCTGGCCAATCGAATCTCGCCTGTTGACCCCCTACATCCGGTTCTGATTTGAGTACGCAGGCAGAAAGAGTCCCTGAGATATGGCCAAGCGCGCGTTCAACCTGCCTAACATGCTTACCTATGCCCGCATCGTCGCGGTGCCGCTGGTGGTGCTGTGCTTTTTTCTCGAGGGGCATCTGAAATCGAGCGACTTCGCCCGCTGGTCGGCGTTGATCATCTTCCTGCTGGCTTCGATCACCGACTATCTCGACGGCTATCTGGCGCGCGCCTGGCAGCAGACGTCCAACATCGGCAAGATGCTGGATCCGATCGCCGATAAACTGCTGGTCGCCACCTGCCTGCTGCTGCTCGCCGCCGACACCGACCGCCATGCCGGCATCGCAGGCTGGTCGTTGTGGGCGGCAATCATCATCCTGTGCCGCGAAATCCTGGTTTCGGGGCTGCGCGAATATTTGGCGGCATTGAAAGTCTCGGTGCCGGTGACGCAGCTCGCCAAATGGAAGACCGCCATCCAGATGGTCGCCATCGCCTTCCTGCTGGCTGGGCCTGCCGGCGACAAGATCTTCCCTCTGACCACGCAGACCGGACTGGTGCTGCTGTGGATCGCAGCCCTCGTCACGCTCTACACCGGCTACGACTATTTCCGCGCCGGCCTCAAGCACATCATGGACGAGTGAGATGATCACCCGGCTCATTTATTTCGCCTGGGTGCGCGAACGGATCGGCAAGCCGGAAGAGGATGTCGAACTGCCCGCCGGTATCGAGACGGTGGCCGACCTCCTGCGCTGGCTGAAATCGCGTGGCGAGGAATATGAGCACGCGCTGCAATATCCTGATGTGATCCGCGTCGCCATCAACCAGGAACATGTCGAGCATCGCGAGAAGATAGCCGGCGCGCGCGAGATCGCGCTGTTTCCGCCGATGACCGGGGGCTGACACCATGTCCGGCGCGCCGACGGTGCGCATCCAGCGCGACGATTTCGACGTTGCCGCCGAGATCGCGAAACTGACCGGGGGTCGCGCCGACATCGGCGCCGTGGTGTCCTTCTCAGGACTTTGCCGCGACGAGCAGGGCCAGCTGTCGGCGCTGGAACTCGAGCACTATCCAGGCATGGCCGAGGCCGAAATCAGCCGGATCGCCGGCGAGGCGCTTCAGCGCTGGCCGTTGCAAGGCCTGACCGTCATCCATCGCCACGGCAAGATCGCACCGGGCGAAAACATCGTGCTGGTGGTGGCGGCGTCCTCGCACCGGCAGGCGGCGTTCGAAGCGGCCAATTTCCTGATGGATTTCCTGAAATCGCGTGCACCCTTCTGGAAGAAGGAGCACCGCGTGGACGGCACCGATGGCGGCTGGGTCGAGGCCAAGGACGCCGACGACCAGGCTGCGGCGCGCTGGAAGGCGCGGCCCGAATAAATCTCGGCGCAGCCATGTATTGACCGCATTCCCTTGGCCAAATCGCATCGGCAAAAAGGGAGCAAGGGCATGCTGGACAGGATCGCCGAATTCTTCGTCTTCGGTTTTGTGCCGCTGGTTATCGGCGTTCTGGCCGTTCCCGAGCCTTCCGTCGCCGCCGAGAAAACCCTGAAGGGCGAGGTGATGTATCGCGAGCGCATCGCGCTGCCGCCCAACGCCGTGCTGTCGGTTCAACTTGCCGATGTATCGCTGGCCGATGCGCCGGCCGCCATTGTCGGCGAGCGCAAGGTAGCGCCGGCCGGCCAGGTGCCGATCAAGTTCGAGATCAGCTTCGATCCAACGGTGATCCGGCCCAACATGACCTATGCGCTGCAGGCGCGCATCATCGCCGACGACAAGCTGCTGTTCGTCACGGACTCGCGCTATCAGGTCGATCCGCTCAGCGAGGCGCCGCAGGCCATTGTGCTGAAAATGGTGGCGCCGAGCGACAAGCCGACCTCGGCCTCGCTGTTCGGCCAGAGCTGGCTAGTCGAATATATCGACGGTATCGGCGTGATTTCGGAGCCGCAGGCGACGTTCCGGGTCAGCGAAGCCGGCAAGGCGGGCGGCAGCGGCCCGTGCAACGCCTATTTCGCCACCGCCAAGGTCGATGGCGAGACCATCGTCATCAGCGACATCGGCTCGACCTACAAGGCCTGCGCGCCGGAGATCATGGCCGAGGAAAAGGCGCTGTTCGAGGCGCTCGCCAAGGCGGCGTCATACCGTGTCGATGGCGGCAAGCTGATCATCGCCGACAAGGACGGCCACGATATCTTGCGCTTCAACGCAGCGAGCTAAGAATCAAGACTGCGGCGGCGGGGGCGCCGGCGTCAGGCCGAACCGGCGCATCAGGTCCATCAGCCTGGTGCGGTCTGGCGGGCCGCCAGTGCTGAAGATGGCGAAGGCCTCGCGAAAATATTCCGGGCCGATCGCCGCCGGTGTCACCACGCACAGCACCTTGGCGGTCGCGGCGGTGTCGTTGTCGAAGCGATGGACCGCGCCGCGCGGAATGCACAGCGCCTGCCTAGGCCCGATATCGTGCCGGTGTCCGTCGACGGTCAGCGTCAGCACGCCTTCGATCCCGTACATCGTCTCTTCATAGTGATCGTGGCTGTGCGCCGGGGCGGGCAGGCGCTGCGAGCCGGCGACCGTCAGTTCGAAGGCGGCGATGCTGCCGTTCGACTGGTCGCCGGTAAGCAGGAAGCGCACGGCAAGGCCGCCATGGCTGATTGTCTCGTCGGCCGGATTGACGCTGATCTGGCTAGCTCTGTCTAGCATTTCATCCTCCCACGTGGTAAATTGAATTTACCGAAATGAGTAAACTCAATTTACCAGAGTGTCAATGCCATTATCCGCGGAAGAACCGCCAAAGAAGCCACCGCTGATCGGTGCACTGCTGCGCGTTCCGGCCATGGCCATTCACCGCAAGCTGATCAGGGATCTCAGGGCGTCGGGTTTCGAGGACCTCAGCCCGCCGCATATGGCGGTGATCCAATATCCCGGCCCGGATGGCCTTCGGCCGAGCGCGCTCGCCGAGCGCGCCGCGATGAGCAAGCAGGCCATGAATCAACTGCTGAAGACGCTGGAAGCGATGGGTTATATCACTCGCTCGGCGGCGCCCGATGAGAGCGGCGGGACCGTCGTCCACTTCACCGATCGCGGGCGCGCCGCATACCAGAAGATGGCCGACATCCTGCTCGACGTCGAGCGGGAATGGGCGCAGGAGCTTGGGCAGAAGCGCTTCACCGAGCTGAAAACGCTGCTCGGCGACCTCTGGGACACGCCGCTGATCCGCTAAGGGAGCGGGCCAAAAACAAAAAGCCGGGGTTTTGCCCCGGCTTTCATAGTCAAACCTGTCTATCGGCTCAGCCGACGATCTCGGTGTCCGAGAACCAGTACTTGATCTCTTCAGCAGCGGTTTCCGGCGCGTCGGAGCCGTGCACGGAATTCTCGCCGATCGACAGCGCGTGGACTTTGCGGATGGTTCCTTCGGCGGCGTTGGCTGGATTGGTCGCGCCCATCACTTCGCGGTTCCTGGCAATGGCGTTTTCGCCTTCCAGCACCTGCACGATGGTCGGCGCCGACGACATGAATTCCACCAGTTCGCCAAAGAACGGACGATCCTTGTGCACGGCATAGAAGCCTTCGGCCTCGCGGCGGCTCATCCACACGCGACGTGAGGCGACGACGCGCAGGCCGGCCTCTTCCAGCATCCTGGTGATGGCGCCGGTAAGATTGCGCCGGGTCGCGTCCGGCTTGATCATGGAAAAGGTGCGTTCGAGCGCCATGGGGTCGTCCTTGTCTTGAGATGAAAGTCTTGAGATCGGAATGTGGAGTGGCGGGCTCTATACAAGCCGCCCGGCCCATTGCCAAGGGGACGCGCCCCGGCAGCGTTATTCGGCCGCGACCGCCCGCATGGCTGTTCGCAACGCCCTGGTCAAAGGCAAGGCTTTGCGGGAAAATGGCGATTGCGCAGGCACGCACGGTTTCGAAGGGAAATCAGCGGAACGGAAAGACATCGGACCATGTTTGACGGGACGCGCTGGCCTACCACCACCCCAGGCCGGGCGACATAAAAGGGAGCCTATTGATTATCGGCATTTTTGCTGCCGTGGGCCTTGTTCTGCTGCTCTTTCTGGGTCGCCGCACAGATACGAACTTCGGCTTCGGCCCCGAATGGCAATGCACGCCGATGCCGAAGGGCGACCCGATCTGCGTGAAGCTGGTCGGCAAAGACGGCGCGAAGTGACTGTCAGTATCACTACCGCCTGATCACTACCGGCGGCCGCCGGCGCTCCCAGCCCTCGCGCTCCAGCGTCGGCATCTCATGCTCCTCGCTGGGATAGCCGAGGCAGAAATAGCCGATCAGCGTCCACTCAGGCGGGGTGTCCAGGATTACGGCCATCTCGGCGGCGTCGAGGATCGACACCCAGCCCATGCCGATGCCTTCCGCCCGCGCCGCCAGCCACAGTGTGTGCACCGCCATGACGGCCGAATAGTCGATGGTCGCCGGCATGGACATGCGGCCGAGCCCATGGCCCTGTTGCGTCGTGCGGTCGGCGAAAACCGCGAACTGGCAGGGCGCTTCATTGAGACCGGCGAGCTTCAGCCGGGCATAGAGAGCGGCGCGCTCGCCTGAAAAGCATTCAAGAGCTTCGGCATTGCACCGCTCGAAACAGTCTCTCACCGCGCCCCGCCGCTCGGCGCTCTCGACCACCACGAAGCGCCACGGCTGGCTGAGACCGACGGACGGCGCGATGCTGGCAAGCTCCAGCAGCCGCTCCAGCGTACCCTCGGGCAAAGCCGTCCGCTCGAAGCGCCGCACATCCCGGCGCCAGCGCAGCAGCGTGACCAGCCCGGCGCGAAAATCATCGGTGAAATCGGGGGGTGGTGGCATGGCGATCAGGAGATTTGTGTGGGCAGTAGGCAGTAGGCAGTAGGCAGTACAGCGCTCGGACCCTATTGCCTACTGCCTATTCCCTAAGCTGCTGCCGCCGCCTCCTTTCAGCAATGCCGGTTGAACGGACGGGTCGCGTCTCGTCCGACGAGTTCATGGAACAGAATGGTCATTGGCGGCTGCGTCCTCGCGGTCTAATTAGGCGCGTGCGGCTGAAGCGGAACTCGTCGGCGGGAAAAAGATGAAACAGCATTTCATGATGTTCGCGGCCTACAATCAATGGGCCAATGGCCGCATCTACGATGCCGTCGCCGCACTTGACGAAGAAGAGTTCAACCGCGATGTCGGCGCATTTTTCGGCTCGATGATGGGAACGCTCAACCATCTGCTGGCCACCGACCGCATCTGGATGAAACGCTTCACCGGCGAGGGCGACGCGCCGGCAAAACTCGACGCCATCCTGCACCGCGCGTTGCCTGGCTTGAAGCTGGCGCGTGAGGCCGAGGACAGGCGGATCGTCGACTGGGTCGGCGGTTTGACCGAAAAGGCTTTGTCCGGCCGCTTCTCCTACATGACCGTTTCCGACATGCGCACCGTCTCGCAGCGGCTGGCGCCGGCGCTGGGACACGTCTTCAACCACCAGACCCATCACCGCGGCCAGGCGCATACCATCCTGACCATTCTCGGCCGGCCTTCGGTGCAGCTCGACCTGGCGTTTTTCCAACGCACCGACGAAGGCCGCGCCTACGCCTGATCTCCTGACCGCGCTTCCCGTTTAAACGCACGGGAGCGTTAACCGGTGCATTTGCGCGACCGTCGATGCCCGGCACCAGCTCTGGATCCAAGCCGGGTTTTGAGGACCCTGTCGGCACAACGCTGCCCGGTGACGGGGCCAGGTGGCTGGGCTGTCGGTGGCCCGCCTTTTGTGGGCCTTCGGCTCCAGGCCGCCGCAGCCACAACCCGCTCCAACTCCGGTGGAATTTCTGTTTAGAGAATTAAACAAAGTTTAAATATTGAAGCAAAAACATATTTTTTTTTAGCAGACCAGTGTACGCCTTGAGAACTACAATCCTTATTCTTGGAAAAAATAAAGAAACTATAAGGAAGACTCGTGCGTAGCTGTGAGTGCATAAGCATATGTCTGCTTTGGTTTGCTGGCATGTTGCAATGCACAAAGCAGAACGGCAACAAGGAGAGTGTCATGGTTAATATCACTCAAAAAATCGCTAGAACACTGGCGGCGGGTGCAATTATCGTCATTTTTGCCGCTCCCGCGAATGCAGGCGGCGGAATTGGCGTCGGTGTCGGCGCATCTATCGGCGGTGCTGGCGGCATCAATGCCGGTGTTGGCGCTTCGATCGGCGGCAGCGGCGGGGTCAAGGCCGGTGCCGGCGCCTCGGTTGGCGGCAGCGGCGGTATCAAGGCGGGTGCTGGCGCAACGGTCGGCGGCAATAGCGGCGTTACTGCGGGCCTCGGCGCCTCAGTCGGCGGTAGCAGCGGCATCAAGGCCGGCGCTGGCGCGACGGTCGGCGGAGCCGGTGGCATCAAGGCCGGTGTTGGGGCCACGGTCGGCGGCAGCGGAGGTATCAATGCCGGTGTCGGCGTCAACGTCGGCAGCGGCATCAACGTCGGTGTCGGCGTCGGCATTGGCGGAACGCCGGGCACGCCCGGTACGCCCGGTACCCCCGGCACTCCAGGAACTCCTGGAACACCAGGCACCCCTGGGACACCCGGTGTCGTCGCCAGCATGTCGAACAGCCAGCTGACACGTATGAAGAAGCGCTGCGTCGATGTGCTCGCGAGCGAGGGCACCTACGACAGCGATCTGCGGCAGCTATGCCTTATGATCTCGCGTCGCTGAGACAGGTTTCGCCGGGAGTGTCGAGCCAGCCGTGAGGCTTTACGGCACTCTCCTACCGCATGGCCCAGACTTCCCGAGGGACATGCGCTGACGAGAAGCCTCCGGCCAGTCGGAAAGCCCGCCGCGCAAGTGGCGGGCTTTTTGTCGCCACTCACAAGGCAACCGATCGCGCCTTTCGATTGCCGGAGCGTTTTATCGTTTAACGGAAACGGTGAAACGCGCTATCCCTTTGTCTTGGTAATTCTCAGGGAAAGCGCCCACGCGCTTCTCCCGGGAAAGCTGCTCACACTTTCCTGGAATTGTTCTGGTTAACCACATTCGAATTGCAGGTAAGATTTTAGGGTTTCATTTGTGTTCCCGCTGCAAAATGGCGAACACAGTGGGAGAAATGGCATGCGGGTCGATCTTTCGCCCACGAGCTTGGGCAGGGTCATAGCAGTCACGGTTGTCGGCACGGCGATCTGTATCGCGGCGGCCTTCCTTGTCGATTCCTACAATTTTCCGTCGCTGTCGCCCGAAGCGTTGCGCTGGGCGCAGCTCACCGACCTGTTGCTGCCGCTCGTGCTGGGTGGATCGTTCTTCTCTTTCCTGATGTACAAGATGCGCCAGCTGGCGATCGCCCAGAAGAATCTGAGCATCGTCGCGGCGACCGACAGCCTGACCGCGGTGTTCAACCGCGGCGCGTTTTCGATGCTGGTCGAGGCCTATCTCGAACAGGCGCGCAGCCAGGCCGTCGTCGATGCCGGCGCCCTGCTGATCGTCGACGCCGATCATTTCAAGACCATCAACGATCGATTGGGCCACGATTGCGGCGATCAGGCGCTCAAGCTGATTGCGCAGACGATCAAGGCCCAGCTGCGCGGCGCCGACATCGTCGGGCGCATCGGCGGCGAGGAGTTCGCCATCTTCCTGCCTGGCGCCGACCCGTCGCAGTCCTGGCTGGTTGCCGAGGGGATCCGGCGGCGCATCCGCGAGGTCGAGTTTGCCCCGGATGGACGGCCCTGTCCGCTCTCGGTGAGCATCGGTGGCGTCGCCTTCAGCGGACCCACCACCTATGCCGACATGTTCCTGACGGCCGACCGGCACCTCTACAAGGCCAAGTCCAACGGCCGCGACCAGGTCAGTTTCGAAACGACCGGGCCGCGCAGCCTGCTCGCCGGCGACCCGACGTTGCATTGAAATGCGGGGGCCAGGCGAGGCTCCGGTCGGGCGCAGGCGCTTTCCAAACGGATCGCGGCAATGCGACCTGGAATACGCAACGGCGCCGTCAGCTTCCATGGTGTCGACTGCAGCAGGCCTCGTTCCTTAACGCAAGTGTCTCGGTCTGCTGGTTGGCGCTGCGATCCGTTGGCCTACCGCATCGATATGATGCCTTCAGATGTACCTAGTCCTCGCTTGCTGCGTCCGCCGCTGCTTGCGGGTTGGCCGTCCATTTCTGCTTCGAGGTGTGATCAACGCGATGGCGAAACGGTGGCTGCAGCGTCGCTCGCTATCGCGCGTGGTACCCGCCTCGGCGGCTTGTACCGTTATCCAGTGCTCATAGATCGGATGAGTCAGGAATCCAGAAGTCGGCCTAAACTCGTTTAACGGGCATTTACTTAGAGAAGAAATAATTCGTAGAGTGGCGTCGGATTGTTCCATCAATTCAAGTGATGATATATTCAATTTCCCGATCAACCATAATGGATTTGTGTCTGACGTCTCAAGCGTCAGTTGATATTTCAGATGGGAAAAAAATATGCAATAAAACTCAAAGGATTTAACACGGCATCTAGGCCGGGGGGGCTTTTTTACTCCTCCAGTTCGCCTCAGGGTATGGATGCGTGACGCGGCACCTTGTAAAGGATGAAGACATCGATCTCGTCAGTTCCGATCATCCACAAGCGATTTCTTTCCTGGCGAACGAATTTAAGGTTAAAGCCATTCAGTCGCGATCGATACCGGAGGAGGCAGTTTTTGGCCGGCTCTATGATGCAGTCTTTGCGCTTTCATTCTTTTCCACATGCCGATAACAACTGGTCGCGATGGCTGGTTCGTCTGTTCAGCTTTGTGCGGCCTGGTGGCATTCCGATTTTCACAACTCACGGCTCGCGATCCATGCCTTTTCTTCAATGGAGACGCCACCGAGTGAATTTGGCTTTCGGTTTGCATTGAACAGTGAACAGGCCGACATCGCGGTTGAGGAATACGGCATGGTGGCCATGGATCTTGGGTTCGTGATCAAACTATCTCAAGACGCTTCCAATGCCGAGTTACTCCAAGATGAAGTGGACGCTTGGTGGGATCACCAAGACGTGTTTGTCGTTCGACGTCTGCCGGCAAGTCCGAGTGATCTTTTTTGCTGGGCAGGCCTGGTCCCGGCCGTCTCAGACGGCGTAGCCGCCATAACCGTGTGCGACCGGCTTGACCGAGACGGCCGGCTGGACCGCGGGCCAGAGGATGCCTGCCGTGACTGCAAAGGTGATCAGGGCATCGCGTGCGGCCTCGGTCGAGATTTCTCCGGCGCGCGCCGCCTCGCAAGCCCTCACGGCCGCGCCATAGCTCAGGCGCCGGCGTGACGGCGGAAATTCGGTCAGGAAATCATGCATCTCGAACAGCGAGGCGAGCATGCGTTTGTGGCCGGCGCCAACGCTAACGGCAACCGGGGTGAAGAACATCGCGTCGTGCATTCTGGCCTCTCTGGATGGGCGGAAGGGCGGCGGCCGCCGCCCTCCGATCGCGGGTTGGACGCCAGAAAACGCGGCTGGCGGCCCGAGGTTCCCTGAGAGATGCCATGACAGGACGATCTGCTCTTGAGGTCGCTCCCTGCCGGCATTCGCGGTTGCGGCTATTTCCACATGCCGCGCATGCGGGCGCCGAGGTCGACGCGGACTTCAGGTCTGTGGCGCGGATCGTCCTTGGCGTGGACGCTCGCCCAAGAGGTCTGCTCGAAGGCGCCGAGGATCGAGGCCGGGATGAAACGGGTTCGCGAGGCATAGACGTGACGGTCGCCGCGCGCTGCCTGGCCGTGGGTGAAGAAGCGCTGCGGCGTCACCAGATGCAGGCCGTCCTTGGCCCGCGTCATCGCGACGTAAAGCAGCCGGCGCTCCTCCTCGATGTCTTCCTTGGTGCCGACGCCGAGATCGGCCGGGATGCAGCCATCGACGGTGTTGAGCACGAAGACGTTCTTCCATTCCTGGCCCTTGGCCGAATGAATGGTCGACAGGATCAGATAGTCCTCGTCGCGGTGCGGCGGCCCGGCCTGGTCGCTGGTCGCATCCGGTGGATCCAGCGTCAGCTCGGTCAGGAAGCGCTCGCGCGAAGCATAGCCTGAACCGATCTGCTCGAGCTGCATGAGGTCGGCCCGCCGCGTCGTCGCATCCTCGTGCATGCGCTCGAGATGCGGCTCGTACCACAGCCTGACCTGTTCGAGATCGGCCGGCCATTTCCCCGACCGGGCGCGCAGGCCGGAATAAAGCGCAACGAAGGCTGGCCAGTCCTCAGCCGCGCGTTGCGGCGGCCGGTAGCGGGCCAGCCCCATTTCCTCATCGAGCGATGTCGCCATGGTCTCGACGATGGTGCTCGCCGCCGAAGGGCCGATGCCGGGCAGGAGCTGCAGCACGCGGAAGCCGGCGACGCGGTCGCGCGGGTTCTCGGCAAAACGCAGCACCGAAAGCACATCCTTGACATGGGCGGCGTCGAGGAATTTCAGCCCGCCGAACTTGACGAAGGGGATGTTGCGGCGCGTCAATTCGATCTCCAGCGGGCCGCTGTGGTGCGAGGCGCGAAACAGCACCGCCTGCGATTTCAGCACCGTGCCGGCCTCGCGCTCGGCAAGGATGGCCTGGCAGACATAGTTCGCCTGCTCCGCCTCGTCGCGCACGCTGACCAGTTTCGGCCTTTGCGAGGATTTGCGCTCCGACCAGAGCTTCTTGGTGAAGCGCTCCGATGCCTCCGAGATGACCGCATTGGCTGCCGCCAAAATGGTCTCGGTCGAGCGGTAGTTGCGCTCCAGCATGATGACATCGGCGGCTCGCGCGAATTGTTGCGGGAAATCGAGGATGTTGCGCACGTCCGCGGCGCGAAACGAATAGATCGACTGCGCGTCGTCGCCCACCACCGTCAGTCCGGCGCCGTCCGGCTTCAGCGCCGAAAGGATCGAGGCCTGCAGCCGGTTGGTGTCCTGGTATTCGTCGACCAGCACATAGTCGAAACGCGAGCCGAGATGCGCCGCGATCTCCGGCTCGGCGGCCATCTGCGCCCAGTAGAGCAGGAGGTCGTCGTAATCGAGCACGTTCTGCGCCTGCTTGGCTTCGACATATCGGGCGAACAGCGCCTTCAGTTGTTCGGTCCAGCCGGCACACCAGGGAAAGGCCGAACCCAGCACCTCGCCGAGCGGCGCTTGCGCGTTTACTGCGCGCGAATAAATCGCCAGGCAGGTGCCCTTGGTCGGAAACCGGCTTTCGGTCTTCGAGAATCCAAGCTCATGCCGGGCAAGATTCATCAGGTCGGCGGAATCCTCGCGGTCATGGATGGTAAAGGCGGGGTCGAGGCCGATCGTCAGCGCATAGTCACGCAGCAGCCTGGCGCCGATGCCGTGAAACGTGCCGGCCCAGGCCAGCGCATCGGCGATGACGGACGCGTCTCGGCCCAGCACCTCGCCGGCGATGCGTTCGACCCGCCTAGCCATTTCGGTGGCGGCGCGGCGCGAGAATGTCATAAGCAGAATGCGTCTGGGATCAGCCCCCTTGACGATCAGATGCGCAACCCTGTGGGCGAGCGTGTTGGTCTTGCCGGAGCCGGCGCCGGCGATCACCAGCAGCGGCCCGGCGATCTGGCCGTCGCCATGTTCGACGGCGAGCCGCTGCTCGGCGTTGAGCTTCGCCAGATAGGCGGGCTGCAAGGACGAATCATTGATGGCGATGGTCATCGCCTATCAAGCATCGTTTCCGCTTTGTTCGCAACGGGNCGGGCTGCAAGGACGAATCATTGATGGCGATGGTCATCGCCTATCAAGCATCGTTTCCGCTTTGTTCGCAACGGGCGGAAGTCGCCCTTACCGCCGTGGCGCGACACCCGTTGCCGCCGACTGGCGCCGCAAGGCGGCGCGTTCGTCGCCAGGCACCGGCAACGGATCGAAATTGTCGGGCACGTCCTTGATGATCTCCTTGGCGATGCGATAGGTCGCGTAAGCGAAAAGGCCGGTAATGAGCAGACGGATCATGGCGCGATCTCCTTTGGGCAACCAACCTCAGAGCCGCCGTTTGGTTCCAGCCGACGCGGCGTCGTTTGCGAGCGTGCAACCAAAGCCGAACCACCTCGTTGCCTTACGAAGGAGAGGGCAGACCTAGGAGGTCGCCATGAAGAGGCTTCTGATTCTGCTAGCCGCCAGCTTGGCGCTCGCCGCCTGCGACGGCGACATCCAGCCAACCAAAGCCCCGGTGCTCGATCAAACTCCGCAGACGGATTCGGCGCCAAAGCCGGCGGCCAGCGGCGATCAGCCGGCGCAATGATCGTTTTCCGGCGGGAGACGAGAAATGGCTTTCAGGAGAAGAAGGCCGGCGCCGCTTGGGAGGTGAGCTGATAGCGCCGGCCAGGCGGATATCAGGTCCGCCGCAACAACCGAAGATAGCTGAGTCTCTCGCCTGCGTCATGAGGTGGCAGTTTTCGTGCCGGTTCTGCTCGTGCCGTCTGCGCAAAACCAGCTGAAACGGCCGCAAATCCCGCAAGGCCGCGGAAAGAATCCGACCTCAGGCCATCGCCTGCCGCAGCACCGGGCCGCCGGCAATCCCGGCGTCCAACTGGCACTGCGTCAGCGCCGCCTCGGCCATTATCCACTGCTTGAACAGTTCCACCTTGCGCGTGTAGGGCGCGGTGACCGGGCAGACGAAATACCAGCCGGCGGTGTTGGGGTGATGCACGGCAAACGGCGCCACCAGCCGCTCTGCGCGGATCTCGCTCGCCATATAGGCGCGGTTGGCGACTGCAAAGCCCATGCCGGCATTGGCCGCCTCATAGGACATCATGCAGGAATCGAAATAGATGCTCTTGGTCTCGCCGAGCACGGAACTCGCGCCGGCAAAACCCAGCCACGACTGCCAGTTCTGCGTGCAGGTGTCGGAATGCAGCAGCGTGAAATGCCTGAGGTCGTCCGGCGTCACCTTTGACGGCGGCCTGTCGCCGAGAACTTCGTGGAACAGCTTCCTGCTGCACACCGGCGTCAAATCCTCCTTGAACAGCAGGTCCGCTTTGAGGTCGGGAAAGCTGCCGTCGCCATAGCGGATCTCGAGGTCGAACTCGGAGGTGGCGAACTCATTGGCGGCGTAGGAGGTCGAAACCCGCATTTCGATTTCGGGATATTGCCGCTGGAACAGCGGCAGGCGGGCAAACAGCCAGCGCGCCGCGAACGTCGGCAGCACCGAAATCTTCAGCACATGTGCCTGCGACTGTCCGGTCGCCTCCATGCTGGCCGCCACGATGCGCTCCAGCGCCTCGCGAACGCGCGACACATAGGTCTCGCCCTCGGGCGTCAGCGACACCGCATTGCCGCCGCGCTGGAAGATCTTGAAGCGCAGCTGTTCCTCGAGGCTTTTGACGCGCTGGCTGACGGCGGAAGCAGTAATAAACTGCTCTTCGCCGGCGCGCGTGAAGTTACGGTGCCGGGCGGCACTTTCGACAATCTTCAGCGAATTGAGGTTGACCTGACTGAGCAGACGCACGCGTTTCGACCTTAAGCTGGGCTTACACTAGCACCTGCATTCCTAATTTTACAGGGGTGGGGAAATTAATCGACAGTTTACCAAGTGATGCCCCCATCCTGGAGAAGTAGAATGAACGCCCATACCATACCTGAACTGCGCTACGCGATGAGCCGAGAAGCCATTATCGGTCATGAGACGGCCTGGAAAGTGTCCGGTTTCGGCGTTGCGCAGTATCTGCATGGCTACGACCCGGCGCTGCTGGCGGCGATCGAAGAGGCGGCGTTGAAGCTCAAGGCCAGCCACGCCGTGCACAAGCACCTCGACCTGACCTTCATCACCGGCGCCGATCGTTTCATCCCGGAGATCAAGGAGCTGCTGCATGACAAGCTGCGCCTGGAACGTCTGTCCGACATGATGGGCACCAAGCTTGAGCCCTATCCGCTGTCGATCGTCGGCTCGACCGTCACTTTCATGAATCCCAAGGACGGCGCCGTCGATTGGCATTGCGACGGTGTCCCGGTTACCGAACTCATTCCGCTGTCGATCAGCAATCCGCTGGTCGGCGGCCATCTCGAAATCTACTGCGACGATTCCGAGACCGGCCGCGCCATCCTTGAATCCGGCCGCGAGATTCCGCGCAACCAGGTCATGCGCATCGACCACAAGATGAACTACGCCACACTCGGCCAGTTTCTCGGTGTGCTGCACCGCACCGCGCCGATCCAGCTCGGCTCGCGCGTCACGCTGGTCCTCAACCAGCGCTCTGTGGCCAAGCCCTACGTCGACGACAATCGCATGTTCTATCTCGCAGCCGACAATGATCACGATCGCGAGTGGGTCAACGAGCTCGCCGAAGACGTCTGGACGAACCAGCTGCCGGCCTATCGGCGCTTCGAGGAAGAACGTCCCGTTGCGGCGGCGGCCGATGCGCCGGTCCCGGGCGGGTCAAGGGAATCCTGGTAGCCAGAGCATAGAAGTGGACGCCGGTTTGGCCGTCGGTAACATCATGGTCGGCGATAAGGACAAGGCACCGTCTCGGCGATTCCGGGATGGATCGGGCTCGCCATCGGCCATGGTCTTCGCCGCCGGCGCGGTCGCCCTGTGGTCGACCAACGCGCTGGTCGGCAAATCCCTGCTGGCCAGCCATCCAGTATCGCTCGTGCAGTTGCTGCAATTTTGTGGAGCGGCTCTGGTGTTCGCCGTCCTCCATCTGGCGAGCCGGAAGGGGGACACGCAAGACGCAGCCTTTGCCAAGGGTGCTGACGGCACCCTGGCGCCGGTCGCGGTCGGCTTTATTGGCCTGGTCGGCACCATGGTGCTGCAATACATCGCCTTTGCCTCCATGCCGGTGATCGAGGCCAATCTCGTCGCCTACACCTGGCCGCTGATGGTCGCGGCGGCGGTCATCGTGCTGGGCAAGCGGCAACGCCCCGTGCTGCTGGGTTTGACTGCCGTGCTCGGCTTTGTCGGCGTGGCGCTGGTGATCTCGGGTGGCCGCGGCCAGCCTTTTCTCCAGGGCAGCATCGTCGGCTATCTCGCTGCCTTCGGCTCGGCGCTGTGCATGGCCTTCTATTCGATTGCGGTCGCCCGCCTGGCCACACCGTCGGAGCGTTTGCTTTTGCCTTCGGCATTGGTCGGCGTCGGCCTGACCTTGCTGTGGTGTATTCACGACGGCGCAGCCTGGCCATCCAGCGAGCACCTCCTGCTTGGCCTCTATCTCGGCGCCGGTCCGATGGGGCTGGGATATTATTTCTGGTCGCGCGCCTTGAAGCTTGAAGGCGGCGGCAAGGTTGCGGTCATCGCCTATCTGACGCCGATCGCATCGACGCTGCTGCTGACACTTTCGGGCGAAAGGCTGACGCTTACCGCGATAGCCGGTGCGGTCCTCGTCATCGGCAGCTGTATTGCGGTGGGCATAGAACGCTCGGAGGCTGAACATGCTTGACGACGATGAACGCCTCGCCAGACAGGAAGCATTCTGGCTGCTCAAGGAGTTCGGCGCCGAGGCGCCGCTCTACGCCGCCATGAAGGCCGAAAAGGCGATAGAGCAAAAAGATTTCGGCCGGTGCGCCCGCTGGAAGCGCATTCTGGACATACTGGCCGACTCTAAACCTGCGGCGTCCGTGCAGTTGAAATCTGCTGGCGCGAAGTCGGCCGTTTCCAAGTATTAGATTTTCTAATTTGCAACGTTGCAACCTGTTGTGGAAACATCCTCCTGTTCCGATTCTTGATCGTTTATTGAGACTTTAGCGACCCGTTGGGGGGTGCAGCTAGGTCGATACATCAAGAGAAGTCTTAAAAAAAGCCGGCAACTTCATGACCGGCGGGAGAAACAGAATTGCACACCATCGACAGCAAGACCGCTATTGAACTGACTGCTGACATCGTCTCGGCCTATGTCGGCAACAATCCTCTCCCTGCGTCTGGCCTGCCGGATCTGATCGCCAGCGTCAGCGCATCGGTGCGCAAGCTGGGCAGCATTGCCGCCGTGGAAAGCCCCGCGCTGAACCCCGCTGTCAATCCGAAGCGGTCGGTGTTTCCCGATCACATCGTCTGTCTGGAAGATGGCAAGAAATTCAAGTCGCTGAAGCGCCACCTGATGACCGACCATGGTCTGAGCCCGGAGGAATATCGTGGCAAATGGGGCTTGCCGTCGGACTATCCGATGGTGGCGCCGAACTACTCCGCGACCCGTTCGGCACTGGCCAAGTCCTCGGGCCTCGGCCGCAAGCCGGCCGTTCCGGCCGCCGCGGCCAAGGTGACGAAGCGCAAACCCAAAGCCTGAACCAGGCAGCCTCTGAAAAGTCGGTCTGCTGTTTGCAATGGACGGCGCGCTTAAGGCGCGCCGTTTTCATGCCTTATGCCCCCGCCGGCGCCCAGGCCCTTGCGAAGCGCCGCCCTCCCGTGCAAAAGCCCCGGCATGCTTATCATCAACGATCTTTCGCTCCGCATGGCCGGACGCTTGCTTCTCGATCATGCCTCGCTGACCTTGCCGGCCGGCACAAAGGCCGGCCTCGTCGGCCGCAACGGCACCGGCAAGACGACGCTGTTCAAGGCCATCACCGGCGACTTTCCCTCCGAGACCGGCTCGATAAGCCTGCCCAAGAACACCCGCATCGGCCAGGTGGCGCAGGAAGCGCCCGGCACCGAGGAGCCGCTGATCGAGATCGTGCTCAAGGCCGATCTCGAGCGCACCGCATTGCTCGAGGAGGAAAAGACCGCCACCGACGCGCACCGCATTGCCGACATCCATATGCGGCTGGCGGATATCGATGCGCATTCGGCGGAATCCCGCGCGGCCACCATCCTCGCCGGCCTTGGCTTCGACGACGCCGCGCAGCGCCGCCCGGCCTCGTCCTTCTCCGGCGGCTGGCGCATGCGTGTGGCGCTCGCCGCGGTGCTGTTTGCCGAGCCCGACCTTCTGCTGCTCGACGAGCCGACCAACTATCTCGATCTCGAAGGCACGCTTTGGTTGGAAAACTACGTGTCGAAATATCCGCACACCGTGCTTCTGATCTCGCACGATCGCGACCTGCTCAACCGCGCCGTCAATTCCATCGTTCATCTCGACCAGAAGAAGCTGACCTTCTGGCGCGGCGGCTACGACCAGTTCGAGCGCCAGTACACCGAGCAGAAGGAATTGCAGGAGAAGGGCCGCGTCAAGCAGGAAGCCGCGCGCAAACACATGGAGTCCTTCGTCGAACGCTTCCGCGCCAAGGCTTCGAAGGCGAGACAGGCGCAGTCGCGCATCAAGGCGCTGGAGAAGATGAAGCCGATTGCCGCGATCGTGAACGACACGGTGCGGCCGTTCTCTTTCCCCGAACCGGTGAAAACGGTGGCGTCGCCGATCATTGCCTTGAACAACGTCAATGTCGGCTACACCGAGGGCCAGCCGATCCTCAAGAAGATGACGTTGCGCATCGATGCCGACGACCGCATCGCCCTGCTCGGCGCCAACGGCAACGGCAAGTCGACCTTCGCCAAGCTTCTGTCGGGCCGGTTGAAGCAGGAGAGCGGCACCATGACGGTGGCGCCGGGCCTGAAAGTGGCGATCTTCGCCCAGCACCAACTCGACGACCTACGCCCGGATGAAAACGCCTATGAGCATGTCCGCCGGCTGATGCCGGAAGCGCCGGAATCCAAGGTGCGCGGCCGCGTCGCCCAGTTCGGTCTGACCACCGAAAAGATGAACACCGCCGCCAAGGACCTGTCCGGCGGCGAGAAGGCGCGCCTGCTCATGGGCCTGTCGGCCTTCGAGGGTCCAAACCTGTTCATCCTCGACGAACCGACCAACCATTTGGACATCGACAGCCGCGAGTCCTTGATCCATGCGCTGAACGAGTTTCCCGGCGCCGTCATCCTGATCTCGCATGACCGGCATCTGCTGGAAGCGACCGCCGACCGCCTGTGGCTGGTCAAGGATGGTGCGGTCAACCCGTATGACGGCGACCTAGAGGACTACAAGACGCTCGTCACCGGCGTGTCCGGCGATCGACGCGGCAAGCGCGAGGCCGAGAAGGCATCAAAGGCCGATCGCCGCCGCGATGCCGCGGCGCGCCGCGCCGCCTTCGAGCCGCTGGCCAAGGAAATCCGCGCCACCGAAGCGCTGATGGACCGCATCCGCAAACGCATCGACCTGATCGAGGATGAACTCGCCAATCCGGCGGTGTACGAAAAGGATCCGTCGACCGCGACCCGGCTCGCCAAGGAGCGCTCGCAGCTGGCACAGCAGTTGGCTGGCCACGAGGAAAAGTGGCTGACCATGTCGGCCGAGTACGAGGAAGGCACGGCGGAGTGATTTACCCTCCCCCTTGTGGGGAGGGTCGATCCGCGAAGCGGAGCGGGGTGGGGGTCCGCGCCGCACCCCGTCGCTGCGCGCCGACCCTCCCCATCAAGGGGAGGGTAAGATCTGGCCCTACACGCCGCCCGCGAAACCCGCTAAAAACGCCGCATGAACCAGCACGCCAAGGTCAGAATCGGCCACTCCGCCTGTCCGCATGATTGCCCTTCGACCTGCGCGCTCGAGGTCGAACTGCTCGATGGCAACCGCATCGGCCGTGTCCATGGCGCCAAGTCCAATACGTATACGGCTGGTGTGGTCTGCGCCAAGGTCGCGCGCTATGCCGACCGTGTCCACCATCCCGACCGGCTGCTGAAGCCGCTTGTTCGCGCCGACGCCAAGGGCGCCGGCATCTGGAAAGAATCCAGCTGGGAAGCGGCACTCGACCTCGTCGCCGAGAAATTCATCGCGGCCGAGGAAAAATACGGCTCCGAGACCGTCTGGCCTTATTTCTATGCCGGCACGATGGGGCTGGTGCAGCGCGACGGCATCGACCGGCTGCGCCATGCGAAAAAATACTCCGGCTTCTTCGGCTCGATCTGCACCAATCTGGCCTGGACCGGCTGGATGATGGGAGCGGGCGCCTTGCGTGGTCCCGATCCGCGCGAGATGGCGAAGTCCGACTGCGTGGTGATCTGGGGCACCAATGCCGTGGTCACGCAGGTCAATGTCATGACCCACGCCATCAAGGCGCGGAAGGAGCGTGGCGCCAGGATCGTCGTCATCGATGTCTACGAGAACGCGACGATGAAGCAGGCCGATATAGGCCTTGTGCTGAAGCCCGGCACCGATGGCGCGCTGGCCTGCGCGGTCATGCATGTGCTGTTCAGGGAAGGCATGGCCGACCGCGCCTATCTCGAAAGATACACCGACGATCCGAAGGGGCTGGAAGCGCATCTGGAGACGCGCACGCCGGAATGGGCTTCCGCCATCACCGGTCTTGCCGTCACCGAGATCGAGGCTTTCGCACGCCTCGTCGGCACGACGAGGAAAACCTATTTCCGCCTCGGCTATGGCTTTGCCCGCCAGCGCAATGGCTCGGTCAACATGCACGCGGCATCCTGCATCGCCGCCGTCACCGGCGCCTGGCAATATGAGGGTGGCGGTGCCTTCCATTCCAATTCCGGCATCTTCAAGCTCAACCAGGATGTGCTGGAAGGCGCCGCGATGCGCGATCCCAATATTCGCCATCTCGACCAGTCGCGTATCGGCCCGGTGCTGACCGGTGCAGCGGACGCGCTTTACGGTGGCCCGCCGGTGACGGCGATGCTGATCCAGAACACCAACCCGGTGAATGTCGCGCCCGAGCAGCGGCTGGTGAAGCAGGGTTTCCTGCGTGACGACCTGTTCACCTGCGTGCACGAGCAGTTCATGACCGACACGGCAAAGCTCGCCGATGTCGTTTTGCCGGCAACGATGTTTCTCGAGCATGACGACGTCTACAAGGGCGGTGGCAACCAGCACATCACGCTCGGCCCCAAGCTGATCGAACCGCCGGAAGGGCCGCGCACCAACCATTTCGTCATCGAGCAATTGGCGCAGCGTCTCGGCGTCGCAGACCGGCCGGGCTTTGGCCTGACCGAGCAGCAGCATATCGACATCATCCTCGGCAAGCGCGGGCTGGGCTCCTTCGCCAGCCTCAAGGAAGACAAATGGGTCGACCTGCAGCCGGATTTCGAGGCGGCGCATTTCATCGATGGTTTCGGCCATGCCGACAAGAAATTTCACTTCCGCGCCAATTGGAGCGGGCAGGCGGCGCCCAACCGGCCGCCGAAAATCATGGGCCTGTTCGGGCCGGTGGCGGAGCTCCCGGAATTCCCCGACCATGTCGACCTGATCGAGGTCGCGGATGCGGAGCATCCGTTCCGGCTCGCCACATCGCCGGCGCGCAACTTTCTCAATTCGACATTCGCCGAGACACCTGTGTCGAGAGCCAAGGAAGGCCGGCCGGAACTCCTGGTGCACCCGGACGATGCCGCCGCGCTTGGATTGGGCGACGGCGACCGTATCGAGGTCGGCAACCGGCGTGGCGAGGTGGTGCTGCACGCAAAGCTGTTCGAAGGCCTCAAGCGCGGCGTGGTGATCGGCGAGGGCATCTGGCCAAACAGCGCCCATGAGCGTGGCGAAGGCATCAATGTGCTCACCGGCGCCGATGCGCCGGCACCTTATGGCGGCGCTGCCTTTCACGACAACAAGGTCTGGCTGCGGCCGGCGGGCTAAAGCAATTCCAGGAAAAGTGTGAGCGGTTTTCCGTCCGGAATTGCGTAAAAGAGACTGGCTATCCCGGCAGAGGCACCATCAGCCCCACCTTGACACGGTCCATGGCAACGAAGGTGCGGAATTTTCGGACATTCTTGCTGTCGAAGAACAGTCTGCGCGTCAGGGCCTCATAGGCCCCCATGTCGGCCGCGGTGATGACTAGGATGAAGTCGGCCTCGCCGGTGACGTAGTAGCATTGCTGCACTTCGGGCTCTGCCGAGAATTGCCGCTTGGCCGCGTCGATCAGGTCCGAGCGTTCGCTCTCCAGTTCGACCTCGACGAAAATGGTGATGGGCTGGCCGACCACAACGGGGTTGATGACAGCGACGTTGCCGGCAATGACGCCGGACTGTTCCATGCGCTTGATGCGCCGCTGCACCGCCGGCGCCGACAGGTTGACGGCTTCGCCGATCAGCCGCTGCGGCGTCGTGTTGTCCCGCTGCAGGATGGCAAGGATGGCGAGGTCGAAACTGTCGAGCGAAGGCGATCGAGGCAAAGCGCTATCCTGGCGAAACAAACTTGCATTTCGAAGCGCCAATAACAGCGCTATTTGCGCCTCGGCTGCAATATGATTTCGTCACACCTAAAGGAGGCCGCCCGTGTTCCTGCTCAACAGCAATGCCTTGCACCGCCGGCCGCTCGATCCGGTCGATGCCGAAACGCTGGGGAATGCCGGCGCCGATACGGTCGAGCGCTTTCTGGCCCATTGCGACAATCACCTGCCAACGCCCTTGCATGCATTGCCGACGCTGGCCGGCGAACTCGGCCTCGGCGCCGTCCACATCAAGGATGAAGGCTTTCGCCTCGGTCTCGGCAGCTTCAAGGCGCTCGGCGGCGCCTATGCCGTTTTTCGACTGGTGCTGGAGGAGGCGAGCCGATCGCTTGGTCGGCCCGTTGACGTGGCCGATCTCAACCGGTTCGACGTCCGGGCGGTCGCTGCCGGGATGACGGTTGCCTGCGCCACCGACGGCAATCACGGCCGCTCGGTCGCGCAAGGTGCACAGTTGGTTGGCGCGAAAGCGGCAATCTTCGTTCACGCCGGCGTCAGCGAGGCGCGCATTGCAGCAATAGCCCGCTATGGCGCCGAGATGATCCGCGTCGACGGCAATTATGACGACTCGGTCAGGCAGGCCGCCGAGGTTTCAGCTGAGCAAGGCTGGACCGTGGTGTCCGACACCTCCTGGCCGGGCTACGAGCGCATCCCCGGTCTGGTCATGCAGGGCTATTCGACGATCGTGCGTGAAGCATTGGGCCAGTTGCCGCAGCCGCCGACCCATGTCTTCGTGCAGGCCGGTGTCGGCGGCATTGCCGCCGCCCTGGCCGGCCATCTCGCCATCGTGCTCGGTCACGCCAGGCCGACCTTCATCGTCGTCGAGCCGGCCCGCGCCGCCTGCGTTGTCGCAGCCGCCCGGGTGGGCCACGTGGTCAAGGTCGCACACGATCAGCCGACGGTGATGGCGATGCTCGAATGCTACGAGGCCTCGCAAGTTGCCTGGCGCGTTCTGGCGCGGGTTGCCGATGCCTTCATGACGGTGGATGAGGAGGAGGCGGTCGCGGTGATGCGGCGGCTGGCACGGCCGGCTGGCAATGATCCAGTGATCGTCGCCGGCGAAAGCGGCGGCGTCGGTCTGGCCGGGCTGATCCGGGCGGTGGCCGACCACAAGGCCGCGCTCGGGCTCGACGACAAATCCCGCGTGCTGCTGATCAACACCGAAGGCGCCACAGACCCGCATCGCTATACCGAGCTGGTCGGGCAGAGCCCCGCCGATGTGCTGGCCGGCAAGCTGAAGGCCGAGGCATAGCCATGATCGGGATCGATGCACAGCGTCTGCTTGGCCGCATCCGGGAACTCGGCGCGGTTGGCCGCGACAGTGAGGATAGGCTGATCCGGCTCGCCGTCTCCGACACAGACAGACAGGGCCGTGACCTCTTTGTCGGCTGGCTCGGGCAGGCCAGGCTGGAAGTCGCCATCGACCGGGTCGGCAATATTTTCGGCATCTGGCAATGCCCCGACAATGCCGGGCAGGCGCCACTGCTCATCGGTTCGCATATCGACACCGTCATCGATGCCGGCATCTATGATGGCTGCTACGGCGTGCTGGCCGGGCTGGAGGTGATCGAGACGCTGCAGGCTTGGGGCTTTTCGCCGTCACGCCCGGTCGCGGTCGCCGCTTTCACCAATGAGGAAGGTGTGCGCTACACGCCTGATATGATGGGCTCGCTATGCCATGCCGGTGGCGTCAGCGCCGAGGCCGTGCTGGCCGCCATCGGCACGGATGGCAGCGTGCTCGGCCAGGAGCTCGCCCGCATCGGCTATGCCGGCGACCGCGAACCCGGCTTCCTCAAGCCGCATGCCTATCTCGAACTTCATATCGAGCAGGGGCCGGTGCTGGAGCGTGAAGGCGTGCCGATCGGCGCGGTCGAGAATCTGCAAGGCATTTCCTGGCAGCGCATCACCATCGACGGCGCCGCCAACCATGCCGGCACCACGCCGATGTCGATGCGCAGCGACGCCGGCCACGCCGCCGCCCGCATCATCACCTTCCTGCACGACCGGGCGAAAGCTTCAAATGGGCCAACCGTGGTCACTGTAGGCACGATGCGCTTCGAACCCAATGCCATCAACGTCATTCCCTCGCGCGCTATCTTCACCGTCGATCTGCGCGATCCCGACGAACAGCGCCTGCAGGCGCATGAGGCGGCCCTTGCGGCTTATCTCGAGGAGCTTGCTGCAGCCGAGAGCCTGTCGATTTCGGCAGAGCAACTGGCCCGTTTCGAACCGGTGCTGTTCGACATCGGCATCGTCGAGCGGATCGAGGCGGCCGCGAAGAACCGCGGTCTCGGCGTCAGGCGCATGACATCGGGCGCCGGCCATGACGCGCAGATGATGGCCCGCCTCGCGCCGGCGGCAATGATCTTCGTGCCGAGCGCCGGTGGCATCAGCCACAATCCGCGCGAACACACTGAAGATGCCGAGCTTGTCGCCGGCGCCAACATCCTGCTTGATGTCGCCAGTGAGCTTGCAAAATAGGTCGGGGAGAAAATGGCTGAGCTCGATCGTGATGTGCTGAAGCAGGAAATGACCGGCTGGCGGCGCGATTTGCACGCGCACCCCGAGTTCGGCTTTGAGGAAAAGCGCACCGCTGCCTTTGTCGCCGCGAAGCTGCGCGAATTCGGGCTGGACGATGTTGCAGAGGGGGTCGGCGGCACCGGCGTCGTTGGCACATTGAAGCGCGGCAGCGGCAACCGGGCGATTGCGCTCAGGGCCGACATGGATGCGCTGCGCATCACCGAGCAGTCCGCGACCGCCCATCGCTCGCAGAACCCCGGCATCATGCATGCCTGCGGCCATGACGGCCACACCACCATGCTGCTCGGCGCGGCAAAGCTGCTGGCCGCCGAGGGCGGTTTCGACGGCACCGTGCGCTTCATCTTCCAGCCCGCCGAGGAATGGGGCAGGGGCGCGCTGGCGATGCTGGACGACGGGCTGCTGCAGCGCTTTCCCTTCGACGAGATTTTTGGCCTGCACAACATGCCTGGCCTGCCCGTCGGGCATTTCGAGACCCGTGCCGGCCCGTTCATGTCGGCGGAGGACAATTTCGAGATCGTGCTCAAGGGCATCGGCGGCCATGCGGCGCGGCCACATTCCGGGAACGAGACCTTGGTCGCCGCCTGCGCGCTGGTCACCAATCTGCAGACCATCGTCTCGCGCCGGCTGAGTCCCGCCGACATTTCGGTGGTTTCGGTGACCGAGCTGATCACCGACGGCACCCGCAACGCATTGCCCGGCCTCGCCCGCATCCTTGGTGACGCCCGCAGTTTTCGTCCCGAGGTCAGCGCCGAGATCGAGCGCCAGATGCGGGTCATCGCGGCGGGCACCGCCGCCGCCTACAATGTCGCCGCCGACGTGACCTACAGCAGGGAATTCGTGCCGCTGCAGAACGATGCCGACCTGGTGGACGCGGCCTTTGTCGCCGCAAGGCGCGTGCTGGCCGATGGCGCCGCCGGCATCGCGGCGGAGCCGATGACCGCCTCGGAGGATTTCGCCCGCTTTCTCGACCACGTACCGGGCTGTTTCGTCTTCCTCGGCAATGGCGAGGCCTCGCCGCCGTTGCACAATTCCAGCTACGACTTCAACGATGACGGGCTGTTGCACGGCACGGATTTCCATATCGCGATCGTCAGGCAAAGACTGTGCGGCGCGATCGGGAAATGACGCCTGATCGCCTTCGCAACTGGCCCAAGCGGCACTGCTATCGCCAGCCAGCTGCCGGGTTTAGGGAGATTGCCTGTTGCCGGAGATCGCACGCCGATGACCAGGGTTTCGCTTCTGGGAATACCGCATGACGAGAACTCGTCCTATCTCAAGGGCGCGGCCGCAGCGCCGGCCCTGATCCGGCGGGAACTCAAAAGCGACGCGCACAGCTCGTGGAGCGAAACCGGCTTCGATGTGGCGGACAGTTTCGTCGACCACGGCGACATCGACTTTTCAGGCGCCGGCGGTCCATGGGAGCGGATCGAGGCCGAGGTCGGCCGCGCGCTGGATGCCGGCCACCCGTTGATCAGCCTCGGTGGCGATCATGCCATCGCCTGGCCGGTGCTGCGTGCCGTGCGCCGCCGCCATGCCAGGCTAACGATCGTCCAGATCGACGCCCATCCCGACATCTACGATGCCTATCAGGGCAACAGGCGGTCCCACACCTCGTCCTTCGCGCGCATCCTGGAGGAGGGGCTGGCTGGCCGGCTGATCCAGATCGGCCTGCGCACCCTCAATGATGAGCTTCGTGACCAGCTCAAGCGCTTCGGCGTCGAAATGATCGAGGCGCGGCATTTCAGCGAGGATCTGCAGCTCGATCTCAAGACGCCGGTCTATCTCTCGGTCGATCTCGACGGCCTCGACCCGGCTTGTGCGCCCGGCGTGTCGCACCGCGAACCCGGTGGTCTTACAACCCGGCAAGTGATCAACCTGATCCAGCGGATCGACCAGCCCATCGTCGGCGCCGATGTCGTCGAATACAATGCAAGCCAGGATGTCTCCAATCTCACCGCGCTGGTTGCCGCCAAGCTGGTCAAGGAGATCGCCGGCATGATGCTCAAGACGCATGGCGCCGGCTGAATCAATCTGGCAGGGCGGCATGGTAGATCATTGTTGTGACTCGCATTTCCAGTGAAAGCCGCCATGCCGCATCTGTTGAAGATAGCCATAGCCGGTGCGCTCGGCCGCATGGGCAGCCAGATGGCGCTGGCCGTCGAGGCCGATCCCAGGCTGACGCTCGTCGCCCGCTTTCACAGGCCGGGCAGCATCGGTGAGGGGCTGGTCGAGCGCGACGAAGCACTGGCGCTTGCGGATGTCGTCATCGATTTCACCACGCCTTCGGCCTCCGTCGATCTTGCACAAGCTTGCGCGGCCCGCGGCGGCCCGGCGCTGGTCATCGGCTCGACCGGCTTCGAGCCGGCCGATCTCGCCGCCATCGCTACTGCTTCGAAGTCCGTCGCCATCGTTCGCTCCGGCAGCTACTCGCTCGGGCTCAGCATGCTGACCGGGCTGGTCGAGCAGGCGGCGCGAGCACTTGGTCCCGCCGCCGACATCGAAATCCTGGAAGCGCATCACCGCATGAAGGTCGACGCACCGTCGGGCACGGCGCTGATGCTGGGCGAGGCGGCCGCTCGCGGACATGGCGTCAGGCTGGACGATGTGGCGAAACGCATCCGCGACGGCCTTACAGGTCCACGCCCTGCCGGCGAGATCGGCTTTGCCGTGCTGCGCGGCGGCAGCATCGTCGGCGAGCACAGCGTGAGCTTGCTGGCCGAGGGCGAGACGCTCACGCTTTCCCATTCGGCGGGCCACCGCTCGATGTTCGCGCGCGGCGCCATTGCGGCAGCACGCTGGGTCGCCGTCCGGCCGCCCCGCGAATACGACATGCGCGACGTACTGGGCTTCACGACCTTTTGAGATGCAAGGGTAACGCAACGAGGGGCGTTGGAGGTCGGAGCCGCCTAGAGAATAGAATATAGCAACAACTACGCCATTTCGCGCCTTCCAACACCGAACCGAACGGTTCGGTTCGCACATTTTTGTGATTGGCAATGGCAGCAACGCACACCCATTTCGGGGTGGTCCGAGCGACGCGAATTCCTCCCAAGGCACGCCACTTGACGGACAGAACTGAAAAATCTGGATTACCTGAAATGACCAAGATCGCACTTACCGCTGCTGCCATCCTCCTTGCCACCGGCACCGCTTTCGCAGGCAGCGACCACTACGGCTCCGACGGCGTCAACCAGCCTGCTGTGACAGCGCCCGCCGGCAACATCGATCACAATTATACCGCCTCGATCCGCAAGCCGGCCAGCCTCGGCGATTTCACGATCAAGGGCGACTCGAACCAGCCGGAATCCGGCCAGGGCATCTGGGGTCGTTGATTTTCTGAGAAATCTACGACCACAAAGAGCGGTGGGCCCGGCCCACCGCTCTTGTTTTTATGCAATCGACTCGGGCCGCAAAGATCTTGAATCAATCCGCCAGCAATTGGTCCTATCTCCTTGTTTGACCGTGGTCTTTTCAAAACACGGTTTGCGGCTGTCACCTGCGGCTAGCCCGTTAAGCAGCTTGGTCTAGCTTAGATCCTTCGGCTTGATGCAATGCGTCAACCGGGCCGCGCCGAAGCCGAGATCCGCCCAGTCGCCGTCGATGACAAAGCGGGCAAGGGCGCCGGTCGGGAATTTCTCTTCAAGTTTCCTGAGAGCAGCCACACCCGATCGCGGACCGGCGAGCCGGCGGGCAAAGTCCTCCAGGCCGGGATTATGGCCGAGCACCAGGAGACAGCTAGCCGATGCGACTGCCTGCTGCACCTCTGCCAGAATGTCGCCAGCCGTGGCTTCGAAAAGCGCCTCGGCGAACTCCACCGTTACGCTCGCCGAAAGTTCCGCCGAGACCAGCCGCCATGTCTCGCGCGTGCGCAGCGCCGGCGACACCAGCGCCAGGTCAGGCTGCCAACTGCGCCGGGCCAGTTCGCGCCCCATCATCGGCGCCGTCTTCAGCCCGCGCGGCCCGAGCGGCCGGTCGAAATCAGCAAGCGCCGGGTCGTCCCAGCTCGACTTGGCGTGGCGAAGAAGAAGCAGCTGTTTCATCTGTTAGATCTCAGGACCAGGGAATTTCGCGCTGGAAGTCCTTGCCGTATCCGCCACCGTATTTAGCGCCCGTAGCGGCATCAAAGGCTGCCGACAAAGTGCCGAAGACGAACAGGCCGACGCGCCTCTCATCTTTGTCCCATTGGACGGCAATATCCGCTTCGGTGATCGCCCAGGCACCCGATCGAATATGAATTGCGCCGATGATCCGCCCAACTACCTCGTCATGCGCTTCGTATAGCTAAAAATAAGCCGTGGCGTTTGCTGGCCCTTCAGTGTCGTCATATTCAAAGACGCCGGCGAGATCGCCTTTTCCCCGGATCGCGCTGTCAAAAATATCCAAGGGCTTTCAGGTCCTGAAGCGCCTACGGCGTGATCCGCGCCAGATGTTCGAGATCGCGCTCTTCGCGCAGCGGGTCGGGGGCCATCACCACGGAAGTTCCGTTTTCGGCATCGTCGGCGAAATGTGCCAGCACGGTGCGGCCGCCTTCCATGTGCGCCTTGCCGTCGGCGACCAGCCCGAGCGCCAGCGCATAAAGCCGGTGCTCGGCCTTCAGCACTCTGGCGGCCAGCGTGTCTTCGTTGTCGCCGACCATCACCGGCACCGCTGCCTGCGCGATGATCGGGCCGTCATCCATCTCTGATGTGACGAAATGCACCGTGCAGCCATGAATGCGAATTCCGGCGCGCAGGGCGCGCGCATGCGTATCGAGCCCTTTGAAGGCCGGCAGCAGGGCAGGGTGGATGTTGAGCATGCGCCCTTGCCACTTCTCGACCAGGCCGCGGGAGAGAATGCGCAGATAGCCGGCCAGCGCCACGATCTCGGCGTTGAACGCAATCAGAGCGGCGTCGATCGCCACATCATGCGCTTCCTTGCTGGCATGGTCGGCGCGCACGATGACCTTGGTCGGGATACCGCGCGCGGCCGCGATGCCGAGGCCGGCGGCGTTGGCCCGGTCGGAAATGACGCCAACGATCTCGGCGGGATAGGCCGGGTCGCTCGCCGCCGCGATTAGCGCCGTCATGTTCGAGCCGCGTCCCGAGATCAAAACAACCGTGCGTTTCCTGCTCATAGGCCGATCGAGCCCCGATAGATAACGCCGGCGTCGCGGCGCGGCACGATGCGGCCGATCGGCGTCACCGTCTCGCCGGCCTCCTGCAGCACGGCTGCGACCTGTGCGGCCTGGCCGGAGGCGACGACGAGGATCATGCCGATACCGCAGTTGAAGGTGCGCATCATCTCCTCCGGCGCCACGCCGCCAGTCTTCGCCAGCCAGGAAAACACCTGCGGCACATCGATGGCATTGAGATCGAGCTCTGCGGAAAAGTCCTTTGGCAGGACGCGCGGGATGTTTTCGGGGAAACCGCCGCCGGTGATGTGGGCCAGCGCCTTGATGCCGTGCGTGCCACGGATCGCTTTGAGGACCGACTTCACATAGATGCGGGTCGGCTCGAGCAGCGCCTCTGCCAGCGTCGCCTCATCGTTGAACGGCGCCGGATCGCCCCAGGCAAGACCGCTGACGCCAACGATGCGGCGCACCAGCGAAAAGCCATTCGAATGCAGGCCCGAGGAAGCCAGGCCAAGCAGCACGTCGCCTTCGACGATATCGTCGGTCGGCAGCAACTGGCCGCGTTCGGCAGCACCGACGGCGAAACCGGCCAGGTCGTAATCCTTGTCGTGATACATGCCGGGCATTTCGGCCGTCTCGCCGCCGATCAGCGCGCAGCCGGCCTGTCGGCAGCCGATTGCTATGCCGCCGACGATTGCCGCCCCCTGGTCGGGGTCGAGCTTGCCGGTGGCGAAATAGTCGAGGAAGAACAGTGGCTCGGCGCCCTGCACGACGATGTCGTTGACGCACATGGCGACGAGGTCGATGCCGATCGTGTCGTGCTTGCCGGCATCGATGGCGATCTTCAGCTTGGTGCCGACGCCGTCATTGGCGGCAACCAGCACCGGATCCGTGAAACCCGCCGCCTTGAGGTCGAACAGGCCGCCAAAACCGCCGATCTCGCCATCGGCGCCCGGCCGGCGCGTCGCGCGCACCAGCGGCTTGATCTTCTCGACCATGAGGTTGCCGGCATCGATGTCGACGCCCGCCTCGGCATAGGTGAGCCCGTTCTTGCGCTTGGCCCGGTCGCCCTTGCTCATCGTCGGCGCATCCCTGTTTCCCTCGGCGGCTCTTCGCATGAATGGTTTCGGGGGGCAAGGATGACGACAGGATACCGGGCTTTTGCCCAAGATAAATACGTGGACAGTCGCCCCTTCACCGCTGGTCCTTGCACCCACAATCCAACTCCATCATCTATCTGCAGAATAAGCATGGCGGGACATGCCTTTGACCATTCCCAACCTCATCACCATCCTGCGCTTCGTGCTGGTTCCGGCCGTCGTACTGGCGATGCTGAACATGCGCTGGGACTGGGCCTTTGCCGGCTTTCTCGTTGCAGGCATTTCCGATGGCGTCGACGGCTTCATCGCCCGCCGCTTCAACCAGCAATCGAGACTAGGCGCCTATCTCGATCCGATGGCCGACAAGGTGCTTCTGGTCTCGGTGTTCGTGGTCATGGGCTTCATCGGGAAATTGCCGCTGTGGCTGGTGGTGACCATGGTGTCACGCGATGCGCTGATCATCTGCGCCGTGCTCTTGTCCACGGTCATGGCGCATCCGGTCGAGATGAAGCCGCTCTATGTGTCGAAGGCCAACACCGCCGCCCAGATCGTGCTGGCGCCGTGGTGCTGGGCGAACTTGCCCTTGGCCTCCACCTCGACCCGCTCAGGCCTGCGCTCATATTGCTGTCCGGGGTCTTGACCGTGGCTTCGGCCGCGGCCTATCTCGTGGCTTGGCTGAGGCATATGAGCGGCTATGGCGAAGGCTCCACCCCGGGTAGTTGACAAGAATGCCGCGACTGCCGCGCTGGCAGAGGCGGCTGCGTCCCTGGCGTTTCGCCGCCAGATTTTCTTCTGGCTGGGCACGGCAATCTTCCTGGCGCTGTTCCTCTACATTTTTTCCAGCATCCTGTTGCCGTTCGTTGCCGGCATGGTGCTGGCCTATTTTCTCGACCCGGTCGCCGACCGGCTGCAACGCCTCGGCCTCTCCCGGCTGATGGCGACGGTGGTCATCCTGATTGCCTTCATCGTCCTTTTGGTGCTGGCCTTCGTCATCCTGGTTCCGGTACTGGCCACGCAGATGGCCGATTTCGCCAGCAAGCTGCCGGAATATCTGACCCGGCTGCAGTCGCTGATCACCAGCTTCGATCCGAAATGGCTGGAGCAGAAATTCGGCGTCAATGCCAATGGCCTGCGCGACGGGCTGAATTCGCTGCTCACTTCCGGTTTCGGCCTGCTGAGCACCGTCTTCACCTCGATCTGGAGTTCCGGCGTTGCTCTGGTGTCGGTGGTCAGCCTGTTCGTGGTCACTCCGGTTGTCGCTTTCTACATGCTGCTCGACTGGGATCGCATGGTGGCGGTCGTCGACAGCTGGGTGCCGCGCGATTATGTCGGGACGGTCAGGGCGATCTCCAGGGACATCAACACCGCGACCGCCGGCTTCGTGCGCGGCCAGGGCACGCTGTGCCTGGTGCTCGGCGGCATGTATGCCACCGGCCTGACGCTGACCGGGCTGAATTTCGCCATCCTCATCGGCCTCTTCGCCGGGCTGATCTCGTTCATCCCTTATGTCGGCTCGCTGACCGGACTGGTCCTGGCCGTCGGCGTCGCCTTCGTCCAGTTCTGGCCGGACTGGACCATGATCGTTGCTGTCGCCGTGGTGTTCTTCATCGGCCAGTTCATCGAAGGCAACATCCTGCAGCCCAGATTGGTCGGAAAAAGCGTCGGCCTGCACCCGGTCTGGCTGATGTTTGCGCTGTTCGCTTTCGGCGCCCTGTTCGGCTTCGTCGGCCTTTTGATCGCCGTTCCTGCTTCGGCGGCGGTTGCCGTGCTGGTGCGCTTTGCCATTGCCCGCTATCTCGAATCGCCGCTCTACAAGGGACACTCCACCGAGCCAGTCCCGCCGCTGCCTGCCGATCGCGGCGGCGGCCACCGCTCGCCGCGCGGCTGAACGTGGCGGATCAAAAGACCGAACCGCCGCGCCAGCTGCCGCTAGACCTTGGGCATGGCACCGGCTATTCGCGCGACGAACTGGTGGTGTCGGCCACCAACCGTGAGGCGGCAGCCCTTGTCGACCGCTGGCCGGACTGGCCATCGCCGGTGATCGTGCTCGCTGGCCCGGCTGGCTCCGGCAAGACCCATCTGGGTTCGATCTGGCAGGCGCGGGCCAACGCTGTGGCGGTCGATGCCCAGCGCATCGGCAATGCCATCACCGGGCTTGGCGGCAGGCCCGCGCTGATCGACGATGTCGACAAGACAGCCATCGACGAGGCGGGCCTGTTCCATCTCATCAATGAAGTGCGCGGCGCCGGGGCCACCTTGCTGTTGACGGCGCGGCGCTTCCCCGCCGCCTGGAGGGTGACGTTGCCCGATCTCGCCTCGCGGCTGAAGGCGGCGGCAACAGTCGAGATCCACGAACCCGACGATTTGCTTCTGGCCGGCGTCATCACCAAACTCTTCGCCGACCGCCAAGTCGAGGTCGAGCCGCACGTCGTGCAATATCTGGTGCGCCGCATCGAGCGCTCGCTGGCCACCGCCATGCGCGTGGTCGAGCGCCTCGACCGCACCGCGCTCGAGCGCAAGACGCCGATCACCAGGGCGCTCGCCGCCGAAACCGTCAGCGCAATGGACGAAGGGCAGGGCGAGTTCGAGGTTTAGATCCTGCTGCAATTCCCTGGACGGCGATTGTCGATCCCGCCCGTGCGACGTTTTCAAAACATGCATGGTGACATCACCTGAAACAATATGATACTTTCAATCAATGACATCGGAGCGATATCAATGCCTGCAGTGACCGTCCGAAATCTTCCGGAAGCGACCCACCGAGCTCTGCGTGTACGGGCGGCCTTGCACGGTCGCAGCACCGAGGCCGAGATACGCGACATTCTGGAAAACGCGGTGCGGCCGGACGGCCGTGTGAAACTCGGCTCCGTTCTGGCAGACATTGCCCGACGCGCCGGGCTGACCAATGAAGACGTGGAGGTCCTGGAGCAGGCTCGCGACAAGGCGCCGGCCGAACCGCTGGGGTTCGAATGATCCTCCTCGATACCAATGTCGTTTCGGAGGCCATGAAGCCCGAACCGCATCAAGCTGTGTTGGCCTGGCTTGATGACCAGGCCGAGGAAACGCTTTACCTCTCCAGTGTGACGCTCGCCGAAGTGCTGTTCGGCATCGAGGCCATGCCGGCGGGTCGTCGCAAGGCTGCGCTCGCTGAAACCTTCGCCGGTGTGTGCGCCGTGTTTGAGCGCCGCATCCTGCCTTTCGATACCGAGGCGGCCCGGCACTATGCCCGACTTGCAGTGAAGGCGAGGGCAGCCGGCAAGGGGTTTCCTGTGCCCGACGGCTACATCGCGGCAATCGCCTCCGCAAACGGCTTTCATCTCGCCTCGCGTGACACGGCGCCATTCCATGCGGCCGGCGTGCCTGTCATCGATCCTTGGCAGCCGTAATCAGGTACGGCAGCCCGACCAGAGCGCGAGCTGCGAACATGCGTTTCCGCAGGATTTCCTCTACAGCGACGACAGCGTGTTCGAATGAATACACTCGATCTCTCCGTGCCCACCGCCGCATGAGGGCCGCTGTCCCATTTCGGGAAACATTATCTGGCATCCGTCTTGCACCTGGGAACTTGCCGGCTGACCCCGGTCCTGGTCGCGTTCCTGATCGGGTTGTAGGCTCGCCGGGAGTGATGATTGGGGTTCTCGCCCGGCGAGCTTACCTTCGTAGAGCAGTCACCGGAGTGTCCGGGAGGGTGCCCTATAGCCACAACGCCGCCAGATACCGGACCAGCAGATAGACCACCGTATGCGCTGCCACGTAGCACGCGACGACGACGACAAAGAACAGCACGCTGGCGGGCCACGACCGGGGACGGCCTTGCCTCTTGCTCGGCCGGTTGTTCCAGATCCACAGGGCTGCACAGATAATGGCCCAGACGACGACGAACGGAACCGTGATGCGGATGTAAGCGAAGTAGGCAGGGCCAATCAGCGAAAGCCATGCCTCGAGACCAAGCATCCAGAATCTCCCCTTGCCCGGAGTCTAATGCATGTCGCTCAAAAGTGGTCCCGGTTTTGAGAGAACGACATGCATCAAAACAAAAATCAAAGCGCGTCGCCTGGATACGTTCCAGCGCGACGCGCTTTTAGACCGGCGATAGAGGTGGAAGCGAGGGGATTATCCCTGCGTCGATTTTCAGCCAAACCCGCCGAAGGGATGCTGTTCGATGACACGGGCGCCTGATGCATGTCGCTCAAGTGGCCCCGGTTTTGAGAGAACCGCATGCATCAAACATGCATCAAACAAGACCTCAAGCGCGTCGCGTGAGTCCGTTCAAATGAGACGCGCTTTAGGTCAGATTGGTGCTCCGGTCGCCAAACTCGGCCGTAGCAGGTCTAAAGCGATCGGATCAGCCGCAGACCCTGACCTCTTCGACGACCCTGTGGTGATGGCGCCAGTGCCTGACCAGTTCGATATGGCAGCGGTGATGGCGATGGTGGCGCCGCCATTGGCCATCCTGGTTGTCGCTGTAGTCGTCGCCATAGTCGTCGCTATAGTCTTTGTGGCGCTGGTGATGGCGAAGAATCTGTATATCGCCATCGTCGGACGAATATTGATCGTCGTCATCGGACTGGATAGTCAGACTGGCGGCTTGCGCCGGTGCGATCAAAGCCGCCGTTCCGGCGAACGCGATCATCGAGGCGATGAGAAGGGTTTTCATTGTTTGCTCCTTGGGTTGAACATACACAACTCTCGGAGCGAACTGGTGTTCCAATGTAGGGTCCGATCGGCGAGCGGCTGCTGCTTGGGCAATGCGTGCCGCCATGCGCTACCGGCGAGGCAGCCATTGGCGACCTTGGGAGTGATACCTTGGGCAAGGACTGGCTTTGTGGGAAAAAATGGTCGGAGTGGAGAGATTCGAACTCCCGACCCTCTGGTCCCAAACCAGATGCGCTACCAGGCTGCGCTACACTCCGAGGCCCTGCGGCGTATACGGTTCCGGACCCTGTCGCGCAACCCCTAAAACATCAAACGGGGCTTGGCGGTATGCGCTCCCGCGCAATCCTGGCTGCGATCGCCTTGGCCTGGATGCGAGCATTGGCGAAGCAGCCACGGATGCTTGGCCGCATGCCGGTGAACCACAGGCCCGGCAGTCGCGGGTCGCTGTCGGCGCCGTTGAACAGCGGCACGCCCTTTTCGTCGAGCACGCCGAGCTTGCCCAGCATGGCCTCGAGCCCGGTGCGGTAGCCGGTCGCGGCGATGACGATATCGGGCTGGATCGTCGCGCCATCGTCGAAAACGACCGTGTCGCCGGTAAATTCCCGCACGGTTGGCAGCACGATGATCCTGCGGTCCTTGATGGCATCGACGGCGCCGTCATCGGTGGCGATGGCGGTATAATCCGACGCCAGCCGGCTTGCGCCGCCCGAAGGCGTCGGCGGCAGGCCGTAGGCCGTGAGGTCGCCGAAGGCCCATCGCTGCGTCGCCGCCATCACCGCATCGGCGAGCTTGAACGGCAGCCGCGCCAGGATCGGCGAAAATCGGTGGACGGCGATCTGGCCGAGGCGCTTGGGCAGCAGTGCCGGACCGTTGCGCGCCGACAGCCAGATCTGTCCCGCGTCGGCTGCCACCAGGTGATTGAGCACGTCGAAGCCGGAATTGCCGGCGCCGACGACCAGCACTTTCTTGCCCGCATAGGCCTTGGCGTTACCGAATGCGGCCGAATGGATGATGCGTCCGGCAAAGGCCTTCATGCCTTTCCAGGCCGGGATGAAGGGCTGCCGGTCGCGCCCGGTGGCGATGACGACATGGCGCGCCAGCCGCGGCCCGGCACTGGTCCGCACAAGCCAGTGGTCGCCCTCGAAGCCAATCTCCTCGACCGCGATGCCGAACTCGACCGGCAGCCGGTGCATGGCGTGGAATTCGTTCAAATGGCCGATGATGGTGTTTCGGTGCGGAAAGGCAGGGGTGCCGGCAGGAAAGGAAACGCCCGGCAGCGCCGAAAGGTCGCGATGCGTGTTGAGATGCAGTCGCTCGTGCCGCCCGTGCCATGGCTCGGCCAGCCGGGCTTCCTTTTCCAACACCATCACAGGCACGCCGGTCTTGAGCAGCGCATGGGCTGCGGTCAAGCCGGCTGCCCCGGCGCCGATCACGATCGCGCCGTCGAAAATCGCTTGGCTGTCGGCCTCGGCGTGCAAAATCCCTGCGTCCATGCCTCTTTGTGTCGCCATCATGACCATGACTTTTGATGCTACGCCAGTGTATCGGGCCGATGCCGCTGCCGAAGCGGCCTGGTTGCAGGCCGCTTCGGCCTTGCCGTCGGCAGTGTTGCACAGTATTGACTGAAATAAGGCGGCGCTACCGCCAACGCAGCTACGAGGTGCCCATGTCCGCGCGAATTTTCAGCCCAGCCAAAACCGCGATGCAGTCCGGCAAGGCCAAGACCGGCCATTGGGTGCTGGAATTCGATCCCGCCCAACGCAAGAAGATCGACCCGCTGATGGGCTACACCACATCGGGCGACATGCTGAGCCAGATCAGGCTGACCTTCGACACCAGGGAAGAAGCGGTGGCCTATGCCGAAAAGCAGGGGCTGGCCTTCCGTGTCGAGGAGCCGAAAGAGACCAAGCGCCGGCAGATTTCCTATGCGGAAAATTTCCGCTATGACCGCAGGATACCCTGGACGCATTGACCGGCGGTCAGCGCCTGGCACATAGACACCAGCCGGCCAAGATATCAAATGCCGGCCAGCGGTCCCGTAGCTCAGCTGGATAGAGCACCGGCCTTCTAAGCCGATGGTCACAGGTTCGAATCCTGTCGGGATCGCCAACAACTTCAAAGAGTGAGCGGCCCGAGACATAGGTGACGATTTGTACCGGACACATGGGTAACACTTTTGGCTTTTGGCCGGAGGTGTTGATGCCGTGGAAAGAGTGTTCGGTGATGGAGGAACGTCTTCGTTTTGTGGCTCGTCTTCTCGACGGGGAAGGCATGAGCGATGTGTGCCGCGAGTTCGGCATCTCGCGCAAGACCGGCTACAAGATCTTCAACCGCTACAAGGAGGACGGGCTGGATGCGCTCACCGACCGCTCGCGGCGGCCGGTGCGCTACGCCAACCAGCTTCCCGACCAGATCGAGCGGCTGATCGTGGAGAGCAAGCGGGAGAAGCCGCACTGGGGTGCCAGGAAGATACGCGAGCTGCTGGTGCGCAGGCTGGCCGGCGACGTCCGCATCCCGGCCAGGAGCACCGTTCATGCCGTGCTCGATCGCCACGGCCTTGTGAGCCAGGCCCGCAAGAGGAACCGAGCGAACAAGGCCGTGGGCACGCAACTGTCCCAGGCGGTTGTGCCCAACGATCTGTGGTGCGCCGACTTCAAGGGCGAGTTCAAGCTCGGCAAC
>NZ_AYWB01000015.1:0-106093 GCF_000503035.1 Mesorhizobium sp. LSHC412B00 | reverse complement strand
CGGGCGTGCGCTCGCTCTTCGAGGCGCCCAGCGCCTCGTCCATCTCGGCCTCAAGCACCTCCTGCATCACCGCACGGAGCACTTCGTGCAATCCATCCGGGTTCGAAAGCAAAATGTCTTTGACGGCAGCGCTGGCGGTCTTAACTTCAGTCTTGGTCATGGTGGCGTTCCTTCGCGGGAATCAGGTGACGTGAACAATCACCAGCCTGCCATGACCGCCCCCTCTCAGCGAATTTGCAGAACTCTCAGCACACTACCTAATGCGGCCCGCCATGATGAGGATGTCAGGCTCTTTGCTGCTGCCGCTCTATCTCTAAATGGATGCCTTCTCGCCGTCACGTGGCTGGATCAGCCTGCGCGCGGCATCTGCTCCTGCCGCAAGGAAGCGATCCGACAATTCGGTCCCTGCCACCGCGCGGGCCAGTTGAAGCGCGCCGATGAGGGTCGCAAAGACGCCCATGGCAACGCCTTCCGGATCCCTGGCCTGCGGAAGCGCTGCAGACAACTGGCGCACCAAAACCAGCAAGCGTTCGGTGTAGACTTGGCGCGTTTCGAGCGGCTGACGCGCGAGTTCCGGGAGCAGCGCGGCGTTGGCGCAGCCCGTTCCCGGGTTGTCCCGGTGCGCAGCTGACAGATACGCCGCTATGCCCATCTCCGGACCACCGGCGGCCAATACCTCCTGCAGTTGCTGCACCTGGCTCTCCAGTGCCGCTACCAGGCTTTCACGCACAAGCTCCGCCTTGGATTGGAAATGCGGATAGAAGGCTCCGTTCGTCAGCCCGGCGTCGCCCATAATGGCTGCCAGTCCGGACGCGGCGATGCCGTCACCGCGAAAACGCTGGGCTGCGACCTCCACGATGCGATCGCGGGAGGCGTCCTTTCGGCCCTTTTCGTAGCGCATGGCTGCTATTCCTTTCTGCTATTGCATTACGGTCGTAATTTGATATTATGATCATAATTCAACCAGCGAACGAAAGCTAGCCCCAGTGGCTTTGGAGCATAAAAAATGAATGCGAACTCTGGAAAGACCGCAGTCGTGACCGGAGCCTCTTCGGGCATCGGCCGCGCCAGTGCCGAGGCCTTGGCGCGGGCGGGGTATACCGTCTTCGGGACAAGCCGCAGCAAGGCCGGCAACGGCCCGGCTAAGGTGTCCATGCTGACCTGCGACGTGACCGACGGGGAGTCCGTCAGCGCCCTCGTTGCAACCGTGCTGGCCCAGACCGGCCGCATCGACCTCTTGGTCAACAATGCCGGTGTCGGCCTGCTTGGCGGCGCCGAGGAATCTTCGGTCGCACAGGTGCAGGTTCTGTTCGACGTCAATCTGTTCGGCGTCATGCGCATGACCAATGCGGTGTTGCCGTCGATGCGGCGCCGCGGCCAAGGGCGCATCGTCAACATCGGCTCGATTCTAGGATTGGTGCCCGCGCCATACTCAGCGCACTACTCGGCGGTCAAGCACGCGCTGGAGGGCTATTCGGAATCGCTCGATCATGAGGTTCGCGCCTTCAACATTCGCGTCTCGGTCATCGAGCCGGCATTCGTGCGCACCGTCTTCGACCAGAACGGCATCGAGCCGGATTCCCTGTTGAAGGACTACGATCAGGCGCGCGCCGGTCTCAAGGCGCTGCTTGCCGATGTGATGCCCAAAGCCGATCGGCCGGAAGTGGTGGCGGATGTGGTCGTCAAGGCAGCGACCGACGCCCGTCCGCGACGGCGCTATACCGCAGGGAAGGCAGCGCGCCAGGTCAGCCTGCTACGCCGCTTCGCCCCCGCGGGGATGTTCGACAAGACCTTGCGCAAGCAGTTCCGCTTGCCGGTCTGAACAACGGCGGGACGGAGAATTTCACGCACAAACGGCACCAACAGGCACTTCAGAAAGTCACTGCCATGAAGGCATTCGTTGTCGACAAATATAACAAGAAAGGCATTTTGCGGCTGGCCGAGATGCCGGAGCCGGAACTGCTGGACAATGACGTCTTGGTCGAGGTCCATGCCGCAGGAGTGAACCTGCTGGATTCCAAAATCAGAACCGGTGAATTCAAACTCATCCTTCCCTATCGCCGGCCCTTCATTCTCGGTCACGACGTGGCTGGAAGGGTTGTCAGGGTGGGCTCGAAAGTCCGCAAATTCAAACCCGGCGACGCCGTCTATGCGCGGCCGCGCGACGGCCGGATCGGGACATTCGCCGAATTCATCGCAATCGATGAAGCCGACGTGGCGCTGAAGCCGGCGAACCTCAACATGGAAGAGGCGGCCTCGATCCCGCTGGTCGGTCTGACCGCCTGGCAGGCTCTCATCGAGAGGGCGGGTCTGAAGACAGGCCAGAAGATCTTCATCCAGGCTGGCTCCGGCGGCGTGGGGACATTCGCCATCCAGTTGGCAAAGCATCTCGGCGCGATCGTTGCGACAACAGCGGGCGCGGCAAGCAACGATCTGGTCAGGGATCTCGGCGCCGATGTCGTCGTCGACTACAGGAAGGACGACTTCGAGAAAATCCTGTCGGGCTACGACGTCGTCCTGAACAGCCAGGACGCCAAGACGCTTGAGAAATCCCTGACTGTGCTGAAGCCGGGTGGGAAGCTCATCTCGATTTCCGGTCCTCCGGATCCCGAATTTGCCAGGAAACAGGGACTGAACGTGTTGCTAAGGCTGCTGCTGCGGCTGCTGAGCCGTGGTATCAGGACCAAAGCCAAGCGCCGGGGCGCGGGATTTTCGTTCCTGTTCATGTCGGCGCAAGGTGAGCAACTGAGCAAAATCACGTCCCTCATCGAAGATGGGGCGATTCGCCCGGTCGTCGACAGGGTCTTTCCTTTTGAAGCGACCAATGAGGCGCTGGCTTACGTCGAAACAGGACGCGCCAAGGGCAAGGTCGTCGTCAAGGTCAGATAGCGCGCCCAGTTGCTTTGGGGCATTTGAGAGACACCAAGCAAGGCAGCGCAAGGCCGACAAATTCCGAAAACGGTTCGGCATCCGATTGCCCAAACCTCAGTTGTTGCGGATTGCCACGAAGCTTGCCGCTGCCTTCAGCAAGGCTGCCTGTTCACCGTAAGGCTCGAGCAATTCATGGGCCTGCTTGACCAGCCCATGGAGCTGGCTGCGCGCCCAGTTCGCGCCATGCAGCGCCACCAGCGTCGCCTTGCCGGCGGCTGCGTCCTTGCCGGTCGCCTTGCCCATCTGGCTGGCATCGGCGGTCAGGTCGAGCAGGTCGTCGGCGAGCTGGAAGGCAAGCCCGACCGCCGAGCCGAATTCGGCCAGCCGGTCGCGGTCCTGCGGTGCGGCGCCGGCAATGATCGCGCCGGCTTCGCAGGCGAAGCGGATCAGCGCGCCGGTTTTCATCGCCTGCAGCCGGATAATGCCGGCTTCGTCCGGCCTGCTGCGCTCGGCTTCGAGATCGAGCGTCTGCCCGCCGACCATGCCCCCAGTGCCGGCCGCGCGCGCCAGCGCCAGCACCAGTGCCGCCCTGCGCTCCGCCGGCAGCGCCGTCGCCTCATCGGCGAGGACATCGAAGGCAAGCGTCAGAAGCGCATCGCCGGCAAGTATGGCGGTAGCTTCATCGAAGGCCTTGTGCACGGTCGGCTGGCCGCGGCGCAGATCGTCGTCGTCCATGGCAGGCAGATCGTCATGGATCAGCGAATAGCAATGCACGCATTCGAGCGCCGCCGCCACGCGCATCGCCGCCTCGCCATCGGCGCCAAAAAGGGCGGCACTTTCCATGACCAGGAAGGGGCGCAGTCGCTTGCCGCCGTTCAGCACGCCATGGCGCATGGCAGCCATCAAGCGCTCCGGCCGGGCGATCTCGCCGGCAAGCGTGCGGCCTTCGAGCAGCAGCCTGAGTTCGGTCTCGATCGCCGCCGCCCGNCGGCCGGGCGATCTCGCCGGCAAGCGTGCGGCCTTCGAGCAGCAGCCTGAGTTCGGTCTCGATCGCCGCCGCCCGCCTCAGAAGTGCGGCCTCAAAGGCCAATTGCTCGTCTTTCGTCATGGCCGGGAGCGGTAGCCGACACTCAGACGTTGCGCAAGAAGCCTCGCGCCATTATGCCGGAGGCGGGAGAGTGGCGCGGGTGGGGGCGGCTTGACGGAACCGATCGTCGATCATGAAACCGAAGGGTTTGAGATGGCGCGACCAAGGCGCGTGAACCGCGCCGGTCTGAAGCGCCTGGCACGGCGCGGCCTGGTCGTCGCCGTCGTGCTGGCGGCGATACCCGTTGTGCTGACCTTCCTTTATTTGCCGTCCTTCGTGCATCCGATATCGACCTTGATGGTCAAAGACCTCGCGACCTTTTCCGGCTACGACCGGCGCTGGGTGTCGATCGACGATGTGTCGCCGGTGCTGGCCAATTCGGTGATCATGTCGGAGGACGGTCAGTTCTGCTTCCATCGCGGCATCGATCTCGGCGAATTGCGCGGCGTCGTCGACGATGCGCTGGCCGGCGAGGCGACGCGCGGCGCCTCGACCATCACCATGCAGACGGTGAAGAACCTTTTCCTGTGGTCGCGGCCGCTGGGCTCGGTGCGCAAGGTGGTCGAACTGCCGCTGGCCGTCTATTTCGACGCGGTGATGTCGAAACGGCGGATCATGGAGATCTACCTCAACATCGCCGAATGGGGGCCGGGCGTTTACGGCATCGAGGCGGCGGCCCAGCATCATTTCGGCGTTTCGGCCAAACAGCTGTCGCGGCGGCAGGCGGCATTGCTGGCCGTCTCGCTGCCCAATCCGATCGCCCGCAATCCGGCCAAGCCCGGTCCGGGTCTGCGGCGGCTGGCGTCGCTGATCGAACGCCGCGCCGGCCGTTCGGGCGCGTATGTCGGTTGTCTTGATTAGGTAGAACCGCTGCCAGTTCAAAAAAAATCGCCACGGTGCTGGCCAAAACGGCGCAGGGCGTGTATAGGCACCCGACTTTCTCAGATTATGGCCCTGACGCGGCCCTTTCACGAGGGCTATCGGGGCATTTTGACCATGTAGTGGAGCATATCCATGGCCGTTCCGAAACGAAAAACCTCTCCGTCCAAGCGCGGCATGCGCCGCTCGGCCGACGCTCTCAAGGCCCCGACCTATGTCGAGGACAAGAATTCCGGCGAAATGCGCCGCCCGCACCATATCGACCTGAAGACCGGCATGTATCGCGGTCGCCAGGTGCTGACGCCCAAGGAAAGCTGAGACCAGCTTTCGAAGGGTTTGAATGCCAAAAGAACCGGCCATTGGCCGGTTTTTTTTGCGTTTGGTGCGCCGCGCCGCCAACTATGCCAAAGACCGGGCGTCCGTGGCGATACAAGCTGCGGCGGCGGTGCTGTATTGAGTCCGCATGCCTTGTCGCGGCGCTTCCGCGCGATGATCGACCGGCTTCAGAGGGACCGCATGACCAAGCTCACCACAGCACCCCGCGATGTCTTCCAGACCTTCATGAACTTCCCGCTGGTCGAGGACCTCGATGCGCTGAAGGCGGATGTCGCCATCATCGGCATGCCTTACGGCAGTCCCTACACGATCGACGAGCTGGCGGCGCGCCTCGCAGCGCATCAGCCTCGGGCTCGACCGCTATGATTTCGACATTGGCGGAACCCTGTTCGACGGGCAGGACGTCAAGGTGGTCGATGTCGGCGATGTTCCCGGCGATGCCGCCGGCGGCCACTACAGGTTGGCCGAAACGGCGATCCGCAAGATCCGCGTCGCCGGCGCCTTGCCGATCACCATTGGCGGCGATCACGGCATTCCAATCCCGATCCTGCGGGCGCTTGACGACGAAGGGCCGATCACCCTGGTTCAGATCGATGCCCATCTCGACTGGCGCGACAATGTCAACGGGGTCAGGGAAGGCTATTCCAGCCCCATCCGCCGCGCTTCGGAGATGGCGCATATAGCCGGGATTTTCCAGCTCGGCATCCGCGGCCAGGGCAGCGCCCGGCTCGAGGAGGTCGAGGCGGCCCGCGCCTACGGCTCCAACATCGTCACCGCCAATGAATGGCAGGATATCGGTACGGCGGCGCTGCTCAAGCGCATCCCGGACCGTGGCCGCTATTACCTGACCATCGATGCCGACGGTCTCGATCCCGCTGTCATGCCGGCGGTCGAAGGGCCGGCGCCTGGCGGCATCAGCTACCGGCAGACGATCGAACTGATCAAGGGCCTGTTCGCCAAGGGACGTGTCGTCGGCATCGACATCGTCGAGATCGCGCCGGCGCGCGACGTCAACGAGATCACCTCGATGACCGCCGGCCTTTTCATCCTCAACGCTATCGGCGCCGCCGTGCGGACAGGCCAGTTCAAGCGCTGAATCCCGGCGTGTCGGTGGTCAGCCGGGGCAACTGTGGCTGACAGGGTTGTTTCGCGCGGTCTTTTTCCGTGTTTGCGGGCGCTAGCGAAAAATCTTGACGGCGTGCCTGCGGGGCATTCTACAGAAGGTGCCCCCATTGTTTAGGCAATTCCTTGGGAAACCGCTTTCCTGGAATTGCTAGAGGAGACGCCTGATGTTCGGTGCCATCCCGCTGCTGATCGTGCCCTTCGTGGCCTACAATCTCGGACTCCTCGGAATATTCGGCAGCGGCGACGATCCGTGGGCGACCGAGATCTTCTCGTTCAGCATGATGTCGGGCGGAGTGTTTTCGATGACGCTCGGCGACTTGATGGTCGTGATCGGGCTGATCTTCCTGTTCCTCGAAATGGTGAAGTCGGTGCGCACCACGAACGCTTCGATCATGGACCATCTGTTGTCGACGCTGGTCTTCGTGGCGTTCCTGGTCGAGTTCCTGCTGGTGAAGGGCGCGGCGCACTCCGTCTTCTTCACGCTGATGGTGATCGCCCTGTTCGATGTGCTGGCCGGGTTTTCGGTGTCGATGCGGTCGGCGAGTAGAGACATAAATTTGAACTAGCCGCCTTCGTTGGATGGTCGCATCCGTTCGCGATTGGCGTGGCTGCTCTTTCTGGTCGTCATCCCAGGGTCTTCGCGACGGAGTTTCGCTCCTGCTTCGCCCTGGGATGACGAAGCTCCCCCTCAGCCCGGATCGGCGGTGAAGCCCGCCGCTTCGATGCCGGCGATGGCGGCGGCCTCGTCATTGTCCGACGTATCGCCCGAAATTCCGACGGCGCCGATGACGGCGCCTGCCTTGTCGCGGATCAACACGCCGCCGACGACCGGCAATACGCGTCCACCCGAAACGTCCGAAATGCCGGCGACGAGATGCGGCCGCTCCTTGGCGAAAGCCTCGACACGGCGCGAGCCCATGCCGATGGCCAGCGCCCCATAGGCCTTGCCGGCCGACATTTGCGGGCGCAGGAACGAGGCGCCGTCCTGACGCTGGAAGGCGACGAGATGCGCGCCGGCATCCAGCACGGAAACGCCGAGCGGCTTGAGCTTCAGCTCGGCGCCCTTGGCGAAGGCGGCGTCGATGATGTGCTTGGCTTTTTCGAGGGTCAGTGCGGTCATGGCTGTCTCCTGATCAAAACGCGTCAATCATCGCCTGACATGCGGGATGCGAAATCCCGGTTGCGGTTGAAATTGCTTCGCGTGGGAAAGCGGAAATGGCGGGCATTGCTGATCGTGGCACATGGCCGATACGATCCGCCGGCATCCAGATCGGGCGTCGATGAAGAAGGCCGCGCTATTTTTTCTTGGCTCGGGGCGCTTTCTTGACCGGAACGGCAGGGGCGTTGGCGAGGTCTTCCGCTTCCTTGGCAAGGCGCAATGCCCGGAGCTTGTTGGTCTTGGCCTGGCGGGCGTCGGCCTCGGCGACATACTCCGCCATCGCCTTTTGCCGCACCGTGGCTGCCTCTTCCTGCTTCTTGAAACGCATATCTGCCCTGGCGCGGGCAGTATCCTTAGAGTTCTCGACCAAGAGCGTTATCCAATCCCGTAAATTATGTTTTTCAGCCCCTTGATAGCAGAGCCGGCCTGATAATGGGGAAATAAGTTGGTCAAGCGGCCGGGGCCTCGATGCCGCTCGACGCCTTGCGGGCTACCACCGCCTCATATCCGGCCTGCAATGTAGCGCGGACGGAAGGCTGCGCGGGTGTGGCGACAGGCGTGCCCAGATGGTCGTGGCGCAACTCGTCCATGAACTGCTCCCACATTGGCGGCCCGCCTTTCTCCAGCAGCTCGGCGCGGATCGAAAGCTCCTCGCTCACCGGCAGCCAGACGCGGCCCCAAGCGCCGAGATGCGCCATGATCGGCACCAGCGTGATGGCCATCTCGGTCAGGCTGTAGATCGCCTTCTGCTTGTGCGAGGGGTCGTCGGCCTTGGTCAGCATGCCGAGTTCCATCAGCCGCTTCATCCGGTCGGCCAGGATATTGGAAGCGATGCCCTCGATCGAGCCGTTGAGCAGTTCGCGAAAGTGGCGTTTGCCGCCAAAAATCATGTCGCGCAGGATGATCAGGCTCCAGCGATCGCCGAACACTTCCAGCGACAGATTGATAGGGCATCCCGAGCGGTGTTCGGTTTTCATCCGACTCTCCTCAAAAAACCGGTTGCATTATCGTATCAGTTTTATTATCGTGCAACCGATTGCAAAATGCAACCAGTTTGATTGGCCTTTGATTGGCCGATAGGAGGAGAGTCCCATGACAAGGGCCGCAGCACCCGAAATCGTCTCCCAGACGTTTGGCGATCCCGGAGATCCAGCCATTCTGCTGATCATGGGCGCCATGGCCTCGATGCTCTGGTGGCCGGAGGCGCTCTGCAAAAAGCTCGCCGGCGAAGGCCACTTCGTGATCCGCTACGACAATCGTGACACCGGCCTGTCGACCAAATATACGCCGGGCGAGCCGCCGTATACGTTCGACGACATGGCGGACGATGCGGTGCGCGTCCTCGACAGTTGCGGCATCGGCAAGGCGCATGTGATCGGGATGTCGATGGGCGGCATGATCGCGCAACGACTGGTGTTGAAACATCCCTTGCGTGTCATCTCGCTGACCGTAATCAGCAGTTCGCCGGTGGGGATCGACACATCGCAGCTGCCGGGAACGACCGAAGCCTATATGGAGCACTCGGCCGATGGCGCCAGAGTCGACTGGTCGAACCGCGACCAGGTGGTCGGCTTCGTCGTCAAGGATGCGCGTGCGATCGCCAGCACCGCGCATCCCTTCGACGAGAAGGCGATGCGGGCGTTCGTCGAACGGGACTACGACCGATCCGGCGGCTTCCTGAGCGCGACTAACCATTTCATGCTGAAGAGCTGCGAGGATCTGAAAGGACGCCTGCGCGAGATCAAGGTTCCGCTGCTCGTCATTCACGGGACATCGGATCCGATCTTTCCGGTCGAGCATGGCGCAGCCCTTGCCGACGCTGTTGCCGGCGGGCGGCTTGTCCGCGTCGAAGGCGGTGGCCACGAACTGCATCCCGACGACTGGGGCACGATCGTTGCCGCCATCGTCACGCATACCAAACCCTGAAGGCAGTCTGGAACCTTGACACATTCGCCTCACGGAAATAGTTAAGTAATTGCTTCAGTGTCGGCGCAGGCTGGCACCGCTCCAGCATCGGCGAACCACAAACAGACGAGCAAAAAATGTCCCTGACCTTCCATTTCCATCCGCTGGCATCGTTCTGCTGGAAACCGCTGATTGCGTTCTACGAGAACGACACGCCCTTCACGCCGGTTATCGTCGACCTCGGCGACGAGCAGTCGCGGGCAGCATTCCTGAAGGTGTCGCCGACCGGCAAGATGCCGGCGCTGCGTGACGATGCACGCAATCGCACGGTGCTGGAATCGACCATCGTCATCGAATATCTGGCCGCGCATTATCCCGGGCCGGTCGAGCTCATCCCGGCCGAGGCCGACCTTGCTCTCCAGGTCCGCCAGGCCGACCGTTTCTACGATTTCTACGTGCAGGCTCCGATGCAGAAGATCGTCGGCGACAGGTTGCGCCCGCAGGACAAGACCGATCCGTTCGGGGTCGAGGAAGCGCGCGCGCAACTGCGCAACGCCTATGCGATCATCGAGGAGGAGATGCGTTCGAAAATCTGGGCGGCCGGCCCCACCTTCACCATGGCCGACTGCGCGGCCTCGCCGGCGCTGTTCTACGCCAACAAGGTCGAGCCGTTCGGCGACAGCTATCCGGCCGTGAAACACTACCACGACCGCCTGCTCAAGCGGCCGTCCTTCGCCCGGGTGGTCGAGGAGGCGCAGCCCTACTTCAAGTTCTTTCCCTACAATAACGGCTGATCGCGATGCTGCACGATCCCGCCCAGCTCGACCTGATGTTCCAGGCGCTCGCAGACCCGGCCAGGCGCAGCATGGTCGAACGGCTGTCGCGTGGGCCGGCCTCGGTCAGCCAGTTGGCCGAACCGCTGGCGATGTCGCTGTCGGCCGTCGTCCAGCATCTCAACGTGCTCGAAGCAAGCGGGCTGGTGCGCTCGGAAAAGCTCGGCCGCGTGCGCACCTGCCAGATCGCGCCGCAGGCGCTGCGCAGCGCAGAACACTGGATCAACGAACGGCGGCTGACATGGGAGCGTCGGCTCGACCGGCTCGGCGATTTTCTCGCCGGGACCGAATGACCTGAAGCAGAGGAGAAATGACCATGCCCGGCAAAAGCAGAGCGGAGTTGATCCGCGGCTATTTTTCCGCCTACCAGGCGAATAACAAGGCTGCCGTCGCGGCGGTGCTCGCCGACGATTTCACCTTCACCAGCCCCTATGACGACGCCATCGACCGTGCGACCTATTTCGAGCGCTGCTGGCCGGACAGCCCGGCCTTCAGCTCGATCGTCATCGAGCGGATATGCGAGGACGAGGACGCCGCCTTTGTCCTCTATCGCTGCGAGACGGCGGACGGAAAGACCTTCCGCAACACCGAACTGCATCTGTTCCATGGCGACAGGTTGCGCGCCGTCGAAGTCTATTTCGGCGCGTCCTATCGCGACGGCGTCTTCGTCGCGCAGAAACCATCAAGCTGACCAAGAGGACCCGACCATGGCCGAACGATCCGTCGTCCACTCCACCTTCGTCCTCGAGCGCCTCTATCCAGTTGCGCCGGCGAAAGTCTATTTCGCGCTCAGCGATCCGGCCGCCAAGCGGCGCTGGTTCGCCGACCCCGACAACCCGATGACCCACAGGCACGAAATGGATTTTTGCGTCGGCGGCCAGGAGGTCAATGCCGGCGGGCCGAAGGACGGGCCGATCCACACCTATACCGCCACCTATCAGGACATCGTGCCCAACCAGCGCATCGTCTACAGCTACGACATGCTGTTCGGTGATGTCAGAATCTCGGTTTCGCTGGCGACAATTGAGCTTCGCCCGGAAGGCACGGGCACGCGTCTGGTGCTCACCGAGCAGGGCGCGTTTCTCGATGGGCACGACACACCGTCATCGCGCGAGCATGGTACCGGATTCCTGCTCGATGCGCTGGGCAAGGCNTGGGCAAGGCGCTGGCAACGGACACTTGAAAGCCAGGGAGGCGAGCTGGAATCGCGGCCTATGCTTCCCAGAACTGATCAAGCCAAATATTGAGCTTGAGGAAGCCGCCACTGCTGACTGTATAGACCCGCCTCGTGCCCTCGGCCTTGGCCTGAACCAGACCGGCGTCCAGCAACACTTTCAAATGCTGGGACACGGCCGGGCGGGAGACTGGCAGGCCCGAAGCCAGTTCGTTGACGGTTTTCGGGCCACGCCGGAGCTCTTCCAGAAGATAGCGCCGGTTGGGGTCCGCAATCGCCATGAAGGCGTCAGAAAAGATCATGCCTATACTTGTGGGGCAAAGCTTTTCAAATCTCAACCGTCGGCTTCCGCTTTTCTGAGCCGCAGTGCTTCAGGGGTGACCGAGCGATCGGCCGGCTGGGTCTTGAAGGCGTCGCGGTCTTCGATCGGCACCGGCGCGCGGCGGCTGATGCGCAGCAACGTGTAGGCGGCGAGGCTGAGATGCGCCAGCGCGGTGGCCAGGAACAGGCCTTCGGGGCGGAGCCAACCCATCAGGGCGGCAGCCAGCAGGGGCCCGATCATGGTTCCGAAGCCATACAGAAGCAGCAGGCCGCCCGAGACCTTGACGAAATCCTCCGATCGGGCGTGGTCGTTGGCATGCGCCACGGCGATCGAATAGAGCGTGTAGGCAAAGGCGCCGTAGGCGGCGGCGAAGACAATGACGAGGACGGCGGAACGCGGTTCGAACAGGAAGATCAGGATGGCGAACAGTGCGGCGCCGAAAGCCGCGCCCGCCAGCACGAAACGGCGGTCGGTCTTGTCGGAGAGGCGTCCGGCCGGAAGCTGCATGGCCGCGCCGGCAATAACGACAAGGCTCATCATCAGTGCGATCTGGGCGGTGGAGATGCCGATACGGGCGCCGTAGACGGCGCCAAGCGTGCCCCAGGCGCCATTGGCGATGCCGACCAACAGGCAGGCGATCGCCGACACCGGCGAGTTGGCGTAGAGACCTTTGACGTCGAGCTTGACGTCCTGCAAAGGCTTGGGAGACGAAGCCGACGACACCGCGGTCGGGATCAGCGACAAGCAGAACAATATGCCGGTGATCATGAACAGCGACGCCGATCTGACGTCGCCGCCCGCAACGATCATCTGGCCGCCCATGATCGAGGCATAGGTGACCATCATGTAGAGGCCGAAGACGGTGCCGCGGTTCTCGTTGGTGGCCTTCTCGTTCAGCCAGCTTTCGATGACCATGAAGGCTCCGGCCATGGTGAAGCCGGTGAAGGCGCGCAGCAGGATCCAGACATATTCGTCGATGATCAGGCCGGTAAGCAGCGCCACGATGGCGCCCGAAGCGGCAAAGGCGCCGAACGCCCGGACGTGGCCGGCGCGGCGCACCAGGCGCGGTGCGAAGAAGCAGCCGGTGACGAAGCCACCGGCCCAGGCCGTGCCCATCAGACCGAGCGATGCGGTCGAAAACCCTTCGATCTGGCCGCGCAACGGCAACAACAGGCCGTGCAATCCCGAAGCTGCAAGCAGGAAAGCGGTGCCGCGAAGCAGCGAGAGGATCGGCCTGTAGCTTGCAAACATTGTTTGATCCGTCTGGAGATTCGGTGGCGGGGTCTGAAGACAGGCGCATTCGGGCTTTTCGGCGGCGGATGCTCAACGCCGAAACTAACGCGAAAACTAGCCGCGGCGAAACAGGGCTTCGGCCGCCGATTTGGTGCTGCCCTTGGTCTGGAGCTCGGCTTCGAGCCGGGCAATCTCCTCGCGCAGGATGCTGATCCGTTCGGTAAGGTCACCGACCGAAAGCAGCGACAGATCCTGTCCGATCTCATGCGGGCGGGCTTTCTTTTTGGGTTCGTCGTCGAAGATCGCCATCGTCGCTCCTCCCTATTCAGTATTGGGCTGATTTGGCCATTTGCCTGATCCGGCAATCAGCATACATAGGGCAGGGGCGCAGATGCAAACAGCCGGCAAGAAGCTGGCAGCCGGCGACAGACCGGCGGACCGAGACGGGAAATTTCATGGCGAGCGGACATAAAATTCCAGCCACGATGACGGCCATCGCAATCTCGCAACCGGGCGGGCCGCGGGTGCTGAAACCGGAAACGCGCGACGTGCCGGTGCCTGGTCCCGGCGAAATCCTGATCCGGGTGCGTGCGGCCGGCGTCAACCGCCCCGACGTGCAGCAGCGCAAGGGCGCCTATCCGGCGCCGCCCGGCGCCTCCGACCTGCCCGGTCTCGAGGCATCGGGCGAAGTGGCCGCCCTTGGCGACGAGATATCGCGCTGGCGCATCGGCGACCGGGTCTGCGCGCTGACGCCGGGGGGCGGTTATGCCGAATATGTCAAGGTTCATGCCGGCAGCGTGCTGCCGCTGCCCGCCGGCTTCACCCACACGGAGGCGGCCGCGGTTCCGGAAAACTATTTCACCGTCTGGCACAATGTGTTCGAGCGCGGCGGCTTGAAAAAGGGTGAGACGCTGCTGGTCCATGGCGGCTCATCGGGCATCGGCACCACGGCGATCCAGCTGGCGTCGGCCTTCGGCGCGTATGTCGTCACCACCGCCGGCAGCAAGGAAAAATGCGACGCCTGCCTGAAGCTCGGCGCCGACCGGGCGATCAACTACCGCGAGGAGGATTTCGTCGCGGCGGTCAAGGATGCGACTGGCGGCAAGGGGGCCGACGTCATTCTCGACATGGTCGGCGGCGACTATATCGCGCGCAACTACGAGGCCGCCGCGGTCGAGGGCAGGATCGTCCAGATCGCCGTCCAGGCCGGCGCGGTGGCGAGCGCCGATTTCTCGAAAATCATGGTCAAGCGGCTGACCCACACCGGCTCGACGCTGCGGCCTCGCACGGTCGAGTTCAAGGCGGCGCTCGCCGCCGCACTGGAAGCACAGGTGTGGCCGCTGCTCGGCACCCGGAAGGTAGCGCCGGTGATGGACATGATCTTCCCGCTGACCGACGCCTGGCGGGCGCATGAGCGCATGGAAGAGGGCGAGCATATAGGCAAGATCGTTCTCGACGTCGGCTAGATGGGGCGAGATTCAGGTGAGGCCGGCCTGCGAATGGCGGCTCCCTGCGCTTCCGGCCTTCCGCCGGCCGAAGCCCTCATGAGGGGTTGCGGCAGTTAAGGCTACGGCCGGCGTAGGCCGGTGCTTCGTACTGAAGTACGCTCCGCTCCGGTTCTCGGGAGCCGCCATTCTCTGCTCGGCCTGACCTGAACCTCGCGCCATGCTCCGCGCTCAGCCTGTCGGCAAGATGAACAGAAGCTTAATGCTGCAATGCAGCATTTGCATTGCGGCTATGCAAAGACGTCTGTTCAATTCGTGGGCAGCACTGCCTATCTAAGCGTCATCGAAACGATTTGATCCAACAACTGGAGGACAACCATGAACCCGATCCGCGCTTTCCGTAACTGGCGTATGTACAACGAAACCGTGCGCGAGCTGAACAAGCTCAACGCCCGTCAGCTCAGCGACCTCGGCATCAGCCGCGGCGACATCGAGAGGATTGCCCGCAAGGCCATCTAATTCGAAGCTTGGTCGGCCGATGAGGCCTGACCACGCGGCAGAAGCAAGAGCCGCCGCAGACGGTATCCCGTCGCCGGTTCCGAGCCCGCTGGACCCTGTCCGGCGGGTTTTGTCGTTTTGGACCCCCTGTACAACTCGGCATCAATGATCGCCGGAGCCGAGGTCCTCCTGGCCTCCCCCGCTGTCCGGTGTCCGACGGCTGCGCCCTGCGCCAAAAACATTGCGAAACGGCAGCGGAGCGGTTATACAGGCCGCGAATTTCCCATTTTGGTGGCTCTAAACCACCGCCCGCGCGGGAACGCGGGCGAACGAGAAGGATTTTTGAAATGGCCAATACGCTGCTGATGCCCAAGGCGACCGCCGTCTGGCTGGTCGACAACACCGCGCTGTCCTTCGAGCAGATCGCGCAGTTCTGCGGGTTGCATCCGCTCGAGGTCAAGGCGATCGCCGACGGCGAATCGGCGCAAGGCATCAAGGGCATGGACCCGATCATGACCGGACAGCTGACCCGCGACGAGATCGCGCGCGCCGAGAAGGATCCGAACCAGCGCCTGAAACTGTCCGACCCCAAGGTGCGGGTGCCGGAATCCAAGCGCAAGGGTCCCCGCTACACGCCGTTGTCGAAGCGCCAGGATCGGCCCAACGCCATCCTGTGGCTGGTCCGCAACCATCCGGAATTGAAGGACGCGCAGATTTCGCGCCTGGTCGGCACGACCAAGTCGACGATCGAACAGATCCGCGAGCGCAAGCACTGGAATTCGGCCAATCTGCAGCCGATGGACCCGGTGACGCTGGGTCTCGCTTCGCAGATCGACCTCGACATGGAAGTCAACCGCGCCTCGCGCGGCCGCGAGCAGGCGCAGCCTGTCGGCGACACGCTGCTGCCGGCTGCCGTGACCGAGCGCCTGGTGCCGGCGCCGGAGAAGCCGAAGGACGAGGATGCCGAACTGGACGCCAACGCCGTGTTCGCCAAGCTTTCGGCGCTCAAGTCCAAGAAGGAAGATGCGGACGACGAGTGAGGTTTGCGACAGTTCAACAAAAAAGCCCGCTTCGAGCGGGCTTTTTAACTGATTGTCGAAATCTCAGCTGCGCGCCGCCCGGTCCGCCGTCATGCCATAATCCTCGCTGCGCTCGACCGCGCGGTAGAAGTCGGCAAGCTGCTTGCCGCGCTCAGGCTTGAAGATGCGGCCGGCGATGACCACCGAGGCGATGCGGTCGATGCGGAAGGCGCGGAAATCGTCGCGCATCTCGCACCAGGCAACCAGCGTCCATACCTTGCCCCAGAACCACAGACCGAGCGGACGGATGTCACGCCCGGTGCCGCGGCCGGCCTCGTCGCGGTAGTCGATGGTCAGCACCTGTCGCTTCTCGACAGCGCGCTCGATCACGTCGATCGCCTCACGCGCGGCGTCGCTCACCACCCACATCGGCGTGTGGATCTCGGTGCGGGCGATGCGGTCCTTCTCGGCGTCGGGCAGGACGGCGCCGATCTTGACCAGCGCCTCGTCGGCCGCACGCGCCATGGCCGCGCCGCCAAAGGCCCGCACCATGCGGGCGCCGGCGACCAGCGCGACGATTTCGTCACGCGTGAACATCAGCGGCGGAAGGTCGAAACCCTCCCTCATCATGTAGCCGACGCCGGCCTCGCCGTCGATCGGCACTCCGGTCGACTGCAAATCGGCGATATCGCGGTAGATGGTCCGCTCGGAAACCTCGAGCCATGTGCCGAGCTTCTGGGCGGTGACCAGCCGGCCGCCACGCAGGTGCTGCACGATCTGAAAGAGCCTGTCGGCACGTCGCATCGTATGGTCCCTCGGCTGCTTGTCTATGAATGACATGGTCCCAAAACCGGTTCCGGGTGACATCCATGTCCTGTTTTATGCTTGTCGTTCTCCCAAAAACCGCTGCGCACTTTTGGGCGACACGCATTATGGTTTAAGTCCTTCGCGCTTGCGCTGCACGGCGACGAATTCCGCGCCGAAGGACAACTTCTTCGTTGTCGGCGTGTTCACGTCGAGCACACGCCAGTACGGCGTGATATCGTTCAGCGTCATGCCGCGTTCGAGATCCTCATTGGCGGCTTCGGCGACGGTTCGCAGATGATAGCCGATGGTGACCGGACATGTCACTTGCGCCCCATGCTCGATGGCGAGCGCGGTGCGCAAGGCGCGTACATCCATCTCGAGGCCGTTGGGGATCGTGCGGATGAAATCATCGACCTGACGGGCCGTCGGCACCAGCATCGGCTGGCCCTCGACGACGTCGCCCATTGTGCGTGGCGTCGGCTTCACGCCGTTGACGCCCGGCGTGTTCAGCCTGTCGTTCCAGCTTTTCACCATTCATGTCTCCTGACACGTTTATGGCATGGTGCTCCTGACAGCATTCTGTCAGGAGCCTTCAGCATTGTCCGTAGCAGGCGCCAAAAGTCTTTGCGCCAGCCCAAGGCGTCGCCGCCCGGGGGTCCATGTCAATGATCCGGGCGTTGCGGGGTCCGCATCCAAGCATTGTCATGTAAAACGCCTCAGATCTCGCGAATGCGGCTGTGACCCTCATACATATCCGGCCAGCCAATGTCCTTGCGGATGTCCGCCGGCAAGGAGTTCAGGAAGCGCTGGGTACGGACTTCATTGCGCATCGTGCGGATCTTGCCGACATAGTGCTGTACGCTGTTCAAAATACCAAAGCTGTTCATGACCATCTCCTCTTCTCTGATGGAGACACTATCGCATACCCCTCCTGACAGCAGTCTGTCAGGAGCATGTCAGCTCGTTGAAGAAAGCTGCGAGGTGCTTGGCGGCCGGTTCGGAAACGAGCCTTTTGTCAGGAATGGCCAAGTCGACCGAGACCATGCAAGAACCGCTTTGACAGCCTGTCGCGATGCTGCTCAAAGGCGGGCATGTCGAAACTCCTCGCGCTCGTCATCATCGGCATAATGGCCATTCAGCTGATCAAGCCGCTCGGCTGGCCGGGCCTGAAGCGGCGCGGCGATTTCTGGAAGCTGGCCCTGATCGCCATGGCGGCCATCGCGCTGGCGGGTGCGCTGGGGCACTGGGCATAGCCTTGAGGGTCAGGTCGGGTCCACCGTTCCCATGGCAATCATCCGGATGGCGTTGAGGCTGGGCACGAAGAAGTAATCGCCACCGCGCGTCGTCATGAATTCCGGCAGGTTCGCCGCAATAAAAGGCGTGCCGTTGGCCGGGCCGGCCGGAATGACATGCTTGCTCGATTCGGCGCGGTTGCCGGTCAGCGTGCAGGTGTCGTTGCCGGTTTCGGAATCCAGGCCGTAGCTCATCCATTGCTGCTGGATGATATTCTGGCTCAGATCCATTGGAAGCAGGCTGCAATCAACAGTATTTGAAAATACTCGCGTCACTTCTCTGAAGCCAACCGGCTCGAGCCTGTGCTCACCCTGGTCAATCGGCGAGCACCCATCCGACCAGATGTTCGGCCCAGGCGCGGTAACCGGCTTCCGAGGCATGAAAGCCATCGGAGGCAAAGCCAGCCTCAGGGTTGGTGATCGGCAGCCGTGGCGCCGGCACGGCGCCGCGCTCGAAACAGAGGCGCTCGCCCATGCGGTTCATTGCGGTAGCGCGGATTTCGAGTATCTTGCCGAGCAGCGGCGGCATGGCCGGCGCGCGGGTGAATTCCAGCACCGGCGACCACACCACGCGCGCCTCCGGCCATTTGGCGCGCAGGGCGTAGAGCAGGCCACCGAACTCCTTCTTGAAGCGCGGTACCGAGTGGAAATTCTTGGTGTCGTTGGTGCCGATGGCGAGCACGATGTGCGTCCACGGATCGGCCGACAGATTGGGCAGGACGTGGTCGCGGATCTGGCCCGACGTTGCCGAGTTGAAGCCGGCGGCGCGCCAGCGCACGGCAAGGCCGGTTCGTTTTGCGATCAGCATGGCAAGCTGCGCGGCAAGCCCGTCCTCGGAATTGCCGATGCCGACCGAGGCGGCGGAGGAATCCCCCAGCACCAGCAGCGAGATCGCCGGCGGCTTGCCGGATATCTCATGCATCACCGGCCCTTGTGCCGGCAGCATGCGGGTGGCGCGGCGGCGCACGCCGAGCCCTTGCCAGACATAAACGGGGTAGGCAAGCCAGGTGAGAAGGGCCGGGAAGCGCATGGCGATACCGTTTAGAGATCAGCGGCAGCCTTAGCGCAAGTTTCGCCTGAGGTGAACGAGCTTCTAGTCGCAGCAGTTCGGCTTGTCCGCCTGGTTGTCCTGATATTCGTCATGCAGCCGTACCCAGTCCATCAGGCTATGATAAGGGCCATTTTCGCCGCGGCCCTTCGGTGTCATGTCGAGATAGTCGTAAGTGCCGATCTGGGCCTCGCCGCCGCGGGCGCGCGACATAAAGGTAAGGAATATGTCGCCGTTCTCTTCCTTGTAGAAAACACTGGTGCCGGGAAGGTCCTTTGACGTGCGCGGACGCGTCTCGAAATTGTAGGTGGTGTCGCCGGCCGCGATCTGCTTGTCGGTGAAGGAGACCTGCATGTCGAAGTTGAAATCCGAGGCGTAGGACGACACCCAGTCGAATTTCCAGCCCATACGCTGCTTGTAAGGCAGCAGTTCCGCCAGCGGCGCGCGCGCAACCACCACCAGCGACACGTCGTGGCGCCTGAGATGCTGATCGGCGCCGTCTATATGGTCGGCAAGGAAGGAGCAGCCTTCGCAGCGGTGGTTCGATCCTGGCGTCATCATGAAGTGGTAGACGATCAGTTGGCTGTTGGCGCCGAACAGTCCGGCCAGGTTCTTCGGACCCTGCTCGGTCTCGAAGACATAGTCCTTGCGGATTTTCATCCAGGGCAGTTCACGCCGCTCGGCGGCGATGCGCTCACGCAACCGTGTCAATTCCTTCTCGCGCGCCAGATGCGCCTTGTGCGCCTCAAACCAGTCTTCACGCGAAACCACCTTCTTGCGAGTCATGAAGTTCTCCCTGTCTGTTCACCCAAGGACGTTTGGGGTGGGCAGAAACCGACATCGCCGTCAGCTTTTGCCGAAAAGGAGATAAGGATGGGCGAACTCCATCCCAAGCCCGCCTTGTCATAAACAAAACCCGGGCGCATCGGCCCGGGTTGTATGACAACGGGAGGACTGCGCTCAGGCGGCCTGTTCGAGGCTCGCCGTCCATCGTCCCAGCGCCGCCAGATGGTTCATGTGGGCACGATGGGTGAAGGCGGCCTGGCCGGAGGCGACGTTCGATGCCTTGCCGCTCCAGGCCTTTTGTGGGGCGGCCTGCAAGGCGCGGCCATAGGAGAAGGTCAGCTTCCACGGATGCGGCCCGATGGCGTTGATGGCGTTGAGGTTGGCGGTCGCCTCCTCGTCCGACTGCCCGCCCGAAAGGAAGGCGATGCCCGGCACCGCTGCCGGTACGGTTTCGCGGAACAGTTTTATGGTCTTTTCCGCGACCTCTTCGGGGCTGCTCACCTTGCCCGACTTCCTGCCGGCCAGCACCATGTTCGGCTTCAGGATGGTGCCTTCCAGCACAACGCGCGCCGCATGCAGCTCGTCATAGAGCTTGATCAGCGTTGCCTTCGAGATGTCGTAGCAGGTGTCGATGTCGTGCGCGCCGTCCATCAGCACTTCCGGCTCGACGATCGGCACGATGCCGGCCTCCTGGCACAGTGCGGCATAGCGGGCCAGCGCATGGGCGTTGGAGCCAATCGAATTGACCGAGGGCACGCCCTTGCCGGTGTCGATGTCGATCACCGCGCGCCATTTGGCAAAGCGGGCGCCGAGCTTGTAATAATCCGCGAGCCGTTCGCGCAGGCCGTCGAGGCCTTCGGTAACGGTATCGCCGGGAAAGCCGGCCAGCGGCTTGGCGCCGGCGTCGACCTTGATGCCGGGGATGGCGCCCGCCGCCTTGATGATGTCGACCAGAGGCGTGCCGTCGGCAGCCTTCTGACGGATGGTCTCGTCGTAGAGAATGACGCCGGAGATGTACTTCGTCATCGCGTCCGTGGCGCGGAACATCATCTCGCGGTAGTCGCGGCGGCTGTCGGCCGTCGATTCGACGCCGATGACGTCGAAGCGCTTCTTGATGGTGCCGGAGCTCTCATCGGCGGCCAGCAGGCCCTTGCCGCCGGCCACCATCGCGGCGGCAATGTCTTCGAGACGTTCGCTCATTTTTTCTTCTCCTTGACGGTGTTGTTCCGCGCTTAAGGGAAGTCTACCGCCAAAGGAATGGCATCGGAAAGCTCGAATCGATTGAAAGTTTCCAGCGCCTCGTTTGACGCCCTCGTCCCGATCAGGCCTGCTTCTTCAGGACGTCGACGCCGGGCAGCGGCTTGCCTTCCATCCATTCCAGGAAAGCGCCACCGGCGGTCGAGACATAGGTGAAGTCGTCGGCGACGCCGGCATGGTTGAGGGCGGCCACCGTGTCGCCGCCACCGGCGACCGAGACCAGCTTGCCGGCCCTGGTGCGGGCCGCCGCGTGCCTGGCCGCCGCCACCGTGGCGTGGTCGAAAGGCTCGATCTCGAAGGCGCCGAGCGGGCCGTTCCAGACCAGCGTCGCGGCGCGGTCGATCCATTCACCGATCGTCTTCACGGTCTTTTCGCCGACATCGAGGATCATGCCGTCAGCCGGGACATCCGAAATGGCAACGGTCTCGCTGGCGGCACCCGCCTTGAATTCCTTGGCGACGACACCGTCGACAGGCAGGATGATGGCGCAGCCGGCTTCGGCGGCCTCGATCATGATCTGCTTGGCGGTCGCGGCAAGGTCATGCTCGCACAGCGACTTGCCGACAGCGGTGCCACGCGCGGCGAGAAAAGTGTTGGCCATGCCGCCGCCGATCACCAGCGCGTCGACCTTCTTCACCAGGTTCATCAACAAGTCGATCTTGGTCGACACCTTGGCGCCGCCGACAATGGCGACGACAGGGCGGACCGGATTGCCGAGCCCCTTCTCCAGCGCCTCGAGCTCGGCCTGCATGGTGCGGCCGGCATAGGACGGCAACAGCCGCGCCAGGCCTTCGGTCGAGGAGTGCGCCCGGTGAGCGGCGGAAAAGGCGTCGTTGACGAAGATATCGCCATTGGCGGCGAGCCGCTCTGTAAAGGCCGGGTCGTTCTTCTCCTCGGTCTTGTGGAAGCGGGTGTTTTCCAGCAGCAGCACATCGCCCTTGTTCATGGCGGCGACCGCACTGCCCGCCGTGTCGCCGACGCAGTCGCCGGCAAAGCCGACGGGGCGGCCAAGCACCTCCGCGGCAGCCTTGGCGATCGGCTCCAGCGAGAATTCGGGCGAGGGACCATTCTTCGGGCGGCCGAAATGCGCGAGCAGGATGACCTTGGCGCCCTTGCCGGACAGCTCGGCGATGGTCGGCGCGATGCGTTCGATGCGGGTGGCGTCGGTGACCTTGCCGTCGGCGACGGGCACGTTGAGGTCGACGCGCACCAGCACGCGCTTGCCGCTGATATTGCCGATATCGTCGAGTGTCTTGAAGGCGGCCATGCGGGTTCCTTTCCGTGGAAAATCGCCGGGACCATACCTCGCATCGATGACGATGCAAGGCTTGAGCCGGGGTGCGAGCTAAATTTTGAGATCAAGGCGAAGGCTGTCGTGATGATGCGGGACGTCAGCGTGAACCGATCGCTTGTCAGCCTTCGGTCGTTATCTTTTCCGCCGTCGGCTCAAGGGCCTTCTCATTGGCTGTCGCCTCTGCATTCTGCGTCTCGGTCGGCTTGCGCCAGTTGCGGATGAAGGCGGAGACACGATCGCCGATCTCGCCGGCGCTCAGGAACACCGGAACCCGCGCCACCGGCGCGGTCGGCTCGAAGGAGAGGCCGAGACCGGTGATCTTGCCCTTGTCGTCGACGTCGCGGACGATCAATTCGATCGGGCCGATCAGCACCCGGTCGGCATATTCGGCATGGCCGCCAAGCCTTGCCGTCACCAGCGCGCCGACGGTGAGCTTCTGCTCGGCTTCGCTCAATCCCGGTGTGTATGCGGCCTCGAGCTCTGCGGCCGAGCGGGCGGGATCGACGGCGAAGGCGCCGAAGAAGTCGGCATCCTCGGGGTCGACTACGGCGCGGCTGGCAAACAGCTTGTCAAGCAGGCGCGGATAGCGGTCGGGCACGAAGATGTAAACCTGGTCGCCGGCCGCGAGCCGGCCCATGTCCTGGAAACGCATCGAGCGGCCGTCGCGCAGCACCAACGAGGGCCGTGCCCAGCGCGGGATACGCTCGCCGCGCGCCACCGGGCTGCCGGGCGCCACGCGGTAGGCGAGCAGTTCGTGATGGGCGGAGCCCGGCAGTTCGAGTTCGACCTTGTCGAGCGGCCCGAGCCTCGCCGGCACGATCAGGCCGAGCCGGCGCGCCAGCGGACCGACCGACCAGCCCTGCACCACCAGCGATACCAGCACGATGATGAAGGCGACGTTGAAGATGGTGCGGCCGTTCTCCAGTCCGCCGAGCAGCGGGGTGATGGCAAGCAGGATGGACACGGCGCCGCGCAGGCCGACCCAGGAGACGAAGGCGATCTCGGGACGCGGCAGGCGGAACGGGATCAGGCAGAGCCAGACGGCGACAGGGCGCGCGACAAACATCAGGAATAGGCCGAGCAGCACCGCCGGCACCATGATCGCCGGAAACTGCGAGGGTGTCGCGAACAGGCCGAGGATCAGGAACATGATGATCTGTGCCAGCCACGACATGCCGTCCTGGAAGCGCTTCAGGATGGTGACGGCGCGGATGTCGGAGTTGCCGGCAATGAGCCCGGCGAGATAGACCGCCAGGAAGCCCGAGCCGCCAATGGCGCCGGCCGCGGCGAACACCATCAGTGACAGGGTCAGCACGAAGATCGGCAGCAAGCCATGGTCAAGGTTGAGCCGGTCGACGAGGCGCACGATGCCGAGCCCGCCAAGCACGCCGACGACGGCGCCGAGCCCCATATTGAGCAGGAAGCCGAGGATCAGGTCGGTGACCAGCACATGGGTCTCCGGATTGGCGTGGGCGGCGATGATCTCGACCAGCGTGATGGTCAGGAAGATGGCGATCGGGTCGTTGGTGCCGGATTCGACTTCCAGTGTCGCGCGCACGCGTTCGCGCAGATTGATCTCGCCGGCGCGTAGCAGGAAGAAGACGGCCGCCGCATCGGTCGAGGCGACCGCGGCGCCGAGCAGGAAGGATTCCAGCCAGCTGAGGTCGAGCAGGTAATAGGCGGCGGCGCCGAACAGGCCAGTGGTCAGGATTACGCCGAAGGTCGCCAGCGACACCGCCGGTCCGGCCGCCTGGCGCAGCGCGTTGAGCGGCGTGCCGAAACCGGAATCGAACAGGATGACCGCCAGCGCCAGCGAGCCGGCAAAATATGCCACGCGCGCATTGTCGAATTCGATGCCGAGACCATCGACGCCGCTGGCGAGGCCGATGCAGAGGAAGAGCAGCAGCAACGGGGCGCCGAAGCGGAAGGCGATCAGGCTCGAGAACGCTGCGGCGACGACTAGCGCTGTGCCGACCAGCGTGACGAGATAGATCGCATGCTCCATCCGTGATTTGCCCCTCGAATTCCTCTTTCTACCGATTCACGGGAGAGTGGGGCGAAGGCATGGCCGGTGCAAGGCGCAAGGATGGCTTTTTGCCTTAGGCCGCTGATTTTCCGGCGTTTGGCGGCTCGGCGCGCCTTGCCCGGCGCGCTGACGAAAAACGCCCGGGCACAGCCGGGCGTTCGAAGCTGCGAGACGATGCCTTCAGATCAGGCGATGGTCTTGCCAAAGGCGACCGAGGTGTCGGCCATGCGGTTGGAGAAGCCCCACTCATTGTCGTACCAGGACAGCACCGAAACGAAGTTGCCGTCCATGACCTTGGTCTGGTCGAGCGCCAGGATCGACGAGCGCGGATCGTGGTTAAAGTCGATCGACACATTCGGATGATGGGTGACGCCGAGAATGCCCTTCAGCTTGCCGTTGGAGGCAGCGATCACCGCTTCGTTTATCTCCTGCACGGTGGTGGCGCGCTTGGCGATGAACTTGAAGTCGACGACCGAGACGTTGGGGGTCGGCACGCGGATCGAGATGCCGTCGAGCTTGCCCTTGAGGTCGGGCAGCACCAGGCCGATCGCCTTGGCCGCACCGGTCGAGGTCGGGATCTGCGACAGGGCAGCCGCGCGGCCGCGGTAGAGATCCTTGTGCATGGTGTCCAGCGTCGGCTGGTCGCCGGTGTAGGAGTGGATCGTCGTCATCATGCCCTTTTCGATGCCGACGGTCTCGTGCAGCACTGCGGCGAGCGGCGCCAGGCAGTTGGTGGTGCAGGACGCATTCGAAATGACGATGTGGTCCTTGGTCAGCTTGTCGTGGTTGATGCCGTAGACGACGGTGAGGTCAGCACCTTCGGCAGGCGCGGAGACGACGACGCGCTTGGCGCCGGCGGTCAAATGCGCGGCAGCCTTGTCGCGGGCGGTGAAGATGCCGGTGCATTCGAGCGCGATGTCGATGCCGAGCTCCTTCCACGGCAGCTGCGCCGGGTCCTTGATCGCGGTGACCTTGAAGGTCTCCTTGCCGACGGTGATCTGGTCGCCCGAGACCGACACTTCGTGCGGGAAGCGGCCGTGCACGCTGTCATAGCGCAGCAGATGCGCGTTGGTCTCGACCGGGCCGAGGTCGTTGACGGCGACGACGTCGATGTCCTTGCGGCCGGATTCATGGATGGCGCGCAGGATGTTGCGGCCGATGCGGCCAAATCCGTTGATGGCAACTCTGACGGTCATTTTACTCTCCCTGGGAGCTGGAGGCGGCAGATGGGTCCGCAGCTTCATAGCGGCGGATGGCACAAGAATCCAGCCGCAGAAGGCCGAACTTAAATCGATTAGGTTGGTCCAGCCCCGCGAATCCGCCTTGGAGGTGCGCGGGACTGACCCTGATCTTACTTGCCGTGCAGGCGGGCTTCCGCCGCCTTGGCCGCGGCTTCGGCGGTGATGCCGAAATGCGGGTAGAGCTGCTCGATGGTGCCGGAAGCGCCGAAGCCGGTCATGCCGATGAAGATGCCGTCGGAGCCGATCAGGTGATCCCAGCCCTGACGGATGCCGGCCTCGATCGCCATCTTGATCGGCGCGTTGCCGATCGTCTCCTTGCGATAGGCGTCGCTCTGCTGGTCGAACAGTTCGAAGCAAGGCACCGAGACGACGCGGGTCGGGTGCCCATGCTTTTCAAGCAAATCACGGGCGCCGAGCGCGATCTCGACCTCGGAGCCGGTGGCGAAGATCGTCACCGCCGCTTCGCCGCTCGCCGCGGCCAGTTCATAGGCGCCCTGGCTCGAGAGGTTCCTGGCCGAGTGCTCGGTGCGCACCGTCGGCAGGTTCTGGCGGGTCAGCGCCAGGGTGGACGGGGTCTTTTCCGATTCAATGGCAATCTGCCAGCATTCGGCGGTTTCCACCGCGTCGGCCGGACGGAAGACATTGTGGTTGGGGATGGCGCGGAGCGCCGCCAGGTGCTCGACCGGCTGGTGGGTCGGGCCGTCTTCGCCCAAACCGATCGAATCATGGGTCATGACGAAGATCGAGCGGATGCCCATCAGCGACGCCAGCCGCATCGACGGACGGGCATAGTCAGAGAAGCACATGAAGGTGCCACCGTAGGCGATGAGGCCGCCATGCAGCGTCAGGCCGTTGAGGGCGGCCGCCATGCCATGCTCGCGGATGCCGTAGTGGACATAGCGCTGGCCGTAATCGTCCGGCGTGATGTTCTTGGTCTGGCTGGTCTTGGTGTTGTTGGAGCCGGTGAGGTCGGCAGAGCCGCCGATGGTTTCCGGCACCGCGCCATTGATGACTTCCAGCGCCATTTCCGACGATTTGCGGGTGGCGACCTTCGGCTTGTCGGCCGACAGCTTCTTCTTGTAGTCGGCAAGGACGGCATCGAAATTCGACGGCAGCTTGCCGGCGAGGCGGCGCTCGAACTCGGCCTTCAACTCAGGCTTGGCCTTGGCCAGGCGGCCTTCCCAGTCGGTGCGCGGCTTGACGCCGGCCTTGCCGGCGGTGCGCCAGGCGTCGAGGATGTCGGCCGGAATTTCGAAGGGCGGCGAGTCCCAGTTGAAGAATTTCCGCGCGCCTGCGATCTCGTCGGCGCCGAGCGGCGAACCGTGCGCCTTGTTGGTGCCGGCCTTGGTCGGGGCGCCGAAGCCGATGGTCGTCTTGCAGGCGATCATCGTCGGCTTGTCGGAATGGCGGGCGGCTTCGATGGCGTAGGCGATCGCCTCGGGGTCGGTGCCGTCAATGTGGCTGGCGTTCCAGCCCGAGGCCTGGAAGCGGGCGACCTGGTCGGTGTTGTCTGCAAGCGAAACCGGACCGTCGATCGAGATGTTGTTGTTGTCCCAGAAGACGATCAGCTTGTTGAGCTTGAGGTGGCCGGCCAGCGCGATGGCTTCCTGGGAAACACCTTCCATCAGGCAGCCGTCGCCGGCCAGCACATAGGTGTAGTGGTCGACGAGGTCGTTGCCGAAGGCGGCGTTCATGATGCGCTCGCCGAGCGCGAAGCCGACCGAATTGGCGAGACCCTGGCCGAGCGGGCCGGTCGTCGTCTCGATGCCGGTGGCATGGCCGTATTCGGGATGGCCGGCAGTCTTGGAACCCAGCTGGCGGAAATGCTTGATCTGGTCGAGGGTCATGTCCTCGTAACCGGTCAGATGCAGCAGCGAGTAGAGCAGCATCGAACCATGGCCGGCCGACAGGATGAAGCGGTCGCGGTCCGGCCAATGGGGGTTCTTCGGATCATATTTCAGAAAGCGGGTGAACAGCACTGTGGCGATGTCGGCGCAGCCCATGGGCAGGCCGGGATGGCCGGACTGGGACTTCTCGACGGCGTCCATGGAGAGAAAACGGATCGCATTGGCCATCCGGTCATGTTGTTCACGCGACGTCATGGTACCTCCGGGGTGGGGATTTGTGGGCTTGGCAGAGCCCAGGAAAGAGTGCGCGACACATAGCAGCCACGGGCTTTTAGTCAACAAATCGGCTGCACATTTGCCGGTCTTGTGATGGCTTTGAGACCTTATGGGGCGACCTACATTAGCGTTAACGGGGGACAGTCGCGAGAGCTTTGTTGACGTTGCCTTCACCCGGTGCCTAATGTTTCCTTGTTAACGCGTTCTGAACGCGAAGCGATTCGGTGATGGGCAGGGCACAGGACGAAGGCCATGACCGGCGAAACCACACTCAAGGAAGTCATCCACAGGCTGGGCAAGGCCATCGAGGGGCTGGAAAACGCCGTCGCGGCCAAGCTCGAGCACGAGCGCGACTATTCCGAAGCCGAGGCTGAGGTGCAGCGCATGAACGCCGACCGTTCACGGCTGGCGCAGGAACTCGACAATTCCGAAGCCCGCGCCGAACGGCTGGAAGATGCCAACAAGGAAGTTTCGCGCCGCCTGGTGACCGCTATGGAAACCATCCGCGCGGTGCTGGACAGGTAGGAGCTGCAGGCCATGGCACAGGTCACGGTTTCCATCGACGGCAAGCAGTATCGCATGGCTTGCGACGAGGGTCAGGAAGAGCACCTGATCGACCTCGCCGAGCGGTTCGACCGTTATGTCTCGCATCTGAAGGATTCGTTCGGCGAGATCGGCGACCAGCGGCTGACGGTGATGGCCGGCATCATGGTGATGGACGAGCTTTCGGAGCTGCAGAAGCGGGTCAAGGGCATGGAGACCGAAGTGCAGACGCTGCGCAAGACGCGCGACGAAGCGCTGACCAAGGCCGACAAGAACGACACCGTGCTGACCAGCGCGCTCGGCGCGCTCGCCCAGCGCATGGAAGACCTGGCCACGTCGCTGGCGGTCAACAAGGCCTGAGCCTTCCCCGCACAAACGAAAGATTGTCGGCCCAACGTCGGTCCGTAGAACGAAAGTGCTCGTTCCGTCGCCAATAATAGTTTCCTATTGTCCTGCAGCCGCGATTTTTGCGCTAAGATGCGGGAATGCCGGAGCGTTGACGCCGTCCACGGCCGCTCCTGACGAAATCTGTTGCTGGGGAAATAATGCCATGAGCCTTCGTATCAACGACATCGCGCCTGACTTCACCGCCGAGACCACGCAAGGGCCGATCAAGTTTCATGACTGGATCGGCGACGGCTGGGCGATCCTGTTCAGCCATCCGAAGAATTTCACCCCGGTCTGCACCACCGAGCTGGGCACGATGGCGGGGCTCGAAGGCGAGTTCAAGAAGCGCAACGTCAAGGTCATCGGCATTTCCGTCGATCCCGTTGCGAGCCACGACAAGTGGCAGGCCGACATCAAGACGGCGACCGGCCAGACGGTGAACTACCCGCTGATCGGCGACAAGGACCTCAAGGTGGCCAAGCTTTATGACATGCTGCCGGCGGGCGCCGGCGAGACGTCGGAAGGCCGCACGCCGGCCGACAACGCCACGGTGCGCTCGGTCTATGTCGTCGGGCCGGACAAGAAGATCAAGCTGGTGCTGACTTACCCAATGACGACGGGCCGCAACTTCGACGAGATCCTGCGCGCGGTCGATTCCATGCAGCTGACCGCCAAGCACCAGGTGGCGACGCCGGCCAACTGGAAGCAGGGCGAGGATGTGATCATCACCGCCGCGGTTTCGAACGAAGATGCGGTCAAGCGTTTTGGCGCTTTCGAGACGATCCTGCCCTATCTCAGGAAGACCAAGCAGCCGTCAGCCTAGGTTGTCTCCGTCGGAGCTATTTGGGGCTTCAGTCCTATTTGTGGCAAGGCGTGCTTGACCGGCGCGCTTTGCCAGATGACCATGCTCTTGTTCAACCCGACGGAGAAAACGGTTCCTGTCGGGCAAGGGGCAGGGGGGCCGGACATTGGACATCGCTTCGGCCAAACCTGAGGTCGCCGGCTTCTACGACAAGCCGACCGGCGCCATCCAGTATGTCGTCACCGACCCGGTGACGAGACGCTGCGCCGTCATCGACCCGATCCTCGATTTCGACGAAAAATCCGGCGCGACGGCGACGAAGAATGCCGACGCCTTGCTGGATTTCATCCGCGAAAACGGGCTGGAGCTCGAGTGGATCCTGGACACCCATCCGCATGCCGATCATTTCTCGGCGGCGCACTATCTCCGGGAAAAGACCGGCGCGCCGACGGCGATCGGCGACAGGATCATCGAAGTCCAGGCGCTGTGGAAGGCGATCTACAACTGGCCGGATTTCCCCGCAGACGGCTCGCAGTGGGACCGGCTGTTTGGGGAAGGCGAAACGTTCATGATCGGCAACCTGCCGGTCAAGGTGCTGTTCTCGCCCGGCCACACGCTCGCCTCGATCACCTATGTCATCGGCGACGCCGCCTTCGTCCACGACACGCTGTTCATGCCCGACAGCGGCTCGGCAAGGACGGACTTTCCCGGCGGCAGTGCCGCGCGGCTGTGGCATTCGATCCAGGGCGTTCTGGCGCTGCCGGACGAAACGCGGGTGTTTGTCGGCCACGACTATCAGGCCGGCGGCCGCGAGCCGTGCTGGGAGAGCACGGTCGCCGAGCAGAGGGCAAAGAATATCCACCTCGTTGTGGCGCGCAGCGAAGCCGAGTTCGTCGCCTTGCGCGAAGCGCGCGACAAGACACTGCCGATGCCGCGGCTGATCCTGCATGCGCTGCAGGTCAACATGAATGGTGGACGGCTGCCGGAACCGGAGGCCAATGGGAGGCGGTATCTGAAGTTTCCGCTTGATGGGCTTTGAGAGGGCAGTTGGCAGCTGCCGATCTCCCCCGCAAGGGGGGAGATTGGATGTCAAGAATGCTTTCGCCAATCGCCAGCGTAAGCGTAAGACATAAAAAAAGGCGGCGCCGGTTTCCCGACGCCGCCTTCTGTTCCTTAGCCGAACCCGGCTTTACGCCGCGGGCTGCGCCTCGATCGTGCGCAGCGCCTGCATCTGGCGCTTGGCGGCGGCCTTGACCGCGTCCTGCACCTTCTCGAAGGCGCGCACCTCGATCTGGCGCACGCGCTCGCGGCTGATGTCGAACTCGGACGACAGCTCTTCCAGCGTCAGTGGCTCCTCGGCGAGGCGGCGGGCCTCGAAGATGCGCCGCTCACGATCGTTGAGCACGGCCAGAGCGCCCGACAGCATGCCGCGGCGGTTTTCCAGCTCGTCCTGCTCGATCAGCATGTCTTCCTGGCTTTCGTGGTCATCGACCAGCCAGTCCTGCCATTCGCCGGATTCACCCTCGCTGGCGCGGATCGGCGCGTTCAGCGACGCGTCGCCCGACAAGCGGCGGTTCATCGACACGACTTCGGCTTCCGACACGTTCAGCCGGGTGGCGATCTCGGTGATCTGGTCGGGCTTGAGGTCGCCATCGTCCAGCGCCTGGATCTTGCCCTTCACCTTGCGCAGGTTGAAGAACAGGCGCTTCTGATTGGCGGTCGTGCCCATCTTGACCAGGCTCCACGAGCGCAGGATGTACTCCTGGATCGAGGCCTTGATCCACCACATGGCGTAGGTCGCGAGGCGGAAGCCACGCTCGGGTTCGAATTTCTTGACGGCCTGCATCAGGCCGACATTGCCTTCCGAGATCACTTCGCCGATCGGCAGGCCGTAGCCGCGATAGCCCATGGCGATCTTGGCAACGAGCCGGAGGTGGCTGGTGACGAGCTTGTGCGCAGCGCTGGTGTCTTCATGCTCGGCGTAACGCTTGGCGAGCATGTACTCTTCCTGCGGCTGAAGCATGGGAAAGCGGCGGATTTCTTCCAGGTAGCGGCTGAGGCCGCCTTCGCCGGAAACAATACTGGGTAGTGACTGGGCCATGATTGCGCCCCCTCTCTATTGGAGTGATGCCCCCGAAACGCGGCGGACATGTGACGCGAGCACCAAAAGGCTCGCCCGCGACAACTGATTTATATAGGGACAAAACCAGAAAAGACATGCATTTGTTCAACACGAAACAGTGTGTCACGCTGAAGTGAACAATGCCGCTCAGGTTTTAGCTGGCTTGTTTAGACGCAATTCCGGACGGAAAACCGTTTCACACTTTTCCTGGAATTCAGAGTTTGCGAAAGCCGCCGACGAGTTCCTCCATGTCCCCCGGTATCGGCGCCTCGAACCTCATCGATAAATGGGTAGCCGGGTGCCGAAATGCAAGGAGCCAGGCATGCAAAGCCTGCCTGGAAAATGCCTTGACCTGACCTTTCAGCAGTTCAGGCAGCCGGTTGGCCTTGGTGCGGAAGGCCTGGCCGTAATCGGGGTCACCGATGACGGGATGGCCGATATGGGCCATGTGGACGCGGATCTGGTGGGTGCGGCCGGTTTCCAGCCGGCATTCGACCAGGCTGGCGGTGGCGAACGCCTGCTGGCCCTCGCCGAAACGCTCCTTGACGGTGAAATTGGTCACGGCGTGGCGGGCGTCGTCACGGCCTTCCGGCACGACGGCGCGGCGCACGCGGTCGGCGGCACGGCCAAGCGGCGCGTCGACCGTTCCGGTCGGCCGCGACGGGATTCCCCAGACCAGCGCCAAATAAGCACGTTCGAGGTCGCCGGTGCGGCCGTGGTCGGCAAAGGCCTCCGACAGCGCCTTGTGGGCGCGGTCGGTCTTGGCCACCACCATGACGCCGCTGGTTTCCTTGTCCAGCCGATGGACGATGCCCGGCCGCCTGACGCCGCCAATGCCTGAAAGACTGTCGCCGCAGTGGTGGATCAGGGCATTGACCAGCGTGCCGGTCCAGTTGCCGGCGCCGGGATGGACGACGAGGCCGGCCGGCTTGTTGATGACGATCAGCTCGTCGTCCTCATAAAGCACGTCGAGCGCGATGGGCTCGCCTTGCGGTTCGGCCGGTTCCGGCTCGGGCATGACGACCGATACGCGCTCGCCGGCACTCATTTTGCGCTTGGTCTCGTCGACCGGCTTGCCGTCGATCGAAACGGCACCTTGCCGGATCAGCATCTGCACCCGGCTGCGCGACATGTCAGGCCCGAGGGCGCTCGCCAGCCACTGGTCGAGGCGCTGGCCGGCCGCTTCCGCGCCGGCTTCGAGCACGGTCGGCGCCGCCTCTATGAATTGTCCAGCCTCTATCAATTCAGGGGTCTCTTCGCTATGAGCGCTCATCGAAAAAAGTTCCGGAAAGTTCTGCCATGGCCCGGCCCGTTGCCGATGAAGAAGAAAAGCCGCTCGATCCCGAGATCGAAAAGGTGCGCGGCAGGCTCATCCGTTTCATGGCCATCAATCTCGGCCTGCTTTTGCTGGCCCTTATGGTGGTGATCGCGGCCATTGTCTACAAATCGCGCAAAGCGCCGCCCGCGAACCCGCCGCTCGCCAACGACATTCCAGTTCCGCCCGGCGAGCCGCTCGCGGCCGACATAGTGCTCCCGGTCGGAGCCAAGGTGATCAGCCAGGCTCTGTCGGGCAATCGCATTTCGATCGACGCCGAGCTCAGCGACGGCAGCCGCACCATCTTCGTCTACGACATCGCCGAGCGCCGTATCATCGGTCGCTTCGCCATCCGCAACAAATGAGCGGGCCGAAACAATGACCGGGTTTGCCGACCATCGCCGCATAGCAACCGTTACGCTCGTCGTCGCCGATTATGACGAGGCGATTGCCTGGTATGTCGGCAAGCTTGGCTTTGCGCTCTGCGACGACATCGAGCTCGGTGACGGCAAGCGCTGGGTGACGGTGGCGCCGGCGGTCGGGCAAGGGCCCCGGCTGCTTCTGGCGGAAGCGTTGGACGATGTGCAGAAGAGCCGCGTCGGCGACCAGACCGGAGGCCGCGTGGTTTTGTTTCTCGAAACCGATGATTTTGCCAGGGACCATGCGACGATGCTGGAAAACGGCGTCGACTTCCACGAAACGCCACGCCATGAGCCGTACGGGACTGTGGCGGTGTTCGCCGATCTCTACGGCAATCTGTGGGACCTGATCGAGCCGAAACGCTAGGTTCGCGAAGCGACATTACACAGAAGCGGTCCGGCCGTTCGAAGCCCAGTTGCTTTTTCCAAACCGTCAGCCTATATCGCCGGTTCTTGAACGCGCCCATCGTCTAGCGGTCAGGACACCGCCCTCTCACGGCGGGAACAGGGGTTCGATTCCCCTTGGGCGTACCAAGCAACGACTTTCCTTCCGCATCATCGAAAATTTCGGGCAGCAGCCGCGCGGATCGCGTGTGACCGCGAGGGTCGGCGGCATCAGCGAAATTCGGCAAGTCCGCGTACCCGAATACACCCAATTTAAGTCAGGCCGCGACGCTTGAAAGCGTAGCGATCTCTGTTACTTGCGGTGCGGGGGTAGCATCTGCGGCAACGCGGATTTTTTTGGGCATAGCAGGCATGAATTCGGCAATAATGATATGCCCGTGCTGTCACGGCAGCGGGCAGGTTTTCGATTGCTTGAAATGGCGCGAGTCGAAAGGGCATTGCTGCCCGCAAGGCACGCACCGGGCCGGCTGTCCCGGGCAGACGATGGCATGCGCCGAATGCGCGGGCCTGGGAACGCTGGCGGAAGCCGATCTCAGAGCCGTTGCATAGCCTCAGGTCATGCAACTCAAGCCCCTTTCACCACCCAGCGCCGGCAGTCTCCGCGAGCTTCTGGCGCGGCGCTGCCAATTGCACTAGCATCATGTACGAAGCCTTGCCAAAGGGCTCGTTGCGGCGCGCAAGACGCCGGGGAACATAGGCGAGGGTCGGCGAGGAGGAGACCGATGCAGAAACTGCAGTCGCAGGGCGTCCATCACATCACCCTCGTCGGCGCCGGCCGCCAGACCTCGATCGATTTCTGGGAGGGCGTGCTCGGCATGCCGTTCATTTTCGAGCAGCCCAACCTCGACAAGCCAAGCGAAAGCCATCTTTATTTCGATCCCGGCGACGGCAGGCTGATCACCGTCTTCACCGACGAGAGCCGCACGCCGGTCAAGCGGCGCACGCCGACCGAACCGGGCTGCGTCCATCATATTGCGTTCTCGGTGTCGCGCGTGACCTTCCTGCAGGCGGTCGCTCGGCTCGATGAGCNCCATCATATTGCGTTCTCGGTGTCGCGCGTGACCTTCCTGCAGGCGGTCGCTCGGCTCGATGAGCGCGCCATCAAGCACAGCGGCGTCAAGGATCGCGGCTTCATGGATTCGATCTATTTCGAGGATCCGCTCGGCCTCTTGATCGAACTCGCCTCCTATCGCTTCGATCCGCCGGAAGGTTTCACCCATGCCGACGTGCTGATGCAGGCGCACAAGCTGCGCGTTGCGCGCGGCGACTACAACATCGCCGAAGTACACCTTGCCGACGCGATCCAGACGCTGGTCGAATGGTCGCGCGCGACCTTGTCAGACGACCGGACGCCGAAGAATCCATACTGACGGCCAGCAAAAGGGGAGGACCACAATGGCAAAGACAGTTAAGAGCGCTGGCAAACCAGCGGCCAAGCCAGCAGTAAAAGAGGCAGTGAAGCCGGCGGCAAAAGCGGCCGTAAAGGCCGCGCCGAAGGCTGCCGCAAAGCCGGCCGCCAAAACCGCGACGAGGCCGGCTGCCAGGAAATCCGCGCCGAAGGCCAAGGCGGCGAAAAAACCTGCGCTGAAGCTCTCGATGCTGAAGCCAAGCGTCAACAACATGACCGTTCGGGTGTTTGCCCGTGCAGCCGGGTTCGACGCCGCCGAGACCGACGCCTGGGGCCACACGCGGTCGCCGGAATATATGGCGCGCAATCCGGCGCATCTGACGCCGATGATCGAGGACAAGGGGCTGCCGCGCGGCGTGCTGTGGGAGAGCTGTGCCATCATGCAGTATCTCGCCAACAAGCACGGGCTGGAGAAATTCTATCCCAAGGCACCGGCCAAGCGGGCGATGGTCGACAGCGCCATGTTCTACCTGATCGGCACGCTCTACCCCTATGTGGCGCGCGCCACCTATCCGGCGCTGGGTTTCCCGCACTATGCCGGCGAGGTCGGCCATAGCGACGCTCATCCGGAGAAGAAGTCCGAGGCGCAGAAGGCCGCCATGGCGGCGATTGCCGAGCCGCTGGAGGTGTTTCACTCCTTCTTCAGGGACGGCAAGCCGTTCATCGGCGGCAAGCACCCGTCGATCGCCGACATACGCCTGGCATCGACGCTGGAGTTCCTGGCCGTCATCGACTATGCGCTGCCAAAATGGGCCAAGGAGTATGTCGCGGCGATGGAGAAGAAACTCGGCAAGGCCTATGCCGAGCCGGCCGGCGACGTGCGCGGCTACATCGCCTATGTGAAGTCGCAGGCCAGCGCGTAAAGCTAAGGATTCATTAACCAGAACGCTGTCTATTGAAGGCACCGCGCGACCACGGATGTACTGGCGCAAGGGTGAAGGGAAAGGTCGGCGCAATGCCGGCCTTTTGCTTTTCGCCGATGCGCCATCAGGCCCGTCTCATGCCGTAAAGTCTGACATCAGGATCAAGGTCGATGGCGATGCGGATACCAGGAAGTCGTTCGTCGACGCCGCAACCACTGCCCTGCAAAAGTGCCTGCCGTTGAGCTTCTCGCCGACGCTGGCGCAAGGCGTCGCGGGCAATGTCTTCACCGTGCAATTCGCTTCGCCCAAGCAGTAGGCGAGCGGGCGAGCGTTTCACCGTTTTCACAGAAACGGCGACCCCCTCTCTCGTTGTCTTGACGCAATTCCCAAGGGAAAGCGCTACGCGCTTTTCCCGGAAAAACGACTCACACTTTTCCTGAAGTTGCTCTGATCAGTTGTGCAGGCGTCTGATATCGACATGCCGCTGCAGTTCCGGCGTCTCGAAGACGTAGTCGGCCCAGGCGGATTCCGGAATCTGTCCGGCCAGATAGCATTCCAGCAACAGGCTCTGTTCGGGATCGAGCGCTCTCGGCGCCCGCTCATGGTCCAGCCCCAGCGAGTGGAACAGGTTCCTGGTCAGGCCAGAGACAGTGAAGTGAATAGACATCTTCGTCTCCTTTGCCCGACACAACGCGAGACACCGGAGAAAGGTTTCATCCGCAAGGGCCCGATAACGCGGGATCGATGATTGCGGGCGGCCTGGCTCGCCCGAGCCTGGCTTCGTCTCAGCTTGAAACAAAAGTGTAATAGCGAATTTACAGGAACCGGCATAATACACTCGGCATAAAATACCTGGCGGTTGCTGGCGTCTCTTGAATTAGACTTACCTCCCGCATTGAGGCTCAATCGGCTGGAGCGGCGATCGGCTCCACAGGGGTACAAGGAACCAGGTGTCGCCGATGATGCGTTTGTGGCAGTCGTGACCTTTGCACTGGTGTCGGTAGCGGCAAGCGTCCTCGGCATTTCGGCTTCCCTTGCCGATCCATGCGCCGCGCTCAGGAGCCAGCTGGCACCGTCCGGCCGCAGCGGCGGGATCAGCCCCGAGCTTGCGCAGCTGCGTCGCCAGCTTGCGGCGATCCAGGGGCTGGAGAGGCAACGTCGGTGCACGGCGCAAAGTGCGGTGGGGGCTTCTTCAATGCTTGCGCCGACCTCGCCAAAAGCCGCACACAGGTGCAACGCCAGATCGCGGCGCCGCGATTTCGCGCCGGGATGCGTCCGGACTGCAGGCCAGGCTCGTCGCGCTCGGCTGCACGCCCGCCGCCGGGCAACAAAGACAGCGTCCGGCTGGCGCCCTGATCGGCAGCAATTCGATGCTGTTTTGCGTTCGTCTCTCGGACGGCTATTTCTTCCCGGCGCCGAAATCGCAGTTCGTGCAAGGCGGCGATGTCAAGGAGATGGTCGATCAGTGCCGCTACATCTGCGACGATGCCGGCGTCGACCTGTACACGCTCAGTGATCCAAGCCTTGAAACCGAAGAGATGGTCGCGCTCAATACGCGCACATCCTACAAGGACCTGCCGACGGCCTTCAAATATCGCAATGATGCGAACTTCAGGGCCTGCGACCTCAAGCGCTATCACCGGCGCGTTGCCGAGCTGAGAGCGCGCACGGTGACGCCAGCCAATATGGCCAACGCGATCATTCCTTTGCCGTCAGCGAAGCCGGATCTTGGCACCGTGGCGCAACTTCCCCAGCCTGGCGCAGACGCTGCAGAGGCCAGGGGCGCCGCCCAGCGACAGTCGGCCGAGCCATTGGCCGGCTCGCGGCCGGTCAGGGTGGTCGGGCCGGCTTTCTTCCCGGCGGAGTAACCTGCGCCTAGAGCGTTTGTCCGTTTCACAGAAACGGCGAACCGCTCTATGTCTTTGTTTTACGCAATTCCGGACGGAAAACCGTTTCACACTTTTCCTGGAATTGCTCAAGTACCAGCTATTCGCAAACCATCCTGTAGCGTTTGCCGGGTTCGCTGACATTCTTGCAGGTGAGCGGATTGGCCGGTTCGGAAGCCATGCTGGGAGGGCTGGACCTGACGTGCCGCCTTGGCGCAGCTATTTGTGTTGTGTGCCTGCGTGCCGCGGGCCGGTAGGGCTCCTGCGGCGGCGGCGTCGGAAACACACCGGCTGCCGCCTGCATCCGGCTGGCCTCAGTCTGCGACGGATCGCGATCCCAGACCCGCCTGATATCGAGCGGCTTCGGGATCACCACCGTGCCGTCATAGCTGCGTGCGCAGCCGCTGCCCGCAAGCAGCGCCAGGCACAGGAAACAAGGCACGATCCAACCGGTCATCAGCAACACCCCCGCCGACTTATAGCCCGGCCGGGGTTCCGCCGACAACCGGCGGAATACCGCAGGGCAATGTGGCTCTGGCCGCAGTCTGGATGGTTATGGTTAGCGGATCATTAATGCTTCTCGGGCACATTCCGCCGGCGAACCGCTGAGGGGGTTCGGCCTTGGCTTTCGGGGTGGGAACGGGATGGCTGACGGGACTGTTGGAACACGCGGCGGACGCGGTTCCCGAAAAGGGGTGGTGAACGGCCAGGATACGTCCGTCGGGGTTTCGCCCGAAGCGCTGCGCGAACTGGTCGGGGCCGGCGCCGACTGGGTCTGGGAGACCGATGCCGAGCTGCGCTTTTCCTGGCTTTCGGAGAACTACCAGGCCGCCACCGGCATCGATCCGGCCAGCATTCTTGGCCGTTTCCGCTTCGATTTCCTCAAGCAGATGGTGCACGGCAATCGACACGCCGCCGCGCATCTGGAGGATCTGCAGGCGCATCGGCCGTTTCGCGACTTTGTTTATGAGTTGAAGGGCGGCCGTCCCGGCTGCCGCTGGGTTTCGATCACCGGTTCCCCGCGGTTCGACGGCGAAGGCGAATTCATCGGCTATCGCGGCATCGGCCGCAACGTCACGGCACTGGCCGGTGCGCTGGACGAACTGCGGGAGGAGGAGAGCGATCCGCCGGCCGGCGAGGCCACGCAGCACCTCGCCGATCTCGAGCGGACGATGGATGCCATGCATATGGGCGTCGTGCTGCTTGACGAAAAGCTCGGCACACTCATCGTCAACAAGGCCTATCGCGAGCTCTCCAGGATTCCCGATGGCGCCGTCACTGTCGGCGCGCCGTTCAGTCTGTTGATGGAACTCAACCGCCGCAACGGCATCTACGGCGATCTCGATGAACAGCAGTGGCAGCACTACCTAGCCACCCGCATCGAGGAGATCAGCGCCGGCTCGGTTGCGCCACGCGAATTTCTCCATGCCAATGGCAGGACGATGATGTTCTCCGTGACGGCGTTGTCCGGCGGCAAGCGGCTGTTGACCTACTACGACGTCTCCGAGCTCAAGCGTCGCGACGCCGAGATCGAGAGTGCCAACGCCAAAATTACGGAGACCTTCGCCAATCTTCGCACGATGGTCGACCAGATGCCGATCGGCGTGCTCGTCCTCGATGCGGAGATGCGCGCGGAGGTGATCAACCGCGCCTTCTATGATTTCTGGGAAATCGATCCCCGACGCGCCGGCATCGGCTGCGGCTTCCGCGAACTGATGCAGGCCAGCCGCGATATGGACCCTTACGGTGCTGACGATGCCGAATGGCAGGGCCACATCTCCGAGCGCGAAGCAGAAATCTCGGCCGGCCTGGTGGGCTCCAGGCAACTGCCACGCAATGACGGCCGTACGCTGATTGCCTCGCTGGCGCCGCTCGCCGGCGGCAAAAGGCTGATCTCCTATGTCGACGTCACCAACATGAAGGATCGCGAGGCTGAACTCGCCCAAGCGCTGGAGAAATCGCGGCTGGCCGAGGCGGTGATCAACGGCGTCAAGGACCCGATCTTCGTCAAGGACGACAATCTGCGTTTCGTCTTCGTCAATGAGGCGTTTTCGGCACTGTTCGGACAGAGCCCGCAAGCGATGCTGGGCAGGCCCGGCGGCGACTTCCTCAAGCAAAAGGACGCCGCGCAATTCGAAGACAGCGAACGCGCCGTGCTGGCGACCGGCACGCCCTACGAGGTCGAGGAGACTTTCGACGCCGAGGGCGCCAGCCGCTCGCGCATCGTGCGCAAGAACCGCGTCGGCATGCCCAGCGGCCGCAACTATGTCGCCGGTTTCCTGTTCGACATCTCCGACATGAAGCGCCGCGAGACCGAAGCCGAGGACGCCCGCAAGAACCTCACCACGGTGCTGGAGTCGCTGCCGGCGGCCGTCATCATCTATGACCGCGACGACAAGTTCGTCTTTGCAAACCGCAAGCTGCAGGACACGCTGCCGGAGCTGAAACCGGCATGGCAGCCCGGCCGCAGCTTCCGCGAGGCCCTGGAACTCGGACATTCGGTCGGCTATTTCCGATCGAGCGGCGATCGAGAAATCGATAGGCTCTATGAAGGCGACCCCGATGTCTGGCTCAATGCCATCCTCGCCCGCTATCGCCTGCCCAACTCGTCCTATGAGCGCCTCAATGCGGACGGCCGCTGGTATCAGGTCTACGATATGCGCACCGAGGACGGCACCTTCATCGGCGTGCGCGTCGACATCTCGGAGATCAAGAGCCGCGAAAAGGCGCTGCAGGAAAGCATGCGCCAGATCGACCTGTTCCGCCACGTCATGGACGAACTGCCGGTCGCCGCCTTCATCAAGGCGCAGGATCTGAGCATGGAATTCGTCAACAAGGCCTGGTGCGCGCTGACCGGCATCCCCAAGGAGGAAGTCATCGGCCGGACCGATCTCCAGCTTTTCGGCATCGACGACGCCGAAACCTACACCCATGACGACACCGAGGTCGTCGTCACCGGCCGCGGCCGCGAGATCGAGGAGCCCGTTACCCATCGCGACGGCACGGTGCGGCAATTGATGACGCGCAAGAGCCGGCTGGTGGCGCTCGATGGGTCGGTGCACCTTGTCGGCTCCAGCACCGACATCACCGACGTCAAGGCGCGCGAGCAGGCGCTGGAAGAGAGCATGCGCGAGAACGAGGTGTTCCGCAATCTCATCGACAACGTGCCGGTGTCGATCTACGCCAAGCGCTCCGACCTCAGGCAGTTCAGATCGGAAGAGCACACGTCNAACGAGGTGTTCCGCAATCTCATCGACAACGTGCCGGTGTCGATCTACGCCAAGCGCTCCGACCTCAGGCAGTTCTACGTCAACAAGGGCTGGTGCGACCTCACCGGCCTCCGCAGGGAAGACGCGATCGGCAAGACGGACATCGAGATTTTCGGCGAAGACGGCGAAGCCTTCGTCAACAGCGATCTCGCCGTGCTGCGCACAGGCGATACACAGGAGATCGAGGAAACGGTGACGCTTGCCGACGGCAGCGTGCGCCACCAGTTCGCCCGCAAGGGCGCGATGATCGCGTCCGACGGTTCGCTCTATCTGATTGGGTCGACCACCGACATCACCGAACTGAAGCTGCGCGAGGCCGAACTGCGCGAGGCGCGCCAGCGCGCCGTGCTGGCCGACCGCGCCAAGTCGGAATTCCTGGCCAATATGAGCCACGAGATCCGCACGCCGATGAACGGCGTACTCGGCATGGCCGAGTTGCTGGCCAAATCCGACCTCGATCCCAAGCAGAAGACGTTCACCGATATCATCGTCAAGTCGGGTAACGCGCTCTTGACCATCATCAACGACATACTGGACTTCTCCAAGATCGATGCCGGACAGCTGGTGCTCGACCCTGCGCCCTTCAACCTGCCCGAAGCGATCGAGGATGTGGCGACGCTGATATCGACGCGCGCCAAGGAGAAGGACCTCGAGCTGATCGTGCGCGTCGAGCCGGGCCTGGAAAGCCTGTTCGTCGGCGATGTCGGTCGCGTCAGGCAGATCGTCACCAATCTGGTCGGCAACGCGGTGAAGTTTACCGACGAAGGCCACGTGCTGGTCGACGTGACCGGACAAAGGGGGCCGACGGGGACAAAGCTTACCGTTTCGGTCACCGACACCGGCATCGGCATTCCGCAGCAGAAATTAAAGCTCGTCTTCGAAAAATTCAGTCAGGCCGACACCTCGTCGACCAGACGCCACGAAGGCACAGGGCTCGGGCTCGCCATCACCTCGCGGCTGGTCGAGTTGATGGGCGGCGAGATCGGTGTCGAGAGCGCCGAAGGCAAGGGCTCGACCTTCTGGTTCACCGTGACATTGCCCAGGGCCGAGGAACAGACCGGACGGCGGATCATGCCGGTCGACGTGACCGGCTCACGGGTGCTGATCGTCGACGACAATGCCGTCAACCGATCGATCCTGAGCGAGCAGATGGCGTCATGGACCTTCGATTCCTGCGCCGCCGAAAGCGGACCCGAAGGGCTCAAGGTGCTGGTCGCCGCGGCTGCCTACGGCGTGCCGGTCGACTGCGTCGTGCTCGATTATCAGATGCCGGGGATGAGCGGCGCCGAAATGGCGCGCGTCGTGCGCAACACCGCAGGGCTGGCCGACACGCCGGTCATCATGCTGACCTCGGTCGACCAGTCGCTCGCCAACACCAGCTATCGCGATCTCGGCATCGACGCCCAGCTGATCAAGCCGGCGCGTTCCTCGGTGCTTCTGGAAACGCTGGTCGCCACCATCCAGCGGCACCATCACAATATCACGGACGGCCGTGTGCTGCCGGCGGCAAGCAGCGGTTCCGGCGGCGGCAGGAACGAACCGTCGCCGGCAAAGCCGCCGCTCGCTGCATCGGAACGCGCCTTGCTGCAACCGCCGCCGGTTCGTGCCCGCGCCCGGGCCGCCGGGGATGAACGCCGGCTCGACATTCTCGTTGCCGAGGACAATGAGGTGAACCAGATGGTGTTCACCCAGATAATCGGCGAAACCGGCTACAGTTTCGAAATCGTCGGCAACGGCCGCAAGGCGCTCGACGCCTTCGGCCGGCTTAATCCGCGCATGATCCTGATGGACGTCTCGATGCCGGAGATGAACGGGCTCGAGGCCACCGCCGCAATTCGCCGGCTGGAAGAACATACGGGTATGCATATCCCGATCGTCGGCGTCACCGCGCATGCCTTGAAGGGCGACCGTGAGCGCTGCCTGGAAGCCGGCATGGACGACTATCTGCCCAAGCCGATCAGCCCCAGGGCGCTGCTCGAAAAGGTCGAGCGCTGGGTCGGCATATCAGGCGAAGCCCAACGAGACGCTGGATAGCAACCTGCGGCGCCGCCGGGATTCGGCCGCGCCGCAACAGCCAAGGATATGGTGCGATCGCACCATATCAAAGCTGGCGCCCAGTCAGGACAATGGTCGCAACGAAACCGCTCATTCAGTTACGGGCGGGAGCAAGCGACCGCCGACAAGAAACAGCGTCGAATCTACCCCAACGGACCTGTTTTTGGCGATGGCTCGGCCAAGATTCGCTCTGGTCACGGGCAACGCGCTCCCGTCCGGTTTTTCTTTCTCGGCATCGCGGCCTGCGGTGTGCCGGGACTTGATGCCAGCACGAATTGCGCAAGCGTCTGATTCCAGCGGCAACTTCCATTCCCACAAACCGGCTTAAAGGGTGCGGCCCACAAGACGTCTGTGCGACGTTACCGGGCTGACACGAAACTGTCATGCGACTGTAATAATCGAAGGCTATTGGCCTCAGCGGGCGCCGGTTTGAAGAGGGCGCCAAGAGACCATCTTCCGAACAGGAGCAGGCCACATGAAGAAATTCCTCGTTACGGCATCGGCCGTGGCGGTAGCGTTCGCCGCATCGTCCGGTGTCGCCGCTGCGCGTGACCAGATCCAGGTCGCCGGTTCGTCGACCGTGCTGCCTTACGCCAAGATCGTCGCCGAGCAGTTCGGCGAAACCTTCACCAACTTCAAGACCCCGGTGGTCGAGTCCGGCGGCAGCGGCGCCGGCATCAAGGAGTTCTGCAAGGGCGTCGGCGAAGACACGATCGATATCGCCAACTCCTCGCGCCCGATCAAGAAGGACGAGCTGAAGTCCTGCGCCGACGCCGGCGTCAAGGACGTCCAGGAAGTCCGCATCGGCTATGACGGCATCGTCTTTGCCACCGACATCAAGGGTCCGGACTGGGCGCTGGTTCCCGCCGACATCTACAAGGCGCTCGCCGCCAAGCTGGTGGTCGACGGCAAGCTGGTCGACAACCCGAACACCAAGTGGAACCAGGTCAATCCGAAGCTGCCCGACTGGGATATCGCCGCCTATATCCCGGGTGAGAAGCACGGCACCCGTGAAGTGTTCGAGACCAAGCTGCTCGACGCCGGCTGCGACAAGGCCGCTTTGAAGGCTGCCGGCATCGCCGACGACAAGGAAATCGGCAAGACCTGCATCGCCATCCGCAAGGACGGCAAGGCTGTCGACATTGACGGCGACTACACCGAGACGCTGGCCCGCATCGACTCCAACAAGACCGGCGTTGGCGTGTTCGGCCTCGCCTTCTACGAGAACAATGCCGACAAGCTGAAGGTCGCTACCGTGGAAGGCATCGTGCCTTCGACGCAGACCATCGCCGATGGCACGTACCCCGTGTCGCGGCCGTTGTTCTTCTACGTCAAGAAGGCGCATCTGGGCGTCGTTCCCGGCCTCAAGGAATATGTCGAGTTCTTCCTTGATGACCAGATGATCGGCCCGGAAAGCCCGCTCGCCCAGTACGGCCTGGTTTCCGCTCCCGACGCCGAACGTCAGGGCCAGCGCGACGCCTTCGCCGCTGGAAAGACGATGTAATCAACCGACCGGATCAGGGCGCGGACCAAATCCGCGCCCTGATTTCGCCGCTTGCCGCAACGGTGGCGGCGATCTGAATTTTCCCTGGGGTGGGTGATGTCGTCCTTGCTCGTACTCGCCATAGTCATCGCCATAGGCGTGGTCGCTTTTGTGATCGGCCGCCAGCGCGCAGCGGCGCAGGATACCGGCAAGGTCAAGCCGCATTCGCGCGCGCATTATCATGGCTGGTGGGCCTTTCTGCTCGCGGTCCTGCCTGCCGTCCTTTTGCTCGCCGTCTGGGATATCGGCTCTTCCTTCTATCTCGACCGGCATATCCATGCCGCTTTGCCCGAGCGCACCGCCGACACAAAGGTGGCCAGCGAAGCGCTCGACGCCAGCCTGGTGAAGAGCCTGGCCAAGGGCCTGCGCCGGCTCGATGGCGATACCGCACTTCCCGCTACTTTCGCCGAATTGCAGCCGCTGCTCGCCGCCAAGGGCGTGGCACTGGCCAGCGACACCCAGGACTATATGATCCCGATCGCGGTCGAGGCGAACCAGGTCCAGGACCGGCTCGGCCTGTTCGGCGCCGTGCTGACCTTCGCGCTGTCGGTCGCCGGCGCCTTCTATGCGCTGAGGCAGATCGCGCCGCGCGCCAGGGCGCGCAACAACGTCGAGAAGCTGATGCTGTGGGGGCTGCTTGCGGCCTCGACCATCGCCATCCTGACCACGGTCGGCATCGTGCTGTCGATGCTGTTCCAGACCATCACCTTCTTCGAGAGCGTGTCGCCGATGAGCTTCTTCTTCGGCACGGTGTGGGATCCGCGTTTCGCCGCCGCCGGTTCCGGCGGCAGCCAGGGTCAGTTCGGCCTGATCCCGCTTCTTGCCGGCACGCTCTACATCGCCGCCGTCGCCCTTCTGGTGGCAGTGCCGGTCGGGCTGATGTCGGCGGTCTACATGTCCGAATATGCCTCGCGCGGTGTGCGCTCGGTGGTCAAGCCGGCGTTGGAACTGCTGGCCGGCATTCCGACCATCGTCTACGGCATCTTCGCCGTTGTCACGCTCGGACCGTTCTTGCGCGACCTGTCGGCGGCACTCACCGGCGGCTCGCCCTTCATCCAGGGCCAGAGCATCTTCACCGCCGGCCTGGTGATGGGCGTCATGCTGATCCCGGTCGTGTCCTCTTTGTCCGACGACATCATCACCGCGGTGCCGCGCGCAATGCGTGACGGCTCGCTCGGCCTCGGCGCCACCCGCTCCGAGACGATCAAGCGGGTGATCCTGCCGGCGGCACTGCCCGGCATCGTCGGCGCCATCCTGTTGACGGCGTCGCGCGCCATCGGCGAGACGATGATCGTCGTGCTGGCGGCGGGCGTCGCCGCCAATCTGACGGCCAATCCGTTCGAGGCGATGACGACCATCACCGTCAAGATCGTCAACCAGCTGACCGGCGACCTCGAGTTCAACTCGCCGCAGACGCTGGTCGCCTTCGCGCTCGGCCTGACGCTGTTCGCGCTGACGCTGGTGATGAACATCGTCGCCCTCTACATCGTGCGCAAGTACCGGGAGCAGTACGAATGACCGACATCCCCCTGGACACGATGGCGGGCGCCGTCGCGCGACCGCGCCGCGACATCGGGCTGAAGGCGCGCTATGCCGCCGAACGCCGGTTCCGCATCTATGGCGTGATTGCGATCTCGGTGGGCCTGGCGTTCCTGGCCATCATGCTGATCACCATCGTCTCGAAAGGCTACACCGCCTTCTGGCAGACGACGGTGACGCTGCCGGTCACCTTCGACGAGAAGGTGATCGATCCCTCCGGCAAGCGCGCGACCGACCCTACCGTGCTGATCAAGGCGAACTATCCCAAGCTCGCCGAAAACGCGCTGGTGGCCAAGCTCGGCATCGATCCGGCCAACAAGCCGATGATGCTGAAGCTCAAGGGCTTCCTGTCGGAAGGCGCCCGCGTCCAGCTGCGCGACATCGTCTCCGCCGATCCGTCGGTGATCGGCAGGACGCGTGACGTCGACATCCTGGCTGCCGCGAACCTCGACTCGGCCTTCAAGGGCCAGATCGACCTCGGCGTCGATGAAGCGCGCCGCAAGGTGTCCAACCAGCAGATCGACTGGATGAACAAGCTTAAAGCCGACGGCGTGATGGCCGAGCATTTCAACACCGGCCTGTTCACCTATGGCGCCTCCAGCCGGCCCGAAACGTCGGGCATGGGCGTGGCGATCATCGGCTCGTTCTACATGATGGTGATCGTGCTGTTGCTGGCGCTGCCGATCGGCGTCGCCGCCTCCATCTATCTGGAGGAGTTCGCCAAGAAGAACCGCTTTACGGACCTGATCGAAGTCAACATCAACAATCTCGCGGCGGTGCCGTCGATCGTCTTCGGTCTGCTTGGCCTTGCCGTGTTCATCAACTTCCTCGGCATGCCGCGCTCGGCTTCCTTCGTCGGCGGCCTGGTGCTGACCTTGATGACATTGCCGACCATAATCATCGCCACGCGCGCCGCCCTCGCCGCGGTGCCGCCGTCGATCCGCTCGGCGGCCCTAGGTCTCGGCGCCTCCAAGATGCAGATGGTGTTCCATCACATCCTGCCGCTTGCCGCCCCAGGCATCCTTACCGGCACCATCATCGGCCTGGCGCGTGCGCTCGGCGAGACAGCACCGCTGCTCTTGATCGGCATGGTCGCTTTCGTCGCCGATTATCCGACGACGCCTTTCGATCCGGCGACCGCGCTGCCGGTTCAGATCTATATGTGGGCAAACGAGGCTGAGCGCGCTTTTGTCGAGCGCATGTCCGGCGCCATCATCATCCTGCTCGTCTTCCTCATGGCCATGAACATCACCGCGATCGTGCTCCGGCGCCGCTTCGAGCGGCGCTGGTAGAAAAAAGGCAATTTGGTATGAACATCATGACCGAACAGTCCCTTGAGAATGCAGTGGGCGACAAAATGAACGCCAAGTCGAACGAAGTCATCAAGATGCGCGGCGACAAGGTCGGCGTCTTCTACGGCGAGAAGCAGGCGTTGTTCGACGTCAATCTCGACGTGCGTCAGAACCAGGTGACGGCGCTGATCGGCCCGTCCGGCTGCGGCAAGTCGACCTTCCTGCGCTGCCTCAACCGCATGAACGACACCATCGATTTGGCGCGGGTGACCGGCAAGATCACGCTCGATGAAGACGACATCTACGACAAGAACATCGATGTCGTCGAACTGCGCGCCCGCGTCGGCATGGTGTTCCAGAAACCCAACCCGTTCCCGAAGTCGATCTACGAGAACGTCGCCTACGGCCCGCGCATCCATGGGCTGGCCAAGCGCAAGTCCGACATGGACCAGATCGTCGAGCAGAGCCTGAAGAAGGCGGCGATCTGGAACGAGGTCAAGGACCGCCTGCAGGAGCCCGGCACCGGCCTGTCCGGCGGCCAGCAGCAGCGCCTGTGCATCGCGCGCGCCATCGCCGTGTCGCCGGAGGTGATCCTGATGGACGAGCCCTGCTCGGCGCTCGATCCGATCGCCACCGCCCGTGTCGAGGAGCTGATCGACGAACTGCGCCAGAACTACACGATCGTCATCGTCACCCACTCGATGCAGCAGGCGGCGCGCGTGTCGCAGCGCACGGCGATGTTCCATCTCGGCTATCTCGTCGAGGAGGGCGCCACCGACAAGATGTTCACCAACCCCGACGACAAGCGCACCCAGGACTACATTACCGGCCGCTTCGGCTGAGCCGTCCGGCGGGTGAATTTTCAGGCACGAGGACCAAGATCATGGGTGAACATACCGTCGCCTCCTTCGATGAAGAGCTCGGGCAGATCAGCAAGCTGATCGGCGACATGGGCGATCTGGCAGGCTCGATGGTCAGCGGCTCGACCAGGGCGCTGCTCAATTCGGACAATGCGCTGGCACAGCGTGTCGTTTCCGACGACGCCATCATGGATGCGCGCCAGCGCGAACTGGACGACCGCGCCATCACGCTGATCGCCAAGCGCCAGCCGATGGCCAACGATCTGCGCGCCGTGGTCGGCTCGATCCGCATGGCCGGCGACCTCGAGCGCATCGGCGATCTCGCCAAGAACATCGCCAAACGCGTCGGCACCGTGGGCTTGAGCGTCACGCCGCGCGACCTCTCGCACTCCATCGATGCCATGGCGCAGCTGGTGCTGATCCAGGTGCAAGGCGTCGTCGAGGAATATGCCGCCACCGATGCGGCAGCTCTTGCAAAACTCAGGAATGACGACGAGCGCATCGACGTCAAATACACGTCCGTGTTTCGTGAGCTCTTGACCTACATGATGGAAGACCCTCGCAACATCACCGCCTGCACGCATCTCTTGTTCTGCGCCAAGAATCTTGAGCGCATCGGCGATCATGTCACCAACATCGCCGAAAATGCGTATTATGTGCTGACCGGCCAGCAATTGCCCGCCAATCGTCCGAAGCAGGACGAGACGGCGATGGCCACGCCGGCCTGATGAGGGTGAACTGCCTATGATCGCGCCACGCATCATGGTCGTGGAGGACGAGGAGCCGCTAGGCGTGCTCCTCCGCTACAACCTCGAATCCGAAGGCTATCACGTCGAGGTGGTGACACGCGGCGACGAGGCCGAGATCCGCCTGCAGGAAAACGTGCCCGATCTCCTGGTGCTCGACTGGATGGTGCCCGCTGTTTCCGGCATCGAGCTCTGCCGGCGGCTTAGAGTGCGGCCCGAAACCGAGCGGCTGCCGATCATCATGCTGACCGCGCGCGGTGAGGAAAGCGATCGCGTGCGCGGCCTGTCCACCGGTGCCGACGACTATCTGGTCAAGCCATTCTCGACGCCGGAGTTCATGGCGCGCGTGAAGGCGCTGCTGCGCCGGGCCAAGCCGGAAGTGCTGTCCAGCGTGCTCAAGGTCGGCGACATCGTGCTCGACCGCGAGTCGCACCGTGTCTACCGCAAGAAGAGCGAGATCAGGCTCGGACCGACCGAGTTCCGGCTGCTCGAATTCATGATGCGCCATCCCGGCCGCGTGTTCTCGCGCAGCCAGCTGCTCGACAATGTCTGGGGCGAGACGATCTACATCGACGAGCGAACCGTCGACGTCCATGTCGGGCGCTTACGCAAAGCGGTCAACAACGGCCGCATGCCGGATGTCATCCGTACCATTCGCGGCGCCGGCTACGCGATCAGGGAAGACTAGGATGCTGCGCGTCGCGCCGTTGCCGGCCATTCAGGCGACATGCTTGCCGGATTTGGCCTGAATGCCCGGCGCGAAAATCTCCTGATCGACGAAGCCGAGCGCGCGCATGGCACAGCCTTCGCGGATCAGCGGCAGCTCGTTGGGCTCGGTGTCGAAGGAGATCGATTTCGAGTGCTGGCCGCCGGCGGTCTGGGCGATCGCTTCGCGCAATGCCGGCTCGATCAGGTCGAAGGCGGCGGCGCTGACGCCAACCATGGCGACAGGCGCCGGGTCGATCAGCGCAAACAGGCTGCCGAGGCCGAAGCCGAGCGCCTCACCGGCCTTGCGATAGGCTTCGCGCTCCGGGCCATCGGTTTCGCGGGCGCGCGCGGCGAGTGCGCGCATATCAGCGTCGCCGATATCGACCGGCTCGGCATCTTCGCTCATCATTTTGGCGCTGCGCCAGATGGCGTAGTTTCCGGCATAGGCCTCGACGCAGCCGCGCCGCCCGCAGCGGCAGAGCGCGCCGCCCGGACGGTGGATCATGTGGCCGAACTCGCCGCCCGAGGAATGGGTGCCGGTGAACAGTTCGCCTTTCAGCACCAGCCCCATGCCGATGCCGTGCGACAAGAGGATCGCGATGAAATTGTCGCGGTAGCGCTCGGGCTGGCGCCATTGCAGGGCCACCGCCATCATATTGCAGTCGTTCTCCATGGTGGCAGGAATGCCGAATTCCGCTTCCAACATGTCGGCGAAGGCAATGTCGGTCAGTGGCGTGATTGGCGACCACAGCATGGCCCGCGCCTGCGAATCGGTGATGCCCTGGATGCCCATGGCAATGCGGGCGATGCTCTGGACATCGAGGTCCGGGTCCGCGAGACGCCGCCCGACGATTGCTACGCATTCGCCGATCAGCTCGTCGCGCGGCATGGTCAGCGTGTCGAGCCGGCGCTGTTCTTCCGCGACCACCTGGCCGGCATAGTCGATGACGGTGACGGAGAGGAAGTTCAGCGACAGCACCACGGTCATGACCGCCGCCGCTTCCGGGTTGAGGCCAAGGCCGACCTGCGGCCGGCCGCGTTTCAGCGAGCCGGTCTCGCCAGGCTTGCCTTCAATCAGGATGCCTTCTTGAATTAGATCAGACGAGATTGCCGATATCGTCGAATGGCTGAGGCCGGTGGTCGCCGCAATCTCGGTCCGCGACGGCTGGCCGGCCCGGCGCACGGCCGAAATCACCATCGCACGGTTGCGACGGCGCAGATCGTCGTGGCGGATCCCAACCGACATTTGTTTTCCTCCCGGCCTCCTCGCGCCTCATGATAGTGAAGGCGTTCGACGGCACCAGCCAAATATTGGCAGACGCCGGCAGCCCTGTCATTGTTTATTGCGGAGCTCGAAAAAATTCGGCAACGCTATCAGAATCCATCATAATCGATGTTGACAGTGCCTTATCATTGAACCAGTATTTTTTCGAGGCTCGAAAAAATGGAGCCTCTTTGTGCAGGCCTTCGGGCCGGTTTTGTCGCGCCGTGGGCGGCGCAGGGAGGGTTATAATGAACAGATTTGCAGCCGCCATGCTGGCGGGTGTCGCCATGTCGCTGGCGCTGATGTCGGTCGCGCAGGCGAAGGACAAGGTCATCGGCGTGTCGTGGTCGAACTTCCAGGAAGAGCGCTGGAAGACCGACGAGGCGGCGATGAAAACGGCGATCGAAGCCGCCGGCGACAAGTACATTTCGGCCGACGCGCAGTCCAATCCCGGCAAGCAGCTGACCGACGTCGAAAGCCTGATCTCGCAGGGCGCCAACTCGCTGATCATCCTGGCGCAGGACGCCTCGGCCATCGGCCCGGCGGTGCAGAAGGCGCTGGACGAAGGCATTCCGGTCGTCGGCTATGACCGCCTGATCGAGAACAAGGACGTTTTTTACCTGACCTTCGACAACAAGGAAGTCGGCCGCATGCAGGCCCGCGAAGTGTTCAAGGCGAAGCCCGAAGGCAACTATGTCTTCATAAAGGGCTCTGGCTCGGATCCGAATGCCGATTTCCTGTTCTCGGGCTCGATGGAAGTGCTCAAGGAAGCCATCGACTCGGGCAAGATCAAGAATGTCGGCGAGGCCTATACCGATGGCTGGCTGCCGGCCAACGCCCAGAAGAACATGGAACAGTTCCTGACCGCCAACGACAACAAAGTCGATGCCGTGGTTGCGGCCAATGACGGCACCGCCGGCGGCGTTGTCGCCGCGCTGACGGCGCAGGGCCTTGCCGGAACGGTTCCGGTCTCGGGCCAGGACGGCGACCATGCCGCCCTGAACCGCATCGCGCTCGGCACGCAGACGGTGTCGGTGTGGAAAGACGCGCGCGAACTCGGCAAGAACGCCGCCGAGATCGCCTCGCAGCTTGCCGATGGCAAGAAGACGGGCGACATTGCCGGCGCCAAGGACTTCACCACGCCTGACGGCAACACCGTCAAGTCGCTGTTCCTGACCCCCGTCGCGATCACCAAGGACAACCTCAACGTCGTCATCGACGCCGGCTGGATCAAGAAGGACGAAGTCTGCACAGGCGTCGCCGCAGGCAGCGTCGCGGCTTGCAACTGATCTCGACGACTTGAAGAAATGAGGCGCCGCGGCTGTCAAGCCGCGGCGTTTTCTCTACGAGAATTGTGTGTTTCCGCCATCGGCGGCAAACTTCTAGGCTGTGGTCCGGCATCCGCGCCAGACGGCAAGCCGCTGGAGGACATCATGACCGACACGACCTCAAATCCGCAGGCCGATACGGCACGAGCGTCTGAACTCGGCGCGGTCGCCCGGTTCCTGAAGGCGACCGAGCTCGACACGCGCATGCTCGGCATGGTCGGCGCGCTGCTGGTCATCTGGGTCGGCATACATATCCTGTCGGGCGGGCTTTTCCTGACGCCGCGCAATCTTTGGAACCTGTCGGTGCAGACGTCCTCGGTCGCGATCATGGCGACCGGCATGGTACTGGTCATCGTCATGCGCAACATCGACCTTTCGGTGGGCTCCGTCGAAGGCGTGATCGGCATGATCATGGGCGTGGCACAGGCCGAATTCCTGATTCGCGTCATCGGCTTCCAGCTTGGAAACCCCTGGCTCTGGGTCGTCGCGCTTGCCGCCGGCGTGGTGCTTGGTCTGCTGATCGGCGCGTTCCAGGGCTTCATCATCGCCTATATGCAGGTTCCGGCCTTCATCGTGACGCTTGGTGGCCTGCTGGTCTGGCGTGGCATGGCATGGCTCATCACCAGCGGGCGCACGGTCGCGCCACTCGACGCCACCTTCCAGCTGATGGGCGGCGGACCACGCGGCTCGATTGGCGCCGCTGCCAGCTGGATCGTCGGCATCGTCGCCTGCGCGGCGGTCGCCTTCGCGCTGCTCAACGGTCGCTCACAGCGCAAGCGCTTCAGCTTTCCACTGCGCCCCGTCTGGGCCGAGACCTTGCTTGGCGTGGTCACTTGCGCGGCCATCCTCGGCGCCGTGTGGATCGCCAATTCCTATCCATGGCCGATCGGCATCGTGCGCCAGTACGCACAGCAGAACGGCATCACCGTTCCCGAAGGCGGGCTGTTCATCGCGCATGGCATCGCCATACCGGTGCTAATGGCGGTGATTGTCGGCATCATCATGACGTTCATCACCAAGCGCACGCGTTTCGGCCGCTATGTCTTCGCCATCGGGGGCAATCCGGAGGCAGCGGAACTCGCCGGCATCAACACGCGCTGGGTGACCATGAAGGTGTTCATGATCATGGGTGTGCTGGCTGCAATCAGCGCGGCGATCTCGTCGGCCCGTCTCAATGCGTCAACCAATGCGCTGGGCACACTGGACGAGCTTTTGGTGATCGCGGCCGCTGTCATCGGCGGCACGTCGCTCGCGGGCGGCGCCGGAACGGTGATGGGCGCCATGCTCGGCGCGCTACTGATGCAGTCGCTGCAATCCGGCATGGTGCTGCTCGGCATCGACTCGCCGCTGCAGAGCATTGTCGTTGGCGCTGTCCTGGTCATCGCCGTCTGGCTCGACACCGTCTACCGCAAGCGCGTCTAGGGAGGAACGATTATGGAAAAAACTGCTCCCACCGGTACGCCACTGATCGACATGCGCAACATCTCGATCGCGTTCGGTGGCATTCGCGCCGTCGACGATGCGTCCATCGATCTTTTCCCGGGCGAAGTGGTGGCGCTGCTTGGCCACAACGGCGCCGGTAAGTCGACGCTGATCAAGATCCTGTCGGGCGCCTACAAGCGCGATGCCGGCCAGATCTTGGTCAACGGCCAGGAGGCCTCGATCTCCAATCCGCGCGACGCCAAGAAATACGGCATCGAAACGATCTACCAGACGCTTGCGCTGGCCGACAATGTCGACGCTGCCGCCAACCTCTTCCTCGGCCGCGAACTGATGACCGCGTGGGGGACACTCGACGATGTCGCCATGGAGGCCGAGGCGCGCAAGGTGATGGGCCGGCTCAATCCGCGCTTCCAGCGCTTCAAGGAGCCCGTGATCAAGCTATCGGGCGGCCAGCGCCAGTCGGTGGCGATCGCACGCGCCATCCTGTTCAACGCCCGCATCCTGATCATGGACGAACCGACGGCCGCGCTTGGGCCGCAGGAGACGGCGCAGGTCGGCGAACTGGTAAAGCAGCTCAAGGCCGACGGCATCGGCATTTTCCTGATCAGCCACGACATTCACGACGTGTTCGAGCTTGCCGACCGGGTCTGCGTAATGAAGAACGGCCAGGTCGTCGGCACCGCGCTCACCACCGATGTGACGCAGGACGAAGTGCTCGGCATGATCATCCTGGGAAAGTGCCCGCCCGGCGCCATTCCCGGTCCGGGTGCGCTGAAGATCGCGGCCTGAGACCACGCTATCGTCAGCTGTCATGTTCACTGATGCTCGAGATCGATAAGCCGGCTAAATATGCATGATATGCCAGCTGTCATTATGGCTTGGCCGCGCCATTGTCTTGCCGCGGCGACTTGCCCATAAAGGTCCCGAACCGTCCATGGGCCTGCGTTGAAGAAGTTTTTCCCGATCCTTGCCTTCATTGCCGTTGCACTGATCAGCCTGACGATGGCGGGCTTCGCCTATTTCGCGACCCAGGAAGCGGCGCGCATCAAGTTCGAGGCGACGGCCGACGACGCGCTCAACCGCATCGAAAGCCGTATCGATCTGCATCTGTCACTGCTGCGCTCGACGCAGGCGCTGTTCGACGCCCGCAATGGCGAGATTTCAGGTAGCGAATTCAAGGCCTTCTTCAGCGCCCTCGATGTCGATAACAATTTCGCCGGCCTGCGCGGCATCGGCTATCTCAGGCTGGCCAAGACCGGTGACGAAGCGGCGGTCGAGCGCGACATGTTGCGCGACCGCGGCGCCGCCCACACGGTCTATCCGGACACGACACAGCCATGGCGCACGCCCGTCGTGCTGTTCGAGCCGCTCGACCCTGCCAACGAATCCACCATCGGCTACGACATGTTCACCGAGCCGGTGCGGCGCGAGGCGATCGAAAAAGCGATGGCCGATGACGCACAGCACGCAAGCGGTCTGGTCCAGCTCGGCCAGGACACTGGCGCGGCGCAGACCTTTACCGGTTTCCTGGTCTTCGTCAGGCTCAATGTCGAAACCGCGCCGGATGGTATCAATGCGTCCAGATCATCGACATCAGGCCTTCTCTACGCGGCCTTCCGCGCCCGCGACCTGTTCCAGACCGCGCTCAGCCGCACGCCTTTGCTGCCGGTCAACACCGCGGTCTATGACGGCACGGCCGACGCCGACAATCTTCTGTTCCAGTCGGAAACGCCGCCGGTTGCGAGCTTTGGCGACAGGCTGTTGGTGACGCGCAAGATCATCGTCGCCGGTCGGCCGTGGACGGTGCTGTTCCGGCCGACAAGTGCATTTTCGCAACCGTCCTCGCGCGCCATTCCGGTCATGCTCGGGCTGTTCGGCCTGCTTCTGGCCGGGGCCATCGCGTTGGTGGCGCGCTACCAGGAGCGCGCCTACGACGCCAAGTCGCTGCTGCATGAAACGACGGAAAAAAGCCTGCTCGAAAAGGATTTGATGCTGCAGGAGATGAAGCATCGGATCAAGAATTCGATCACGCGGGTGCTGGCGATTGCGCGCCAGACGGCAGCGCAAGCAACCGACGTGAAGGAGTTCTCAACTTCCTTCTCAGCCCGCCTGCAGGCAATGGCGGCTTCCCAGGATATGCTGACGCGTTCGCGCTGGCAGAAGGCCGATCTTGGCGACCTGCTGCGCATCGAGCTCGGCCAGGTGTTCGGCAAGGAGCTTCCGGAAGGGATATTGTCAGGGCCTCAGGTGCTGCTCGACGAGAGGACGACGCAGGCGCTTGGCCTGACCTTTCACGAACTGGCGACGAATGCGCTGAAATATGGCGAGGCCGGCAATTCCGTGGGTGCGCTCAAGGTCGACTGGTCGTTCGAGGGGCGCGGGTCCGAGCGGATGCTGGTTCTGAACTGGCGCGAGGCCGGGCAGAAGGAACTCGAAGCGCCGGCGAAGACCGGCTTCGGCACCAAGCTGATCGACCTCAATGTCACGCGCGAATTGCGCGGCACGATTGCCCGAGATTTTCGCATCGATGGGCTTACGGTGGAAATCAGGATCCCGCAGCCTGATGCAGTCAAACAAACGGAGACCGGCTGACCGGTCTCCGTCGCGATTGTCTGACGCTTTTGAAGCGGATCAGCAGCGAGCGGTGTAGAGCCGGCCGCGATTGTCGCGATACTGGCAATAGCCGTTGCGCAGGTTGCGCACCAGCAGGCCGGAACCGGCGCCAACGGCTGCGCCGATCAGCGCACCCTTGCCGCCGCCGATCAGTCCGCCGGCCAAAGCACCGACACCGGCGCCGACACCGACATCCTGCTCGGTCGTGCTGCAGCCGCTGACGGCGACCACCGCAACCATGGCAATAATCAATTTCCGCATAGAATCTCTCCTCACTTTGTCCTCACTTTAGTAAGCTCCAGCCGCTATTTAGCACGAAACAGCAGCCTTTGCCCGCTCGATCTTATTGTTGGCTAAGAGAGTCTTTTTCGCGGCGCGTGGCGTTCGACGCGACCACGACACTGGAAATCTGCAAAGACGCGTCGAGGGTGCCGTCCGGGCGCACGTTCCAGACGATCTGGTCGTAATCATCCTCCAGCGCGGGGTCGACCGTAAGACATTTGGCAACGACGTGCTCGGCCTGACCCTGCACGTCGCCGGCAGCGAATGGACGTTCTGCCGTGCATGCTTCGGCGGTTTCGAAAACACTGACCGGCACCGGCAGTTCACGACATTCGGTCATGTTGTTCGAACAGCCAATTACCAAAAGCAAAGCGGCGATGTGTTCCACGGCGATACGTCCTCTCGCCATAAGAACGGTCCACAGCCGTCAAAGTTCCTGTGCCGAAAGGGGCGTTAATAATTGGTCGGCTACGAGCTGGACAGCTTCTGAGCCAGGCTGCTTGGGAGCAGCGTGAACCTGAGCATCTGGCTCAGGCCAATTGCGACGCCACGATCAGCACAACAGCGGCGACGAGCGCGACAGCGGCGACGCGAAGCAAGGGATGCCAGGCGTGCTGCAAAGGCGAGGCTGAAGCGTCAGGATCCTGAAAGCCGCTCATGGACACCCGGGCGGCCTGCTCCAGCCTGTTCATATCGGCAACCGTCATGATCATTCCTCCCATACTCGCGTTGCAGGCTGCGGCCGAAACATCGGTTGAATCGGTCAAGATCCAGCAATCTCTGGGAACCACAGCATCGGATTTTATGGTGAACAGCCGGTTAAGGAATCCCGCCGCTCATTCGGTTTCGAAATTGCCGTGCGGAACGACGAGGCGATATTCGAGGCGGTCACTGGTGATCTCCAGCGTCGCCGTGCCGTTCAGCGATGCCGGCACGACACGTTCGAGGGCAACGCTGCCGAAGCGTTTCTCGGTGCGCCTGTTATCATTGGCGACAATGGCCTCGACCCAGGTCAGCGACAAAGCCGGCTTGTCTGCGGCCTCTGCGACGTTCGACAGATCGGCGGTTACCTCGACAAAGCCGTCCGGCCGCGCCAGGGCGCCGTAGCTGAATGAATTGACGGCGAGTTCGTGCATTGCCAGTCCAATATGAATGGCCGCGTTGGGATTGAGGTAGGGGTTGACGCCATTGAAGCGCAGGCTCTGCGCGGGATCGGCGCCGTAGCGAACGACCTGGCCGCGGATAAGCTCGCGAAGTGCTGCACCCCGCCAGTTCGACGACGTTACCAGATCCTGGGAGGAAGCCAGTGACTGCAGGCGGCCGCGAAAGCGCTTCAGGAAATCGTCGGGTGTCTCGGAATAGCGGCCGGTCTGGGTGGCAATACTCTGGATGATGGCCAACAGGTTCTTGGAGCGGTGGCTGACTTCGCGCAACAGCGTCTTCAGCGTCTGTTCGCGGCGTTTCTGCTCGGTGGTTTCCACCATCGTGGTGACGACGCCCTGCACGTCGCCGCGATGGCCCCGATCGGCATCGACCCATACCTGGAACCAGCGCATGCCATCACCGGTGGGAACACTCAGTTCAAGGCGTTCCGGATTGCCGGAAGCGATCACATTGCTTTTGGCGGCGGCGATTTGCTCAGCTTGCGCCGGTGGCAACGCGCCGTTGCTGTCGGCTGTGTCGGAAACCCACGGCGCACGCATGTTGCGGGCCCATACAGTCTTCAATTCACGATCCTGATAGAGGACGGAAATGCCGGCATTGTGCAGAGCGTGAAGCAAGGCCCGGCCAAGCTGCATTCCGCTTTCAGCCGGGTGCAGTGCGATCACCTCGTCGCCCTGTCCGCTCTCGCCTCCGCCAATGGAACGCATCAATCACCTGTCCACCTGATCAGGACCGAACGATTCACTTGGACTCAGTTCCTGAGTAGGTCCCCAGAAAAGGTCCGCCGGACGATGTCCCGTTGGAGGACATCGCCCGGCGGTGGCTGGAAACCGTTTGAGGGGTGCGGCTTCCAGTGTTCTTCGCCCGCTCCTACGATGCCCGTCTGAACAGGCCGGCCAGAAGCGAGATGACGAGGAAGGCGAGAAAGATGAAGAACAATATTTGCGCGATACCGGCCGAGGTACCGGCGATGCCGCCGAAACCAAGCGCGCCGGCGATGATCGCCACGACGAGAAATACGAGCGCCCAGTAGAGCATGATCTGTCTCCTTCCGATACTGGATCAAGAACGTGAGTGATTGCTGTTTGTTCCACCATTTGCCGAAAAAGAAGGTCTTTGGAAGAGGCCCGGACGCGAATTGATTCGCGCGCGTGAGCGCGATACGGCGCGACGGGCAGCCGCCGATCGCCGGGTTAGGCGATCGCCAGTGCCGCCAACGCTGCGAGGCGGCGAAAAGTTGGAGATTGAAGGCCCTACTTCACGCGGCGGCCTTGGCCTGCCGGTCGAAGAACAGCGCTTGGCTGATCAGCGCCTTGACCATGTCGGGATTGAACGGCTTGGTGACGAGGAAGGCCGGTTCAGGCCGCTCGCCGGTCAGCAGACGTTCGGGGAAGGCGGTGATGAAGATTACCGGCACCGAAGTCGACGACAGGATTTCGTTGACCGCATCGATACCCGAGCTGCCATCGGCAAGCTGAATGTCGGCCAGCACCATCTTCGGCCTTGTCTTGCCGAACATCGCCACCGCCTCGGTATGGGTGCGCGCGGTTCCGACCACGTGGTGGCCGAGGCTCTCGACCATTTCCTCGATGTCCATGGCGATCAGCGGCTCGTCCTCGATGATCAGCACATCGGTCGCCACCTGGCGAGAGATCTCGTTGCTCGCCTGGGCAAGCAGTTCGGAGAATTCCTTGGCGTCGACATCGAGAATTTCAGCTGCCTCGTCTTCACCGAAGCCTTCGACCGCGACCAGCAGGAAAGCCTGGCGTGGCCGTGGCGCAATGGCGTTCAGATTGGCGGCGGCGCGCTGCTCCCATGCCGATTGCGCCTGCTCCTGCGGAACGCGGATGGCAATGGAGGTGAACAGTTTGGCGAATACCTTGTAGAGCGCGATGCGGTCGCTTGACGCTTGCGGGAAGATGTCGACGTCGGCGATGATGGCTTCGAGCATCGCGGCGACCAGCGCATCGCCACTCTCCTGCGATCCGGATACGGCGCGTGAAAAGCGGCGCAGGAACGGCAGGTGCGGAGCGATGGTTGCGGAAAGGCTCATGGTAGACGTCTCCCTCAGATGACGTGATTGCATAGATTGCAGGTCAAGCTGATTGCAAGCCCCAACACCCAAACGCGGGTTTTGCGAAAAAGTTCCGACACTTGTGGAACGAAACTGCACGGGCGACGTTTGTGGTGCGATGGGCAACCAGACGAGGGGGCCGCTTTGCGTTGTGTAATGGGGCGGCTCGGGGCGCTGGATTTAAGGGCGAAATGAAGGACATGAATAAAGAAACGCTGGCTGGCGCCGCTGACAGGCGCCGGGCCAATTCCGGCGACCCGCTCGGGGCGAATTCGGAAATTGGCCGTAAACTCAAACAGTATTATGACGAGCTGGTCTCGGACAATGTGCCGGATCGCTTTGCCCAGTTGCTCAGCCAACTGGAAAAGGCCGAACCCGCACAGAAGAAGGACTGAGGCATGGCAGCTGTCTCACAAGGGTTCAAGACCGACCTGCTCGGCTCGATCCCGAGCCTGCGGGCTTTTGCCGTGTCGCTGACGCAGAATGCCGACAAGGCCGACGATCTGGTGCAGGAGACGCTGGTCAAGGCTTGGGACAAGCATGAGAGCTTTCAGCCCGGCACCAATCTCAAGGCATGGCTGTTCACCATCCTGCGCAACGAGTTCTATTCCCAGATGCGCAAGCGCGGCCGCGAGGTGCAGGACAGCGACGGCATCATGACGGCCAGGCTTGCCGTTCATCCGGCTCAGCACGGCCAGCTTGACCTCAAGGATTTCCGCGGCGCGCTCGAGCAACTCCCCGAGGACCAGCGCGAAGCCATCATCCTCATCGGCGCTTCAGGCTTTTCCTATGAAGAGGCCGCCGAAATCTGCGGCTGTGCGGTCGGAACGATCAAGAGCCGGGTCAGCCGGGCCCGCACGCGGTTGCAGGAGATCCTCAAAATCTCCGGCGAAGACGAATACGGGCCGGACGCGATCTCGTCCCAGGTGACGGGTTCAAACGCTGCCTGACGGCGGAGGCCCCGTTTGCGGGCCTGGGCTCTCTACACATACGCATCGAAGATATCTCAGACTGGCGCGCGGCCGCAGGCCGCCGCCAGAGCCTCGACGAGATCGGTCCCCGAATAGGGCTTGGTGACCAGGCGGATGCCGGGAAAAGACCCTTTGATCTCATCGGGGTCCGAATAGCCGGAGGCAAAGACAAACGGCAGGCCCGATTGGCGCAGCCGCGCGGCGAAATCGAGTGTGGACGTTCCGCCCAGCATGAGGTCCACGATAGCGGCGTCGAACTCGCCAACGACCTTCTGCTCATCGATCTCGGCCAGAGCGCGGGCAATCACTACGTCGTTCGCGCCATGGTCGCGGCAAAGCTGCTCGACATCCATGGCGATCAGGAATTCATCCTCCAAGACAAGAATTCGCAATCCCTCAAGCAATGGCGGCACTTGGCAATCTCTCCTCAATTCTTGCAGCATCGGGTACCGTGACTCCAGTCAACCGCATCGTGGACCTTGGGGGATCGGTCAGGCCTTAATCCGAAAAGTTCGCCCACCGGCTCTACTCCACAAGCGAGCTTCGAATTCGCCTCAGTGGAGTGTAGCGAGTCATGATCGCTATTTGCCATCCTGTCATTTAAAAAAGACATGCCATCGGCAGCGGAACCGCGGCCTTGCAAAGGCGTAGCACTCAGTCTCTGGCAAGAGACTTTCGAAAGAGGGATCGAAATGTCTGGCCAGAATGGTCGTTCGTTTTCCAGCCGTCAGTACCCATGCGAGATCTGCCCGCTTCGGCCATTGCCGGTGTTCCGGGAATTCGAGAAGCAGGAGCTTGCCTATGTCAGCATGTTCAAGAAGGGCGAACTGGCCGTCGACAAGGGCGCCACAGTGCTGGTCGAAGGCAGCCAAAGTGCTCATCTCTACACCGTGCTTTCGGGCTGGGCCTTCCGCTACAAACTATTGTCGGACGGCAGGCGCCAGATCCTGAACTACTCCATGCCCGGCGATCTTATCGGGCTGCAGGGCAGCCTGATGGGCGAAATGCAGCACTCGGTCGAGGCGCTGTCGCCCATGCTGTTGTGCGTCTTCGAGCGTGAAAACCTGCACGAGCTCTACCGCAACCATCCGGGCCTTGCTTACGACATTACCTGGCTGGCGTCGCGCGAGGAGCGCATGCTGGACGAGAACCTGCTCAGCGTCGGTCGGCGCACGGCGGTCGAGCGCACCGCCTATCTCATTGCCTTCATCGCCAGCCGCGCGGCGGCAGTCGGGCTCAACGGCAAGGCGCCGGTGCAAATCCCGATTACCCAGCAGCATGTCGCCGATACGCTCGGCCTGTCGCTGGTCCACACCAACAAGACGATCCGCAAGCTCATCGATCGCAAGCTGATCGCTTGGCGCGACGGCGGTTGCGAAGTGATCGACGGGGAGGGGCTGAAGGATCTCGCGCGCTGGGAGGGCCTAAGCGAAGGCCGTCGGCCGCTGATCTGACAGGCAGGCCTCCATCTGGGGCTGGACTCGCACTTGCAAACACCCTTTCATGGATACGGTCTCCGATTTCGGAACCATGATGTGTGTCGGGCGTTTGAAGCCAAGCAAACGCAAGGAGTTTAGAATGGCAACTGCCGCAGGAAAAACCGCCAACGAAAGTCAGACGAACGCCGACCTCGAGGCCGACATTCGGCAGTTGAAGGCGGATATCGAAAAATTGACCAAGCAATTGGCCAAGACCGGCGAACATGGTTACGGCACGGCGCGGCGCGCTGCTGCCGAAGGCGTCGACCAGTTGCGCGCGCAGGGCGAAGCCGTCTTCGACAGCCTGCGTGGCAACGCCAAGGATCTTGAGGCCCAGATCACGGCCAATGTGCGCGAGAAGCCGGTAACTTCACTGGCGATCGCGGCCGGCGTCGGCTTCCTGTTTGCGCTTCTTGCCCGGCGCTAGTTTCGACAGAGATGGGCATGCTGGCACCGCTTATCTCGGCCTTGGCCTCGGGTGAAGCCATTGCCGCCATGCGCCGCGCGCGCACGGCGGCAATCGTCTATGGGCTCGCCGCCGTGGCTGCCCTGTGCGGCCTCGGGTTTCTCCTGGGGGCGGCCTACATCTGGGCGGCTGACCGTTACGGCTCGATGGCCGCCTGTCTCGGCTTCGCGGCCGGTTTCCTGGTAACGGCCGGGCTTATCGTGCTCATTCATCAACTTGCGGCCGGAACGCGTGCGCGCCGACGTGCGCGAAGGCGCAATGCCGACCTGAAGGCGCTCGGTATCACCGCGGCGCTTGCCGTGCTGCCGGCCTTGCTCAAGGGGAAAGGCGGGAAGGGCGTCATTCTCGGCCCGATGATCGCGCTCGCGGCCTATGCCATCTACCGCGAGAACGTCAAACCGGATCCGGGCGATCCAGACAGCGAAGCCGACTAAAGCGCGTCGCGCTGATACGCTGTTCCCGGGAAAACCGCTTCGCACTTCTGAAATTGCTTTAAGCCGGCAGATCTTCAAGCGGCATCGATATTTCGGCGAACACGCCTTCGCTGCGGAATTCGTGGGTCACTTCGCTCGATAAAACCTTGGCGAGGCTGCGGCGGATCAGGATAGAGCCGAAGCCCTGGCGTTCCGGCGGGTCGACTTTCGGCCCGCCGCTTTCGCTCCAGGTCAGCACAAGGCGGCGCGCGCCTTTCTTGCCCGCCGCCTTCCAGTCGACATCGACCTTCCCCGAGCCAACCGACAGCGATCCGTATTGCAGCGCGTTGCTGGCCAGTTCGTGCATGATCAGGCCGAGCCCCACCGCCTGGTCGGGCGAAAGCAGCAGCTCCGGACCGGAGATCACGATGCGCGGCCGTTCTGCCGAATCGAACGGCTTCACCTCGATCTGCATCAGTTCGCGAATACCGATGCCGCGCCATTCGCGATCCGACAGCAGGTTATGGGCAGCGCCCAGCGCCTGCAGCCTGGCGCCGAAGGCTTCCAGGAATTCGCTTGGGCGGCGAGCGTGGCGAACGGTCTGTGTGGCCAGCGCCTGCACGGTCGCCAGCGTGTTCTTGACCCGATGGTTGAGCTCGCGCAGCAGCAGCCTTTGCCGGTCCTCGCCGAGCTTGCGTTCCGAGATGTCGTAGTTGACGCCAAAGATAAGCGTCGGCTTGCCTTCGCCGTCGCGCTCGATGACGCGGCCGCGGGTGACTATCCAGCGCGGCGGATCGAAGCCTTTGACCCGGTATTCGCCGAAATAGTCGTCGCTGCCGGTCAGGGCATCGCGAAAGCGCGTCTCGGTCTGGTAGACGTCGCGCGGGTCGATGGCGGCCAAAATGTCGCGCGCCCGCAGCCGGTTCGAACGCGGCAGGTTGAACAGCTCCGACAAACGCACGTCGCATTCGATCATGTCGGTGCGGATATCCCAGGCCCAACTGGCGAGCGAGGCGGCATCGAGCGCTATGGCTCGGCGCTTTTCCTCCTGCGCCAAAGCAGCCGTGGCAATGGCGCCGCTGCGGGTGGCGTCCTTGAGGGTAAACAGGCTGGCGGCGAGGCTGGCCAGCGATTTCAAATGATCGAGCGCGGCAGCGGACGGAAATTCATGCGGCTCCCGGTCGAGTACGCACACCGTACCGACGCGCGCGCCGGCGACCACCATCGGCGCGCCGACATAAAAGCGGACATGGTGTTCGCCGGTGACCAGCGGGTTGCGGGAGAAGCGAGGGTCGATGCTGGCATCCGGCACCACCATGGGCTCGTCGCCGGCGGCAATGGTATGGGCGCAGAACGATATGTCGGTCGCGGTTTCGGTCTCGTTGAAGCCGACACAGGATTTGAACCACTGTCGTTCGGTGTCGAGCAGCGTGACGAGCGCGATCGGCGCCCGCATCACGGCGGCGGCAAGGCCGGTGATGCGATCGAAGTCGGGATCGGAGTCGGTGTCGATCGCGTCAAGCCCGTGCAGTACGGCAAGCCGCTCCGGCGCCGCCACGGCGCGGCGGACCTCAACCGGCAAACCAGCCTGTTTCGCCACCTTGCTATCCACCAAGCCCCCTCGCTTGCAGGCCCCACCCGCGGTGGCGCGCATCTTGCGCGGCCGTCGCGCGCCGGAACTTTTGTAGCAAGCAATCGTTACCCCACCATGTTTCGCCGGCGATGGTTTCATCGACCATGCCGGTTGCACGACAGGAACGCCGCCAATGACCAAGATCGCCCCTGAAAACAAAGCCCGTCAGGGGCGCTGGGGTTGGCACGGCCTGCGCATATTGGTCGCCGCGTTGCTCCTGGCTTTTATTGCTTGGGGAGCGGCCGAGATTTATGGCCAAAAGATAGATCCAGATACCCCTGAAAGCCAAGGGCAGCCCACCGGCCAGACCGCGCCGGCCAACCAGAGCTCGCCAGCCGGCGAGGGGCAGTCGGGCGGCTAGGGTTTTCCGCGTCATTCGTAATCGCATCAGGCGGCCTTCGCCTGGGCGGCTTGCGCCGGAACCAGGACGTTCAGTGCGCCAGGGTGGATCTGGATTGTCGTTTCGCGCTCCAGCTTGACCAGTTCGCCGTCGATGACGGCGCCGAATTTCTTGCTCCCGGTATGGATCTTCACGATTGCCTTGTCGGCCTGATGAGTTTCGACATGATCGCTGTCGCGCCACCTGCCCCGAGCCATGTCGAAGAGCGCCCTGACCAGCTCGCCACGCTGCCGCGCCACGGTGACATAGATGCCGAGCACGCCGCCGGCAGGATTGTCGGCATAAGGCAGATGGCCTTCGCCAAACAGATTGTTGGAAATGCCGATGCCGCTGATGCGGGTCACGATCTCGGCTTCGCCGACCGTCAATGTCACCTTCATGGCGGGAGGATTGTTGATCGTCGTCCAAGCGGCCTTGGCCGAAGCGCGAATCTTTCCCAAGCGCGAGGCGAATTCCATATTGTCGCGCAGCTTCACCATCCTGGCGTGCAGGCCGATCGAGAACTGATGCACGAACGGCCGGCCATTCGCGCTTGCGATATCGACCGCCATGATCTCGCCGTCGGCAAAGGACTTCAGCGCGCCATCGATGGTCTGCGGAATTCCAAGGCCGCGGGCGAACAGGTTCATTGTTCCTGCAGGCAGGACGGCCAGCGCCTTCTTGCCATTCATCAGCCGCCCCGCGGCGGCCGAAATGGTGCCGTCGCCGCCACCGGCCAGCACGACGTCGATGTCGCGCCGCGCGGCGACCTTGTCGAGCGCCGCGACAATCTCCTTGCCGGCGACGATGTCGATCTCGATGGAGTGACCAGCCGCCTCGAGCGTCTGGCGCATCCGGTCGGTTAGCGCTGAAAGATCGGTGGTCCGCAAGGTGCCGCCGTCCCGGTTCAGCACCGCTGCAAATCGCATGCCCCACTCCGTATTCTTTTTAGCGGCCGGAATGCCAGCCGCAGGCTGAAACGGGCAAGCTTGGGAAAGGTTCCATCGGCCGGGTGGGAATGTCGGGCGATTCCGCGGACTTGCCCAGGGTATTTCGATGCTCCCGTTTTTTCGGAACAAGCGCCTTGTCACAACGTTGTGATCCCATTGGAGGCGCCGCCTTCGGTCTCCCGGCAAGTGGTTTGCCGATTGCGGCGCACATGAGATCACGCAAGAGGAGACTTAATCATGATCCGCACACTGTTCGCGACGACCGCACTGGCAACGCTGATCGCTACCGGTGCGTTTGCGCAGTCAACGACGACCCCGGCGACGACCCCAGCGCCGGCTGAAGCCCCTGCCACCATCGCGCCGGCGCCGCAACAGGCCGACGGCGCGCTGATGACCAATATCATCGGCGAGTCGGTGTACAATGGCACTGGCGACGATGCCCAGAAGATCGGTGACGTCAGCGACGTCGTCCTCGATGAAAACGGCCAGGCGAAATCCGCCATTATCGGCGTTGGCGGCTTCCTCGGCATAGGCAGCAAGAACGTCGCCTTTGACTACGGCAAGTTGCAATGGGTCGAGAGGAATGGTGACCGCTGGCTCGTCGCCGAGACAACGAAAGAAGCGTTGACGGCGCTGCCCGACTTCGACCGCAAGCCTTACGATCCGGCCTCGGCGCCTGCTTCCACGGCGCAGAACGACCCGCAGAAGCCGGTTGATCTCAACGCCGCGCCGTCAGAACCGGCGGTGAAACGCGCTGACGGCAATCTCGCAACCAACATCATCGGCGAGAATGTCTACAATGGCACTGGCGACGATGCCCAGAATATCGGCGACGTCAACGACATCGTGCTGACCAAGGATGGCAAGGCGCAGTCGCTGGTGATCGGCGTCGGCGGCTTCCTCGGCATGGGTGAAAAGAATGTCACCTATGATTTCGCCAAGGCGCGGTGGGCCGAAAAGAACGGCGATCGCTGGCTGGTGGCGCAGACGACCAAGGAGGAACTGCAGGCGCAGCCTGATTTCGACCGGAAGCCCTATGATCCGGCGCCCGTGACGACAACCTCCGACGCGACGCAGCCGACTGCTCCGGCTGCCCCGACGGCCGTTGCACCGGCTGACAATGCTCAGCCAGCGGACAAGACCGCGGAAGCTCCGGCCGGGACAAAGGCTACCGATCCGACGCAAACGGCAGCGATCGACAAGTCCACATTGACCGAAATGCCGGTCGGTAACATCAGAGGCGACGACCTGAAGGGCACCACCGTCTATGGCGCCAACGACGCCAAGGTCGGCGAGATCGGCGACGTCGTGCTCACGCCCGACAGCAAGCCGGATGCCGTCATCATCGATGTCGGCGGCTTTCTAGGCATCGGCGCCAAGGAGGTCGCGGTCGGCATGGACAAGCTCAAATTCATGACCGACAAGGACGGCAACAAATATCTCTACACCAACTTCACCAAGGAGCAGCTGCAGGCGCAGGCCGCCTATGACAAGGGCAGCTATGCTGAGAAGCGCGACCAGCAGCGGATGATGGTACAGTAAGGGAATAGGCAGTAGGGATTAGGCAGTAGGCGAAAAACCAAGCGACTAGGCATCAGGCCGCCGGAAACATTCTGCTGCCTGCTGCCTCCTACTGCCTGCCCACATACCCCACCACCCCCTGGCCCGTCAGCTCTGCAAGCGCCAGCGACTGGTCGAGATGCTCGGCGCGCCAGGCAAGCAGCCGCTCGGCAAATTCAAGCCGCACGCTGAGATAGGCCGGGTCGGCGGCAACGTTGGCCAGTTCGCCCGGATCCTTCTCCATGTCGAAGAGCAGCGGCGGCAGGCCGCCGCCGAAATGCACGTATTTGAATTTTTCCGTACGGATGACGGCGAGGTTGCACTGGCGCGAGCCGATGCCGAAATGCCGTTCGGCCTCACCGCTGGCAATCGAGCGGAAGTCGAACTCCCAATGCGCCGCGTCGCGCCAATCCTTAGGCGGTTCATCTTGCAGGAACGGTTTTAGCGAGCGGCCGTCGAGATGCAGCTGGGCGTCGGCGTCAAGCAGATCGAGCAAAGTCGGAAAGATGTCGACTGCCTCGGTGAAGTGGTTGACGATCGAGCCGGCTGCATTGCCGCGTCGTGGGTCGCGCACGATCAATGGGATGTGATAGCTGCCGTCGAAGAAGCCGCCTTTGCCCAGCATGAAATGGTCTCCCATCATCTCGGCGTGGTCCGAAGTCAGCACGATGATGGTGTCATCCCATCCATTCGCCGCCTTGATCGCTTGCCAGATGCGGCCAAGCTGCGCGTCGACCTCCGAGATCATGCCGTAATAGATCGCGCGGATGGCCCGGATGTTGTCCTCGCCCCAGTCGCGCACGTGGCCGTCGGTGCCCGGGCGGAAGCTTTTCCGCTTCTGGCGGCCAAGATCATATGCCAGATAGGGATGGCTCTCAGCTTCCACCTGCCAACTTTCCTGGCGGCGGAAGGCGGGACCATCGGCTGGATCATACATAGTGTTGTAGGGCTGCGGCACGACAAAGGGCGGATGCGGGCTGATGAAGGAGACATGCGCGAACCATGGCGCATCCTGTTCGTCCAGCCAGCGAATGAATTTGCCGGCAAGAAAAGCGGTCGGCGTCTCGTCCCTGGAATAAACAGGCGGCGCATTGGTCACGGCGCCGCTCGCTTCCCCGCCCACGGGACGGTGAATGCCGGGAGAGCCTGCGCTGGTGTCGACGCCACGTGCCTTCAGCCATGACAGCCATGGTTTCTGATGCTCAGGCAGGAGCTGGCGCACGCTGAAGCCGGGCAGCACGCCCTCATAGCTTTTCAGCCGGGGATCGCCCGGCGCCATCGTGCGCGGATCGGGCGAGACGTCGGTGTAGCCGAACAAAGTCGGATCATAGCCGAGGGCGCGGGCCGAAAGCGCCATGTTGCCGTGGCGGGCGTCGAGCGGCGTGCCGTTGCGGCAGACGCGATTGTTCATCTGGTAAAGGCCGGTGTAGAGGCACGCGCGGGCCGGCGAGCAGGGCGCCGCGCCGCCGTAATGCCGCTTGAAAAGGACGCCTTCGGCGGCGAGCGCATCGGCATTCGGCGTCTTCACCACGGCATGGCCGGCAGCCGACAGGCAATCGCCCCGCCATTGGTCGCAGGAGATGAATAGGACGTTCGGTCGTCTGCTTTTCGCGGCCAATGCTCTATCCTGTCACGTCGGGAAGACGTTCAATGAACCGGAATTTGGCTGCGGCGCAAGCCTGTCGGTCTTGCTTAAATGGTGAACGAAAATTTCCTGCTGTTCACTATTGGGATACAGTCCATTCTGAGATTGCCGCCTTTGCCATTGCCGGGCGGCCCCTCATATAGGCGTGGACAGCGGCAAGGGCCGCAAACCGAAGGGAAGGAGCAAGACAATGCTCGACCAGATCAAGGGCCTGCATCACGTGACGTCCATGGCCGGCGATGCGCGCCAGAACAATGATTTCTTCACGCACAAGCTCGGCCTGCGCCGGGTCAAGAAAACCGTCAACTTCGACGCGCCAGATGTCTATCACCTCTATTATGGCGACGAGCACGGTACGCCCGGCTCGGTGATGACCTATTTTCCGTTCCCGGACATTGCCAGGGGCCGCCACGGCGTCGGCGAGGTCGGTACCACGGCCTATTCGGTGCCGGCCGGCACGCTCGGCTATTGGGAAAAGCGCTTCGCCGATGAAGGCGTTGCGGGTGTCTCCCGCGAAGAGACGTTCGGCGAGAAGCGGCTGGCCTTCGCCGGTCCCGACGGCGACGGTTTCGCGCTGGTCGAAGACAAAGCGGACAGCCGCGCGCCGTGGTTGAAAGGCGGCATTCCCGCTGATGAGGCGATACGCGGCTTCCACTCGGTCTCGCTCAGATTGAAGGATGGTGGCGCCACGGAAGAGCTGTTGAAGTTCATGGGCTATGAGCAAGTGGACAAGTCCGGCAGTGTCAGCCGGCTCGCCATCAAGAACGGCAACGGCGCTGATGTCGTCGATATCGAATCGCTTCCTACCGCGGGCTTTGCCAATCTCGGCGCCGGCTCGGTCCACCATGTCGCCTTCGCGGTGGAGAACCGCGCCCAGCAGCTCGAAGTGCGCAAGGCGCTGATCGATACGGGTTATGGCGTGACGCCGGTGATCGACCGCGACTATTTCTGGGCGATCTACTTCCGAACGCCGGGCGGCGTGCTGTTCGAAATCGCCACCAATGAGCCGGGCTTCGACCGCGACGAGGACACCGCCCATCTCGGCGAAGCCCTGAAACTGCCGACGCAGCACCAGCATCTGCGGCCCTATCTTGAAGAGCATCTGCAGAAGCTGGAAGGCTGAGACGATGAGCAAGGAAGCTTACATCCATAAGGCGCTGCCGGGTTCGCCCGGCGGCCCGCTGCTCTTCGTCTTTCACGGCACCGGCGCGGACGAGAGCCAGCTGCTGTCGCTCGGGCGCGACCTCGCGCCACAGGCGACGATCGTATCGCCGCGCGGCGATGTTTCCGAGCATGGTGCGGCGCGTTTCTTCCGCCGCACCGGCGAGGGCGTCTACGACATGGACGACCTCGCGCGGGCGACCGCCAAGATGGCCGGTTTCATCAAGGCGCAGGTGGCAGCGGCAAGGCCATCTTCGGTCTTGGGTCTCGGCTATTCCAACGGCGCCAACATCCTGGCGTCCGTAATGTTCGCCGCGCCCGAGCTGTTCGATGCGGCGGTGCTGATGCACCCGCTGATCCCGTTCGAACCGCAGGTGCAGGGCAGCCTTGCCGGACGCCGCATCCTGGTCACCGCCGGCAAGCGCGACCCGATCTGCCCGCCCAACCTGACATCCCGGCTGGAGGCCTATTTGCGCGCCGATGGCGCCGATGTCACAGTGGAGTGGCACGATGGCGGCCACGAAATTCGACCAAACGAGATCGAAGCGGCGAGGCGGCTTTTTGCCGATGCGCCGGTTGAAGGAGCAAGCGATGCCTGACGAATTGCCTGAGATCGAACTCGAGGACCGCGGCTCGAAGGGACGTTATGTGCTGCGCGGACCCGGCGGCGCCGAGGCGGAAATGACCTTCACCAAGGTCGGCGAGCACCAGATCATCATCGATCACACCGAAGTGCCGGACGTGTTTCGCGGCCAGGGCGCCGGCCTTCGGCTTGTCACACGCGCCGTCGAGGACGCGCGGGCAGTGGGCAAGAAGATCATCCCGCTCTGCCCCTTCGCCAACGCCCAGTTCCGCCGCCATCCGGAATGGGCGGATGTGCTGAAGCAATAGACCTTTTTCCCTTCTCCCCTTGTGGGGTGAGTTGCCGGTCGCCGAAGGCGAATTCATCGTGCCGGTGGCACGATGAAAGGCCGGCGAACGCCGGGACGCTGCGAAGCAGCGGGGACCCGGCAGGTGGTCGGAGTCGCTCAGCCACAAGAGCGAACGCCTCTCTGGCATTTGCGCAGTTCGGCCTTCTTGCCTAAGTACACAGTTCGCTGCGGTTCGTCCGCTCCTGCCAACTGACCGAATGGCTTCCTGATGACCGAATCCGATCTCGTCCCCGTCTTCGACGGCCACAACGACACGCTGCTGCGACTGTACCAGTCGAAAGACACCGACGTCGAAAAGCTGTTCATCGAGGGGACGCAGGGCGGTCATATAGATCTGCCGCGCGCCAAGAAGGGCGGCTTTGCCGGCGGCATGTTCGCGATCTTCCCGCCGCCGGTCGAGAAGAGCAAACGCTCTGCGGTGCCGCCGGCGCCGAGCGACAATGAGCCATTGCCGCCGGAACTGCCACGCGCTGATGCGCTCAATTCCACCATCGGCATGGCCTCGATCCTGTTTCGGCTGGAGCGAGCGGGGGCGCTGACCGTCTGCCGCAGTGCCGGTGACATTCGCGAGGCGATGGCGAAAGGTTCGATCGCGGCGGTGTTTCACATCGAAGGCGTCGAGGCGATCGATCCCGAACTTACCTTGCTCGACGTGCTCTACGAAGCCGGCCTGCGCTCGCTCGGCATTGTCTGGAGCCGACCCAACGCCTTCGGCCATGGCGTCCCGTTCCGCTTTCCGTCGTCGCCCGATACCGGACCGGGGCTGACCGATGCCGGCAAGGCGCTGGTCAAGGCCTGCAATCAGCTCAAGATCATGGTCGACCTGTCACATCTCAACGAAAAGGGCTTTCGCGATGTCGCCGCGCTCAGCGATGCGCCGCTGGTCGCCACTCATTCCAACGTGCATGCGCTGTGCACCCATTCGCGCAACCTGACGGACTGGCAGCTCGGCGCTATCCGCGAGACCGGCGGCATGGTCGGGCTCAACTTCGCCACCGGCTTCCTGCGCGAAGACGGACGGATGAACTCGGACACCAGCCTCGACATCATGGTGCGCCATGTCGACTCGCTGCTGCAGGCGCTGGGCGAGGACGGCGTCGGTCTCGGCTCCGATTTCGACGGCGCCATGATCCCGGCGGTCATCGGCGACGTTGCCGGTCTGCCGAAGCTGATAGATGCGCTGGCCGCGCGCGGTTTCGGACGCGCGTTGATCGAGAAGATCGCCTATCGCAACTGGCTGAGCGTTCTCGAAAGAACCATAGGCTGAGGCTTAAGCGCCCATGCGCTTCAGCCAATCCTGGCCGCCGCGATCCCTGATCATCGGCAGCGGGTTCTCCCAGTCCAGCCGCGCGCAGATGCGGTAGACTTCGAGCGTCTCGGCGCTCATTTCGCCGCGCTTGTAGAAGTACATGGCGGCGGCATAGCGGGCGCGACCCGACCATTTTTCGCCGAGCGGCGTGTTGACCAGCTGCCACTGTTCGGCGGCTTCCGCCTCATCATCCGGTTCGTTGGCCATGATCAGAAATCCGCCGGCGGATTGGCGGTGCGGCGGTCGAGCTTGATGAAGGGACGGGCCACCACCTTGGCCCGCTTCATCAGCTTCTGGTACTGCAACTCGCGCATTGCGTAGATCTCGACCCAGAGGTCTTCGACCATCCTATCACCATAGGGACGCGTCAGCGAGGCGATGGCGATATGGCGCTTGGCCATCGGCGACCACATGGCGGCGCTGACCAGCCCGACCTCCTGATGCTTCTTGTGATAGACGATGGCGTGTTCGGCCGGGATGTTGCCTTCGATCTCCAGCCCGACCAGCACATGGCGCAGCTTGCGTTTGGCGCGCGCTTCGAGCATGGCGCGGCGGCCATTGAAATGGCCTTTTCCCAGGTCGACCATAAAGCCGAGACCGATCTCGTCCGGCATGCGCAGACGGTCGGCGCGAATGGCATGGTCTGCGGTGGTGAAGTCGGCATTGGCGACGATCAGGCCGGCTTCCAGCCGGGCGCGGTTGAGGGCGGCGTAGCCGATGGCGCGGATGCCGCGCAGTTCGCCTGCCGTCATCAGGCGGTCCCAGAGGCTAAGCGCTTTTTCGGCCGGCACGAACAGTTCGTAGCCGAGATCGCCGGTGAAGCCGGTGCGTGAGACGGTGACGGTGCTACCGTCATGCGGGAACTCGGCGAGATCGAACACTTTGAGTTTTTCAACGCCGGCAAAGCCGGCCTCGTGCAGCACGGCGAAGGAGGTTGGGCCTTGCAGAGCGAGACCAGCGACGCTTTCAGTCTCTTCTTCGACGGTCACTTCGAAACCGATGGCGCTGTCGAGCAGCAAGGGCAGGTGCCGTTCCTGCGAACACAGGCGGAAGCGCGTCGGCGACAGCCGGAACAGCGTGCCGTCATCGAGGACAAAACCTTCGTCGTCGCACCATGCGGTGTAGTGGACGCGGCCCGGTTTCAGCTTGGTGACATCGCGCAGCGTGACGCGATCGAGGAAGGCTTCGGCATCCGGCCCCTCGATGCGGTATTTGGTCATCGGCGAGATGTCGAACAAAGCCGCCTGGCTGCGGATGGCGAAATATTCGAGTTCCTCGTCCCACAGCGAATGCGGCGCGCGATAGCCGGCCCAATTGTACCAGTCCTGAGTTTTGGCCAGCGCATCGATGCGCGGCTGGAACGGCGTGCCGAGACGCAGTGTGCGGAAATGCGACTGCGCTGTGGTGCGGGCGGCGTTGTTGATCGGACTCGTCATGACGGCATTCCTTCGCCGTAGAGTGCGGCGTTGACTGGCTGAAACATCCGATCATCCCTTCATCGCGATGGTGCGCCGCGCCGCATTCAAACCGGGAGCACCCGAAACGCCGCCGCCTGGATGCGAACCGGCGCCGGCCAGGAACAGCCCCTCGATCGGCGTGTCGTAGCCCGACCAGCCGGAGACCGGCCGCGACATCAACATCTGGTCGGCCTGCAATTCGCCGTGGTGCCAATGGCCCCCCGGCATGCGGTAGTTGGCTTCGATATCGGCTGGCGTCAAAAGCTCGGCATGCAGCACGGACTTGCCGATACCGGGGGCGTAGGCTTCGAGTTGCGCCATAACAGCTCTGAGGAATTTCGGCTTGCCGGCGTCCCAACCCTCTTTCAGCGCATAAGGCGCGTATTGCACGACAGCCGACAGTACACAGGCGCCGCTTGGCGCGAGCGACGGGTCGGAGAGCGACGGCAGTGTGATCTCCATCACCGGTTCGGCTGAGAACTCGCCATATTTCGACGGGTTGAAGGCGCGCTCGACATGGTCGGGCGAGGGCGCGATAACCAGACGGCCCTTGTGATTATCGGCGTCGACGCCGGAAAATTGCGGTGGCCGATCGAGCGCCAGATGGAGCTTCGCCGCGTCGCCCCTCATGCGGATGTTCTTTACCTTGCGCACGAAACCCGTGTCGATCTCGCGCGGGCCGACGAGATCGAGCATTGTGGTCGCCGGGTTGATGGCGGAAACGATCGTTCTGGCGTGAAGCACCTCGCCGCCGTCGAGCGTCACGCCGAGGGCGCGGCCTTTCTCGACGACTATCCTGGCCGCGGGCGCTGCCGTGCGGACGGTGACGCCGGCTTTCTCCGCCGCCGCGCGGATCGTGGCGACGACTGCACCCATCCCACCTTTCGGCAGCATCTGCGCGCCGGTTTTGCCGCCGGTCTCGCCGGCCAGCCGATAGTAGAGGCCGAGCAGGGAGGTCGGCGAACGCGGGCCGAGGTGGCTACCAAGCGTGGCGTCGAAGGCAAGCAGGCCCTTCAGCCTGATATCGGCAAGCTGCTCGTCGAGCAGGTCGGCGACGTTCATCAGGAGAACGCGCAGGAAGTCGCGCATGTCTTCCTTGCCGAGCTTTTTCAGCGCCACGGCCGTCTGGCCGAGCGCTGCGGTTTCAAGCAGCGACATGCCACCGAGATCGGGCGGGCGCCGCGACAGGAACGGTTTCAGGATGCCGGCATAGCGCATGAGTTGCGCGCGCAATTCCTTCCAGGCGGACTGCTCGGACGGAGTGGAGCCGGTCAGCACTTCGCCATAGGCGCCATGCAGGACAAGCGGCGGGCCGTCCCTCGCCAAGGCGACCGACGGAATGAAGTCTGCGCGGGTGACCTGCAGCCCGTGTTTCTCCAGCTCCAATGTCTTCACCACGTCGGGGTGCAGGCGGTTCAGCACATGCGCGATCGAGGAGACCCGAAAACCCGGCGCAAACTCTTCGGTGCGCGCCGCGCCGCCGACATCGCCGGCCGCTTCCAGCACCAGCACCTTGCGGCCGGCTTTCGCCAGAGTGGCGGCAGCGACAAGGCCGTTATGGCCGCCGCCTATGATGATGGCATCAAATGACGTCATGGGCCGGGCTCATATGGGAGGTCGATTTGGCGAGGTCGCGCAGGATCTCGGCTGCCGCATTGCGGCCGGGTGCGCCCATGACGCCGCCGCCGGGATGTGTCGAGGAGCCGCACATATAGAGCCCGCCGACCGGCGAGCGGTATTGTGCGTAGCCCGGCACCGGGCGGTTGAACAGCAGCTGGTCGAAGGTCAGCTCGCCCTGGAAAATGTTGCCTTCGGTGAGGCCGACCTCGGCTTCGATCTCGCGCGGCGTGCGCACCTCCATATGGACGATGCGGTCGCGGAAGCCTGGCGAGTATTCGGCGATCTGCGCAACTACGCTTTCGGCGAAACCGTCGCGGTCGGCATCGGTCCAGTCGCGGCCGTTCACCTTGGGCGGTGCGTACTGCACGAAGCAGCTCATGAAATGCTTGCCCGGCGGCGCCATGGTCGGGTCGAGCGTCGTTGGGATGACCATGTCGAGGAATGGGTCGGCCGACCAGCGACCGGCCTTCCAGTCGTCATAGGCGCGCTCCATGCGCTCCATGGAATCGGTGAAATGCATGTCGCCGCGATAAACGGGTGAATCCTTCGGCAGTGCCGGGAATTCCGGCAGAGAATCCAGCGCGATGTTGACCTTGCCGGAGGAGCCGCGGATCTTGAAGTTCCTGACCCGCCGCAGGAAAATGTCGGGCAGTTCCTTCTCCTCGACCAGTTTCAGGAATGTGCGTTTGACGTCGGCGTTGGAGACGACGAGCTTGCCGTAGACCTCCTCGCCGCCGGCCAGCACCACGCCCTTGGCCTTGCCTCGGCTCACCAGCACATGGTCGACCTCGGCGCCGGTGCGGATAGCGCCGCCGGACGCCTTGAATGAAGCGGCGAGCGCCTTGGTGACGGCGCCCATGCCGCCGCGCGCATAGCCCCAGGCGCCGACCGAGCCGTCGACCTCACCCATATAATGGTGCAGCAGCACGTAGGCTGTGCCGGGCGACATCGGCCCGAGCGCGGTACCGATAATGCCGGACAAAGCGAAGTTCGCCTTGATGACATCGGTCTCAAAATATTCGTCGAGGAATTCCGAGATCGACATGGTCCAGAAGCGCAGCGTCAGCGCCATTTCTTCTGATGACAGGCCGACGAATTTCTTGCCGAGATAGAGAAGCTCTCCGAGGTCGCGCGGCTTGAGACTGGCCGGGTCCGGTGCGGTGCGCATCAGCAGCGGCTGGATGAAACGGCACTGCCGCGTCACGTCGCGCGAATAGCGGTCATAGGCCTCCGCGTCGCGCCTGGAGAAGCGGGCGAATTCGCGCCGGTGCGCATCGTGGTCACGGTAGTTGGCGAGGTAGTCGCCGTCGCGGGTGAACACGGCGCCGCCTTCATAGGAAATAACCTGCAAGCCGAAACGCGGCAGTTCGAGGTCGCGCATGATCTCGGGGCGAAACAGCGAGCAGACATAGGAGCAGTTGGAGTAGAGGAAGCCCGGCGTCAGCTCGCGGCTGGTGGCGGCGCCGCCGACCCAGTCGTTCTTTTCCACCACCAGCACGTCGAGCCCGGCGCGTTGCAAATAGCAGGCGTTGACCAGGCCGTTGTGCCCGCCGCCGATGACGATCGCATCCCAAGCTTTCATTCGCGCCCAGCCTTCATGGTGCTCGACCCTTCATTTTCGCGTGATTTGTCGCCGAATGCGCGGAATTTGGCACGGCAGCGGCTATTCTGTCCAGCCATTCTGAATGAATGTTCAACAAATAATATTGCGTTTTCCTGTTAATACGCTACGCTTTGCCGGCATTCGAACCTGCGCAATTCGGCTGACGGGACTTAAGGTCTGATGATCGAAACGGCAGATGGCGAGCCGGAATATGACGACGCCGCGATCCGCTTCCTCGAGGCGCTGTGGGGCGAGGGCTATCTGTCGCCGGGCGGACCAGACGAGGTCGACCGGGTGGTCGAAGGGCTGTCGCTCAGGGGCAAGACGATCCTCGACATCGGCTGCGGCTCCGGCGGCATCGCGCTGCATCTGGTGGAGCGCCACGGTGCTGCTCATGCCACCGGCTTCGACATCGAGCGGCCGGTGATCGAGGCGGCCAGAAAGCATGCCGCTGCACGAGGGCTTTCAGACCGCGCCAGCTTCGTCCAGGCGCCGCCGGGGCCGCTGCCTTTTGCCGACGCTTCGTTCGATGTCGTCTTCTCCAAGGATGCGCTGGTGCACGTGTCCGACAAGGACGCGCTGTTTGCGGAAATCTTCCGCGTGCTGAAGCCGGGCGGCGTCCTTGCCGCCTCCGACTGGCTGATCGGCCATGACGGCGAGCCGTCATCTGAGATGAAGGCCTATGTCGCGGCCGAAGGCCTGTCCTTCGCCATGGCCTCGCCGGCACGCTATGCGCAAGCGATGCGCAGCGCCGGCTTTGCCGATGTCACTGTGAAGGACCGCAATTCTTGGTACCGCGAGGTCGCACGCGGCGAGCTGGAAAGGCTGAAAGGCCCGCTCTACGAGACGGCGGCAGTCGCGGTCGGAGCGGCCTATATCGACAAGAACATCAAGACCTGGGAAGCCATGCAGAAGGTGCTTGACAGTGGCGAGCACCGTCCCACTCATCTTCGCGGGTGGAAGCCGGCTGTGGTGGGATAGCCGGCAATGTGGAGCATGACGGCACCGATGAAAGCTGCAGCGCGCGAAGAGCGATCCTCCGACACGTCTGGAAAAACCGAGCCGGAAAAACGCGGCCGCAAGGCGTCGAAGGAGGTCAGGCAACAGCAGCTGATCGAAGCGACCATCGATTCGCTGGCCAAGCGCGGTTATTCGGAAACGACGATGGCCGATGTCGCTGACGGCGCCGGCCTGTCGCGCGGCATCGTCAACTTCCATTTCGAGAGCAAGGAGAAGCTGCTCGTCGCCACCCTGGCCTATATGGCCGACGAATATGCGGCGCATTGGCGCGTCGCGCTGACCAAGGCCGGCGAGGATCCAGCCCGGCAGCTGCGGGCGCTGGTCGCCGCCGATTTCGACCGTTCGATCTGCAACAAGCGCAAGCTCGCGGCGTGGTGCGCGTTCTGGGGCGAGGCCAAGTCGCGGCCGACCTACCAGGCGCTGTGCGGCGCGCGCGACGCGGCCTACCAGAAGATCTTCATCGACCTCTGTGCCACGCTCAAGCAGGGCGGTGGTTATGGCTATGAGCCGCAGGTCATGGCGCTGGCGCTCAGCGCCATGCTGGAGGGCTTGTGGCTGCGGCTGATGATGGGGACCGAGGACGTCACCCGTGAGAGCGCGCTACAGGCGGCAAACGAATTCCTGTCGGCCGCCTTTCCGAAGCACTACGGATAACCAGAAGCCGGCCAGTCGAGTCGGCAATGCAATGACAAAGAGGATGGAACAGCATGAAAAGAATAACCCGACGCCTGACACTGACATTGGCGCTGACGGCGACGCTGGCGGCTTCGGCCGCCGCGCTTGCGGTCGCCGCCGACAAGGACCTGATCGTGTTCGACTGGTCCGGCTATGAGGACCCGAGCTTCCACCCCAGATATGTCGAGAAGAACGGCGACTCGCCGACCTTCGCCTTCTTCGGCGACGAGGACGAAGCCTTCGAGAAAGTGCGCTCCGGTTTCAAGGCCGATCTTGGCCATCCCTGCTCGCAGAGCGTGACAAAGTGGCGTGAGGCGGGGCTGCTGCAGCCGCTCGACACCTCGAAGATCACCGGCTGGAAGGATCTCAATCCCGGCATCATGGCGATGAAGGATCTGGCCACCACGTCGGACGGCAAGGCCTGGTTCATGCCGTGGGACTGGGGCAACACCCAGCTCACCTACAACTCCGACAAGATCGACGCGAAGGATGTGCAGTCGCTGAAGGCCTTCGCCGATCCCAAGTTCAAGGGGCGGGTCTCAATCGGCGACAATGTCGACGACGCCTATGCGCTGGCCAACCTTGCCATCGGGCTCAAGGACTGGACCAAGATGACGGACAACCAGTTCAAGCAGGCTTCCGACTTCCTGCGTCAGGTGCACAAGAATGTCCGCTCCTACTGGACCGATACCACCGACGTCGTGCAGTTGCTGAGCGGCGGCGAGGTCGATCTCGCCTGGGCATGGAACGATGCCACGGTACAATCCGTCGCTGCCGGTGTGCCGATCAAGTCCAAGAAGGATACGGACGAAGGCATCTCGACCTGGGTCTGCGGCTACGTGCTGTTCAAGGACGCACCCGGCAATGTCGACAAGGCCTATGACTACCTCAACGCGATCAACGATCCCGAGACCGCCAAGGTGCTGGTCAAGGACTGGGGTTATGGCCAGGCCAACGCCAAGGGCATGGCCGGCGTCGACCCGGCGATCCTGAAAGAAAAGGGCTATGACGACGTGCAGAAATTCGTCGACAAGACCCTGTTCCAATCGCCCGTGCCGTCGTCGCTCAAGCTCAAGATGATCGCCGAATTCGAGAAGATCAAGGCAGGCTACTAAAGCTCTGTCCGGCCTCCTCCGTCTGCCTGTCAGTGCGCCGGGCAGACGGTCTCGCCAAGGCCGCTGAAATTCCGTAACGTCGCCCGGCCGCTTTTCGCGATGAGGAGTTTCGCGCCATGAATTCCATGCTTCGCCGCCTCGCCCTTGCCGCTGCTCTTACAGTCGGCGCCGGCGCCGTGCTTGCTTATGCCGAAGGCGGCGGCGACCTCGTCGTGTTCGACTGGTCAGGCTATGAAGATCCGTTGCTGCACCCCGACTACACCGCCAAATACGGCGCCGAGCCGACCTTTGCTTTCTTCGGCGACGAGGAGGAAGCGTTCCAGAAGATGCGCGCCGGCTTCAAGGCCGACATCGCCCACCCCTGCTCGCAAAGCGTGACCAAGTGGCGCGCGGCCGGCATTCTGCAACCGCTCGACACCTCGCGGATCGCCGGCTGGAAGGATCTCAATCCCGGCATCATGGCGATGAAGGATCTCGCCGTCACCGCCGACGGCAAGGCCTGGTTCATGCCGTTCGACTGGGGCAACACTTCGCTGCTCTACCGCACCGACAAGGTCACGGCGGAGGAAGCGCAGTCGCTGAAGATTTTCGCCGATCCCAAATTCAAGGGCCGCGTCACCATCGGCGACAATGTCGATGACGCCTATGCGCTGGCCAGCCTGGTCATCGGCCTCAAGGACTGGACCAAGATGACCGACAAGCAGTTCCAGGAGGCGTCCGCCTTCCTGCGTGACGTCCACAAGAACATCCGCTTTTACTGGACCGACGACACCGACCTCAACCAGGCCTTTACCGGCAATGAGGTCGACCTCGTCTGGGGCTGGAATGAGACCTTCGTGACGCTCAAGGGCCAAGGCATGCCGATCGCCATGAACCGCGACACCAGGGAAGGCATATCCACCTGGGTGTGCGGCTATGTGCTGATGAAGGATGCGCCGGGCAAGCTCGATCAGGCCTATGATTTCCTCAGTGCGGTCAACGCGCATGCCGTGTCCGATTACTTGGTCAAGACCTTCGGCTACGGCCACGGTAATAGCGCCGGGATGGCCGCGATCGACCATCAGGTGCTGAGCGACCGTGGCTTCGACAATCTCGACAAGTTCTTGGACAAGACGCTGTTCCAGCAGCCGGTGCCGCCTGAGCTCAAGCAGCGCATGGTCACGGAATTCGAGAAGATCAAGGCCGGCTATTGAGCGACAGGACTGAAAGAACCGATGTCGTCATCGTCGGCGCCGGTTTCACCGGCCTGTCGGCTGCGCTTGAGCTGAGAAAGGCCGGCATCGATGTCGTGCTGCTCGAAGCACGCGACCGGGTCGGCGGCAGGGTCGAGGCTATTCGCAACGGGCTTGGCGAGCGCATCGACAGCGGCGGACAGTTTTTCTGCGAAGACATGCCGGAGGTCACGGCGCTGGCCGCGTCCCGTGGCAAGGCCTTCGTCGAAACCTATGTGAATGGCGATTTCATCACCCATCCATCGCTGTCGGTCGAAGAGGCCGAACGGACCTATCATGGCGCGATGGCGATCCGCGAGCGGATGAATGCGATCGAGCCGGACGATCCCTCGATCGCCGGCATGAGCGCTGCCGCCTGGCTCGAACGCCAGCCTGATCCCACTGACGCGAAGACGGCTTTCCGCTCGATGATCGAAGGCCTGTGGTGCCTTGCGATGGACAAGGTGCCGCTGTGGTACCTCATCGACAATGACCGCCGCATCACCAACGAGGTGCCCGAGCTGCAATATTCACTGCTCGAAACCATGCAGTCGCTGGCCGAGGACATGGCGGGAGATCTCGGCGACAGGGTTTGGCTGAACGAGCCGGTTACGCGCATCGAGCACGGGCCGCAACGGGTTCGTGCCGTCTCGGCGAGCAGCTCCATCGAAGCGCGAAAAGTGCTGGTCGCGCTGCCGCCGGCGACGGCCGCGAAGCTGGATTTCGCGCCCGCTCTGCCGCCGGCGCTCGCAAAGGCGCTCGGCGTCTGGGAAAGCGGTGCGGTGATCAAGATCCTGGTGCGCTATCCCACGCCGTTCTGGCGCGAGCGCGACCTGTGCGGCATGGTGATGTGGCGCGACCTGCCGGGCCTGTTCGCCTGTGACGCCAGCAAGGATGCGCAACATGCCGCGCTGGTCGTCTTCGTCGGCGGACCGCTGGCCTTGCATTGGCGTCCGCTCGCGGACGCGGCGCTGCGTGCGGAGGTCACGGCAAGGCTCGTTGATGCCCTTGGCCCGGAGGCGGCCGGCATTATCGATTTCAGCCAGCGCGACTGGATCGATGACCGCTGGAGCGGCGGCGCCTACAGCGACCTAATTGTCGATGTGACGGCACGGGATGCCGAGCGCACGATCCGTGCCGGCGCTGCCCCGGTTCATTTAGCATCGTCGGAACTGTCGCCGTCATTCCCGGGCTATGTCGAAGGCGCCATCGTGATGGGGCGGATCGCAGCCAAACAGATCGCGACGGAACTTAAAATTCTTAGTGGAGCATGATCTTATTCCGAAAACCGGTTCCCACTTTTCGGGATCATGCTCAGTCCGCCATCGCCACCAGGGCCTCGGGATCGTAGCCGAGGCGGATCGAAGTGCCGACGGGGATATCGTCGGCGCCGAAATCGTTGGTCTCGGTGACCGACAGTGGCTTTTCCAATCCGGGTATCTCGACGATGAGGTGGGTGATCTCGCCAAAATAGTGGCGTTCGACCAGCTTGCCGGCCACTTCGAATTTCGCCGTCGCATTGTCCCACAGCACGCGCAATCGCTCCGGCCTGATGCCCAGCGTGGCGCCGCCGCCATTGCGCACGAAGGCCTTCGGCTTGTCGGCCCGGACTCGGCCGAAGCCCAGCGTGTCGACGACCAGCGAGGCGGCATTCTCCTCGACGATCTGCGCTTTTACAAAATTCATGCCGCCGAGGAAGTCGGCGACCTGACGGTTGACCGGCCGCTGGTAGATTTCCTTGGGCGAGGCGACCTGGGCGATCTTGCCGCCGAACATTACGGCGATGCGGTCGGACATAGCGAGCGCCTCATACTGGTCATGGGTGACCAGCACGAAGGTGATGCCGACCGCCTGCTGCAGGCGGCGCAGTTCGACCTGCATCTGCTCGCGCAATTTCTTGTCGAGAGCCGACAGCGGCTCGTCGAGCAGCAGCACCTTGGGCCGCATCACCAAGGCGCGGGCGAGCGCCACGCGCTGGCGCTGGCCGCCGGAAAGCTCGGTGGCGAGGCGTTTGCCGAGGCCGGTGAGCGACACCTGCGCCAGCGCTTCCTCGACGCGGCGCTTTTCTTCCGTTCCTCCCAGCCTGAGCCGTTTCAGCCCATAGGCGACATTCTGCTCGACATTGAGATGCGGGAAGATGGCATAACTCTGGAATACCATGTTGGTCGGCCGGCGGTTGGCGGGGATGCCTTCCATCGACTGGCCGCCGACCGAGATCGAGCCGCTGGTCGGGTTGTCGAAACCGGCAATCATGCGCAGCAGCGTGGTCTTGCCGCAGCCGGAAGGGCCGAGCAGCGAAAAGAATTCGCCCTCCTTGATGGTCAGCGAGGCGTCGTCGAGCGCCTTGAACGCCCCATAGCTGCGGGTAACGCTGCGGATTTCGATCATTGCTCGGTCGGTTTGGGGTCGATCAGATTGGGCCCGCTCGGACTTATCTTGCTTGGATGGCTCATCCTGAGGCCGTTCGGCCCGGGACTGCTCAGGCATAGAGGCCTCCCTCGCTCTGGGTGCGTCTGGCCGCATGACGGCGCAGGATCTCGGCAACGGTCATCAAAACGAAAGAGGCAACCAGCAGCAGCGTGCCCAGCGCCAACACACCCGGCAGCTTGGCGGCAAAGCGCAACTGGCCCCAGATATAGATCGGCAGCGTCGTCTCGGTGCCGGTCAGGAAGAAAGCGATGACGAACTCGTCGAGCGAGATGGTGAAGCAGACCAGGAGGCTGGAAATGATCGCCGGCGCCACCATCGGCAGCGTCACCCGCCGGAAGGTGCCGAAGGCACTCTCGCCGAGATCGGCGGAGGCTTCTTCGAGGCTGCGGTCGAAGCCCTCGAAACCGGCGGTCAGCACCGTCATCGAATAGGGAATGCAGATCAGGACATGGCCGAGCACGACGGTGAACAGCGACAGGCTCAGGCCTAACTGCAGCATGACCAGCAGCATGGAGATGGCGAGGATGATTTCCGGCAGCACCAGCGGCGCCATGATCAGGCCATTGATTGTGCGGCGGCCGGGATAGCGGTAGCGGGTGATCGAGCGGGCGGCGAGGATGCCGAGCAGCGTCGACAGCACCGATGCCGAGATACCGACGATCAGGCTGTTCCAGGCGGCGTCAAGCAGCGCCGGCGTCTTCGGCAGGTCTTGGTACCATTTCAGCGTATAGCCGGTGAGAGGAAATTTTGGCGTCGGCGCGGTGTTGATCGAGAAGATCGGCAGGAAGATCACCGGCAGATAGAGAAAGACGACGTAGAGGAGGGCGTAGGCGGACAGCCAGCCGCCGGGGAAAAGGCGCCGCCTCGCCGTCATTGCGCCAGCCTCTGCAGCGCGCGGATGGTGAGCACGGTGGCGCCCGCCATCAGCGTCACGACCAGCATGGTGGTCACGGACAGTGCCGCGCCGAGTGGCCAGTTGGAGGCCTTGTGAAACTGCGACTCGATGGCATTGGCGATCATCACGCCATCCTTGCCGCCGACCAGCCTTGCGGTGACGTAGTCGCCGACGGTGGGGATCATGACGATGAGAGCGGCCGAGATGACGCCCGGCGCCGACAGCGGCAGCGTCACGCGCAGGAAGGAGCGCAGCGGGCCGTCGCCAAGATCGGTGGCAGCCTCGACCAAGGTGCGGTCGACCTTCTCGAGCGAAACGAAGATCGGCAGGATGGCAAAGGCCGCCCAGGCGTGTGTGAGCGTGATGATGACGGCGCTGGAATTGTAGAGTAGCGCGGTCGATGGTTCGTCGATGATGCCGAGGCCCATCAGGCCGGAATTCAGCACGCCATTATGGCCGAGGATGACTTTCCATGACATCACGCGCAGGAGATAGCTGGTCCAGAACGGGATGGTGATCAGGAACAGCCACAGGCTCTTGTGGCGACCGCCATGGAACGAGATGAAATAGGCGATCGGATAGGCGAGGATGACGGTGAAAAAGCTCACCGTCAGCGAAATGTAGAGCGAGCGCCAGAGCAGATCGCGGTAGATCGGCTCGGTCAGCGCGATGCGATAATTCTCCAGCGTGAATGTATGGTCGATGGTGAGGTAGTTCTGCGTCCAGAAGGAGTGGGCGAAGACCACCAGGATCGGCACCAGCAGCAGGATCAAAGCGTAGACCAAGGTCGGGCTGATCAGGGCAAGGCCCTGGACGGACTCGGACTGCAGAAGGGCGTTTCGCCTTGCTCGCGTCATGCGCCGCGTGGGCACCCCTTCGGCAGCTACCGTCATTGCAGCGACCCGGGCGTGATCTCGGTTGCTGGCTCGAACTGTTCCGCCATGATGCTCCCATCGACCGGGCCGGCTGCCTGTTCCCAATTTTTGCGGAGCGCGCTTTGCTGGTTGCGCTCAAGCTTGCCGGCTTTCTTTCATCATGAGCGCATCCGTGCATTGAAATCAAGCGCTATTTCTGTAATATTGATTGAACGGACATTCAAAATGAAGTGAAGAAAGCCGGCTTTCCTGCCCTTGGCGCTTCGCTTTCTGTCCGGTGAAATTACGCTCAGACGATGCGAGGCAATGATGGCGGCTGCAAGAGACCTAAGAGCGATGGAAATGGCTGACGGTGGCGATGCGGTCGAGCTGGCCAAGCGCCATCTCATCCAGCCCTGGCCTTATGCCGGCTCGGTCGGCAATGAAGCGCGTGCGCTGATCGGCGAGGGCGATGGCATCTACATCACCGATGTAACAGGCAAGCGACTGATCGACGGGCCGGCCGGCATGTGGTGCATCAATGTCGGCCACCGCCGCGAGGAGCTGGCCAGGGTGATGTACGACCAGGCGATGATGCTGTCCTACAACACGCCCTGGTATACGATGAATGCGCCGTCGGCCGAGCTCGCCAAGCGCCTCGCCGATCATGCGCCGGGCGATCTCAGCCATACCTTCTTCACCACCGGCGGATCGTCGGCTGTCGAGACGGCACTGCGCTTCATGCAGTTCTACAACAATGTGCGCGGGCGGCCGGAAAAGAAGCTGATCCTCAGCCGCGGCGGCGCCTATCACGGCTCGACCTATCTGTCGGCCTCGCTCAACGGCCGGCCGCGCGACCGCGACTGGATGGACGGCGCCGACGATCTGGTCGTCAAACTGTCCTCGCCAGACCCGTTCCGGCGGCCGAAAGGCATTGACATCGCCGCCTTCTGCGATTTCCTGGTCGATCAGTTTCGCGATGCGGTCGCCCGCGTCGGCGCAGAGAAGATCGGTGCTTTCGTCGGCGAACCGGTGCAGGCATCCGGCGGCGTCGTCGTGCCGCCGGATGGCTATCTCAAGCGCATTCGCGAAATCTGCAGGGACAACGATATCCTCTATATCTCCGATGAGGTGGTGACCGGCTTCGGGCGGCTCGGCCATGTCTTTGCCTCCGGCGATGGCTTCGGCATCGACCCCGACATGATCACCTTCGCCAAGGGCGTTACATCAGGCTATTTCCCGCTTGGCGGCGTCATCATCTCGGAGCGGCTGCTTCAGGAAATGCGCCGTTCCAACCATCCCGATGCGATGTTCGGCCATGGCCTGACCTATACCAGTCATCCCATCGGCTGCGCGGTGGCGCTGAAGAACCTCGATATCCTGGAAGACAGCGTGCTGGCCCACACGCGCGATGTCGCGCCCTATTTCCAGGCGCAGTTGAAGACGCTGGAGGAACTGCCGCTGGTTGGCGAAGTCCGCGGCATGGGCCTGATGGGCTGCGTCGAGTGCGTAGCCGACCGCGAAAGCAAGGATCCGCTGCAGCTCGACAAGGATGTCGGCAAGCGCATCGACGCGCATTGCCACGAACTCGGCCTCCTGGTCCGGCCGCTGATCAACATGTGCGTGATGTCGCCGCCGCTGATCATCACGCGAGAGCAGATCGACGACATGGTGGCGATCCTGCGCGAAGGCATTTCGCGGACCATGGACGATCTGCGCAAAGAGGGCGTGTGGCAGGGGTGACTGGCAGTTCCGCCCCTACACCTGCGAGCGCATAGCCTCATTGAGGTTCCACATGTCCTTCTCCTCCGGCGCCGTCTCCAGGCCCAGCACCGGGATCTGCTTGCGCAGATGGTCGTGGTGGGTGCGCACACCGTATTCGAGGTCGGAGAGATAAAAACCCTCGAAGGCCTCCGAGATCATGGACTCGTTTGACCAGACGGAAAGCTGCACGTCCTCGTTCATGGTATCGCGGTCGATGCGGTAGGCGAGATAGCGGGCGGCCGCCTGTTCCCGGGTCTCGTCGGGGTAGCGGTAGATGGCGCCGCGCAGCAGCGTCTCGCCGGTCGACAGCGGGAACTCCTGATAGAACTGCACCGATTCCGGCATGATCGACAGCGCGTTGTTGGGGAAGATGCCGTAATAGATCCAGGCCCTGCGCAGATGCTCCGGCAGGTGTGAGGCATCGGGCGTGAGCTTGATGTATTCGCGCACGCTCCAGCGCCGGCCGGCATGCGGATTGTAGGTGGCAAACGAGCGCGACACGCCGTTGATGAACGGCTCGTCGAAATAGGTCGAGCCGTAGAGATCCTGCAGCGCCGGATGCGCCATGGCGACGTGGTAGCCTTCATTGTCGACGTCGCGCACCGACTTCCAGTTGACCGGCGTTTTCTGTGTCCAGATGCCCCAGGACGGCACCATCTCGGCCACGTTGTAGTGTGCCATCTCGGCCTCGATCGGCTTCAACAGTTCGGCCACCGAAGGCTGCGGGCCGCCCTTGCGAAAGCGGACAAAGATGAAGCCCATCCATATCTCAAGGTCGAGCGGCATCAGGCCGAATTCGGTCTTGTCGAGCTCGGGGAAGGAGCGCGGCCGGGCGGCGCCGCGCAGCGTGCCGTCGAGATTGTAGACCCAGCCATGGAACGGGCAGACCAGCGCGTTCTTGCAGGTGCCCTGGCTGTCGGCGACGACGCGGCTGCCGCGATGCCGGCACATGTTGTTGAAGGCGCGCACGACGCCGTCCTTGCCGCGCACGATGAGCGCCCGCTCGCCGACCACGTCCATAGTCAGATAGTCGCCGGCATTCGGCACGTCGCAGACATGGCCGGCGATCTGCCAATGGTTGCGGAAGACGTATTCCTTCTCAAGTTCGAGAAGCGCGTCGGAGTGATAACTCCAGCCCGGCAGACCCCGCCGGTCCCAATCATTGGGGATCGCCACGTCACGGAGATGCGGGTTCATAAAAAAGCTCTTCTTTTATTGAATACTCATTCAATAAAACCATATTTTACATTGAAATGCAATGGCTTGTAGAAATCACAACTTTTCAAGTCGGCACAACAGGACCAGCTGAAAGCCAGAAAATCCCGGAATATCCGGGCGTTAACCGGGGGCGTGAAATAGCTGTCCGGCATGCGGATTTGGCCGTGCCGAGCTTGCAAACACGGCCCGCTCCGAGACGAAAATACCTGGCGTCCGCAAATTCGATCCGCAGTGTGAGCTTGTTCATAGTGCGGCCGACAGGAAGCGGGCTTGGTGCGTTCGCGGCCCGCCTGTCGTCAACATTTGATTGCCCGGATGAAACAGCTTCGCAAACGCATCTTGCCGTCGGCACATGACCGGATCTGTCCGGATATGCCCGAATTTCTTGTTTCAAACCTGTTACGCGGGCAAGCCAAGCGCATCATTCGCCCGTTACCAGGCGCGCTTAGGTTCGTTTCATAAGAAAACGAAGGGGAGCAGCAATGCATACGAAAGTCGAGATCACTAGCAACGATCGACGCGCCAAACTGGCACTGCGTCAGCGCGCCAGCGACCATCCGGTTGCGATGTTCTCCATGCTGGGCGCCTGCGCTCTGGCCGTCATGTTCCTGACACCGGCTTCCGGTCCGGCTTTTGCTTCGCTCAACCCGCCGGCCAATGTTGTCCAGGGCGCGCCGACCACCATCAAGACCGCCCGGCTGCCGGAGCCGGAAATCGATTTTGCCTGCCAGGGTCAGGCCTGGGGCGCCGAGAGCGCGGAGTGCCTGCGCGTCATCGCCGCCCAGTCCGGCGTGCACAAGGCGCGTTCCGTCCGCATGATCGCCAACGCAGCGCCGCTGACCACGACACCCAACGTTTTCTGAACCTCCCGAGCGCTTCCTCCCGCGCTCGTTCTTGGCTCCCGCCGCTTCCCTCGGTCGGGAGCCTCTTTTTTAGGGCCTATCGATATTCGGGTGAGGCCGGCCTGCGCATGGAGGTTCCCTGCGCTTCCGGTGCTCGCGTACTTCAAGTACGCTCCGCTCCGGTTCTCGGGAACCACCATTCTCGACTCGGCCTGACCCGAATCTCGATAGACCCTACATGGGTGCTTCCGAAAACTTAGCCGGCGGCGGCGACCTGGTCGGCTATTGCCGAGAGTACGCCGCGGACGTCCAGCGTCGAGAACGGCTTTTCCAGGATTTGCGGGCGCTGCGGCGCCGGCAAGGCTTCGATCTCGGCCTTGGCGCCGATCAGGTCGCCGGTGACCAGCACGAAGCGTTTGGCCAGCGCCAGGTTGTCGGCGAGCAATTCGCGGTAGATGGCAATGCCGCTGGTGCCGGGCATGCGCAAGTCGGAAAAGACGATGTCTGGCGGCATGTGGCCGGTCAAGGTCGCCGCCGCCGACGTCCAGGCCGGCACGACCCGCGACTTGATACCCATCAGTTCCAGGATGTCGGAGAGGGAGCCGGCGACGTCGGGTTCGTCGTCGATGATCAGCGCATGGCGCAAGCCGCTGGAACGAGCCGGGCTGTCGCCGGCTGCTGCCGCGCCGCCGGTGATTACCGGCAGCTGGACGACGAAGCGCGCGCCACGCGGCAGCACCTCCTCGAACCAGATATTGCCGTTGTGGCGCTCGACGATCGATTTCGAGATCGACAGGCCGATGCCGGTGCCGACGCCGACCGGCTTGGTGGTGAAATAGGATTCGAAGATGCGGCTGCGGATCGCCTCGGGAATGCCCGGTCCGTTGTCCTCGACCGAAAACCCGGGGTTGCCGCGATCGCTGCGGAATGTCCGCACCTTGATCAGGCGGTCGCCGCCGATACCGGCCAGAGCGTGTTGGCTGTTGATCAGGAAATTGGCGGCCACCTGCGTGACGTGGTCGGCATCGGCCATCGCCAGCAGCGGGCCGGGCGCGAAATCGGTGTCGATGATGATGCCGCTCGAGCGTGCGCCATAGGCGGTTACTTCGAGTGCGGCGCGGATCACCTGGTTGAGATCGGTCTCGGCCTGCGCCGCCGGATGCAGGCGCACCATCGACAGGAAGCTTTTGACGATGCGGCCGCAGCGCTCGGCAGCGGCGCGCACTTTCTCGGCGCGAACCTTGGTCTGCGGGTCGGTGGCGAATTCATGCAGCAGCGTCGACTGCGCAACGACCACGGCGAGCGGGTTGTTGAGCTCGTGCGAAACACCGGCCAGCAGTGAACCCATCGCCGCCATCTTCTCGTTCTGGTGCAGTTTTTCGCGCTGGCGGTTGATCTCTTCTTCGGCGCGCAGCTTATCGCGCAGATCGCGGATCGAACCGAAGATGAGCTGACGGTCAGCCACCCGCATCTCGGTCGCCGTCAATTCGATGGGAAACACCTCGCCGGCCGCATTCTGTGTCACGGTCTCAAGCCGTTGGCCAACCATCGGCGCGCCGCGGCCAGACATGTATTCGGCGCCCGAGACATAGCCCTTGCGGTAATATTCCGGCACCACGGTATCGAGCAGGTCCTTGCCGAGGATGTCGCTGCGCTGATAGCCGAACATCTTTTCGGCGGCCGGATTGAATTCGATGATCGAGCCGGTCTCGTCGATGACGATGATGGCGTCGAGCGACGCCTGCAGCATGGTGCGGCGGATGACTTCGCTGGCATGGGCGTCGGACGGCGAGTGCTCGATGGCGTCGCCGATGGCGAGCGCGATGATGTGCATCGTCGCCTCTTCCTCTTCGGTCCATTCGCGCTCGTTTAGGCAGTCATTGACCGCGAACGTGCCCCACAGATGACCGTGCGCGAACACCGATACCGACAGGAACGACTTGATGTGCTGCTTTTCGAAATCGGCCCTGAGGAACCCGTCGAGATCGCGCGTATGGCCGGCGAAGATCTTGCCTTGCCGCTCGTCCTCTCCAATCCGCTCCAGCAGCGGATCGGTATCGACGATCGACTGCATGATCACCGTCGGCGAAGCCAGTTCGCCGCCGAAGCGAGGATCGATCCAGTAGGCGGCGACCGATTGGGCGAAGCCCTGGCCGGGCAATTCGCGCAGCCTGAACAGGATGCCGCGCTGGCAATTCATGGCGCTGCAGAGCGTTTCGAGGATGGTTTCCATCTCGCGCTGCCAGTCGCCGGCATCGCGCAACCGGCGGACGACGCGCACAGCCGCCATCGCGGCGCTCTGGCGAGCGCCTTGCGGGTCCATACGTGGTGCTGGTTCAGCGGTCATGTCAGCCATCAGTAAAGGGCCGTCGAATTAGGCAGCTATGGAGCATTTCACGAAAAAGGTGAAACGCTCCATGTTTCAATGCAATCCCGAACGGAAATCGCTACGCACTGTTCCTGGAATTGCTAGAGCGTTTCACCGTTTCACGGAAACGGAGAAGCCTCTATCTCTTTGTTTTTACGCAATTCCGGGCGGAAAACCGCGTACACTTTTCCTGTAATTGCTCTAGTGCCCGTCACCGGTCGGCAGCGAGAAGATATAGCCTTCGCCGCGCACTGTGCGCAAAAATTTCGGATTGGCCGGATCGGTTTCGATCTTCTTGCGCAGCCGCATGATGCGAATGTCGACGGCGCGCGACGATTCAGGATCCTCAACAAAACCAATCGCCTCGGAGATCGCCGATCGCGTCAACAGCCGGTTGGCGCGGGTCAGGAAAACCTCCAGCACATCGAACTCGCTCTTGGCCATGTCGATGACGGCGCCGTTGGCGCCGGTGACAAGCCTGCCGTCGAGGTCGGCCTGGAACGGGCCGAAGGTCAGGCGGCGGCCGCCATCGGCTTGTGTCTTCGCCGCCTGGGGCGGGCTCGGCTGCGGAACGCGGCGCAGCACGCTGCGCACACGAGCCAGCACCTCACGCAACTCGTAGGGCTTGACGATGTAGTCGTCGGCGCCAAGCTCCAGCCCGACAATGCGGTCGAGTGCGGTGCCGGCAGCCGTGGCATAGATGATGCCGACCGGTATTTTCGAGCGCAGCCAGCGGCCGAGCGACAGTCCGTCCTCGCCCGGCATGGCGATGTCGAGAATGGCCAAATGAAACGATTCCGTCTCCAGCAAGGCGCGCGCCTCGGCCGCGCTTCCGGCCTGGGTCACATCGTAGCCGTTGGCGCCGAGATACTCGGCGACCGCGTCCCGGAGATCGGGCTCGTCCTCGACGATGACAATCCGTGCCCGCACTATGGCCTCGCTCCCGCTTTCAGCGGAAAGTAGATTGGGTATAAACATGATGTCCAGCACTCATATCCGGTTGCGGGGGAACGGGAAGAAAAACATGGCTGCACGATCCGTCATCGCGCTGGTTTCCGTCGCCGATGTGGTGGCCGGCGATCTTGCCGATCATCTCGACCGGCGCGGCCATGACGTGCGCGAGGCGCGGCAGCCCTGGGAAGCTGAATCCCTGCTTTCGGCCGGAGGCATCGATATCGTCATCGTCGGCGACAGCCTCAGCCAGGCGGAAGGGCGGGACCTGCTCAGGCGTTATGGCGGCGGCCAGAGCGCGGACGGGAAGGCGGGGCCGGATTTCATCCTGATCTGCCGGCCGGCCGATCTGGTCGACAAGGTGCTGGCGCTCGAGCTTGGCGCCGCAGATGTCGTCGAAAGTCCGCTCAATGTCAGGGAGCTTGCCGCGCGCATCGGCGGCCTGCTGACGCGGCGCGGCAGGTCCGCCCAGGAACTGATCGTGCTGGAAAATGCCACCGTCGATTTGCGGTCGGCCATCGTCATGCACCGTTCGGGTACGGAAGAACAGCTGTCGCCGGGCCAGGTGGCGCTGCTCAGGCTGTTTCTGGCCAGCCCGCGCAAGGTGCTGACGCGCGACGACATCATTGCGGCGGCGCCCGCCGAAAATGCCGATGCCTTCGACCGCTCGATCGATTCGCGCATCGTGCGGCTGCGCCGCAAGCTCGACACCGAAACCATCACAACTATACGCGGCGCAGGCTACCGGTTCGACCCGCCGACGCAGCGCGCCGACTGAGGGTTGGGAGGCTGGATTGTTCCTCGGCTCGCCCAAAAAAGCTGCGCAATCTTGGGCGCCATGCATAGGCGTCAGCGCACCACCAGAAGCGATGGTCCCGACGGCAATTCGCTGGCGACTACGATTTCGCTGGCGGCATGCGCGCGGTCCTTCAGGAGAACCGTGGCGAGACCGGCAAAGCCGAGCAGGCCTTGTGCATAGAGCAGTACCGAAAGCACGGAGGCTGCAGATTTCGTCTTCATCGGTTGTCCCCAAAATCAGAACCGCGGGTGCTTCAGGATAAACCCGAAGTGCCCGCGTCGCCCACGGAGCCCCCCGTTGCGACGCGGGCCTTCGGTCCTCTCGGCAGCAAGTTGCCGGAGGGGCCGCGCATCCACTTCAACCCGAGGCCGACCCGCCAGAGGGCCCTGAGACGGTTGATGCGCAGACTGGAGACAATCCAGACCAAGGCTATGAACAGCGCGGCATGCAGCGTCGAAATCTCACCCGAATTCATCACCGCCAGTTTCGTCATCGGGGTGCCGGCTACTGTGCCGATGCCGCCGACGACAAATGCGGCGATGCTTATCCTGAAGAGCCAGGACAGGGTTGTCGATTTGATGCTCATTTTTCGTTGGCGCCGGCTGTTCTCGTTGGGATGACTTTGCCGTGAGCCTGTAACCAGATCATGCCGCCCAGGCCGCGCTTTGTTGCAAGTCGGTTTCGAGCGATGCCAATCTTCTTTCATATAAGGACATCAGCACTTTCGTTTGGGGGGCGGTGCGTGATCGGGAGTGCGCAGCGAAGACGGGAGCACGCTCCTTGTCCACCTTGCTTGTTAACCAGAGGAAACAGATTCGAAACACAAACGAGCCTCAGCGAAGTCAGTCTGAAACATGGCGCAGGGATAAGGCGGCCACCGAATTGACGCCGGCAGGACCGGCAAAGAGGAGCCATCATGTACAAAGCCATTTCCGCCAAACTCATCAACGTCACCGCCGCAGCCGCCGGCGCCGCGCTTCTGCTTGGCGCCGCCAACAGCACCGCCCATGCCGCGGCAAACCAGATCGTCGCGCGTGTTTCGCTGTCGCAGCAGACCATGGAAGTGCTGGTCGATGGCCGGCCGAGTTTCGCCTGGAAGGTCTCGACCGGCGACAGTGCGCATGTCACGCCGACCGGCTCGTTCAAGCCGACCCGCATGTACGAGATGTGGCATTCGAAGAAATACGACAACGCGCCGATGCCGCACTCGGTCTTCTTCAGCGGCGGCTACGCCGTGCATGCGACCAACGCCATCAAGCGGCTGGGACGGCCGGCGTCGCATGGCTGCGTGCGGCTGCATCCCGACAATGCCGCCGACTTCTACCAGTTGGTCGAAACCTTCGGCCCGACCAACACCAGCATCGTCATCGTCAAGTAGCAGACTGCGTTTGGAGCGATGGTGCAGCGCAGCCGGACAGGTCATGCCGCACCGCAAGTTCCCGCCTTGGAGCTCCATCGGGGCTTCGCGGTAAATCAATCCAGTCAAAAAAGAGGCCGGAAATTTCCGGCCTCTTTTCGTTTGTTCGCTGACGCCGTTCGCGCTCAGTCCGCGTGCACCGGCATCAGCTTCGGGTCTGGCTTTTCGGCGTGGTGCGGCAGGTCCTTGCTGGCGATGAAGGTGTAGAACATCGGCACCACGAACAGGGTGAACATGGTTCCGACCAGGATGCCGGTGAAGATTACGAGGCCCATCGAATAGCGCGCCGCCGCACCAGCACCACTGGACACGATCAGCGGCACGACGCCGAGCGCCATCGCCGCTGTCGTCATCAGGATCGGCCGCAAGCGCACCTTGGCCGAGGCGACGATCGCATCGCGCCGCCTCATGCCATGCAACTCGCGCTGCTGGTTGGCGAACTCGACCAGAAGAATGCCGTGCTTGGTGATCAGACCTATCAGTGTGATCAGGCCGACCTGCGTGTAGATATTGAGCGTTCCAAGCCCCAGATTGAGCGGCACGATGGCGCCAAAGATCGACAGTGGCACCGCCATCATGATGATCAGCGGGTCGCGGAAGCTTTCGAACTGCGCCGCCAGCACCAGATAGATGACGATTACGGCGGCTGCGAACGCGATAAGGATCGTGTTGCCTTGCTCCTTCTCCTGCCGGGACTGGCCGGAATAATCGATGAAGAAGGTATCGGGCAGGCTCTCCTTGGCAAGGTTCTCCAGGGTCTGCAGCCCGTCGCCCGTGGTGACGCCGGGAAGCGGCAGCGCTGATATCGTCGCCGAGTTCAGCTGGTTGAACTGCTCGATCGCGGCCGGCGCGGCGTTGGTCGAAATCTTCACTACCGCTGAAAGCGGCACCATTTCGCCGGTCACGCTACGCACGAAATATTCGCCGAGCTTCTCGGGATTGTCGCGGAATTCCTTCGGCACCTGCGGGATGATGTCGTAGCTGTTGGAATCGCGGTCGAACTGAGCCACTTCGGCGCCGCCGACCAGCAGCGTCAGCGTCTGGCCGATGTCGGCGATCGGCAGGTTGAGAGCCGCCGCGCGGTCGCGGTCGATGGTCACCGTCACCTGCGGAGCGTCAAAGGACATCGAGTTTTGCACGACGATGAAGCGGCCGGAGGCCTGCGCCTTGTTCTTAATCTGCTCGGCCGCCTCGTAGACCTCGGCGGAACCACCGGTCGAGCGCACCACCATGGAGATCGGCAGGCCGCCGCCGGAGCCCGGCAGCGTCGGCGGCGCGAAGACGAAGGCCTCGACGCCGGCCACCTTGCCGAGGCGTCCCTGGATATCGGCTTGAAGCTCCTTTGAGTTGCGCTGGCGCTCGGCCCAATCCTTGAAGGCGAAGCCGACAAAGGCGCCGTTGGTGGCGCCGCCAAAGGCAACGGCGGAGAATTGCGCCCTGGTTTCGGGAATGTCCTTCACCAAGCCGAGGATCTGGTTGACGTAGGTCTCGGTGTAGTCCGAGGTCGCGTAGCGCGGTGCCGTCACGATCGACAACAGGAAGCCCTGGTCCTCTTCCGGCGCCAGTTCGCTCGAGGTCTTGGTGAACATGAAGCCGGTGAGCGCAACCAGCGCCACGACCATCAGCAGCGTCACCGGTCGATTTCTCAAGGAGGCGGTTACCGCCCGCTCATAGACATGCTCGACACGGCTGAAGGTTCCGTCGACGACGCGCTGGAAGCGACTGTGCGATCCCGCCTTGAGCAGACGCGCCGCCATCATCGGCGTGATGGTGACGGCTATGAGGCCGGACAGCACCACCGAACCGGCGAGCGTCACCGCGAACTCGCGGAACAGCGCACCGGTCAGGCCGCCGGTGAAGGCCAGCGGCGCGAACACGGCGGCGAGCGTGATGGTCATGGCCACGATGGCGGAGAAAATCTCGCGCATGCCGTTGAAGGCCGCCTGCATCGGCGACATGTGGTCCTCCTCCATGTGGCGATGGATGTTCTCCACCACCACGATAGCGTCGTCGACGACAAGGCCGATGGCCAGCACCATGGCCAGCAGCGACAGAAGGTTGATCGAATAGCCGACCGCAAACAAAAGGAAGCAGACGCCGACCAGCGACAGCGGGATGGTCACGATCGGCATCATCACCGAGCGGAATGAGCCGAGGAACAACAGGATGACCACGACGACGATGGCGACGGCTTCGGCGATGGTCTTGAACACTTCATCGATCGAGGCGCTGATCTGTTCGGTGGAATCGTAGACGATTTCGATGGTCATGCCTTTCGGCAGCGTCTCTTGAATCAAAGGCACGATCTTGTGGATCGCCTCCGCCGTTGTCAGCGGGTTGGCGGCCGGCGTCGGGAAGATGGCGAGGAAGGTGCCGGGCTTGCCATTGAAGCTCACCCTCGTGTCGGTGCTCTCGGCGGCAAGCTCGACTCGCGCCACGTCGCGCAAGCGCACCACCTGGCCGTCCGTCGAGCGCAGCGGAAGCTCGGCAAAGGCCTCAGGCGTCTGCAGCGTCGAGCGAACCGTGATCGAGGAGACGACATATTCGTTCTCGGTGTTGCCGGGCGCCGACAGGAAGTTGGAGTTGTTGATCGCCGCCAGCACTTCGGCGGCGGTGACGCCACGCGCAGCAAGCTTGACCGGGTCGATCCAGACCCGCATCGAATATTCCTCGGCGCCGAAGATCTGCACGTCGGCGACACCTTCGACCGTCGACATGCGGGGCCGCACGACGCGCTCGATATATTCGGTGAGTTGCTCCTTGCTCATGTTCGGATTCTGCATCGAGATGTACATCATCGCGAACTCTTGGCCGGTGCCCTTGACGATGACCGGGTCCTTGGATGCATCCGGCAAGGTGCCGCGTACGCCCTGCACTTTCGACAGGACCTCGGTCAGCGCGACATCCGGATTGGAGCCGAGCTTCATCTGGACGACCACAGTGCTCGAAGACGGCCGGCTGGACGAGGTGACGTAGTCGATGTTCTCGGTCGAGGCGACGGCCCGCGCGATCGGGGCGGAGATGAAGCCCTGGATCAGGTCGGCGCTGGCGCCGGGATAGGCGGTGGTGATGGTGATCGCCGTCTCGTCAACCTTGGGATACTGCCGGATCGACAGGTTGAAGATGCCCTGGAAACCCAGGAGCAGGATCATACAGGCGAGGACGGTGGAGAGGACCGGCCGGCGAATGAAGATGTCGGAAAAGTTCATTGCTGAGCCTGCTGGTTCGCCGACTTGCTGGGGTCAATGGTGTTGTCGACAGCGACGGACATGCCGTTGAAGAGACGGTTTTGGCCGGCGGTGACGACCTCGTCTCCAGCCTTGATGCCCTCGACGATCTCGACCATGCCGTCGTTGCGGCGGCCGGGCTTCACGAACACCTGCGACAGCACGAGCGCCGGCTTTTCCGGTTCTGCCGCGGGCTTCGCCGGGTCGACAGCCGGCTTGTCCGCGGGCTTCGCCGCGGCGTCTTCGGCAGCCGGTTTCGCGTCTGCCGGCTTTGCATCTGCCGCCGGCTTTGCCGCGTCGGCCCCTGCAGCAGGCTTTTCCTCGGGTTTCGCGGCTGGGGCGCCTTCCGCCGGCTTCGCCGGAACGACGACGAAGACGAAGTCGCCATAGAGGCTCGACGTCAATGCCGTCTGCGGCAAGGACAGAATGTTTTTCTCCTGCGGCAGCTCGACGCGAACCTGGACGAACTGGCCGGGCGTCAGCTTGCCGTCAGGGTTGGCGACCTCGCCGCGGACGGACACCAGGCGGCTTGAAGCGTCGATCTTGGGATCGATGCCGCGAATGGAGCCGGCAAACGGCATGTCGGCGCCGCCGCCGGTGCCGCCGAGGCCGAGCCGCACCGCCTGGCCTATCTTGAGCAGCGGCAGCTGCTGTTCGGGTACCGAGAAATCGACCCGCATGGTGTCCAGATCCTGCAAGGTCACCACTGCGTTGCCGGGCGAGAGATATTGGCCGAGGTCGATCTTGGGGATGCCCACGGTGCCGGCGAACGGCGCCGTCAGCTGCTTCTGATCAAGCACGGCCTGCAGCTTGTTGACCTGCGCGGCGGAGGCCGATGCAGCGGCTTGAGCGGTGTCGAGCGTGGCATCCGTTCCGACGCCGCGCCGCTGCAGCTCCAGCGCGCGTTCGAGCGCCGTCTTGTCGGACACGGACTGCGCCTTGGCCGCGACCAGATCCGCGCGTTCGACGGCATCGTCGAGCTGCAGCAGGACCGAATCGACCGGCACCTTCTGGTTGGCATGGAAAAGGATGTCCTTGACGATGCCGCTGGTCTCGACGGTAAGGTCGACACCGCGCACGGCGCGTACCGTGCCGATCGCCTCGACCCCCGGCGTCCAGTCGGAAGGCTTGACGACAACCGTCGATACGGTCGTCGCCGGCGGCTTCATGGTGGCGAAATACTGTTTGATAGCGTTGTCGCGGAACAGGTTGAAGCCGACAACGCCGACGCACACCAGAGCGAGCAGAAGCAGAATTGCGGTGATAGAGATGAAGCGCTTCACGAACTGTCCCCTCGGCCGATGTCCGGCAAAATAGCCGAATAGCGGGACACTTATCGACGCCAGGTCCCGATTACAAATGACGGCGGACTTACTGTACCGTCTGGACGGTCTTGTCAATTCCGCCTAGGCTGGTGCGGGGGAAGGGATCGATGAAGACCCAAAGGGCAAATTCGCGCGACAAGATACTCGCCGCCGCCGCCGATGTCGCACGCGAGGCCGGTCCCGGCAGCCTGTCGCTTGACGCCGTCGCCAGCCGCGCCGGCGTGTCGAAAGGCGGCCTGTTATATAACTTTCCGACCAAGGCCAAACTGATGCAGGGCCTGGTGGAGAATTACCTGCGCGCGTTCGAGCTGGCGCTGGAATCGGGCCGTGTCGCCGGCGCCAGCGGCGAGAGCCTGCTCGCCACCTATATCCGGCTCTCGGCGGATGATTGCGAGGAGCCGAAGCCGACGGCTTCGTGGATATTCTCGGCGATCGCCGAGGATCCGGATTTCCTGACGCCGATAAAAGCCTTCAAGTCGCAGCTGCTGCAGCGGCTGAAGAGCGAGACGCCGGACCTCAAGACGCTGCTGGTCTGCTTTCTGGCCATCGAAGGGCTGCGCAGCATGAACCTCTTCGATTCCGACGTGCTGTCCGCCGACGAACGCCACTTGCTGGTATCGGCCCTGCTGGAGATTGCAGGATAGCTCAGGGCGTCGGATCGAAGAAGCGATACGGGCCGGGCGGAAAGGACGGTTGGTGAGCGGCATGGCATAGGCACGCATCACGACATCGGCGATTTCAAGCTACAGCCCCCTGATTCGTTGGATCGATGGTTCAGGAATGACTGCGCGAATGCGCGGCCGACTATGTTGCGCCGCACCATAACACTGCCGTGTCAGCCTTGAGACGGCGCTCGGCGAGGCCGGCAAAGCGCGTTTTAGGGCTGTGATGGCGCCGACATATGGTTATGGCATTGTCATGTTGCGGCGCACAAACTATGTGCCTTTGTAGTCCTCCTAACAGTCGCGAGATCTCCATGGGTTCCCTTTCTTCGAAGAATGCGCTCGTCACCGGATCGACCAGCGGCATTGGCCTGGCCATTGCCCGCGCCCTTGCCGCCGAGGGCGCCAACGTCACGATCAACGGCCTTGGCGAAGCCGCGGCGATCGAACAGGAGCGCGCCGGCATCGAGAAGGATTTTGGCGTCCAGTGCCGCTACTCCGGCGCCAACATGATGGACGGCGCAGCGGTGACCGCCATGGTGCGCGAAGCCGAGCAGGCCTTGGGCAGCCTCGACATTCTGGTCAACAATGCCGGGATACAGCATGTCGCGCCAATCGAGGAGTTTCCCGACGACAAGTGGGAAGCCATCATCCGCATCAATCTGCTTGCCGCCTTTTACGCGATCAAGGCCGTGGTGCCCGGCATGAAGGCGCGCAAATGGGGCCGCATCATCAACACCGCGTCGGCGCATGCACTGGTCGCCTCGCCGTTCAAGTCGGCTTACGTCTCGGCCAAGCACGGCATAGCGGGTCTGACCAAGACGGTAGCGCTGGAAGTCGCGCAGGACGGCATCACCGTAAACGCCATCGCGCCCGGCTATGTCTGGACGTCACTGGTCGAAAAGCAGATCCCCGACACGATGAAGGCGCGCGGCATGACCGAGGAACAGGTCAAGCGCGACGTGCTCCTGGCGGCACAGCCGACGAAGCAATTCGTCACCGTCGAGGAGCTCGCCGCGCTGACGCTGTTTCTGTGCTCGGACTCGGCCAGGCAGATTACCGGCACGACTTTGCCGATGGATGGCGGCTGGACGGCGCAGTAGGCGCGCTCCCCCGGCGCCGCTCTTTCCTTGACAAAGACGAAAGATCAATCCAGCATTGTGGCAAGGGGTTCCTTCGCGACGACCCCGTGAGGCGTCAGCCCAATGATCGCGTCCAAACTCTCACTCTGGAGGTGGACGCCATGCCGTCAACAACCGCAATCACCGTAGCGCAGCTTTCCCGCCTTGTCGGTCTGTCCGACGCGCCTGTTCTTGTCGATGTCCGCATCGACGAAGACTACGACGTCGATCCGCGGCTGCTTCCGGCCTCGTGCCGGCGCGACTTCAAGTCTGTTTCGAGCTGGGCGGCCGAGTTCACGGGGGCTCATGCTGTCGTCATCTGCCAGAAGGGGCTGAAGCTCTCGCAAGGCGTTGCCGCGTGGCTGCGCCATGAGGGCATTGCTGCCGAATCCCTTGAAGGCGGCTTCGAGGCGTGGCAGGCGGCCAAGGGACTTCTGGTCAAGGCCGACAAGATACCGCCCCGCGACGACAAGGGCCGCACGGTCTGGGTGACGCGTGCCCGCCCCAAGGTCGACCGCATCGCCTGTCCTTGGCTGATCCGCCGCTTCGTCGATCCCTCGGCGGTGTTCCTGTTTGTCGAGCCGTCTGAAGTGCTGGCGGCCGCCGATCGGTTTGGGGCGGTTGCCTTCGACATCGACGACGTGTTCTGGAGCCATCGCGGCGAGCGCTGCACCTTCGACACGATGATCGAAGAGTTCGGGTTGCGGTCCGAAGCGCTCGATCGCCTTGCGCTGATCGTGCGTGCAGCCGATACGGCGCGCCTCGATCTCGTACCGCAGGCGGCCGGGTTCCTCGCTGCATCGCTCGGGCTGTCGCGCATGTTCCGCGACGATCTCGAACAGCTTGATGCCGGCATGCTGCTCTACGATGCGTTCTTCAGATGGTGCCGCGATGCCACTGACGAAACCCACAATTGGCCCAGCGCGGGCAAAGCGCCATGAGCGCCCTCGCCGCGGACGACGATGCACAGGCTACCGAGGCTCCGATCGTCCCGACCTTCCGCCAAGCCGCGAAACTGTGGGCAAGGATCGGCCTGCTCTCCTTCGGCGGGCCGGCCGGACAGATCGCGCTGATGCACAAGGAATTGGTCGAGGATCGCCGCTGGATCGGCGAGCAGCGGTTCCTGCATGCGCTCAACTACTGCATGCTTCTGCCAGGCCCCGAGGCACAGCAGCTCGCCATCTATATCGGCTGGCTGCTGCACCGGACCGCCGGCGGCCTCGTTGCCGGCATCCTGTTCGTGCTGCCCGGTGCGTTTGTCATGCTGGGCCTCAGCATCTTCTACGTGCTTTACAATGATGCGCCCGTCATCGAGGCGCTGTTTTTCGGCATCAAGGCGGCGGTGCTGGCCGTCGTCGTCGAGGCGGTCCTCCGCATCGGCAAACGGGCGCTCAAGAACCGGGTGATGATGGCGATCGCGGTGGCCGCGTTCCTTGCCATCTATGTCATCAGGCTGCCGTTTCCGCTGATCATCCTGGTTGCAGGGCTGACCGGCTGGATCGGCAACCGCTTGGCACCGGCGCGTTTTTCCGGAGCCGCACGCGGCAAGGACAATTTGCCCGATGTCAGGGGCGCCGTCGACGTCATGTTCGAACGCGGCGACCTCGCTCACACCAAGCCGACGAAATGGCACGCGCCGCGCACCATCGCGATCTGGCTGCCGATCTGGCTCGGGCCGGTCGTACTGATCCTGGCGCTGACCGGCCCTGCCAGTGTTTGGGCACAGCTTGGCGACTTCTTCAGCCTGATGGCGGTGGTCACATTCGGCGGCGCCTACGCTGCGCTCTCCTATGTCGCGCAGGCAGCGGTGACCTCGTTCGGCTGGCTGGCGCCGGGTGAAATGGTCGATGGGCTTGGTCTGGCCGAGACGACGCCGGGACCATTGATCCTGGTGCTGCAGTTCGTCGGCTTCGTCGCCGCCTATCGTCACGCCGGTGCGATGGGACCGCTTGTGGCCGGATCGCTCGGCGCATTGCTGACGGTCTGGGTGACGTTCGTGCCGTGCTTCTTCTGGATCTTTCTGGGTGCCCCCTACATCGAGGCGCTGCGCGGCAACAAGGCGCTGTCGGCGGCGCTGAGTGCGATCACGGCGGCTGTGGTCGGCGTGGTGATGAACCTTGCGCTGTGGTTCGCACTGCATGTCGTCTTCGGCGCGGTGCACCGTTTTGGTCTTGGGATGGAGCTACCGGTGCTGTCGTCGCTGGATTGGCGCGCCGCGCTGCTGGCGGCGGCCGCCATGGTCGCCATGCTGAAACTGAGGATCGGCATGCTGCCGACATTGGCCGGCTCGGCGCTGGCCGGACTGGCGCTGCTGGCCTTGCCTGCGTAGCGTCCGAAGGCGCGACCAGCCATTATCACAGCCGGATTTTTGAGGTATGCCGGGCCGGCGCACAACGGTCGCGGGCGCTGGTAGGATCAGCGCTGGCCCCGGAGATACGCTTTACGTCGAACCCGATACCGCCAAGCTGAACCTGCTCGACGCGGAGAGCGGCGCGCTGGCGAACTGATTTGACGAGGTTGGCCGAGCTGTTCAAAGTCGATCCTGGATCGCACAACGGGATATGACATGGTGGATTCCGATCGGATCGACAAGCTGATCGCAGGGGTGCCCCCCGCCTTGGCGCTTCGTGCCGGGCTGGACCTTGGCATCTTCACCTGGCTCGGCGGCGATGCTGCGACTGCCGACAGCCTTGGGGCAGCGCTCAAAGTCGAGCCCGCTCGTCTGTCGCGGCTCCTCTACGCGCTCGCCAGCATCGGTCTCCTCGACGTCGAGGATGGTCAGTTTCGCAACGGAGCCGAAGCGTCGGAGTTTCTTGACGCGTCCAAGCCGACCTATCGCGGCGGCGATCATGTGCTGCTGCGCGAACTCTGGGGAGCCGACCTTTTGACCGCAGAGTCGCTGCGGCAGAATCGGCCGGCCGCGCTGCACGACTTTTCCGAAGCGGGGCCAGAATCCGCAGCGGCCTTCAGCCGCATGCTCGCACCGGGAGGGGTGATTTTCGGCCGAAATCTCGCCCGTGAACTGGACTTCTCGGCGGTCAGTTCGGTGATCGACATCGGCGGCGGCGCCGGGACCATTCTGGTCGGTCTTCGCGAGCGATGGCCGCATATTGCGGCGACTTTGATGGAACTCCCGACGGTCGCGGCGGTCGCACCAGCGATCCTGTCGGAATACGGTGCCGGCGATGTGGTTGTCGAAGAAGGCGACATAACGGTCGCGCCATCGACCGGCCGGCATGACTTGGCAATCCTGAAGGCTGTCGTCCAGGTCCTGCCGCCGGACCAGGCGCGCAGTTCGATCCTGAACGCGGCGCGTTGCCTCACCCAAGGAGGCGAGATCGCAATTGCGGGGTGGGGTGTCGTCGATGACGACCGTCTCGGCCCGCCTGAGGGTGTCTTTCTCAATCTCACCTTCCTGAACCTTTACCGCGCGGGCGAATCGTACACGGAAGGTCAGTATCGCGGGTGGATGGCCGGGGCTGGGTTCCGGGATATCTCCAGGTCGCAGCTGACCGACGGCACCACGTTGTTTCGTGGGCGCCTCACGGACTGATCGTGGCTGGAGTGGTTGGTTTCGGGCGTGTGTGGCCCTCAGAGCCAGCCCCGGACGGATTGCACAAAGTTCCTGAGGCGGCGTGAGCCGATCTTTCCCCTTACCGGCAGCGCGGTGTCCCCTGTCTTCTCGATAGCTTCTTCGCAGAGGGGGCATTTAAATGTCACTTGGTCGACAACAAAGTTCGGGATAGCGGCATATTTCGCATTCGTCGATTGGGGCGGAACCTCCGACAGGATGTTGCGCGGTCGCTGCAACTTGCGCCTAGCTAGCCCGTTCGACTACGTCGAATCGGAATGGAGTTTTTAGACATTCGTTTATCTATTCGTGGTTTCTAATACATATGGCATCCAACGCGTTCACCCGGATTTGGTTTGCTTTGAGCCGCCTAAGGCGCGCCACGAACGGNTGCCGTCATCGTTGCCTTCACCTTGCCGGTCGTGGTTGGCGGCGCCGGCCTCGGTGTGGAGACATCCTTCTGGTACTACAGCAGCCTCAAGCTGCAGGCCGTTGCCGATGCCGCGGCCTATGCCGGCGCGCTCGAGAAAGTCGCGGGTTCCGATAACCCGCCCATCATCGCCGCCGCCACGCAGTCCGCGACCTCGAACAATTTTGCCACGCCGGGCACGATCCAGGTCAACACGCCGCCATTGTCCGGCCCGAACACCGCAAAGAAGGCGGTGGAGGTCATCGTCAAGCAGAACCTCGATCGCTACTTCACGGCGATTTTCAACCAGGCGCCCGTTGCCGAACAGGCAAGGGCGGTGGCGCTGATCAATGACGCCTCCAAAGCTTGCGTGCTGGCGCTCAGTCCGTCGGCCTCCCAGGCTGCGCTCTTTTCCGGCAACACCACCGTCAACCTCACCGGCTGTTCGGTCATGTCGGACTCGATTGCCTCGGACGCCATAAAGACGCAGGGCTCGGCGGTGCTCAAGGCCGACTGCCTGATCACGGTCGGCGGCATGGTGCTGAACAATCC
>NZ_AYWB01000014.1:0-234595 GCF_000503035.1 Mesorhizobium sp. LSHC412B00 | reverse complement strand
GACTGGCTCACGTGAAAGAACATAGTCAAACTGCTTGCTATCGTGGACTGCGGTTACCTTCAGGGCATGCATCGGCGATGAGGCGCCGCATTGCGGCATCATCGTCAATGACAAGAACATGTTTCAACGGCACACCTGGTTTGGGGGTTGCGCCCCGATCAGGGTTGCATTACCTGAATCTGCAAGCAAAAGGCTGTATTAGTGATGACATTACTTGAAATTGAACAACTGGTTCTCAAAACCCTCAATGCTCTAGTTGCCGAAAAAGTAGAGGTGTCGATGACAACCAGAATGCGGGATCTCGGCCTCGACAGCCTCGACTATAACGAGCTTGCTACGGCGATCGAGAGCCGACTTGGCTGGTTTGTCGACGATTACAAGCTCTGGCAATACGAGTCCGTAAGGCATGTCGCCGACGCCGTCGCCAGTCAGGAGTTGCGCACCGCGGAACCACCAGCAGTGCGACAAGTGCTGGAGTAGTGCTGTAGGCACAGGTTACGGTGAGGGCAGCTTGGGCGGCGGTAGCTATTGCCATTGCTCCGCTGTGGTTTCTATTCGTGACTGGTGTGTTTGAGAACTGTTGGGTCAGCCCGGTCCATGTCGCAGTGCCGATGCCCCTTTGGTGGCGTTGCCCGCAATTGCGATCGCTGCGCCCAGGGCACCAATGCTGACGGTCGTTGTCAGGCCACCCGTTGAATTGTTGTCAGAGGCAACAGTGCCCACCACACCATCCCAATTGGTGGTCGTATAGACCGACATGTTGTCACGGAACACGCTCTCACTATACGTGGTCACGATCGTTGCCGTCGTACCGGTTGGCACGAGGGCCGACCACACTGACAGATAGACCACACCAGAATTGAAGATGCTTTCCACCTGAGCGAGAAGGGTGGCAGCCACACCCCCAATCGTCATACTGTTGACGGTCACTGCACTTTCGGTCTCAGTTGTCACGATGACACGACGATTAGCGTGTGGCGCGACAAGAAGCGGAATGCTGGTGTGGGTGTAAACGGTCGTGGCAGTCGAGTCTTCGTGAGTGCCATTGAAGACCAGATCTATCGGGAACATTTTCTCCCAGACGCCCGAGCTGCGCACATAGACCTGTCGAGCCTTGGTCCAGAGGCTTGAGATTTTCACCCATACGGCTAGCCGCCCCCCAGACCCCGGAGGCTTTGACGTAAAGGGCCATTACGGCTGCACCCAGAAATCACCGTCCACGCCGCCAGAAGGGGCAGCGGCCGAGATCGTGACGCTGCGATTTGCCATCGTGCCGACGCCGAGAAGCGCCTTGGTCTGGGCAATGGACTGCGGTCGACGATAATTGTCCCCGGTGCCGTCACTCGACACGCGACCGACGAAGCTCGTCACAGCGTCGGCACCTGTGGCGTAGGTCGAGCGGTACAAACGCGTCGTGATATCACCAGCGCCATCGCGCTGAGGCGATGAACATGTATGGCGAGAGCAGAACGTTTGGGGCGGGACGAAGAGGTTGCGGAGGGCTGACAAGGTCGAGACGAAGCGTTGCAGGCCTCCCGGCGATCGGACCTCTGCATCATCCGCTCCCGTTTTCGCGGCGGCACATGGGAATTCTCCGCTCCGTTGTTCAACCCCTTGTGCGACCGGTGCTTGACGTCCGGCATCACCTGTCGCTTTGCCGCTCCATACGAGCGCAGCTAGTCGATGATCATGCGCTTCGGCGCGAGCCCCTGCTTCTTCAACGGCCGCGTCAGCAAGCGCTTGGCGGCCTTGGTGTTGCGGCGGTTTTGCACGATTTCGTCCAGCACATATCCATCCTGGTCGACGGCGCGCCACAACCAAAGCTTTTTGCCGGGCGATGGTGACGACCACTTCGTTCAGGTACCAGACATCATTCCGGCACGGCGGCTTGCGGCGCAAGCAGCGAGCGCAGTCCAGCCCGAACTTAGATGCCCCACCGGCGACTTGTCTCATACGAAACCACGATGCCGCGTTCCAGCAGCATTTCCTCAACCAGGCGCAGGCTCAGCGGAAACCGGAAATAAAGCCAGAGCGCGTGGGCGATAATAGGCGGCGGAAATCGGGGGGCGTGTAGCTGACGGCGGGCGTATTCATGCCCCCCGGCGTCCATGTCGCAAATCTTGATGATTGCTTTGTGTGTCAAGCCCGCCGCAGGTCTCAACGCGTTCATATGCAGACATTGTGAAAATCGCCCTATTCCGCCTTTTTTTACCGCCCCTTAAGTCCCCCGCTCGCATGCTTGTCGATGCATTGAACTCATAGCCATCGGCCAAGGATTTTGGAAAATATGGTTCCGCTCGCAGCAGAAAACGTGAGAGTCGCTGTAGGCCTAACGTCAAGGGGAGAGAGCGGTTTGATTGGACGAAATGGGTACCGGAGTACCGAGTCATGAAGCCACGAGGTAATCTGGTCCGACTGAAGCAATTTCAGGTGAATGAGAAGCGGCGACAGTTGCACCAGCTAGACATCATGATTGCCGATTTCGAACGCATGGCGCGAGAACTGGACTTCCAGATAAACGCCGAGGAAACGAAGGGCGGCATCTCCGATGTCAATCATTTCGCTTATCCGACGTTCGCCAAGGCCGCTCGCCTACGTCGTGACAACGTCAAGAATTCGCAATCGGACCTTCTGCGGCAGAGAACCGCAGCCGAGCCATGCCTCGCCGAGGCTGAAGCAGAGCTCTCCAAGGCGCAATTGCTAGAATCGCGCAGCGGCAGAGGCCACGACCTCGAACCCGGCAACCGAAGCGCCATGATCGGCTGAGCCGGACGGCTTCAGTGCGCCTCAATTCGCGACACCGACTGGCCGTTGGCGCGCGAGAGGCGTGCGGGCACTGTAAAGATATCAGCGTCTTGATGCAGCGATAGCTGGTCGGGACGGCTGTCATGCTGCGGCGACATACGCGATTTTGTCCAGATTTGCATAGCGGCGTTACGCAGGTATGGGGGAAAGTGGAATTGGTTGGCAATCGGATCATCGGTGGAGACGAACCGCTGCCGGCGGACCGGCGCCTGGCGGCAACGCCTGGCGCTTTCGGCGGCGGCGGTAACGGCAAAGCAGGCTGGCCGCGTCGAGGATGAAGCGGCCCCTGCGTGATGCCGTTCTGCTCACGGCCGGGAGACGGGGTCGGCCCCGCCGGCCGGATGCTGCTCGCTTGGCGCGGCACCGTAAAGTCAACCGACAGCTTATGAAGATGTGCTTACATTGGGCCATGTCAGAAGTTGCTCGTGGTCCGCTCTATGGTCGCCACCGCTTTCCCCCGAGATCATTGCGCACGCGGTATGGCTCTACTTTCGCTTTCCGCTCAGCCTGCGCATGGTTGAGGACATGCTGGCGGCCCGCGGCATCATCGTCACGCATCAGACCGTTCGAAGCTGCGCGGAGAAATTCGGACGGCATTTCGCCCAGGAGATCAATATCAGCCGGCTGCCTGGGCGACAAATGGCATCTCGACGAATGTGTCGTGGCTATCAGTGCAAGAAGCAGTGGCTCTGGCGTGCCGTCGATCAGGACGGCTTCGTCCTCGAAGTGCTGGTACAAAGCCGCCGAAATGCCAAGGCGGCAAAGCGTCTGATGCGCAAGTTGCTGAAAGCTCAAGGGCGGACACCACGGATCATGATCACCGACAAGCTCCGATCCTATGATGCCGCCATGCGCGACCTCATGCCCGGCCTCGAACACCGGTCGCACACAGGCCTGAATAATCGAGCGGAAAATTCGCACCAGCCGACCCGACGACGCCAAAGGATCATGAAACGCTTCAAGTCGGCACGCCAGCTTCAGCGGTTCGTTTCCATCCATGATCCGATTGCCGACCTGCTCACTTTCCCTGCAATGCGCTGTCATCGGCTCAACATCGAGACCTGCGTAACGCTCCCATGCAAATCTGAACAAAATCGCGTGTGTCGCCACAGCGTGACAGCCGTCCCGGCCAGCTATCGCTGCATCAAGCCGCTGAAACTTACAGTGCCGGGCGCGCTGCTACCTGAATTTCCTTAACGCTCATTCAATGTGACAGCACCGATTCTTCTCAACCGCGGCATGCCCTAAATCGCCACCTGCGTGCCGATCTCGACCACACGTCCGGTCGGGATCTGGAAATACTCCGTCGCATCGGCCGCCGAGCGGGCGAGCNGCGTGCCGATCTCGACCACACGTCCGGTCGGGATCTGGAAATACTCCGTCGCATCGGCCGCCGAGCGGGCGAGCGCGATGAACAGCTTGTCCTGCCACACCGGCATGCCGGAATTGGGCGATGCTTTGAGCGAGCGCCGCGACAAGAAGAACGACGTCGTCATGATGTCGAACTTCCAGCCCTGCTTGCGGCAGATCGCCAGCGCGCGCGGAATGTTGGGCTGCTCCATANGCGGTGCCGGACACCAGCTGCGGCTTCTTCTTCAACAGATTGCCGGCGAGGAAATCGAGCGGGATTTCGTTGCGACGGGTCTTGTCGAACAGATAGCGGCTGCCGCGCACCCAGGTCCACATCGCCAGAACGATGGTGAAGGCCACCGCAAGCGACGCCCAGCCGCCCTCGAACACCTTGACGATGTTGGAGGCAAAGAAGCCGATGTCGATGAATGCGAACACCGCCGTCATCGCCACCGCCACCCACAGGCGCCATTTCCAAATGCGCGTCATGACGACGAACAGCAGCACCGTCGTCACCAGCATGTTGCCGGTCACCGAGATGCCATAGGCGGAGGCNATGCGCGTCATGACGACGAACAGCAGCACCGTCGTCACCAGCATGTTGCCGGTCACCGAGATGCCATAGGCGGAGGCCAGCTTGCTCGATTCGCCGAAACCGACCACCAGCAGCATCACCGCCAGCGCCAGCAACAGATTGACACGTGGCATGTAGATCTGGCCCGACTGCCGTTCCGAGGTGTGCAGGATTTCGAGACGCGGCAGCATATTGAGCTGCACCGCCTGCCTGGTCAGCGAGAAGGCGCCGGAGATCACCGCCTGGCTGGCGATAACCGTCGCGGCGGTTGCCAGCACCACCATCGGGATCAGCGTCCAGCCTTCGTTCATCTCGAAGAATGGGTGGCCGACGTGACCGTTCTTCGCCAGCACGAAAGCGCCCTGCCCAGCATAGTTGAGCAGCAGGCAGGGAAACACGATCCACAGCCAGGCGACCACGATGGGCCTGCATCCGAAATGGCCGAGATCGGCATAGAGTGCTTCGGCGCCGGTGACGGCGAGGAAGATGGCGCCGATGGTCACGAAAGCGACGTCGGGCGAATGGATCAGGAAGGCGACGATGTAGTGCGGGCTCACCGCCCACAGGATTTCTGGATCGGCGATGATGTGGTTGAGACCGGAAAGGCCAATTGCCAGGAACCATACGGCGGTCACCGGGCCGAACACCAATCCCACCCCGCCGGTGCCAAAGCGCTGCACCGCGAACACCATGGCCAGGATGACCAGTGTCAGCGGCACCACATAGGGCTGGAAGGTCGGCGTGACGACGTTCATACCCTCGACAGCCGACAGCACCGAAATCGCGGGCGTGATGACCGCGTCGCCGAAAAACAGCGAGGCGCCGACGATGCCGATGCCCAGGATCACCGCCGACCGCTTGGGGAAACTGCCGCGCGCTAGCGCCATCAGCGACAGCACGCCGCCCTCGCCGCCGTTATCGGCGCGCAGCACGAACATGATGTACTTGATNGCCATCAGCGACAGCACGCCGCCCTCGCCGCCGTTATCGGCGCGCAGCACGAACATGATGTACTTGATGGTGACGATGATAGTCAGCGACCAGATGATCAGCGACAGCACGCCGAGGATATCGCCGCGCTCGGCGACATTGCCGCCCGACGACGCCACCAGCGCCTCACGGAACGCGTAGATCGGGCTGGTGCCAATATCGCCATAGACAACGCCGAGCGCGCCTAGCATCAGCACCTTGGGGCTTTGCTGTTCGATTGCCGGATGGCTCGACTGTTCGACGGGTTCTGCCTCGCTACCGGTATTGGTAAGGACCATGGACGACACTCCGATAAGGGGCGGCCCTCTACCTTTGCTGCACTGCAATATCAAGTGCCGCGACGTAATGGCTCCGGATGCGGACCGCATTTGTTGCCGCACCGGCGGATTGTCTCATACGAAACCACGATCCCGCTCCCGGGCCATTTCCTCGACGAGACACAGGCTCAAGGGGACCTGAAGGAGGGCCAGACCGGATGGGCGATGATCTGCGGCAGGAAACGATGGCGCTGCTTGTAGCTGACGGCATATCTTTCTCCTTTGTGTGTCTGCCAGACGAGCGGGCGGGCACGGAAGTGGTCGCGCTCTGGCTGCCAGACATACTCGTCCAACCTGATGAAAACCTGACTTGTACACCCAGCCCAAACAGGTGCGAGGGATCGGTTATTACCAAAGGCTCTGAGGGCTGATTCTCTAGGGTTTCCGCCCAGATTGATCCGTGCCCCTTGTTGTGTTCCGCCCCGGGTTGATCGGAGGCTCCAACTCCTGAGAAGGTGGAACCATGACAAGCAAGGCGACCAACAAGTTCTCTCCCGAGGTCCGGACCCCCCGCGGTGCGGCTGGTTCTGGATCACGAACGCGAGCATACGTCGCGCTGGGCGGCGGTTTCATCGATCGCCGCCAAGATCGGCTGCAAGAAAGCCGAGCGTGACGGCGGCGTGCGCGCCGGAGTTCCCACGGATGCTGCGACGAAACTGAAGGCTCTGGAACGCGAGAGCCGCGAGCTTCGCAGGCCAACGAGAGCAGGGCTTCCGCGTATTTTGCCCAGGCGAAGCTCGACCGCCGGTTCAGGCCACGATCGCGTTCATCGACGATCACCGCAAGGCGCATGGGGTTGAGCCGATCTGCAAGGTGCTGCCGATCGCCCCGTCGACCTACCACGACCATGTCGCCAAGCGCGTCGACCCCTGCCGGCTGTCGGCTCGGGCAAGATGGGATACAGCCTCGAAGCATGAGGTCCGACGGTTTGAGGCGAACTTCCGCGTCTACGGCGTTCGCAAGGTCTGGCGGCGGTTGCGTCGCGAGGGCTTCGACGTCGCCCGCTGCACGGTTGCCCGCTTGATGAAGGCCATGAGCCTCGAAGGCATCGTCCGCCGATCCGCACTACGGTGAGCGACAAGGCCGCACCTTGCCCTCTCGACCACGTCAACCACCAGTTCCACTGCTCCGCGCCGAACATGCTGCGGGTCTCCGACTTCACCTGCGTCGCGACCTGGACGGGCTTCGTCTATGTCGCCTTTGTCATCGACACCTATGCCCGTCGGATCGTCGGCTGGCGGGTGAGCCGGACGGCGCATGCAGCCTTCGTTCTCGATGCCCTGGAACAGGCTCTCGATGATCGGCGGCCCGTGCGGGGAGGCGGGCTCATCCATCACAGCGATAGAGGCAGCCAAGGCGGATTCAACCGGATCGTCGCAACACCGGCATCATACTGTCCCCCAAGGAGTTGGTCGAGGAGTTCGGCAGGTGTTTTCCAGCCGAGCGTTTTGCGCGGTCTTGTGTTGATAGCATGGGCGACTGCGTCCAGTTCCCGGGCTGTGTGCCGACTGAGATCCGTGCCCTTTGGAAAGTACTGTCTCAGCAAGCCGTTGGTGTTTTCGTTGGAGTCTCGCTGCCACGGGCTTGGGGATCGCAGAAGAAAATCTCGAGCCCGGTGTCGATGCGCAGGTCGGCTGCTGCGCCATTTCCGCTCCATGGGCCCAAGTCAGCGACTGACGCAGTTGCTCGGGAAGTTTGCCCATGGATCGGGCTATGGCTCTGCGGACTGCTTCAACGCCGTGGCCGGCAAGTGGTGGACCGTTCTTGATGCGCAGGCTCTGCTGATAGCCATTGCATGCGCGGCAGGTGAAGCACGCATTGTGAAGCGTGAACTTCGTTCCACGAGCGTACCGATCGCCTAGCTTCCGAGGCCAAGGATGAGGTCGCCTTCCCAATGTCCGGGGACAGCCCGATCGGCAATTTCGGCCGGACGGTCGCTTATTATAAGGGCGTCTCCAATGAAGGACTTGTTGCGAACTCGGGCCCGTTCGCGCGGTACGCGCGTTCGGGCGGTACGCGCAACGCTCGGCCTGAACGCAGACATGCGGTCAGTCCTCGGCGCAATGCTCCGCGTCCTTGAATGTACAAGGACTGATAGATCGTCTCGTGGCTGATCCGCATGGTTTGATCCTCTGGGTAATCGATCTGAAGCCGATTTAGCGATCTGCTCGGGGCTCCAGGTTGCCGACCACCTCCGGCTCTGTCGTTTTTTCCACACCCACCTTGGGGCCCTCGAATGAGGCGCCATTGGGGTTGGTGACTTTGCCGGCCAAGCGCTCCTCAACATATTCACGCAGAGCCGGATTGACCGCCAGCTTGCCAGGAGGCCGGCGGGACTCACGATCGGCGTGCCATTGGGCGGCACTGGCCGGTAATCCAGATTGCCGCTACGCGTCGCGGCATTGCGCCTGACCTCCCGCGAGATTGTGCTCGGCGGCCGACCTAGCTTACGAGCAATGGCCCGGATGCCGATCCCCTTGGCAAGCTCAAGCGCAATATCCTCGCGCTCCCGAAAGAAAGATATCGCCCCGAAGGCGGCTTCGCCCACGGCGCCAAATGCGTTGGCGGCATCCCTCCTGTACTCCGAAACCAGCGCGGACCAAGAGGCGTTGATGTACCGGCATCCAGTGCGGCCTCCTCGCTCGAATGTCCCAAGGCAATAGCTTGCCAGAACCGGAAGCGATTCTCACGCTGCCAGGCAGGCGGACGCCCGGGCGAATCCAGCTTCTTTCGAGTGCACCGATCTAAGCGCGTTGGTGAACCGTCATTGCCACCTCCAATCCCTTGGTGTCGCGACGACCGGTTGAATCCGCCCAATACGTCAGCATTCGATACACCGAGCGCTTGGCGGAGGCCGGCGTCGAACCCTCGGTGGGCAGTGCCGGCGACTCTTTCGATAATGCTCTCGTCGAAACGATCAACGGTCTTTACAAGGCCGAGGTGATCCATCGACGCGGACCCTGGCGCTCATTTGAGGCCGTCGAGTTCGCCACGCTCGAATGGGTCGACTGCTTCAACAATCGCCGGCTGCTGGAGCCCATCGGCAACATCCCGCCGGCCGAAGCCGAGGAACGCTACTACGCCATGTTGGATGAACCAGCCATAGCCGCGTAACTCAAACGAAACGGCCTCCGGAAAGCCCGGGGCAGTTCACATCGCATTTGATGCCAGCTTCATCGTATTTTCTTCGGCTTGGACGGGCACTTGGCAGACCCACAGAGCTGGGAACCCTTTGCCATACTACAACTGTAACATCATATCGGTTTAGCAGGTCAAGCTTCGGTGGTAACCTCTGGGTAGAATAACTACTTTGGAGGCGAGCAATGGATCGCGATAACAAACGGGCACGCGCAGCTGCAAGATCATCTCAAGGCGTGGGGAGCAGTAGCCTCCGTGACGTTCCAGAGGGGCCATTGAGCGATGTTGCAGAACGGCTGGTAACCGCTAACCCGCGCGATACAGCGCGAAATCTTGGGGGCTTCAAAGGCCTCGGGACGCACGAGCGAACAGCCGTTCGGGGCACTCAACCCGGGCCAGAAACTGACCTCGCGAGATTTGAAAGGCGGACCAATCGGCTTGGACGATCAGCCATCAATCTGGCCGCGACATTAACAGCCGAATTGGGGTACAGCACGGATGACATAGCATTGCAGAAAGTCGGAGCGGCCAGTAATCTAGGCAATTACCTAACGCCAGGGCTGCAAGATGCTATTGTTAATCGCATTGGCAACATGGATCCGCCGTCGCAAGCTCTCGGAACTTATTACGTTGCGCCACACTTCAGTAAGTTTACTGAGGAAAACAAATCTCGCATTCTTGATCAGGCCATTGGATTGGCTTCTTCTGATCCGGATGGCAATGTCAGAAACATGGCATCCAATGCTATTCTCAACATGTATCACCAGTTCGACGCAAATCAACAGGCCCAAGCTCACTCAGTTTTTCCCGGCATGCAAGACATCTTGCCGCACATGCCGCCGCCGCAGCATGCAGCAGAGGAACGGAGTGCGAATCTGGACGGCCACATAGCAGGTATTGAGGCTGCAGTCCGTGATACAGTAGGCCCGCAAACCTCCTATGAACAGCTGCAGCGGGGTGCTCAAGTCGGGCGGTCCATAAGCCAAGCCTACAATCACGCCCGAGAGGACCTAATGGAGGCCACCAGAAGCAGAGATCGCTCCGGCCGTTGATGTCTCGGCCATGGTACAGTGACGCTTTCTCTCCCGAATTCCGTCTACGGCCTTGCCGTTTCCAATTCGCTGGCCGTTGACGTACCTGCTTAGTGTAACTTTCAAAAACCACGTCTGCCGGGTGATGCGCTGCAAGCATCGCACCACCCACTGCGGCATCGATCTGTCGAGCGGCGACATCGCGCGACGCCGGTTCGGTCTCTGAAGCACGCGCAGCATTAGCTACGGCTAATCCGGCAATGGAACAATGCTTTCAACAAAAACGACGCCCCCCAACATAGCCATTAGCATCGCGTGCTCACTCGCCGTGGGCTTCTGTGCGGCAAGTCTTTACGCAACCTTCCGCCACGGCGGCAGCGGCGAGGCTCTGATGGCGTTTGATGTCCGTGCCTTTTGGTTTGAAACGCCCTTCTATTTGGGTTTCGCAACCCCCGTTTTCTATCGGGGCGCGGCTATCGTGCTCTCGACGTCCGCGGTCGTCTTGCTGATTCAGCAGATCGTATTGCGCCGCAAGCTCGAACACCACGGGACGGCTCGTTGGGCTCGAGTGGATGAAATGCGACGCACGGGATATCTGCGACGATACCGTGGCGTGACAGGGCCGGTGTTTGGGAAGACAAGTGGCCCTTTCTGGCCTGGCTACTTCCTGACCAATGGCGAGCAGCCTCACAGCCTCATCGTTGCACCGACCCGCGCTGGCAAGGGCGTCGGCATAGTCATTCCAACGCTACTTACATTCAAAGGCTCGGTGATAGCTCTGGACGTCAAGGGGGAGCTCTTTGAGCTCACCTCGAGGGCGCGCAAAGCCGCAGGTGACGACGTGTTTAAATTCGCGCCGCTGGATTCGGAGCGGCGCACAAACTGCTACAATCCGCTGTTGGATCTTATAGCGCTGCCTCCACAGCAGCAATTCACCGAAGCCCGCCGCTTGGCGGCAAACCTGATTACGGCCAAGGGGGAGGGCGCGGAAGGTTTCGTCAGCGGCGCGCGAGATATCTTTGTCGCGGGAATCCTTGCCTGCATCGAGCGGGGCACGCCAACAATCGGCGCCGTCTATGACCTCTTCGCCCAGCCGGGGGAGAAGTTTAAGCTCTTCGCGCGACTCGCCATGGAGACTCAGAACAAAGAGGCACAACGCATCTTCGACGACATGGCGGGGAACGATACGAAAATCCTAACCTCCTACACTTCCGTGCTCGGCGATGGCGGGCTCAACCTGTGGGCGGATCCCGCTGTAAAGGCGGCCACAAGTCGCTCGGACTTTTCGGTCTATGATCTTCGCCGTCGCAGAACGTGCATCTATCTTTGCGTTGGTCCGAACGACCTTGAGGTGATCGCGCCTTTGATACGCTTGTTTTTTCAGCAAATCGTTTCAATTCTGCAGCGGTCGCTGGCCCGCCGGGATGAAAAGCACGAGGTTCTCTTCCTGCTCGACGAGTTCAAGCACTTGGGTAAGCTTGAGGCGATCGAGACCGCAATCACGACTATCGCGGGCTACAAGGGGCGTTTCATGCTCATCATCCAAAGCCTTTCGGCACTGACGGGGGCTTATGGAGAGGCTGGCAAGCAGAATTTTCTCAGCAATACCGGACTGCAAGTGTTCATGGCCACGGCTGATGACGAGACTCCGAACTACATTTCCAAGGCCATCGGTGAATACACCTTTGAAGCAAAATCGATTTCCCACAGCCAGGCGCGAACGTTCGACTGGACCATTCAGAATTCACATCAAGGTGCACCGCTATTGCGTCCCGAACAGGTTCGGCTGCTCGATGACGACTACGAGATTGTTCTCATCAAAGGTCTGCCACCATTAAAATTGAGGAAGGTGCGTTATTTCTCGGATCGCATTCTGAAACGCATCTTTGAACGCCAGACAGGCGCCCTCCCGGAGCCGGCGCCCTTGACGGGAGCAGAGGAGGCGCTCTCCGCCGAATCTCAACTCGATGACCCGCTGTGTGAATTGGCGCAGGACTTTGACGATACAGTTTGATGTGAGGCTGGTGTGGACCCGGCGAAATAGTAATCCATCCCGTGTAACAGCTTTGTCGCAGGTGCAGGACGCCGGCTTGGAAGACGGGCAAGCGGTCCAGGCCCGGCGAGTGGGCTTTGAGCAGCACGTGTCCGAGGCGCTCCGGCCGCTGTTCGATGGTCGAGCTGACGAGCCGCCTACCGATCCAGAGGAGCTTCTGCGACTGGAAAAGGGGTTTCGCGAGGTGCTTCAGCGAGGGCAGGATCATCAAGCCGCCTCGTCTTTTTTCAGCGATCCAAGGATGCCCGCTGGACGGGATGACCCCAAGGGAAGCGTGTCGGACGCTTTCGCAGCAGCCGGCTCTAGGCACGCCGGAGTTGAGGCCGCCGCCCCGCCAGTGTTAGCTGCCAGCCAACAGCAGATCCGGCCCTCGCCAGTTGCGTTTGACCGACCGGTATCATCCTCGGCTGCTGCAGGCGTGCGCTTGTATGCCCCTTCGATGATCTCTCGGAAGACCAGTTCCGAAAACTGCGATCAGTTGCCCGCCTTGTGCTGCCGCCTCGCCGTCGAGGTCGAAACGCCCGCGAATCAATGGAAGGTCAGCGGGCCATGGGGGCAGAGTGCTACGGCGTCTACACCGCCTATTTGAGGGGAGAGGTACACTTGGCTTTCCTGTTCCAGCAGCATCCGGCCGCACACCGACGCGATGGGGAGCTAGAATTCAAATCGGACCTTCGCAAGGCACGCACCGCGGATCAAACGCCGTTCGTTTGGGAAAAATGGCTCAGTACCGACAAAGCTTCTGTAATGGCCCTAGTGGCCTCGGTCGCGCTCTTGGTCGCGATACAGTGGCAAGACCCCCAGATCAACGAGGCGGTCCTAAGCGAACTGCGGACGATTCAGATCAACTACGCATTGCTCCAGCGAGACGTCGCCCGCGCAGACATGGTATTGGACTTCCGTTCCGTTGCTTCTACCGGGCAAGCATTAAAAAGGAACCTTCAAAACTACCAACGCCTTGTTGAGATCTCGCCCAATGAGAGCTCCGGGGTGCACTCCAGGTTGGTTGCACAGCTCAAAAATTCCCTCGAAAACACAGAAGCTGCCATCTCGGCCTCGGCCGCGCAAAATGAGCTTCTGCAAAGCTCTCTGGTACGCTTTGCTCGCTCGGCTAATCGCCTTCGGGGGGGAGTGTCGAACAGGCCTGAATTTTCCAATCTGATCCTTCAATTTTCGGCCAGACCGGGATTCAGCCTCGCATTACAAATCGATCAGTCTCTCCGCCGACTTCCTCCTAGCCAGGACCAAGTCACGGAGGATGTTGCCCGCGAGGGCCGCGCTATCCTGTCCTCAATGTTGAGGTTGGACCGCGCTGTCAATCGGATCCCATCCTTCGACACGTTCGCCAAGGCTGCCGAATTGGAGCGAGAACATCTGAAAGCCTACAGCTTCGCCAGCGCGCAAGCGCAGCGTACACGACTTTTCTTTGGCTTGGTGTCCATATGCCTCTGCTTGTTTGCGACCATTCGAGCCTCCACGCTGCATGTGCGGACGAACCGGTTGGAAAGGCGGTTAGAGCTTGAAGCGGCGATGAGTGAGATCGAAGCTTGTTTCATCGACAGTCAAGCAACGAAGGCTTCGCGGCGCTTCTCCACCGAAGCAGCGCTTAGACTCATTCAATGCGTTTTCAATGCGGATCAATGCGCGCTTGCTCTGGTGGATCCGAGTATCAGCAGGAATACCGAGTACTTTGTCGCGAACAAGCGCATGCGCGTCTGGAACGCCACGCTAATCAATGAAGTCGTCTCACTTGTACACCCGGAACAGCCAGTGTTTCGCGTCGTTCCCGCCTCGGAAGTGGTTCGGACTGCCGTAGGCACTACCGGTGTTTGTCAAATTGTTGGTTGCAGGGCCTCCGATCAGCAGGCTGCGGTTTGTATCCTTGTTTTTGAAGGAGATCGCTCACCACCCTCCACAGACGACCTCCTGGTTCTGGCGAGCGCTACTGTGCGTTTAGGCAACCATCTTGAAATGCAACGTGTACACACGGAACGTAACCTTTTTGAGAGTCGATGGGAGCATGCGGAAAGGCTGACGGCTGTCGGCACAATCGCAAGCGGCGTTACACATGAATTCAATAATGTTCTAGGAGCAATAGTCGGCTACGCAGAGATGGCTAAAGGTCTTGTGCGTCGCCCCTCGAGAATTCGGGGCCACATCGGCCAAATTATCTTGGCCAGCAACCGAGCCAAACTGATTATTGACCAAATTTTGTCACTAAGCCGAAATCGGAAGCGCGTGACGATGCCTTTCGACGTCTCGGAGAGTGTAATGGATCTCGCGCCATTGCTGCGGGTTGCACTTCGTGTGGATGTTCAGTTGAACTTCAAGATCAACGAGTGGCAAACGGTAATCGAGGGCAGCCCGACCGAGATACAGCAGATCCTTATGAATCTATGCAAGAACGCATCGGAGGCTCTCTTGAATGAGGGCCGTGTCGAGATTAGCGTTTCTCGCGCTCACGTCTGTCAAACGAAGCCCGTGGCTAAGGGCACCTTGAAACCGGGAGATTACGTTCTCCTCTCCATCAGCGACGATGGCCAAGGAATCGCAAGTTCGGTGCTTCCGCATATCTTTGAGCCCTTTTTTACCACGCGCTCTCGCGTCGGCGGGACCGGACTGGGTCTTGCTGCAGTGGACCGCCATGTGAGCGCGCTCGCAGGATGCCTTGACGTCACCTCGGCTGTTGGCCGAGGTACACGCTTCGATCTCTACTTACCGGCCTGCGCTGAGGAGCAGGTCAGAGCTGATAGCGCGTTCGGCCCATGCGATGGATCACTTGGCAACGGAGAAATCATTGCAGTCGTTGACCCCGATCCAGCAGCGTTGGAGATCTACAAGGATAAGATCGCCGCGCTGGGTTATAAGCCGGTCGGCTTCGCGACCTTCGAGAGTCTTTGCGACTGGATCGAGAGCGGGAAGGCAGCCGACCTCCTAATTTTCGATAAAGCGACTTTCCTCGGGCCAGGACAGCCCGAAGCCGTACGTACCACCCTGATGACGGTGCCGATCATCGTCGTTGGTGGAAGCGACCCCATGCCGATCACATCTGGTAATCAGACCTTCGTCCTTTGGCTAGCCAAACCGGTCTCGTCCAGGACGATGGAGCATGCAATTCGTAGGATGATAATGGCATGATGCCGCCGACGCGCTCAGGATACCGAGCTACCGAGGCAGTCGGAGGCGGAGCCGGCTGGGATCCAGCAAATACAAGAGCGTCGGACGATCTCTGCGCACCCGGCTCATGGCGAGTTCCCCTCGAACACTGTCGTCGGCTTCCGCCCAAGGAAGGGCTCCCCGACCACGGCAAACCTGCCGCCGTGCTCGTTACCATCAAGGACAAGTCGCCCCGCGATGGGGTCTGCGGGCCTCCATCCTTGACAAGTCACTGCGCGCTGGCGGCGATAGGCGACGGGTAATATAAGGTCGGGACGAGGAGATGGTCGCCAATCGGTCACGCAAGATGGTTGACGAAATGACTCGAGAGCAAAGCTTGACAATCATCGCCCCATTCACGCCAGACTTCTCCTGTGCGTTCATCATCGGCTACGGCTCCTCGCTGCCCCGACAAGGCTATCGCCGCCCGGCCGGGCAAGCGATATCCCAGGTTCCGACGTGTTCCTTTCATACTAGATGGACCTAGGCCCGGCAGGGCGGGAACATGAGGCTGGGTTCTCGGTCGCGGATCTGTGAGGCAAGCACGGGGTAAGCGACGGCTCGACCCACCATTGGGAAGGCCGGCTTCGGCACGGAGGTGCGGCCTCGGCGTTGAGAGGCATCGGATCGGGTGTAGCAGGACTTTCGAACTAACTGCCGACAACACACTGAATAGGCTGTCCTCGTCGTTCGGTCCAGTTCACCAACGCCTATGTCGACATTTTACGGCGCTTCACTACTAACCGGGCACCGCACGATGGCAGCTCGTTCTCTCCGGCAAAAGATACTCCCTGTGTTAGCTTCCGTCTTGTGTGCTTGCCCTCACCTGCGGGATACGTAAGGCCATCGCTAAAAGCATCGAATGCGGCAGCGACAGCGCGAATCCCAAAGCGATGCTCCCGCCGTACGCGGACAAAACCGTTTTCGAAGTCCACTATTCCGTCCTTGGCCAGCATCGCCAAGCGCTCAGCCGAATCGCGAAGACGGATCGGATCAGATCCGTGGGCGACACAGATTGCCGGCACGTCAGCCTCGAAATCGCACATTAGTCGCTCGATAATTGCGGCTCGCACGCGGTCGTCGTCTGTGAGGCGATGGCCCTTCGATGTCGCCAGTCGGCCAGCTGCGATGTGCTGGATGTAGAAATCCCGTGTAACTTCGTTTTGAACGTACCCCTGGCCGATGCGGCCGATAGCCGACGCGCCGAAACCGATCAGGGTTCTGCAGGTATCGGCAGAGTAGCCCAACNCCGATCTCCCGGTAGCCGGCGGCAACCAGCGTCACGGCGACAGCCGCATGCTGTTCAGCGCGGGCAGCGCTGTGGGGAAGAAATTCCGCCTCAATGAGGCGCTGGTTCTTTATTTGGGATGGGATATGCGAGTAGCCGAACAAGGCAAGCCGGTCGGGGCGCATGGCGACCGCTGCCCTCGCCGTCTCGACCCACGACACCACCGCGGCAGGCGTCCCATGGTGATAACAAACCACCTTGCCGCTGAGCTCGCCTGTGTCTTTGCGTTATGCCAGTCCGTTCCGCTTAGATGTCTTGGCTGTTCCCGACGAGACCTCACGCGCACCGTTTTATTCCCACCATCCCCCCGTCAGCTCCGCCTGGGAAATTCTGCCAGCTTGCCGGATCCGACGAGATAATGCAGCGCTGGGACGGACTTTGCTCGCCAGCTAGCGACCGTGGTGATCTCTGCCAAAAGGACGAGGCCATGAACGCGATCGGCGCTAACGGTGGCGGTTTGTATAAGCCTTGGGGTGGGAACTGGGCCTTCTATGCTGGCGCCACATACAAGCTCAACGAGACAACTTCGTTCTACCTTCGGCTCTCCCGGTGACCAGCTCTCAGTAGCGTCGCGGCAAACGTTGCCTATTGGCTTCTTTTCGATTTCACAGCTACGGCCACTCCAAACTCAGCAGTCGGCAAGATGGAAGGCTCCAACGGGAACTGCCCAATGCGAACAAGAAGAGCAGTGTCGGCAGTAATCCTGCGCCTCGAACGCTCATCCTAACCCCGTGAAGCGTTGAGCTCCGAGGTTGAGCAGACCAAGCCCGCAACACGCTCCAAGAGAACGGCGCATAGAAGCCATACGAGATTGCAGCCTAGCCTCGGGGCCGGACGTTGTTTCATATCAGACCGGTGGGGATGAAGCCTGCCATCCAGCACCCGGTCAGTTTCAGGTCAAACTTGAACTCCCAGTCGGGTCAGAACGCGATCAACTGGCAGTCCGGGCACTTAAAAATGACAAATGGATCGCCTGCTTTTGGGCCATCCATGGGGAATTCGGGCGCGAGAGAACAAGCTCACACACATAAGCGAAGCTCCAGGCGAATGTTGCGCTGGCCGAGGCAGAACCATGTTTAAAGCTGCCTGTTTTCCACCTCGAACCTGTCTGAGTCCGGCCGATCGTCATGGATCGGCCAAAGCATCGGCCAGATTGCTCCCTCAATTACGGTTTGTGCATAGTTGTCAGTGCGATAGGCCTGCCGAACATCGGCCATGATCATCATCGGCAGCATCGATTTGTGTCCAAGCCTGGCAGCGGTGGCAGTGCCGATGCGGCCCTCGTCCAGCAGCAACCGCAACGCCCCCAGTCGCCGCCCTCCGGCGACGACTTCGAACTTGGCTCCCTTCGGCGCCTTGCGGGTCACAAGGTTATGGATGAGGCCATGGGCCTCGATCGTGGCGGCCAGTTCGGCCCTACCTGCGAGCGGGATAGTGATTTCAGCAGTATTCATCGACTTGCTCGTTGTTGATTTCAGGGATTGACCTGAATTGTTCAGGTCCCCTGAACCCCTGCCTCGCGGCGAGTAGCGGGGAGCGAGGGGGGCAAGTCCCGGGGGCGGAGGGGTCTCCCCGGTCTGCACCTAGCGAAGCGGAGGAAGATGGGGGAACCCGCCCGCGGCGGCTTGCTAGGGAGAGAGGGCCGCGCGCCTCTCTTCCCGCTACATAGGAAAGGTGCCGCTAGGCACATCCATGTCGGCGCAGCCGTGCCGCGAAGCGGCCCAAGAGAGAAGAGCGTACAAAACGGAAGCACCGAAATGCACGCCAGCGGGACCAAGTCAGATCGGTGCAGGAGAAAGACCGTGGCCCTGAGACCGGCTCAACAGGGCGGCCGTAGGAGCATCAGCAACGCGCCGCCGTCAGGCGGGATGCGGAACGGACGGCCCCCGGCGAAGGGCGCCGTTCTCTTTGAGCTGCGACCCTGGTGAGCGCCTTCGTGCCTAAAGCTGTGCCGTCGGGCTAAGCTTCAGCTTAAGATCGTTCTGAAAAGTCGAACATGGTTCGTCGAGGTAACCCTTGAGGGAAGGATCCTTGTCGGGTTCCCTGTTTTTCGACAAAATCGCCCTGCAGAATTTATATTGCGATTTGGCGGCATCGCACTGCTGGGTGTCCGCCTTATAGCAAGCGTGGACCAAAACGGCTCCCACGTAATCATGCTCGACGTTGTTGGAAGAAAGGTGGGTCTGAATGTCTTGGAGAATGGCAACTCCATGGGACATCCCATCTGCTCCGGAGTAGGTCATTACGAGTTGACCGGGTCGTTCAAAGCCGCTTACCGAGCCGCTCCCTGCAACGTTCTCGTAGGTGCCAGACAAATCCGGGGCCGACGTGAATGTCACCTTGAAGGGGTGCCCCAGGCCGACGGGGGTGACATCCGTAAAGTCGGGACCGTAGTACACCGAGAGATACCACTCGCCCTCTGTAAGAGCGTTGGGGGCTTTCCCGAGCCCAAGGCGCTGCATGCTCTTGTCGATGACAGTCCGAACGACGTTGGACGTGCCCTGCTGGATGCCTTCGCCGAAGCCGGTCCAGATGAAGGCGCCTACGGCCAACACAGCCACACCCAGCAGGCCGAACCTCGCACCTGTTGACTTCGTTTCACGCCCTGGCTCGATTTCCGGCTGGTCCTGCATCCGCCCCTCGCAACGCTCGTCGGGAACAACTTGGGACCCGATTAAGGGCTCCAAGGGATCGGTCAGCAGGCTTCCAGATGAACTTTCTTCTTCATGTGCATTCATCCTCGACTCAAGGGCACTTGCCGTGCGGAGCCGAACACACGCAGTATGGAGATGATAACCCGATTGCGGCTTTCAAGTGTCCTCGCATCCCCCGAGGGCGCCACCTGATCTCTCGGGCAACCTTGTTCGGCGCCGCAGTTATTGAGGCGGTCGGCTTGGAAGCAGTTCCTTATGGCCCTCATGCATAAACCAGAGCACCCGTTTGAGATGACTGCGAAGGGCCTTACGGGCGCGGATTGGCTCTTTGACCGGATCGATACCCAGTACATCCAGCGCCATCTCCTCTTCGCTGGCACTGTCGGCGCAAGCGTCCATGAGCTTCAAATAGAGCTCGAAATGCTTGTCATCATATGCGGTTAGGCTTTCCGACCAGGGGACTTCCGTTGCAATGGTTGGATCAGGCGTTGGGCGCGATCTGCTTTTCATCCATGTCTCGCTTTGGCGATGAACCATGCCCCCGTTCCGATTCAGAATATCTCCATCTAGCGCACTTTCAACAGTTCTCGGCCTTCTTTCGGACAGTGCCCAATCGTTGCATATGGTCGTGGGTTCCAAATTGGCACGCGGCTGCTCGCGACCAATACATCCTCAACTTGGCGAGGCCATGTAACGCCCGGCTGAACCAGAATGGCGCGGCTAACGCATCGCCGATTGGATCGAACCTCTTATTTTAGCTTCGCGATAATCTTGTCTGGATGCTTGCAAGCGTCCATCATGCCGCCGTACATACGCTTAAGGATCTCGCCCATCACCGTACGAGCAGCAAACATTTCCAAACTCGATCTTGCAACTTGAGCCTTTGCGTTACTGCATAGCTGCATTGCACAAAGTGTGTTTGCGCATTGCACAACTTTTAGCCATTAAGCTTACAGCTGATGCACGCGATGGTTTGCTCCCATTCCATCGTATCAGCTGTCCCCCTCTGAAGGTTTTGACTTTACATACCTCGGTTTTCCGATGGCCCTTTTTTTGGCAGTCGCCACGTCGCTAATTGGAACGCGGCTCGATCGCCGGTTCAGCCATCAGGCTTTGGAACCCGTTCTGCCCGGCCGACCCCTCCCGACAACAGTCTGACCTTCGCCAGCCTTCTACGGGCAAGCATTCGCGCCAAAAGTTCAAAGCCGCGTCCGTAACATTCGACGATGAAAGCCAATGTCATCAGGTCAAGCAGAAACTCGTCGATCGCATGTGTGAGCGCATCAGACTTTTGTCCGAACTGAAGGAGCAGGGCGCGCGCGTCTTCGATCGCGGCCTGGCAATCGTCTGCATCTATCAGGGAACTGATCCTGTCAAAGATCTGCAAGCGTCCTCACTTTTCGGAAGCCACACTCAGCATCGGAACAGGGTAACGTTTCGCGAAAAATCGCTCGGCAGCGCGTCGAACGAGCATGATGCCTCAAATGACATGTGAATTCCGGCTCACCAACATGTCGTCGAAGGCGAGTGAGCCGGCCCATGTCTGCGTCTCGGCCGCCAGACCACTGGTCAGGAGGAACTGTGGCCACATTCGTCGGAGACAAATGGGTCCATCTATTCTTCCAGCCGCCACGGTTCAGCCTAGATTACATGGGAAGCGACAATAACGGAAAGCAAAGGATCGCAAAATGAGTAGGGTGGCTGGATCAAACGAAGATTTGGCTGCACCAACGACCTTTGGGCCACTTCTGCAGCCCACTTTTCGCTCGATCTGGCTCGCCACGCAGGTTTCAAGCCTCGGCTGGTTGATGCAGACTGTCGCCATCAGCTGGCTGATGGCAACGATCTCGACTTCCGATCTGATGGTTGCGTTGGTTCAGGCTTCATCGAACCTGCCCGCCTTCGTCTTGTCTGTCTTCGCCGGGGCTCTCGCTGACAATTTCAGCCGGCGCCGGGTCATGTTCGCCGGTCGGTGCCTTATGGTGACTGCCTCCGCGATGCTGACCGCATCGGTGGCGCTGGGCTTTGTCAGTCCGTGGATGATCCTCGGCTTCAGCTTCTTGATCGCAAGCGGCGGTGCTCTCAATGATCCGGCCTGGCAAGCGTCGGTTGGCGATATTGTGGATCGACGAGATGTTCCCGCTGCCGTCACCCTGCTTTCTGTTGGATTCAATACCGTCCGGACTGTGGGCCCGGCGCTCGGCGGCATTGTAGTTGCCTCGTTTGGCCTTATGGCGGCATTCGCGGTGACCACGCTCACCTATTTCGTACCCTTGGCCACTATTTGGCGCTGCAAGTGGAAGGTTCGTTCTTCCCCTCTTCCACGCGAGTCGATGAGGACGGCGATCTATGACGGGCTGCGCTTCACGGCGATGTCATCGGAAATCAAGGCCGCGATCGCGCGCGGAACCCTCTTTGGCTTGGCGAGCATCGCCATACTCGCGCTGCTGCCGGTGGTTGTCCGCGATCAGCTGGGAGGAGGCCCGCTCGCCTATGGCGCGCTCATGGCCGGCTTCGGGACCGGAGCCGTTTTCGCTGGCCTGTCCAACAGCCTGTTCAGACGGAGCTTGTCGCAGGAGCGGCTGATGAGGCTCTCCTGCGTCGCCTGCGCGGCGTGCTCACTTTCCCTGGCACTGACAACTTCGATCGGGGTGGCGGCAATTGCACTCGCTTTGGGCGGCGCGGGCTGGGTCACCGCCTGGTCAGGGGTCGGTGTGAGCGTGCAGCTGGCAAGCCCGCGCTGGGTCGTGGGGCGCACCATCTCGATCTACTATGCTTTGATAGATGGTGGAATCGCGCTCGGCAGCTGGGTGTGGGGCACGGTGGCCGAAAACCATTCGCTGGCCCTGGCGCTGCAGGGTTCCGCTGCCTCCCTGATGTTCGTCGCTGCAGCCGGCGTTCTGTTTCCTCTTCGCGAGCGCCGCGACTCAGAGCCCGATCCTCTGGAGGAATTCGATGCCCCGGCTGTCGCTCTCAATCTGAAGCCGAGAAGCGGCCCGATCGTGGTCAAGGTCGAATATCTGATAGCCGAGAGAAATCTCGAGGCTTTCCTCGACCTCATGCGGCAGCGGCGTCATGTACACAGCCGGGTCGGTGCTCGGAATTGGACGCTCCAGCGGAACTTGCAGAAGCCTATGCATTGGACGGAAACGTTCCGCACGCCGACCTGGACGGACTACCTTCGCCTCAATCATCGTCTGACGGAAGTGGACAAGGAACTGGACGAGCGTGTCTTCCAGTTGCACGCGGGAGAGGAAGCGCCTCAGATGACACTTTCCATCGAGCGACCGACAAGCTCGGCCCGCAAGCCCGAGCACTCAGCTTTTCGCCATCCCCGTCATTGAAGCCCGGCCGGCACAGAAAACGCGATTCTTGTCTATCGCGCTCAAACCGGTGCGGGAGACGGACAATCCACCAAAATTCGATGATGGGTGGCAGAGAAGAACCCCAGGCTTGGAGAGTGCGACCGATCGGTCCCCACGGTGAAGCGGAGCCTGGGGCTACAGCGGCACGCGACTATTGCCACGTGTCACCTTTTGAATTTAAAGTCTTCCTCAGTCCGCCTCGCTGATCCGGGCCAACGCTATCTTGAGGTTGGCATTTTGTCCCGCCAGCTCGCTGAGACGATCACGTTCGGCGGCGACCACATCCGGACTGGCGTTGGCAACGATGCACCCGCGCGGAGCGTGCTGTTGCTGGAAGCAGGAAGGCATGATCGGCCAAAGCCGGGAGAGGTGCTGCCGGCAGTAGCGAATGGGCTGCTGCGTCAGCTTGGTGTCTGGACGCCGTTCGCCGAGGCCGGCTTCGTTGAAAATCGTGCGCTTGTTTCGGTGTGGGCCAATGAAGTTCCCAGCGAGCGGCACGGCATGTTTTCCGCTCAAGGTGCCGGCTGGCAGCTCGACCGGACGCGATTCGACCGGCTGATGGTGCAGGCGGCCAAGGCGGCAGGTGTGGACACGCGGTTTGGCTCGGCCGTGGGTTCGGCAGTGCGCGACGATCAAGGCTGGCTGCTCAAGCTGGCCGATGAAGCTATCGTTGCCCGCGCCGTGGTTTGGGCGACCGGTCGCAGTTGGAGGCTGGCGCGATGTTTCGGCGCCAAGCTCACCATGCACGGACATCTTGCCGCCTACACACGCTTTTTCGACCGCGCACCGGGCGATTGCAGCATGGTCGTCGAGGCGCGTCCCGAAGGCTGGTGGTACAGCGCCGACTTGCGCGTGCCTCACCGATCCGGATCTGGGCAGCGAACTGCGCAAAGCCGGACATTGGTACCGCGCTTTAGCCGCAACGCAGTCCATCGCGCCGCTCGTGCCGCCCAACGCAATCGAGACCGCCAGCATGATCAAGGCGGCGGGAACCGCAACGATCGATCCCGCCGCCGGTGACCGCTGGGTCGCGGCGGGCGACTGCCTGTTCTGTGCCGATCCACTGTCATCACGCGGGATCGTGCATGCACTCCGCTCAGGGATCCTGGCGGCCTACGGGGCATCGGACATGCTGGACGGGCGTGGCGATTCGCCTGCGCCCGCTATGCAAAATCGCCACACGCGGCTTTGCCGATTAGCTCCCGGCGCTGGCTGCCCACTATGCAGCCGCCGCGCGATGGGACACGCCTTTCTCGCAGCGGCGGCGCAGCCATGTCTTCCACGCGTCTAGCATCGAAGGAGGGAGGTCAGAGGTGGTCTCGGGACGGGGTGCTCGGCATTTATGAACCGACCGAGCGCCAGCGAGTGGTCGTCGGCGGGCTCGATGGCGGCATCAGGTCAGGGAACTCGGCCTCCATGATCATCTCCGATTTAATTCAAATTTGTCTGTATATATTGACGATTGCACTACCTTCACCTCGTAGACGGCAATGCGGGCGGGTAGAGAGGGTTCTATGATATGACAAGCGATTTTTCCGCCGCCCGAGTGCATTTAGATCGAGCGTATGACTACCTTTGTGGGGATGACCCGATGAGTCAAAGGGGCCGCGAAGCCTTGGACCTGCTAATTGAGGCCGTTGCCGTCGAAGAGTTCAAGCAGCCACGCCAAAGCGCTGAGGTGCTAAGGTTTCCGATCGGGCGCCGCTGCTGAGGTAATCTCCACGGCCGCCATGTAGCCTCGCGGGTGAGGCGCTCACGGCAGGGACTCGCCGCCCCGTGAGGGCCGGGAACGAACGCATTGGCAAACGGAAAGCCCACTTGCCAGACCAGCGCCCGGCCGGCGTGGCAAGTAGGCCGGCGGTTCCAAGCGGAGACATTGATGCCGGACTATGTCGTGCTTTGCATCGCATTAAGCTGCTGCGGGATATACGTAACGCCATCCCTAAAAACATCGAATGCGGCAGCGACAGCGCGAATCCCAAAGCGATGCTCCCGCCGTACGCGGACAAAGCCGTTTTCGAAGTCCACTATCCCGTCCTTGGCCAGCATCGCCAAGCGCTCAGCGGAATCGCGAAGACNCACGCGGTCGTCGTCTGTGAGGCGATGGCCCTTCGATGTCGCCAGTCGGCCAGCTGCGATGTGCTGGATGTAGGAATCCCGTGTAACTTCGTTTTGAACGTATCCCTGGCCGATGCGGCCGATAGCCGACGCGCCGAAACCGATCAGGGTTCTGCAGGTATCGGCAGAGTAGCCCAACNCCCTGGCCGATGCGGCCGATAGCCGACGCGCCGAAACCGATCAGGGTTCTGCAGGTATCGGCAGAGTAGCCCAACGAGTTACGTCGCAGGCGACCTGTTTCCTGTGCCAGCGCGAGCTCGTCGTGCGGCAAGGCGAAATGGTCGAGCCCGATCTCCCGGTAGCCGGCGGCAACCAGCGTCACGGCGACAGCCGCATGCTGTTCAGCGCGGGCAGCGCTGTCGGGAAGAAATTCCGCCTCGATGAGGCGCTGATTCTTTATTTGGGATGGGATATGCGAGTAGCCGAACAAGGCAAGCCGGTCGGGGCGCATGGCGACCGCCGCCCTCACTGTTTCGACGCACGACTCCACCGTTTGACGCGGCAGGCCGTAGATGACGTCGAAGTTGATGCGGCTTACTCCATGCCGGCGCAGCACTTCCACGGCAGCCGACGTCTGGGCCTCGCTCTGGATTCGGTTGATCGCTTTTTGAACAATGGGATCGAAGCTCTGTACGCCCAGGCTCGCGCGGTTCACGCCGGCCGCTCCCAAGCCTTCCGCCATCTCGGGCGTGAGTGTGCGTGGATCGATCTCGATGGCGACCGTAGCTGTTTTCGAGATGGCGAAGCGGCATCGCAGGAACTCCATCAGAGCGAGGAACTCGGCTGGTCCGATGAGAGACGGCGTTCCGCCGCCGAAATGTATGTCGCTCACGGGCAACGTCTTCGGCACTCGCTCCGAAACCAGACGGATCTCGTCACGCAGCGCCGCCAGATAGTTGAGGATGGGCGCATCACGGCGGGTGATGGTGGTTGGGAAGCCGCAATACCAGCAGGCTGATCGGCAGAACGGAACGTGCAGATAGAGTGACACCGGATCATCAGCCGGCAGGTTCCTGAGCCATTCCTCATAAGCCTCGGCGCCGACCGCCCCAGAGAACTCCGACACAGCCGGATAGATAGTGTACCAAGGCAGCCGGGCCTCTCGAAATTTCGTGGTCTGCAACGGTCACCGTCCCATGCTGATAACATCCAACCTTACCGCTGCGCTCGCCTGCGTCTTTGCGCTATGTCAGTCCGTTCCGCTTTGGGCTCGAAATTTTTTAGCAATGGGCGCCGTTCAGTCTTGGCTGGACAGCGATGGTCTGAGCGCACTCGGTCAGCGACTGACGATGGTGTTCCCGCCGAAACCCTCACGCGCACCGTTTTGTTCCACCGTCCCTTCCCTTCATCTGCGCGTGGGAGACTCTTCTGAGCGCAGATGAAGCATCCGATGAGACAATATACGGTGTTGGAGCCAGACTTTGCACGCCAGCTACCGCCGCCCATAATGATCTCTGCCGTCTCGATGAGCTCGTTGTGTGAATTGCTGGCAAGAAGCATTAGCTGTGCCGCGCCGCTTTCAGCACGAAAACCTGCTCGACGCGACCGTCAGGTCCGCCGCAATGCCAAGGCTGGCGCCTACCGACTCAGTGGTGCAAGGCTGCGGCGCGTGGTTATCGACCATCAGCTCGCCAAAGTGACGGCGTCGTACCGAGCGGTGGCCGCCGCATGATGCCTCGACGGCGGGGCTCACAGCAAACAATGCCGTCGCCATTAAGCCAAACTGTCGCGAAGCGAACAGACGAACCGTAGCCGAAACGTTTGCCGTTCGTGCTTGGGTGGATCCGCAAGGCAAAAAGAACGGAAGCGCGAACCAAGGTCCGCCCGCACATTTGAGCTTCAAGCCGCAGCTGGGTCGTCAGGGTGGCACGTCATTTGCAGTAGTACCCTTTGTGAGGCCCGCCGCGGAGGTGAAAAGGGTGATTGTACAAAAATGTTGTATGACCGTCTGGGAGTGATAACTACTTAATATATGTGACAACAAGTCTCAATCACATTCTAAATTCTCCTGAGCATTAGCACGACAGGTGCAGCAACACTCCTAGAATTCAGCTTGATGCGCTATCAACCGTTTGCTTAGCAAAAATCATTTATCGGTCTCGATTCCTTTTACTATTTAGACGGAGATCAACAATGACCATTGGGAGCCTCCTCCTCGGCTCAACTGCGGCACTGGTCGCCGTTTCCGACGCTCGCGCCGTGATCATCGTCCCCGAGCCTGATCCGACTGAGTACCTCAAGATCTGCGACGTCTACGGCTCGGGCTACATCTACATTTCAGGCACCGAGGCCTGCCTGCGCATCGGCGGCTATGTCAGTTACGACGTCGGCTTGGGCCATGTCGGATTGTTTGACCACGCAAGAACCTCAGATGTGAGGACTGGTGAGGATCAGGGTACATGGCAAAACAATACGCGCTTCACACTGAAAGCTTGGACCGGCCAGGAGACCGAACTCGGCACGTTGAAGACCTATACCGAAACCCGCGTGAATTTCGGTAACCGCCACACTTCGGTTTCGGACAGTTCTCGGTCCTATGCCTTCAACGGAGACAGCATCTTGACTTTCGCCTGGATTCAGCTTGGTGGCCTCCGAGTTGGTAAGGACTGGTCGGCCTTCGACATGTTTATTGGCGGCGCGGGTGACGTACTCAACCAGACGCCGGTTCCGTACGGCGCTTTGGATACCGATGTGGTCCAGTACTACTTCGACGCCGCGAACGGCTTTTCCGCCGTGGTTTCGCTCGAAGAAGGCTCAGGCGTGGTGGGCACAATCGACAACTACGCTCCGCACATAGTCGGCGGCTTGAAATACACACATGGCTGGGGAGCGATCACCGGCGTTGCTGGTTATGATAGCAACTACGAATCGGTAGCCGCCAAGGTCCGTGTCGACATCAATGTCACCAACGAACTGTTGCTGTTCGGAATGTTCGGCTACGGTTCCAATGGCAAGCTCAACGACGACTCCATGAACGCGATCGACGCTCATGGTCGCGGCTTCTATAAGATTTGGGGCGGGAACTGGGCTTTCTGGGCTGGCGCCGCTTACGAGCTCAACGAGACAACTTCGTTCAACCTTCAGCTCTCGGGTGATCAGCTCAAGAACTATGGTGTCGCTGCGAACGTCGCCTATGCGCTTCTTCCAGATTTCACAGTTACGGCTGAACTCGACTACGACCGCTACGGAGGCTCCGCCGTCGGAAAGGTGAAAGCTTCCGAAGTGAACTGGGCCAATGCCAACAAGAAGAGCAGTGTCGGCGGTATCCTGCGTTTCGAACGCTCATTCTAATGCGATGAAGCGTTGAGCTCCGAGGTGCAGTTGATGCGCGGACATTTCCCCTACATTCCGTTTGATTGTGGATGCGTGGCTCGGACGGCCGTCGTACGCGGCGACGTCATGGAGCTCGGGTTTGACGCCGTGCTCCTGAACACGGCGGTCCCGAGGGCGGCCGATCCGGTCGGGATGGCGCGTGCGTTCGGCAAGGGCGGTCGATGCCATTCGTGAAGCTAGCACTGGAATGCTCGAACCGCGCTACTCACCGAAGGTCGGCAGGGCTGTCTTCTCATGAAGCTCGATCCCTTCTATCTGAATTTCGACGTGCCGGCTGGGTTGACCGGCTGGCGCCGCTCGGCGTGCGTCTGCTGCAGCTCCGGATAAAGGATATGGACGAGAAAGGACTGCAGACGGAAATCCGCCGCGCGAACGACGCCTGCGCGGTCCATGGTTGCCAAGTGAGCGTCAACGACAATTGGCGCACGGCAATCGAGGAAGGCTGCGACTTCGTCCATCTTGGTCAAAAGGATTTGGCTGCCGCCGATGCTGACGATTAAATACGCCGGATTGAAGCTCGGTCTTTCGATCCACGATCACACCGAACTGGAAACGGCGCCAGTGGCCGAGCCGGAGTATGTGGCGCTCGGCCCAGTCTATCCAACTAGCCTCAAGAAGATGAATGGGCGTCGCAAGGGCTCGAGCGGATCAGCGAGTGGAAGCACCAGGTCGCGCCGATCCCATTGGTCTCCATCGGCGGCCTCAACCTGACCGGCTCGAAGGCGTTTTTCGAGGCTGGCGCGGAAAGCGCAGCCGTGGTCACCGACTTTGCGCTGAACGACGCCCCAGAAGCGCGCACGCGAGAATGCATCGAAAGACAGAACAATGGCGCTGGGGCGAGAACCGCATCTGCTCGTTGTTGTCGGGTCAGATTCCCGCGGTGGGGCTGGAATTGCCCGCGAGATCGAGACGATCGCTTGCCTTGACGTGCGCACCTGCCTTTGCTGTCAGCGCGCTGACGGTGCAAACCCAGGAAGACGCCTTGGAAATCCAAGTTACGCAACCCGGTCTGGTGACGGGTCAAATGCGCGTTGCGCTTCAAGCTAACAGAGTGGCCGGCACCAAGGTTGGCATGCTCGCAACGGCTGAGATCATCGTCGCTGCGGTTGCAGGCTGTGCTGCGCGAATATCGGGCGCATATCGACAGTCCAGATCCGGTGCTGGCTTCCACGTCAGGCCGAGCGCTTCTTGAAGCAAGCGCCATCCCGCATCATGAAGTAGCATCTGATGCCGCTTTGCCGTGTCGACACCCAATGTCATTGAACTGGCGCTTCTTGCCGGCTCAGAGCTAGCGGCCAATGAGGTCGGCGCGCTTCAAGAAGGACCACAAGCTACCCCGTCTGCTGGACTACTCCTCCACCATTCGAGACACGGATGGTTCCTATCCAGACAATTGATTTTATCAATCTGCGACAATACCGCATAGCGGCGCCGGCGGAATGATCATCCGGAGCAAGACGAGCTGCTTTCGGCTGCCTGCACGACGCGCACCGCGACCGAGTACAAGCCGGCTCGTCTGCAGCCATGTTCGGATCGGCCGCATCGGTGCGCCGAATGAGATTGCCGGCGGAACGCTCTATTCGTGCAGCTGTGACGGCAGTCATCTCACCGGAGCCATCCTGCCGATGGATGGCCGGCAGTCGGTGCAGCATGGGCTGACACTGTTCACGGAATGAAGCCGCTCGCGCTTCGGACGGTTGAAATGGAGGACATTAGCTTGGAACCGATCAGTCTCGACGAGCTTCTGGCCAGCGTCGGCAAGGAAGTCGGCGTGTCGCCGTGGCGGGTGGTCTCGCAGCGGATGATCGACCAGTTCGCCGAGTCCACCGATGACCACCAGTTCATCCACTGCGATCCGGAGCGCGCCAAGCGCGAGACGCCGTTCGGCGGCACCATCGCACATGGCTTCCTGTCGCTTTCGCTTTTGTCGGCGATGACTTTCGAGACCATGCGGCCGCTCGAAAACTGCAAGATGGGTGTCAACTATGGCTTCGAATCGCTGCGCTTCCTGGCGCCGGTGAAAACCGGATCGCGCATCCGCACCCGTTTCGTACTGGCCGACATCAAGGTCAGGCCGTCGGGCTGGGTGCAGACGGCGCTGGGCGTGACGATTGAGATCGAGGGCTCGAAAAAGCCGGCGCTGACCGCGCGCTGGTTGACGCTGACGCTGATCAAACGCCAGCCGGAGGCGGCCTGAATTGTCAACGAGCGTCAGCAGAGACGATCTTCACGTGCCGGGGCGATGTAGGCGACCAGTGCGCACCGATCGGCAACGCGGCCACGGGGGTCGGCTAGATAGAGTGGCAGGAATGCCTAATCGGGGCTCCGTCTCGGAAGGGGCGTCGATGTATCGGAAGCGCTTCGGCTTTCGGCGCTGCATTCCTTCTTCACGAAGTCCATGGAGAATTCCCGACCACGGGGTTGAAAGATCGGCTTGTGATCGGAGTGGGCAGATCCTCCCCGACTAAATCTGCCAATAGGGTGTTATCGAGTTAATCGGGTCGAACTTGAGGTCGCGGGTGTCGCTGATCGGCTGCTCGTCGAGCTCGAGAGCTGCCAGCTAAAGGCAGAACACGGCGATGCCAAGAGCCTCCGCAGTTGATGTGGACGCCCAGAGCTGGGAGTACAGACCGACGAGTTCCCGGCGGGCGAACTTGCCATTGGTAGCGCGCCAGACCAGTCGCGAGAAAGCCTCGATGAGAAGGCCCCGAGCCGCGCGCGGCATCGACTACAGTGGCGTTTGGCGAGAGGCCTTCGAAGACGAGATCGAGTGTAAGATGGACGAGCTCGACACGCATATCGCGCAGTCCCTGCGATCGCGCCTTGTCCGCGGCGCTCGTGCGAGCGAACTGTTGGTAGATCGAGCTGACTAGATGAACCGGGATGGCATTAAAGCGGAACTGGAAGAGACGCCCTGGCCGAACTAAGCAAGATCAATCCAGCCATCGCTAAAGGTAGGCGAACACGAGACGTTCGGACTCCGTGCCGCTGAAATCCTCAAATTGAATTGGCCGGACCGTTGGAGCTATCATCACCCGCTTGGCTTCCAGAGCTACGGAGCGGGTTGATTATCTGAACGTCCTCGAAGTCCTTTTCATTGTCGGTCACTACGACACACTCGTTGGCTTCGGCTACAGCGGCAATGATTGTGTCTAGGGCGCTCCGCGAACGGCCTCTGGCTTTGCCGTTGGCCATCAGCCGCGCCCACACGAGGCCAGCTTTCTCGTCGAACGATAGCACGCGGCCAGCGAACAGCGCTTGCGGGCCTTCGGAGCCCTCGAACCAAGTTTCAAGGCTGCTGCGCTTTTTCCCCTTCGGCTTCTCTAGGATGCCTCGGCGAATTTCGGCGACAGTAAGCGAAGCAATGAAGAGGTCTTCGTCCTTCTGCGCGCCCATCCAGGCCAGCAACGAGCCCGAAGGCTCCGGCTTTATGACGTTGCTGATGATATTGGTATGAAGAAGGTAGCGCGTCACAGGTCGATCTTGCGCCCCTCTTCGCGCGGCCGGCTGAGGTCGAGATTGGAGCCAACCAGAGGCGAGCGACGCAACGCGGCGAGAATGCTGCCCGCTTTCGGTGGCTCACCCGCCACGGCTTGCTGTATGGTCCGACGAAGCTGTCGGGCATCCGGCCCGCTCTCCGTTAATTTTCGGGCAAGAGTTCGCAGTAGATCGCGGTCTGCGTCGAACGCCTGGATCTCGAACCGCGCGATGCCGCGCTCAGCCAGGCGAGAGCGATAATTCTCGATGGCTCTCTTCTGTGCAGTGTTGCCCATCGCGTGCCTCCGTTCTCTATCCGGATATATAGCCATGGCTTCTTCGGAGCACAAGGTGCCCCGTCATCGGCCAGCACTGGCTCCTGCGCGACGCGCGTTATTGATAGAATCCAGCTTGTCGAAGCACTGTGACTTGGCATCATTGTCGCGAAACGGAGTATTTCGCGTCAGGACAGGAACGCGATCATAGCGCGCCGAAACGGCAACAGCCGAAAAGCTTCGTGTGGTCGCCGGCGCGGCCCGCGAATCGGCTGTGTCTGCGTCGCCGAAGCCCGATCGACGCTTCGTCAATCTGGTCCGGCTGCTGGCGCGACAGGCCGCACGGGATTTCGTTCAAGCCGAAACGGATAGCCAGACGCGAGACCGCGTCCCGGAGTAAGGGGCCGCCTCATGAAGGTCGCGCTTGGCGCTCGCTACTCAACTGACAATCACCGAGACGCCTCGATCGAGGATCAGTTGCGGCTCTGCTGCTTGCGTGCTGAAAAGCAAGGCTGGACAGTCGTCCACAGCAATACCCACCGCGCGATCTGCGGTGCGTCGCTGTTGCGTCCCGGCCTTCAGGAGCTGATCAGCGATGCGATGCAGGGCAAATTCCTGATCGTGCTCGCAGAGGCGATGGATCGCCTGACCATGACCGCTGCAAACCGGGAGCAGGCCAGGCTGGGCAAACGTTGCAACAGATCCTTCAAGGAAATTCATAGACTCTTAGCAACTCCGGCTCGCTGTGAATGGTAGGCTTATTGCAACGTCTGAGGTCAGTGGTCCCAAACCGTGGCCCCGCTTGTCTTCGACTGGCCGAACTGCTTGCAATTTCGGCTAAAGGCAAGAAGAGCGCCCATTTGTTTGTTCGACACAGGATATCGACGGTCGTCACGGCCACCGAGATTTGTCCGGTCGTTGGACAACCCTTCGAAATCTGCAACTTCTGCGGAGAACGCGAAATGAGAAATTCGGTAGGACTTGGTCCTGAGCCATGATGACACTGGTTAGTCGCCTACGCATGGCAGCGCATCCTGACCGCCTTCGAATCCTGGGCCTTTGTGCGCATGCGGACCTAACTGTCTGCGAGCTAGCGGAGATTCTGAGCGTGTGTCGAGAGCGGGTTGCGCGACACGTCCGGCTGCTCGCCAGAGCCGACTTTCTTTGCTGCAACGAACAGCCTCCGTGGCGCTCGTACCATCTCAACGCAGGATCCAACGACGGCGGGCTGGTTCAATTATTGGTCGATCTCCTGCCCCATCGCGACGGCTATCATAAACAGGACCTGCAGCGGCTCGAAGCGGTACGAGACACGCGGCCGAAAGGGACCGCGTGCTTGATCGTGAAATAGGTCAATCCAATTGGAGCGCGAAGCTACCATGGACAACTCCGCAGACGGCGCGATCGCACAGCCGGACACCCACGGGCGGTCTTCCTTGGCCGCGGTTGATTGCCGCGTCCACGAGCTGCTTCTGAGACAGGAGCGGCAGGAGCGGACGACCCTCAAGCTCATCGCCTCAGAGAACTTTGCGTCCTCGGCCGTGCTGGAAGCGAACGGCTCGATTTTCACGAACAAGTACGCCGAGGGGTACCCCGGCGCGCGCTACTACGCTGGAAACGAGATCGTTGATGAGCTTGAGAACCTGGCCATTGAGCGCCTGAAAACGCTATTTGGCAGCGAGCATGCCAACGTCCAGCCTTATTCCGGCTCGCCGGCCAACCAGGCTGTCTATCGTGCGCTTTTGAGTCCCGGTGACAAAGTCATGGGCTTGCCCCTTCCGGAAGGGGGCCATCTGACTCATGGTTGGGCCATCAACTTTTCCGGAACTGACTATCAACGCGTGCCCTATGGACTAGATGAAAAGACACAGCAGATTGACTATGACCGCTTGCGCGAGACAGCCAAGCGGGAACGGCCGCGGCTCATTTGGGTCGGCGGAACTGCTTACCCGCGTGTCTTTGACTACGCGGCAATGGCAGAAATCGCCCTGGAAGCGAACTCCTATCTCGTAGCCGACATTGCGCACATCAGCGGCCTGATTGCCGCAGGAGCGCACCCGAATCCCGTGGGCCATTGCGACGTGGTCAGCAGCACGTCCCACAAGTCGATCCGCGGTCCCCGCGGTGGCTTCATTTTGTCAAGGAACGAAGATCGCTATCAGGCGCTGTATCATACAAAGAGCAAATACAATCTCGCCAGACGAATAGACCGGGCGGTCTTCCCTCACCTGCAAGGCGGGCCCCACATGAATGCCATCGCTGCGCTAGCGGTTGCCTTGCACGAAGCCGCGAACCCGTCCTTCCGAAGCTACGGCCAACAGACGGTCAAGAATGCCAAGGCTCTGGCACATGCACTGCTTGAGCGAGGTTATGACCTGGTGACCGGGGGGACGGACAATCACATGCTGATCCTTGATCTTCGCGATCGGCCACTATCGGGCAAGGCCTATGCCGAGCGACTAGCAAAGGCAGGAATCATCACAAACTTTAATATGGTGCTTGGCGACCCGCGGCATCCGGCGGTCACAAGCGGAATTCGCCTGGGGGCGCCAGCAGTGACGTCAATGGGCATGCGCGATGTGGAAATGGTGCAAATTGCTGGCTTCATTGACTCCGTCCTCCAGCGGCCAGACGACGAAGATCTCCATGCCTGCGTGCGAAGAGACGTTGCCGACTTGTGCGCTGCGTTCGAGGTCCCGGGCATCTGCGACAAGTAAGGTCGGCCAAGCAAAATGCCCATACCACATCCAACACCCCGAAGCGAGGTATTCATGGCTAGGCAGTTCGTGTTCTCTTCCGAATCGGTTGGCGCGGGGCACCCGGATAAGTTGGCCGACAACATCTCGGATGCCATCCTCGATGCCATCCTCCGCACAGATCCCAAGGCGCGCGTCGCCTGTGAAGCGTTGGTAAAATCAGGGATAGTCGTTCTGGCTGGCGAGATCACCAGCGATGCGCAGGTGGATTATAGCCAAGTTGCGCGCGATACGATTCTCGACATTGGGTACGACGACGAGGCCGTCGGCTTTGACGGCCGGCGTTGCGCCGTCGTTCATGCCCTCACCGAGCAGTCGCCCGACATCAGCCAAGGCGTTGACGAGGGAAGAGGGCAAGACCTCCAGCAGGGAGCGGGAGATCAGGGCCTCATGTTCGGCTACGCATGCCGCGAAACCGATACCCTGATGCCTTTGCCGATCCAGCTCGCTCATCGCTTGACGAAACGGCAGGCGTATGTCCGGAAGGCACAACAGCTTGGCTGGTTGCGTCCTGACATGAAATCCCAAGTCTCAGTGCGCTATGAGGGGTTGCGCCCGGTCGCCCTGGATACCATCGTCGTGTCGACGCAACATGACGAGCAGGTCTCGCAAGAGACTGTCCGCGAGGGCGTCATTGAGGAAATCATCAAGCCTGTCCTGCCGACCCACCTGGAGACGGAAGGCATCAGAATTCTGGTCAACCCGACGGGGCGGTTCGTAGTCGGCGGGCCGCGCGGCGACTGCGGTCTCACTGGACGCAAGATCATCGTCGATTCCTATGGCGGGATGGGTCGTCATGGCGGCGGCGCCTTCTCGGGCAAGGACCCGTCCAAGGTTGACCGCTCAGCTGCCTATGCAGCCCGCTATGTCGCAAAGAACATCGTCGCTAGCGGACTTGCGGACGTGTGCGAGGTGCAGCTTGCTTACGCAATCGGCGTGGCCAGTCCGGTTTCCGTCATGGTCAACACGTTCGGGACAGCCAGGGTTGAGGAAAGCAGGATCGAGCGCCTCATTCTTGAGTTGTTCGATCTCAGACCGAAAGGCATTATCAAGATGCTTGATCTCTTGCGCCCTATATACCGCAATACAGCCACCTATGGCCATTTCGGCCGTGAAGAGCCTGATTTCACCTGGGAGAAGACAGACAGGGCGGACGAATTGCGTCGCGAGGCAGGACTAGCCGCCCCGTGAAGCCGCCGGCGAGCGAATTGGCAAGCGGAAAGCCCAAGCGGAGACATTGATGCCGGATTATGACGTGCTTTGCATCGGCAATGCCATTGTCGACATCATCGCCCAGTGCGACGACGCTTTTCTGGTGACCAACGGCATCATCAAGGGTGCCATGAACCTCATCGATACCAAGCGCGCCGAGCTGCTCTACAGCCACATGGGGCCGGCGATCGAGGCCTCCGGTGGCAGCGCCGGCAACACGGCGGCCGGCGTCGCCAGCTTCGGCGGCCGCGCCGCCTTCTTCGGCAAGGTGTCCAACGATGCGCTGGGCGAAATCTATGCGCACGACATCCATGCGCAGGGCGTTGCCTTCGACACCAGGCCGCTCGAGGGCGAGCCGCCGACGGCGCGCTCGATGATCTTCGTCACCCCGGACGGCGAGCGCTCGATGAACACCTATCTCGGCGCCTGCGTCGAGCTTGGGCCGGAGGATGTCGAGGCCGACAAGGCGTCTGGCGCCAAGGTCACCTATTTCGAGGGCTATCTGTGGGACCCGCCGCGCGCCAAGGAGGCGATCCGGCAGACGGCGAAGCTCGCGCACGAGGCCGGGCGCGAAGTCTCGATGACACTGTCGGATTCGTTTTGCGTTGACCGCTACCGCGACGAGTTCCTCGATCTGATGCGCTCGCGCACGGTCGACATCGTCTTTGCCAACAGCGACGAGATCAAGTCGCTCTACCAGACCTCGTCCTTCGACGAGGCGGTGGCGCAGATCCGCAAGGACTGCAAGATCGCCGCCGTCACACGCTCGGAAAAAGGCTCGGTTATCGTGCGCGGCGACGAGACCGTGGTCATCCATGCGACCGCCATCAAGGAGCTGGTCGACACGACGGGCGCCGGCGATCTCTACGCCGCCGGTTTCCTGCATGGCTACACGCAAGGCCGCGACCTCAAGACCTGCGGCGACCTTGGCTCGCTGGCGGCCGGCCTGGTGATCCAGCAGATCGGCCCAAGGCCAAGGCAGAATTTGCGCCGCGAGGCGGAACGGGCTGGGTTGCTGTAGATGCGCGGGCAACTAACCAGCCGCCCTACTGACGCGATCATCGCAGTGGCGGAACTGTGTCAAAGCTCGCTGATAGCGACAGCCATTCGCTTCGGAGAACTGACCGATTCTGCTGCCGTGAAGCTCGCTGGAAGAGCGGTGCAAGGCGGGCTTGCCTTGACGGCATTCACCGTCATCGAGATCGCCACCGGCATTTTCCAGAAGCTCAGCTTGGGGAAGGCCAGTAAGGTTCCTGAGGTAACGGAGAACTCGCGGCGTCCGTCGGAGCACTTGACTTGCGATCACGTCCCACGATGCCGAATGCGGGCAGACTGGTTCGCCATTGGTATGGGACCAGCGGAATTGGCAGCAGGGCTTCATCTTCGTCAATCTCGACGAGGCGCCGGATGTGGAGCCCGGCATTCGCGGATTCAGGAAGTGCTCGCCTGGCTGGTATTCACATCGCGGTCTGGCTCGGGCCCTGACGGGCGGAAAGGGACTATCCCGCCCTCTCCGATCTCCGTGTCAAAACTCTTCGGCAGACGCAGGATCGCATCACGGTGCCCGGCAGCCTTGGCGGCAGCGACATAGTTTCAGTTCATTTCAACAGGTGCTGGCATCTACTGGGTGTATCTCTTATCCGAACAATCCAACAATTACCGCAAGCACGGTCCGCTCGATCGGGTCGCCAGCTATTTTCGCGATAAGCCGGTTCTTGAGGGCGCCGAAGCCGAAACGCGACAATCGGTCGCCATTTGCTCTGACGCTCGTCAGATTCTCGTCAGCAGGGGTGTGCCAATCTGGGAATGCCAGTTGCTCCATCATGGGGAATATTCAACGGAGGCATGAAATGGACGCATTGAACAACGCCAACTCGCCGCGCCGGAACCTCACATGGCAAACTGGGGCTGTTCACGAACTAATCGCTTTTGAACAACCCCTGAGAGACTTGCCACAGGAGCGAGAACAACAAGCCGAAGTTGGCCCGTCCCGTCCTGTTGTCTCAGCCGCAGACCAGCGCTTCAACACGGCGGCCCAGCAGCCACATAGGAGTCTTATCGCAATTTCCAACCGCGGTGCGACTGTCAATTCTGATCAGCCCAAGACAGGCGGGCTTTCGGCGGCCCTGGAGTGCGTCGTGGAGCGTTCCGGCGCGGTCTGGGTAGGTTTTTCCGAGCATCTTGGCGACGGGGATAAGCAACAGGTGCCCCTCGTGCAGCGTGGCAAAGGTCAAATCGGGTGGCTCGATGGGCCGGCAGCGGACTATTCTCGGTACTATCAAGGTTTTGCAAATTCAATATTGTGGCCGGCGCTCCACTCGCTGCCGGACCGGATCTCAGGCTCGGAAGAGGATTATAAAAGTTATCGCGACGTCAATGCCTTCATGGCGCGCGCGGTGTCCGAATTGGGAGATAACGCAGTCTACTGGGTTCATGACTACCATTTCCTGCCGCTCGGCGCTGATTTGCACAGACTCGGCATTGACCGGCCGATCGGCCATTTCCTGCATACGCCATGGCCCGAGTCTGACATGATGGAGCGCGTGCCCAATTCTGGCGAGCTAATGAAATGTATGCTCGAGTATGATCTGCTCGGATTCCAGACCGACCGTGATGTGAGCAATTTCCTCGCCTGTGTCCAATCTCATTTGGGGCTGGAGAGCAAGAACGGGGTCGTTTTCTCGGACCATGGCCAGACGCAATGCCAAAATTTTCCTATAGGTATCGATCCGAAGCAATTCGAACAGTGTGCCGCAGATTCGCTTGAGGCGCAGAAAGCCTACATTTCGCAGTTGAAACTTGGCGGAGCAAAGCTAGTTATCGGCGTCGATCGGCTCGACTACACCAAGGGCATCGACAATCGGATTAAAGCTTTCGATCTGCTGGCAGTCGAGCCGCAACGTGTCTCGCTCTTGCAAATCGCAACTCCCTCACGTGGCGACATCCAAGCGTACAGCGAATATCGGCGCGACGTCGAAAGACTCGTCAATCAAGTCAACAACCGGCATGGCACGGACGAGTGGATGCCGATTATCTATGAGAACAGGTCGTTCACCCAAGCTGAGATATCGGGTCTTTACAGAGCCGCGCGTGTTTGCGTTGTGACGCCGTTGCGCGATGGCATGAATCTTGTGGCGAAAGAATACATTGCTGCACAAGATCCGAGCGACCCTGGCGTTCTGGTGTTATCGAAGTTTGCCGGCGCGGCCGAAGACTTCGGCGAGGACGCCCTGCTGGTAAATCCGAGGCTCTCCGACGAGATAGCTACCGCGATCTCAAGAGCGGCCAGCATGCCGCGCGAAGAACGCATCCAACGCTGGCGGAGGATGATGGACAAACTTGAAGCGTATACGATCCACCATTGGTCAGCGGACTTCGTTCGGCAACTGGACAGCAGCCGGGTTACGGTCCCTGCGGATCACTTCCACTATGTTGGCTTGGGCTGGATCAGCGAGGCCCAAATGCCTTCGTATCGGACCGAGCCAGAATTGCACACCGCGCTGACGCGTGCACTGGATAAAAACTGGGTCCTGCCGATCGTATGATGCAGAATATGAAGCACGCGAGCTTTGCCTGCATTTGCGCATCCCTCAATGCCGAGCGCTTGGAGAGAGAGATACTTATCCTGACCGCCTGAATGCGGCTTAAGCGGCTTATCGGGACCACAGTCGGGCTTTGCATCAAACCCTTGAGCCAGGCTCCGTCAGTGTGGTCTCTTGCCGCCGAGCGGAGTCATCACGATTGCCTAGTCACCCGTGATGACGACTGGCGTGCCAATTCCCCTCGGACCACGGTTTGGCGCTCACTCCGAGAAAACCGCTTCTACCACGCACGCACGGCTTGCGGCCGCATCGTTAAACATCGCCACCAATGCGATCTTCTGCATTCTAATGACGTTGTCACGCGCTTGAAGTCTTGTCCGAAATCCTTCATCGGCGACCTGCGAGGGATGTCGCAGCCCGACAGGGATCCATTAGTTGGACAATGGTGGCAGCGGAGCAGCGCCGCCAATGGGCGACTGAATATTTCACAATGTTAGACAAGCGTAAAAGCGAAATCACATAACGACATAAACATTTCGTTATGCGTCATTGACAAAAGAGCAGACTGCTGTGATTGTCTGCGTGTCGTGGTTCTCGCGTGCGGCGCTGCCGCAGCGGAGCTAAGAGGGAAGCCGGTGCAATGCCGGCGCTGCCCCCGCAACTGTTAGCGGCGAGCCAACCCCACTCATGTCACTGAGGCGAATACCCTCAGGAAGACGGGTAGAGGCTATGACCCCGCGAGCCAGGAGACCTGCCACGGCGAATTACGTCCACGGGCGGGGTGTCTCGGTGGCCGCTGCAAGCCGGCGTTCGTGCCGGCCTGCTAGCGCCTTCCTTGTCATCGGCGCCCCAACCATCGGGGTATGACATGACTGACTCTCAGGAAATTCCTGTAGCAACGCTCGGCGTGCCGCGCTTCGGTCGTCGGCGAGAACTGAAATTCGCGCTTGAAAGCTACTGGTCCGGAACATCGTCCGCTGGCGACCTTCTCACGACGTCGAAGGCGCTCCGTGCCGCTAGCTGGGAAGAGCAGCGCGATCGCGGCGTGTCGAAAATCCCGTCGAACGACTTCTCGCTTTACGACCATGTGCTCGACACCGCAGCCATGGTCGGGGCCGTTCCATCCCGTTACGGCTGGAATAGCGGCGAGGTCCCACTTGACATCTACTTCGCAATGGCGCGCGGCAACCAGGGTCAGACGGAGGATTGTGGACACGATGGTCACCAGGAGGAGGCTCATGGACCTGGTGTAACCGCGATGGAAATGACCAAGTGGTTTGACACCAACTACCACTACATTGTGCCGGAACTCGATGATGATCAGACGTTCGCCCTCTCGTCATCGAAGCCGGTCGATTACTTCCTCGAGGCTAAAGCTCTCGGCATTCACACACGCCCAGTCATCCTTGGACCCATCACCTTCCTCAAGCTTGCGAAATCGCCTGCCGAGGGGTTCGGTCCCATCGCGCTCCTACCGCGGCTGCTGCCCGTTTACGAGCAAGTCCTGCAGAAGCTGAAGCTGTCGGGAGCCGACTGGGTGCAGATCGATGAGCCAGCGCTTGTCCTCGATCTGAACCCGAACGAACGAGCTGCGTTCGAATTCGCCTATGGCCAGCTGTCGAAAGCCGCGCCCGAGCTGAAGATCATGCTGGCTACGTATTTCGGGTCGCTGGGAGACAATCTCGAAACCGCGGTTTCTCTGCCCCTGGCCGGGCTGCATATTGATCTCGTGCGCGCTCCCGAGCAGCTGGAAACGGTGGGTCGGCTCGCTCCGAAGGATCTGGTGCTCTCGCTTGGCTTGATCGATGGCCGCAACGTCTGGCGTGCGAACCTGCCCGCCATTCTCGACCGCATCAAACCGATCGTCGCCGGCTGGCCCTTGGACCGCGTCGAGATCGCGCCTTCTTGCTCGATGCTGCATGTGCCGATTGATCTGCGCATGGAGACGGAACTCGACGCCGACATCAGGTCGTGGCTCGCCTTCGCGGCCCAGAAGACCGACGAGCTGGTCTTGCTGGCCCGGGCCGTGTCCCAAGGCAGGGATGCGGTGGCAGGCGCGTTGAAAGCCTCTGCCGAGGCTGCCGCCACGCGCGTGACATCCACGAGGATCCATGACCCGCTTGTTCAGGGGCGGATCGCTAGCATTGAGGACAGCGCGAAGCGACGAGAGAGCGCTTTTGGCGAGCGCTCCAGAGTCCAAGCCGGCTCACTCGGGCTGCCGCCGTTCCCGACGACGACCATCGGGTCCTTCCCGCAGACGCCGCAGGTACGCAAGGCGCGGGCCGCTCATGCGAAGGGCCAGCTGAGCTATGTCGACTATGAGACGTTCCTGAAGAAGGAGATCGAGGCTGCAATTCGCTGGCAGGAAGAGATCGGGCTGGACGTGCTGGTGCACGGTGAGTTCGAGCGAAACGACATGGTACAGCATTTCGGCGAGCAGTTGTCCGGCTTCGCGCTCACCCAGCATGCCTGGGTACAAAGCTATGGGTCGCGCTACGTGCGTCCCCCCATCATTTTCGGCGACGTATCGAGGCGCAATCCGATGACAGTGCGCTGGTGGCAATTCGCCCAGTCGCTTACGGAAAAGCCCGTGAAGGGAATGCTCACAGGCCCAGTCACCATTCTCAACTGGTCTTTTGTTCGCGACGACGTACCCCGCTCCGAAGCCTGCCGCCAGATCGCGCTCGCCATCCGCGACGAAGTGACGGATCTCGAAAGATCCGGCGCAAGGATGGTCCAGATCGATGAGGCCGCGTTTCGCGAAGGATTGCCACTGCGCCAATCTGACTGGAAAGTCTATCTCGACTGGGCTGTCGAATGTTTCCGGATCGCTTCAACGGGTGTAAAGGACGCGACTCAAATTCATACCCACATGTGCTATTCGGAGTTCAACGAGATCATTCACGCGATTGCTGGAATGGATGCGGATGTCATTTCGATTGAGACGTCGCGCTCGAAGATGGAACTGTTGGACGCCTTCACGAGCTCCAAATATCCGAACGAAATCGGTCCCGGCGTCTATGATATTCACTCACCACGCGTCCCGGAAGTCGGCGAGATTTCGGACTTAGTCATGCTTGCCCGCGAGCGACTGTCCGACGGCCAACTGTGGATAAACCCGGACTGTGGCCTCAAAACACGCAAATGGGAGGAGGTCCGCCCTGCCCTCATGAACATGGTCGCTGCAGCGCGCGCGCTCCGGCAGAAAGTGCAGGCGTGAGGCTTCTCTTCCTCACCGTGTGGGGAGTTGCCGGCCGGCGGATGTCGGCCGGGAATATGCCAACCCGATCACACTCTTGAAAATAAGCCACACGGCGAAAATGTGCAATTTTCCTTCGGCACGTGTCCTCATCCCGCAGAAATATAAATGTGACACCACGCTATAGTATTGGTCCTTGGGAACATACAGGCCCCGCGCCTCGAACAAATCGTACACACGTCGTTTCTCAAAGTAGACTGCTTGGCATGTTCGCTCAGGCGGCGACAATATATGATGCTGCGCGTCTGTCCGCTTCCCCAGTTGATTTGCGCAGACTACGGGCGAGGTTGCAGGTTTCGGGTATTGCTAGCGTGTCCCGCCAATTCGGAGATGGACGTGGCAATTCGTGTGGCCCAAGTAAAAGCCGCAATCATTTTCGATTGCGACGTCCGCAGCCAGTTGGCCCTTATTTTCCTAAGATCTGCGTTACAGGCCGGGGCGTTGTCGCCGTTTCGGAGGGTAAGATGGGATAGGTGACCTCGGGTGCCTCTCCGGTCAGCGAGTTGAGGAAGGCAACAAGCAGATCAACTTCTTCGTCCGCCAGTACTACGCCAAGCTGGGTGGTCCCCATAATAGCGACGGCCTGTTTCAGATCCCAAACCTTGCCCGAATGAAAGTATGGCGCGGTGAGTGCAACGTTGCGCAGCGGCGCCACGCGGAAAACATAGTAGTCATCGGCTGCATTGGTGACCGCGAATCGGCCCTTGTCTTTGTCCGGCAGGACCTCGGCGCTGGGCTGTTCCACGAGGCCAAAGGGGAAATAGGCTTGCCCACCAACGTTGATGCCGGCATGGCAGGACGAGCAGCCTTTGTCCATGAAAAGCACCAGGCCCTGTTTCTGTTCGGAAGTCATGGCAACCTCATCACCATTCAGGAAGCTGTCGAACGGGGCAGGTGTGACCAGTGTCGCCTCGAAGGCTTCGATCGCCTTGGCGAAGTTGTCGAAGGTGACCCGATCGGCTTCAGCCGGAAAAGCTGCATCGAACCACTCGACATATTGCGGCATGGACTTGAGAGTGGCGATGAGTTGGCCCGGTGTATTGGCCATTTCGATCCCGGCTTGGACCGGTCCCTTCGCCTGAGCCTTCAGGTCTTCGGCACGACCATCCCAGAACTGGGCGATGTTGAAGACAGCGTTCAGTACAGTCGGCGCGTTGCGCTGTCCCTTCTGCCAACCATGGCCAATCGAGGTTTCGTGATTGTCGTCGCCGCCGGTGGCCAGGTTGTGGCATGAATTGCACGACAAGACGCCTGACGCCGAGACGCGTGGATCGAAGAACAGTGCCTTGCCGAGAGCGATCTTTTCCGGGGTGATCGGGTTATTGGCGACTGTCGGCGTGGTGGATGGCAAAGCCGTGAAGGTGGCCAATGCCGTATCTCTGAGGTCGGTGGGGATCGAATCCGCAGCAAAGGCGGTGGGTGCCAGCAAGGTGACAGCCATCGTACTGAATAGGATTTTCATAATTGGTCTTCCTGCGTCGTCCACGCAGCCATTATGCGATCTGCGGCTCATGAACGCCCTGAGCTAGATCAGCTTGAGGGAGAGGACGGGGTCTCACACCTGTTTTCGCAGCTGAGCTGGGACCCTCTTGGAAGTGATCGCTCTTCTCGATTGGACTTCAGGGAGGAGGAGTATCCCTGGTTGGCAACCGGTTTTATGGATCAAAGCACGCCCTGAGGGCGGCTTCGTAGATTCGGTCACTGCGATCTTCCAGCCAAGGTTGAGAAAGTCGACAGCATCCGCAAGACTGGCAATCTCTTGCACGATGTGCGCTGCACGCCTTGCGAAAAGTGAGCTTCTGAAGCGTCAGGGTTCATTCGTTCCTCCTGACCTGCTGATTGCGTGAATCGGCCTTGTCGACACCCGCCGACTGCACATTGTGATGTCACCAGCGATGGCGGTTTCAATACCTAAGCAGCGACGGTCTGTGCGACAGTATGGAGGTCGTAGCGGAATAGCCGTTCTGCCTTCATCGATCGTCACACCGGCATATAGCTCCGCTTCTACGAACATCCCATCACGCGAGGATGGCGCGGCGCTTGAGCAGGTCCACCCGCTGCAACTGCCTCACACCTTGATCCACAGATCCTAGGCGATGACCATGTTGTCGCCATCATTTGACGGGCGCGGGGCATTGGCTCATAAGCGAGCCACCGCAAACTGTGCGGTTGCCAGTGCGTAATGAAGTGAATTGGAATGATCTTCGGTTTGGGAAACACGCACGTCCGACGCAGCTTGCGTTGACAGAGGCGGTTTTAGGCGCAATAGCACCTCCGCTGGCCTATTTTGTGGAGTTCAATTGTGGTTCGGCCAAAGGCGCGGGGCGCCGGACCGGCCCCTTGTAAACGTAATCAAAGAGAGAGAGACCCTGCATGGAAGAAATCTTACCGCGCATCGCCACTGGTGCCGGCATCGGCCCGGCTGTCGCAGAGAAGGCCGTTGGGTTAATGCTGGGTTTCCTGCGGAGCCACGCGGCCGACGGTCCCGGCGCGCGCATGATCGAGGCCATTCCGGGAGCTTCGGAATTAGTAGCGAAGTATCATGGCGACGACCCAGAGGGTGGCGGCCTTATGGGGCTCGGGCAGCAATTGATGAGTGAGGGTCTCAGCATGGCAAAGATCGCCGCCCTCGCCAACGAGACGATCGCCTGCGCCAAGGAACATGCCGGCGACGAACTCGTGGACGAGGTCCTCAATTCCGTTCCTGGCCTTCCCCAGTTCGTCTGATTAGCGGCAGCCGGGGGCGCATGACCTTGTGCGCCCGTGCCGGCCCGTTTGCGCAGCAGGCATTCTCCGCCGGGCGTTCCGCACCGATCTCGTGAGACCACCAACCGCCGGGCACGCGAAGCGAGCGTTGGAGTACTTCATTCGTCTATCGAAAAATCAACTTCAGGCGATTCGATGTGTATAATTTCTGGCGGTAAGGGTTTATCCTGAACGCTTTCGATGAAGCCCGCGAGATAGGCAAACGTATTATATTTCTCGAGGACTAGCCGCTTCGCCTCTCTTATTGCGCCGCGACGTTCCTTCCAGAGGTCTGAGTTGATAATTTCTTGAATTTTTTGGATTACGTTCTTGTCCTCTGGGTCAATCAGAACCATAGAGTCCGAAGGGAAGAACCTCGTGATTGCCGGGCTGCCGTAATAGATCGGCATTGTTTCAGCGACGAAGCAGTCCATAAGCTTCTCTGTAAAATAGTAATCAGCACGAGTATTCTCGAACGCTATACTGTAGCGATAAGGTGCGAGTGCGTTCCATTTATCTCCAATCAGCCGAAAACCTCGGCCGAACAGGTCAAAATCGAGCTCCTTTCTTAGCCGTTCCAGAAACGCCAGCCGATACCGATGTCCTTTAAGCAGGGCGATGTTACTGGTAATCCATGAGAGCCGAAGTGGCTTATCCATGACTTCGCTGACCAGAAGTTGGTCATATGTCTTGTTTACAGACCAAGACCGAGTGATCGGTGGAGACAAAACGAATCTGCGAGCTGCATTCTGCCGAGCAACCAGCTCTGCGTCAGACGTCAGGACGATAGTATTTTTCCCCTGCCCTTCATGAAATGCACGATGAGCTTTCGTCGGCGGTTCGCCGATTGCAAAAATTGTCCTGTTGGGGCTCGCCTCGATATCAACAGGGAGCCCAAAAAGAGAAGCAGAGTTAAAGACAATATGCCAATCGGGCACGAAGGATGTCGTGCGTACAAAAGCGACATTGTTCCAGATTCCACCGCCCTTTGGAGTGAGGTGGTGGATTGCATCATCCAAAACGCCCCAAGAATCTAGACATGTAGCAACAATGGGCGCCGGGCGTTCCGTCAACAATTTGGCCGACAAAGCAGTTCCACTCCCTTCACTCGTGAAGGTACTCAATCGCCATTCAGGATTGCGGTAACATCGGGCAGCATAAACCTTCCTGGACCTGCTGTCGAGGCAATTGTCGCTTTGCACTTGACCAGGTTCTTCCTCGCTTCGTGTGGTGATTAGGCCGGCTGAGTGGCAGCATGCGTGCCTAGGGAGTTCGCAGCCGGCGCTGCCTAATGGTACGTTTGATCGTCTTCAGGCGGTTGATCAGCCCTTCCGCCTCGGCCGTTCTCCACGGCAGTTCAATGGCATCGCGAACGGAGTCAACGTCACGGCGTAGGACCAGACCGAAACGCGTGATGGCGATGAGCCGGGTGACGCCAAGTCGATCGAAGTGCCGAGCTTGCCCAACTCACAGGCCCCGCAAAATGCCGCGGAAGGGCAAGGCAAGCCTGCGCATAGTGGCAAACTCATGTCATCCCTGCTTCAGGACGTCGACCTTTCTGGCCTGGTTGATCGTCAGCACATCCGGAGGCTTCATGCAGAGGGCCTCGGCGACTACCGGCGAGATCACACGGCCGGTCGCGGCATTCTGTATGAGGACGCGTCGCTGGCTGGTTGATGCGTATGATTGATGCAGGCGGCTCACTGTCCTTGCCCGGCCTCTCGGCGCGGCGCCAACTTGCGAGAAGCCGCTCCAGATTCGAGAAGCTGCCGGTCGCCGCGTTGTTTGATTTCGTGGAACAGGTGTCATCCGCAGCCATTGCCGCCTCTCCAGGACCGGCTAAGAAACGCCTCGAAATACATTCATGCCCTAGGTTTATCAGCGGCGGTTCCCAGCCCCTTTGCAAAAGCGGCTCACCGGCGATGAACTTACATCACTTTGGCCATTGCCAATGAACGTTTGTTCCATCGTCCCTGACGCCCACCATCAACCGACCACTATCGCTCGATTTCACAGTCCAAAGAAGCAAGGCGAGACAAAAACAGCGCGCTTAGCCTCGAGGCTACTAGCGACTTCGGCGCTAAGTTAGAGCGGCACGCGCCACGCACCTCGGCAGGGTCGCCAACAACGAGTGGCTCAGCGGTCACGCCGCGAAATATGGCGCATCGATGTCGCTTCTGGACGAGCATTGGCAATAACGCAGTCAGAGACATTGTTGCTTTCAGCGGCAACCGGCCCTATGAAGCGACGCTTCGCTGACTATGTTTCACCGCCTGGAGAGTTTCATGACAGAAGAAGCCGGAAAAAACGTCGACACCCTCATTGAGCTTGCCGCCGATGTCGTGTCGGCCTACGTGTCCAACAATCCGATCCCGATGGGGGATCTCCCTGCCCTCATCGGCCAAGTGCATGCGGCTCTGAGAGCGACGGCCGGAGGTATCTCTGCACAAGAGCCGGTTGCCCTTACGCCTGCAGTCCCGATCAGGAAGTCGGTGACACCGGACTACATCATCTCCCTTGAAGACGGGAAGAAATTCAAATCTTTAAAGCGCCATCTGTCGACCCACTATGGGCTGACGCCGGGTGAATATCGGGCCAAATGGGGCCTGCCGGTGGATTATCCCATGGTGGCGCCGAACTACGCCGCGAAGCGTTCGTCATTGGCCAAAACGATGGGGCTCGGCCGCAAACAGAAAGCGCCGAAAGAGCCGGAAGCGCCGGTGCCGACGAAGCGAACTCGCAAGAAGGTCGCGGCTTGATTTCGGTCGTTCTGGAGCGTTGCATCCATCGGCTTAATCTGCGCGTCATATAAAAAGGCGGGGACAACCCCGCCTTCCTTTTAAACAACTTGTTTCATGAGGAATTCGCGACGCCTGCAGCAATCTGTTGGCCTCAGTTTTTGCTCGGTCCCATCGAGCGGCCGTGAGGACCTACGTGCCTACTCTTGCCAAGACGCAGGAGATCAACCAGCTTTGCTGAGGCTGCCAGCGGAGGACTTGCCAGTGCGGCGATCCTGCTCGATCTCATAGTTGATCTTCTGGCCGTCAGCGAGGGTCGAGAGGCCCGCGCGTTCGACAGCGGAAATGTGGACGAAAACATCCGGACCGCCATTGTCGGGCTGGATAAATCCAAACCCCTTGGTGCTGTTGAACCACTTTACCGTTCCAGTCGTCATATACTTGTTCCTTCTTCTACAATGCACGTGGGCGGCCATTAGGCCTGTCCGAGTCATAGCCGAGAGTTGGGCGCAGCAAAAAGCGAAAAATTGTTAAGCCCCGATCAGCTGGCGCACTCCATTGTGGGCGTAGCCGCCAGCAAGCACTGTCCTATACTACCGCTCGAGCGTGGCCGGAAGCGCCCAATTTCTTCCAACGCTCCTCAGCGCCACGTCGATGGCTCGTGTTTGGAGGCGCGGGACGTAAGGCCGACCGCTGCTCGTGCCGCCAGGTCAAAAGGCCGGGTAGTTCACGGAGCTGCCTTCGTGCATAACACCTTGGGAGCGCCTTAAGGAGTTTCGAGTTGGATTGTTTCAAGAGGGTCGAGGGGTTGATCGATGCGACCGGCGTGGAAGCGATCGATAGCGCGCGCGTTTTGCTGGACCAGTTCAAGGGCAAGTCAGAAACAATCGCCCAAGCGATTGACGACTTCCTGCTTGATTTCATGACCTTGCTGTTTGTGGTAGAAGCCACCCGCGAGCAGTTCCACAATCCGGCGAGGCGGTTAGCGCGCATCAGATTGAGCAAGGTCAGGCTGTTACTCACGCGATGCTCTTGACCTAAGCGACCAATCCGCCAAGCATGCATTTGCAGCCGAGCGCACCAGGCGGTATTTTACGCACATGAAATCAATCGCGACCGCCAAATTCTGCTGTTTGGTTCCCATGGACGACGGCAGGCGCGGACAGCTTCCGTGCTGCTTTCCTGCAGCGGCAAATGTGCTGCATGCCCCCATCCAAGGCGAGCTCGACGTTTGTTTCTTACCTTGACCAAGGTCCCGCGAAAACACTCCCTTTCCCGCAGCAACTCATCACGTTCAACGGCCTCGCGGCAGGCCATCACGCCAAAAGAGAGCAACGGCATCGTTTTTCCCGCCCAGTCCTACGACCTCGTTTTCCAGCGCCTCGCGAATGTCGCCACCCGCCGTTTTTTTTCAGGTCCGTCTTCGCGCGCGAGCTGGGTCCGCGCCCAATTAGCTACGCTGCTCACGCCTCTACCCTTCAGCACCGCCCGGTCTGACTGTCGAGGACATCGGTCCGCTGGACCAACATTTCAATTCTGACCGTCGGTGCAGCGGCCTTCGAAGCGCATCTTGTCCCCCTTCCCCAGCAGCGCGCCCAATCGTCTCCAATGAAGAAGATATTCTCAGCCGTGCTCGCGTCGCCTTCAGCCCTGTTCGATGGCCCACAATGTCGGATGCACAACATGTCAGACGGACTTGTCCACATGCCTCGAATGTTTTCTGATCTGGCACGGTGCATGCGTGGTCGTCCGCAAGGCGTCGCGATCAAGGAAAATCCCACCAATGACCATCCCCCAAGAACACCGCCGCCGGGTCTCCTGGGCTGATCCCAAGATGAGGCTCGAGTGAGCCTTGGCCGCATGATTCATCTGGCTCGGCCTGCCCGCCGATCCTCCCACGGGGATCGAAGACGCAGCCCGTTCAGGAAAATGAGGAACAAATCACTGCCTCGAAACTTGCCTTTCCAACCGGAGCCATCGATCGCCCCCTGGCTGCAAGGCATTCACTGCCACCGCCCTGGCCCTGGCGACGACCGCTCCCGCTCTGGCCGCCACCGACGGCGGCAAGATTACGGATTTCCTGCTCGATGATGGCATGGAACGGTCGACATGACCCCGCGCAAAGGTCACTCATATGATCTGGCACAAGGTCCGCAGCGCCGACGAGCCACCGGGCAAACCCGAACTTGCCCCTTCCCTCGAGCGTCTGATCTTTAGGGCGACGCCCAACCGCGCCGACAGCGAGTTCGACGGAGCCGTCTCAGTCAGCGGCTATAATACCGCCCTCACCGCCTATAAATCGCTTTGGGCGAGATGATGGGCTTCGAGGCCGCTAAACGACCATGATCTACAGCGAGCGAAACGCGATCCTGAAGGAGCGCCGTTGCCGCACAGAGACGAACTGCTGGACGGGAAGGTCAACGCGACGTTGCAGCCAATCAGGCCTACCGCATTCCGGTCAACGGCTGGAGGCAGGAGATGGAGAAGCTGAACGGCACCGACGCATTCACGATCTCCAACGGATACCGAACAACGCCGTGCTGGTGGTGGCCGGCGACGCAGAGCCTGAGATGGTGAAGGCGCTGGCAGCGAAGAGCTATGGAAAGGTTGCGCGCGGGCCAGACCTGCCACCGCGCAACCGACCGTCGAGCCCGACTAGTAGAACCGCTAGGCGTCTTGTAGCGAATTCAGATATTCTCCCTCCCACTTGTGTACCGTGGTCTGCTAGCTGTATGGCCGAGGCCCTATAAGGAACCTTTACGTCCGGAATACACACCCCACCGACTATATACACCTGCTGCGTTGAGGAGGAATCCGGTATTGCCCCTGTGCCCGCCGATGATCCGTCACCTGCGATCCCCTGACCTGTTTGGACCCATCGATCGCCTGCCTGCACTTGGCACGCGGATGGGCGAGCGGACACTTGAGGTTCTCAACCCGTCGACAGGCGAAGTGCTGGCAGAGCTACCCGATATGGGTGTCGAGGAGACATGCGCTGCGATCGACAAGGCCTATGTCGCGCAGCCTGGATGGGCAGGGTTTACCGCACGTGAGCGCAGCGACGTTCTATGGCGATGGCATCAGTTGATCATCGACCACGCCGACGATCTCGCTGCAATTCTCACCGCGGAGATGGGCAAGCCGCTTGCGGAAGCCAAATCGGAGATATCGCATGCTGCGGCGTATCTGCAATGGTATGCCGAGGAGGCAAATCGCGTCTATGGCGAGACGATCTCCGCACCATCGACGGACCGCCGAATGTTGGTGATCAAGCAGCCCATCGGGGTCGTCGGCACGATAACGCCATGGAATTTCCCAGCCTCGATGGTGGCGCGCAAAATCTCGCCAGCCTTGGCAGCGGGCTGCACGATCGTCCTCAAGCCCGCTGAACAGACGCCGCTCGTGGCTGGAGCAATGTTCGCCCTCGCCCATCAGGCAGGCTTTCCCGAAGGCGTCGTCAACCTGATCTATGCATCCGAAGGTGACGCGGTCGGCCGCGAACTTTGCACAAATCCCAAGGTCCGCAAGATCAGCTTCACCGGGTCTACGGAGATCGGGCGCCTACTCATGCGCCAGTGCTCGGACCAGATCAAAAAAGTCAGCCTAGAGCTCGGCGGCAATGCACCTTTCATCGTGTTCGATGATGCGGATGTCGATGCCGCAGTTGACGGTGCGATCCAGGCGAAGTACCGCAATGCCGGCCAGACCTGCGTTTCAGCGAACCGCCTTTACGTCCAGTCGGGCGTTCACGACGAGTTCGTCGAGAAATTCGTGGAACGGGCTCGCCTACTTCAAGTTGGTGACGGTTTCGCGCCCGGAGTGGACATCGGACCCCTCATCGACAAGCAGGCTTTGGCCAAGATTGAATCCCATATTGCCGATGCCGTAACTAAAGGCGGCGCAATTCGATGCGGGGGCAAACGCCTCGGCACGAATGGCACGTTTTTCCAACCAACGGTCCTGACCGGTGTCACCAGTGAGATGACCGTCGCGCAAGAAGAGACATTCGGGCCGCTCGCACCGATTATTCGCTTCAAAGATGCGGATCAGGTCGTGCGTGATGCCAATGAAACGATCTACGGCCTCGCGGCCTATTTTTATGCCTCCAACCTGAAGCGTGTCTGGCGTGTCGCCGAGGCCTTGGAATATGGAATGGTCGGGGTAAATACCGGCCGGATGTCTTCGGAAGCGGCGCCGTTCGGTGGGATAAAACAGTCCGGCATCGGTCGTGAGGGATCCCGCCATGGCCTCGAGGACTACCTCGAAATGAAATACCTCTGCATGGGCGGCATCTGAAGCATCGGCTTGCAGGTCGAGATTGGGACAGCTCACTGGTGCACCTTCGGGCTCATAGTGCTTCCTCCTCATCGAGATGAGGATTGCAGGACTTGGCGTAGAACACCAACACGGGTCTGAGATCAAAGCGCGTCCCGGGTGCAAGGCGCTGGACGGACCGGGGCCATGTTTCGGTTGAGACGCCATCGATGCCTCGCGCCAGCGTTCTGGCGAACCGGGGCATTAACGGCGCGACTGTCGGTGCCATGATCGCAGCGGCCGTCGTCTGAAGGGCTAGCGAAGTTCGATTGCGGGCGGGGTAGAAACATCGCGCAGCCGCATAGTCTCGCGCCCGACGGTAGATCACGCAATCGCGCACGAAATCGCAGGCCTGAGCGGCCGCGCGCCGGACCGAGAAGCCTTCGTCCGAATATGCCCGCTCCATCGCCGCGCGATAGATCTCTATCCGAGCAAAAAAGGCGCGGTCGACTGGGCTCCAGTCGCCTGCATCGGGTACACGGCCGGCAAAATCCTGCTTGATTTCCTGGTCCAACGCAACAAGCCAGTTCAGCCAAATCCCTTGGAAGACCTCCTTCTCGGTGCGGCGCAGCCCGTCCAGCGTGAAATCCGTCCGCTCACCTTCCGGGCGTGTCAGGCCCAAATGAAGGCGCACGACGTCGACTGTCTTTGGGCTCAGAACCTCCTTGCCCCAGACCGCATGGCGGCAGCTGGTTGAGAATTTCTTGCCGTCGAGCAGGTAGAACTCGTTGACGTGATAGCGAATGCGTGGCGTCCAGTGGGAGAAGACCTCGGCGTAAAGAGCGGGGTAGAGTAGCGCGTGGTAGAACGAATTGTCGAAGCCGAAGAAATGGACAATCTGCCAGTCGTTGCCGGGCATCTCCGCCTTCCAGTCGCGACCCATCGAGCGGCCGAGCGCCTGGATGTTGTACAGAAAACCGAATGCCATCTCCGGCCACACCCAGATCACTTGCCCCGGGAACCCCTCGGCCGGCAGGCCCCAGTCCGAGGGGTGGGTAATGGGCACTGAAAAGTCGCCGCGTTGGCGTAGGCGCGCGAAGAGGTCCAAGATCCGTAGCGGGGCGCCCGACCCCCTTAGATGCCGGTCGATATTGTCGTAGCATTGGTCCATGGCAAGTTCCGGACGGCGGAGGGAGCCGACCACCGGCGCCTCGGCAGACTGCCGTGACCGCGCTGCACCTAAGTCGTGGCAAAGGTTTGGGGCACCGCATTCCTCGCAGATGTTGCCAGCGGCGGAGCCGCCGCAATCGGGGCAGAGGCCGCCAACATCCGGCTCGTAAAGATAATGGCCTGTCACAGCATCAAAAAGCGCAGGGCTCTGGCGCAAATCTACCGCCGCGCTGCTCAGAAGACTCCGGAAACACGCGGTTTGGAACTCGCCGTAACCGTCATCGCCCATTGTGGCTTGGAAGCTGTGGACCTCACAATCGAGAAGTGCAAGCGTGGCGCGAATCTCGTCGGCGTAGTAGCGCGCCACGTTTGCAGGCGTCGATTGATCGGCATCGGCGCGTGTCGCGACGTAGCTCTGGTAATCGTCGCTTCCGGTCAGGTGATAGGCCTCGACTCCTTTCATGCGCAGGAAACGGGTATAGACGTCAGCGCCGAAATAGGGGCCAGAAAGATGCCCCAGATGCAGATCGCCATTTGGCGTTGGCGGCGTGGAGAAGACGAAGATTGGGCCGCGTGGAGCCGTGGTCTTTGCAGCGGCATCAAGGGCGGCCTCGCCGTCTCGCCAGTAGACAGCGACGAAATCTAGGTCTTTGTTTCCGTCATTGCGCAGCACATGCGCTTCAAAAGGGTGGAACAGAACGACATCGCCGGCCTCGACCGAGATTTCCCCCCGGTCGGTCCTGACATTGCCCGATCCTGACAGGAACACGAACGCCTCGATTTCGTCGTGCCGATGGGGCTCGGATGTGACGCCGGGTCCAACCTTTCCGAATGAAAACCCCGTGCGAGCGCTGCCCGTTCCAAGCGTGGCCGTGTCGATACCGAACGCCCGCGACAGTTCCGTTCGAGAAAACGTGTATTTGCGCATGACAAAGAACCTAAGCTGTTGAAGAGTGGGACGGACCTTCGGCTGCCAACGCAACAGCCTCAAATGCACTTCGTGGAGAGAAACGGCAGCCCGACCCGTTGGCGGCACGGCCAGGATAGTGCAGCTCTGGGCCGGCAAGCGGGCGACCAAGGGGGGCACTCGTCGGGCTGTAGGCGCACAGAAGACCGCCTGCGACCACCTTCGCAATCCACGTGCCAAAGCGTCGTAACGGGCTGCGGTCGATGCTCCGCGAGCCGCAAATCAGAACGCGATACTCCCCGCGCATTTTTGAGCGGTCGATCAGTTTCGTGTGCATGCCTCCGCCTGGCTGCGTGATCTCAATCGCGATAGAAAATGCCATTTGGGGGCTTGAGTTTGTCGAGATCGGCCACTTTGCCCTCGGGCGGGTTAAGGGCGCGCTTAAGCACGTTATATTCAGCGCGGGTCGGTCCACCGGTTGAAGCACGCTGGAACACCAAGTAGAGTGTCCGCCGCGAACGATTGCTTTTGTTCGGTCGTGAGTAGTGCGGTGCGTAATCGTCGAAGATGAAGATGTCGCCAGCCTTCCATACTACGGGTTCCCAGGAGAACATTTCGGCGACTTGAGGATCGATCACCCCACCGGCATCCATGGGAAACACCCCCTTCTTGTGGTTGCCGGGGCTGAAGAAAAGCCCGCCGTTTTCCTCGTCGGAGTCGTCGATGCCTATGGCAACCACCGCATGGACCATCCGATCCGGGAGTTTGTGTGGAATGTGATAAATGTCCTGATGCGGGAGATAGCCGCCGCTGTCGGGGTAGTGGAAAATCAGCAACTCCTTGAGCCTGCGCGAATCTTCGCCAAGCAACTCCTCGACCGCTGACTTTATGCGCTGATCTTCTAAGAGCAAACGACGCAATGGATCATGGAAGTCGAGAAAATTCTCCATCTTGGAGGTGATCTTTCGATTGTCCGTCGTCTTCTCGAACCACATGAGCCATTTGTCATCGCTGACGGCCCAGCGTGACATATCTTCGACAAAGGTAGAGATATCTTCCTGAGCCGCTGGATCGAAGAACCTTTCGAGCCTGACGTATCCGTCCTTCTGCCACTTTTCTCTTTGTGCATCAGTCAACATGCGAAAAGCCTCCTGTTGGAAACACTGGTTTGGTTGGACATGCCAATTAGGGCGGTCGGGCGCTGATCAAGTTGCGGGTCCACAGAGACGGACTCACGTGATGAGGGAGGCGATGCTAAGTGCGTTCCGCTCCGACGGATTTTGTCCGCAGAAGCTCGGCGCGAGACTGGCTATGTCAGGCTCAGCCGGGTCCAGGGCTTCGGTAAACTGGGCCGGATCAATCGGTTCACCCGGTCCAGCCGCGACACGCATCGCTAAAGGCCGGCACCATCCCACCGCCGACCCAGCCATGGCCGCCAAGATCACAGCGCTCTTTCGAGTGAGCGACCTGGTACGGTCTTGACAACCGTAGGGGAAATGCACGCCCCCAGAATAATGCGATGCGCCGCTTGGTCCAAGAACTTGTTCGGTCACGATGATTTCGGAGAAGCCTCCGGCCTTCGCCGCAACGGAGGCGGACATCATTCCCAGGATGCCACCGCCGATGATCAGAAGTTTACGAGTCATATCCCGCTGCCCATTTCTTCGGCTACGGGGGCGGGCCAGCTCTCGATCGAGGTATGGCTGATGAAGCCAGGATGCTCCGGGTTCGCGCATGGCGCGCGCCCAAGAAGGCTATCGAGGATGCGGCGCGCGCGCCAGGCCAGCAGGCTTAGGTTCGGATCGGCCAGGCCGCGCTGCCCGAGGCTCGCATTTTGTACGAAGATGCGGCTGTCACGCGGTCCGTCCCAGCTCACCGAAAAGTCCTCGCGAATAGCTAATTCATTGTCGATATGCTCCAGCCGGTGCGCGATGGGTTCCAAGAAGTCTGGGATCGCGTTCTCGTAACCGGTTGCCAGGATGACGATGTCAGCCGTGACTTCTTCGACCTCGACCATGCCGTGCTGCAGGGTCAGCCTGTGACCCGCGCCGGCGTTGATGCAGTGCGAGACGGTGCAGCCCGGCCGCAGTGTGATGTCGGATCGGTTTGGCTCGAAAAATGCGTGGCGGTAGAGCGCCTGATAGATCGCGCGCAATGTGCTTTCCGAAATGCCGTCCGAGGCAAGCACGAAACGCCGCAGGAGCAGCTTACGCTGCGACTCGCTCATGGCCGCGAAACGATCCGAAAAGCAGGGCATGAACAACTCGTTTGTGAACGGGCTGTTGTCCAGAGGCAGATAGTTTTCGCGCTGCGAGACCCAAGTGATCGAGGCAGGCCGCCGTTCGTTCGGCAGGCCGACAAGGTGCAACATCACCTCGGCTCCCGACTGGCCTCCGCCGACCACGCAGACATGCTTTCTCCGCACCTCAGGGTGGATGTGCAGTAAAACAGATGAGTGGAACAGGTTGCGTCCAATCCAGCCCTGAAATTGAGGCGGAATTTGCGCCTGCTTGCCAATGCCGACCACAACGTTTCTGGCGCCGAGAACCGCCTTATCGGTCCGCACCTGAAACTCGCCGTCAAAGCGGATTTCGCGCACTGTCTCGCCGCCGCGCACAAGTGGGTTCCTGTGGAAGACCCAGTTCAGGTATTGTTCGAACTCCACTCTGAGCACGGCTTCGAACTGTGCGTTCAGGAAGTGATACAGACGCCCGTTCTCGTGCAGGAAGTTTACGAAAGTGTAGGCTGATCGCGGATTCACCAGCGTGACCAGATCCTTGAAGTGGCTGACCTGGAGCTCCGAGGAATCGAACGCGATGCCCGGATGCCAGCGGAAGTCGATCTGCCGATCCAGGAACAGTGCCCCTTGCCCAACTTGCTCGTGTATCTGACACGCAAGGCTCAAATTAGACGGCCCGGCACCGACCCCTACGCAAGATAACTCCACTTGCTTTCCTCCTATAGAGTCTTCGCACTAGGTGGCTTGTTCTCGGCGAATATCGGTCATAACCATTGGGCCCGGTCGCGGGCGTTTTCGAGCCCCGGTGCCGACCGGATTTGCGAGAATTGTCCTGCGCGTTCGGGTCGTCGAGTGTAGACCGGAGCATTCCAGCGCGGTGACAATCGAGGGGTCAGGCCGGCGACGTGGGGCAACGACGTATGTCTTTTCCCGCGTCGCCGTCACGCGAGACGCTTTCCAAGCCCATTAAGGTGTTTGAAGCCGGCGCAGGCGCCCGCCTCAACCATGACGCGCCGGCCCTTCGGCGGCTTGATGGCAGGCGAGAGCGCGATTTTCACTGGGGCGACGGCATTTTCGGTGCGCATGATCATGGAGGACGTCTCGCTGATGCGTTCGCAGAGCCCCATGCATGGGCCGTGCCAGAGAAGGAAAAATTTATTAAACAATGGGTTGGCGGATTTGCGATCCTGTCGGAAATCCGACATTTGGGGGGACGCCTCACGGCGGCGCCCGATTTGCACGTCGATGTCGCCTTTTTCCGAATAGCTAATCGGGCACCTTCTGCACCAGAATACTTCTCATGGAGACCAGCATCATAACGGACAGTGCAGAACCTTGTGTCTCTGCCGGACAAATCGCGATGTGCCTCTCCCATTGAGGTCGGCAGTTGCAAGAGCTGCCAGACCCTTCGCCCTATCGTGCCGTTGCACTGGCTCGATCCCGACATCCTCGGAGGCGGCGATCATGAAGAGTGACGCAATCTCATGTCCGCCGCGACGCCTCTCTCATGAGGAACCAATTCTCTGTGTTGGTGTCGGATCGATGCTCTTGATGACATGGTTGCGGATGGGCGCATGCCCGACCTGAGCGCATCAATGATTGAATGATTGCGCGATCTGGGGCCTTCACCAACTGGATTGTCGAATCTCTGTAAAGATAGCGGGAAGGAGAATTGCGTTCTGACCAGTCTGCCGGTTCCAAAAGCACGACGCCGTTCGGTCCCTGCATCAATCCAGGCGGAGGAGGAGGCCGCACAGCAGTCTTTGCGCGCCCACCGGTCGGCCAGGATGGAGCCGTCGTAAACGCAGTTATTCGATGATCGCCGCCGCAGATTCCGCAGACTGTGCCGCGCCCGACACCGGCGACGTAGTGGCCGTAGATCGCCCCGTCGCCGATGTCGATCCGAAGCTCGGCCAGTTTCGCAGTGAGCTTCACTGCTTATTCCGCAGTGCCCACCGAGCTCGCACAGGAGGTTCTCATCAGGCGGTCACGGCTGCATTCGTTGTCGGATCTTCGACGATGTCGGACATCAGACACAGCGCAATCAGGTTAATCGCATTGTTCTGATATGGTTTTCTCATTTGGCACGACACCTGCAAAGCAGTCCGCAAAACGCGCTGCGGCACGGACTGAGGAGAAATCATGCCATGATCAAGCGCGCCGAACATGCGGTCGCAGCCGCGAAGCAGACTGGGCAATGAGCGCTCCGCCACTATCAAGCAATTCGAGCAGGATTTTTCGTAATTCAGTCCACATTTCTGAAGAGCAAGGAGAGAATATCATGGCGAGAAACCAAATGCGCGCGGCGCGGGGAGTAACAGCGGCCGTTGTCCTCATTGTGATGGGACAGCAGGCCGTCGCGGCGGACCTTGCGCAAGCGGCGAGCGTCCCGCAGGCGGGAGCCTCGGTGACGGAAGAGCCAAGCCCTTGGCAGCTCCGCCTGCGTGCGTTGGGGGTCGTCACTGAGGATTCGGGCTACGTCAATGCAGTGCCCGGCTCCGATCTTTCGTATTCGAACACCGTGACGCCGGAACTCGATATCTCCTACTTCTTCACGGACAACATCGCCGCCGAGCTCATACTCGGCACCACCTATGCTAACATCGGGGGCCAAGGTACGATCGGCGGGCTGGGCAATATCGGCAAGGTTTGGCTGCTGCCGCCCACGCTCACCTTGCAGTATCATTTTACCGATTTAGGCGCGTTCAAGCCCTATGTAGGCGCCGGCGTGAACTACACGATCTTCTATAACCAGGGTGCCGGCAGTGCCGATGCTCTCAAGGTCAAGAACACGTTCGGCACCGCGCTGCAGGTCGGATTCGACTACATGGTGGATCAGCACTGGGGCGTCAACTTCGACGTGAAGAAGCTTTTCCTTAAGCCAGACTTCGACGTCACGGTCGACGGCGCGAAGCTGACGGGAAAGGCGGAGCTCGATCCCTGGTTGATAGGCGCAGGTGTCACCTACCGCTTCTAACTACGAAAGGTGAAGACGGCTGCTGATCGCCGATCGGAAATAAGGGCGCCTCGTGCGCCCTTTTTTACGGTCTCCCTGCACGCGCGACCTGAAGAAGCCGTTGTCGAGGGGCGGCCGCCCTCCTCCAGCGGACCAAGAAGGGTAACTTCGTGGTCAATGCGGGCTCGACTAACGCCTGAAATGGAGGTGCTTAGATGCGCTTCGGACCAGGATGGCTATTGGGTATTGTTGATGGAAACCAAAGTTAGGCTCTATGCGCGGCATCATTCTCCCGGACGTCATGTTTGAGCTATGCGCCTGTGTTGAGCAATCACGGAACTCCTCGACGCCGACAAGATGCCTTGTCAGCCACGCTGCGGCAGCTGCTGTTCTTTTGCTGCAGGAGCGGCGACTGGCGCATTGGCTGCATTCCTCGGCAGGACGAGGCCTGCTTTTGCGCTGCCCCATGGCTTGACCCATGGCACGGTCACGGGCTCCAGCTCGGCAATGATGCGGTCGGTGATCTCCTGATAAAAGGCTGGCGCCGGGGCGCCTGCCCTTGCCTGCGCGAGCCTCTGTGCAGGCACAACGCTTACTGTTTGCATGCGCCGTTTCATCCTCCGCTCACCAATCGCCGCGGCTTTCCCCGCTAGCGGGGTGGGCGGCGAGTCGCGACCGGAAGGGCCCGCCGTAGTAGGCGGACCGCACCCGAAGGACCGGAACGAAGAGGAGGACCCTGAGCGGCACGCGAAGGGTTGCGGCTGCCGCGGCGGGCCTAGAAGCGAGTGCCGCCCACCCCGCTTCCGGGGAAAGGCCAACAGACAAACCGCGCGGCCGCAAAGGCGGTGGCCGTCACAGCCCGAAGGCTGCCCACGCCAAGGGGCGAAGCCGAATGGCCGAGACCGCCTGAGCTTGCCGAAGAACGCGGGCTCGGTTCACGAGCACCGGCTGCGAAGGCGCGCGGGCGTTCCTGTCAGCAGCATGAATGCCTGAAAACCTTCTGGCCGAGTCTCATCAACCGCGTTTCCGTCCCCGCTTCCAGATTATTCAGAATGAGGGTTGAGTAGATCGGCCGGATCGATTCCGAGCACTCTGGCGAGTTTCGCCACCGTATCAATGCTGGCGGCATAGACCGAGCGCTCAAGTGCGCTGACATATGTTCGGTCAATGCCAGCCTCATGCGCCAGCGCTTCCTGGGACAATTTCTTTTTGTGACGATGCCTACGCAGATTGCGGGCAAAGACCTCTCGGATTTCCATGCACGAGAAGCCACCCTCTTGTCGAGGATTTCACCACGGTGTATTCTCTACAAAGATCAGAGACAACAAAGGGCGAGCGGCTGCACGACAACATTTCGCGAGGGCAAATCCCCTGCCCGTGAACTCAAGGACGGGAATCGTGGAGTTTGGCAGCCAAACAAAGCGCACGCCATCTACAGGTCACGAGCGCGACGCAATTGTGCCAGAAGCTCGCAAGGATCGATACCGAGAGCCTCGGCGACGTCGAGAAACTTAATGACGTCCAGCCGACGTTCACCACCCTCGTACTTGGCCACGAAGGATTGTGGGCGGCCCAACATATCAGCAACCTGGGTCTGGGTGGCCCCTTTGGTTTTGCGCGCCGCAATCAGCCGGCGTAGCAGCCGGCGCTGGCGAGCTGATCGAAGTGATTTCGGCATCAGAGACGAACCGGGCCAAGAAGGAACCGGCTCATGGATCTAATCCCAGTTTCGGATTATCCCATTTTAGGATATTGTGCGGTCAAAGATCTGCGCGGCGCGGGATAGGTCTTACGGCGAGAGATGAAATGGTAGACAGATTGCTCAAACCTGCTGTTGCCGACGAGGTCCCATGGGCGGAGAGCCTGACCGCTTACGACGATGAGCACTTCACGACATATTTGAAGCTCTTAGATGCATGTGCCGGCAATGCCAGCGAAGAAGAAATGGCCCAGGCGATATTGGGAATCGACCCGGTGCAAGAGCCAGCGCGCGCCCAAAGGGCGGTTCGCAGCCATCTCGCGCGCGCCCACTGGCTGGTGGTGGCGGGGTACAAGGAGCTGTTCTCTGGCCGCCAAAAGGCCTGATGGTGGCGTTATAGAAGAAGACGCTTATAACCACCGTACATTAGCGAGCGCCCGCGTCTGACTGCACGGCGGACGCTGTCTCGAAGATGGTCACCGGGGTCGGCCCAGTCCTGCTCGACACGGGCTCTGCCGAAGAGAGCAAGGCCGATTTCGCGGTGTGATACGCCAGCGATGAAGCCGTCGAGGGCATGCAAGACTCGGCGCAACCGCGAGCTACGGGGTTCGGTCGGAAAGAATCCTGATTGCAGCCTGCCGGTCCAACAGAGGCTGTTCAGACATTCCAACGCGTTCAGGCGCTGCTTCAGTTCCTCTGGCGACCAGAGGACGGAGGATGTCAATCGCACAGGTTCGAGGATGCTGACGCCGGAAGCAGCCAGCTGCAAGCTCCTGCCACTGTCCTCGACCAGGAGGTGCTGATGCCCGTCCCGCGTGACCAGCATGGAGATGCGGCAGGAGTGCCGGGCGAGATCAAGCAAGCCGACCCCGCGCGGCCGCGCCGCCGTTTCGGCCACAACGGGCAAAACATGCGGACATTGGCAGGGGCACCAAAAGACGCTCGCATCAGTTCCTTTTGAGCTTGCAAAACAGAAGGCCCCAGCGCGAGAGATCAACAGTATTCGAGGCCAGGCTGATAGTGTCCATGGACCGGGCGTTCGTGCGTTCGGCGCCGCGTAGCGCGTTCGCCAGATCCTTTTGAAAGTCCGGATTGCGCCTGAGGAATTCCCAGGCCCAGCCTCGGCTGGTGAGCTGCTCGACATGGCCATAGGCACGATCATCTTGCCTGTCCGGCCAAGCAGTGCCAGGTCTTGTTTGGTCCATTGCATCATTTCCAGAAAGGGTTGGATTGCAGGTTCAGGCGATCTTAATGACCGGGGTCCACAGGACCGGGCCTTTGAGCCCGCCATTGCGACGGAGGGCTTCCAAGCTCTCTCTCGAGACGTCGAGATATCCGGCAACGGCGCGTGTGTTGCCAATTGTTTGCGGATCGGACAACCGTTCGAGTGGCCAGCCGGCGCGACGCAAAATCCGCTCTATGCGCAGATCGGTTACGGTGACGATGCTGCGCAGACCGCGTGACAAGCCAAACTCAACCATTCCGGCAAACAGCTCGTAGGTGCCAATTGCGATGCCCGCCTGTTTGGGCGCGGAAGGCGGCAGATCAAGCGCAAAACGGCTGCTTTCCCAAACACGTGGATCTTCCGGCGCTGGACGGTCGGCAAGAAGAGCGAAGAAGCTATCACGCAGCATCGTCGGTCCTGTAGTCGGCAACAGGCGCACGCAGCCGTCGATGCGTCCGGCGGGCGCACGCAGCAATAGGTAATGGGGACGAAGCGCATCGAACGGATCGACCTCAAAGCCCCCGCTGAACGAAACGTCCCAATCAAGTCGATCCCTGAAAACGCGATACCGCAAGCGATGCATCTGCTCGAGCTCGTCGCTGAACTCAACGTAACAACCCGGCGTGATCAACTGCAACATGATGGCCTTTTCCTCGCATGGATAGCACCTGCGATTGAAGGCAAAGGCCGGAGTTGAAACAACCTGTGTATGTGCCCAGGTTCCGGGAGGTCAGGTGAAGAGAGATGGCCGCGATAGTGCAAGCCGAACAGCTGCCTGAATAGCCGTCTTCACGCCAAGCTTCTTCCTGGCGTTATCCCGATGATAGGCTGCGGTGCTCCGACTGATTCCCAAGATGCGGCCGATTTCCCACGCCGTCTTGCCCCGAGCCGCCCACTTCAGACACTCCATTTCCCTTCGAGATAGGGTAACGCCATCCACGGTCCTGCCGTCGGCCAGCTTGCGACAGGCATGAAGGTGGAAGAAGATCGCGATGAGTTCGAGCGCGCGGTCATATCGATTAATCAGGCGAAAGAACGGTGGTCGCCTTTCATCGGAGGCGAAGGTCAGTGCTGCAAAATTACCGGTGCTGTCATGGATCGGGATCGTGAAGCCGCAGTGAATGCCAAATTGCGTCGCCTCATCCATCAGTTGTCGCTGCTGCGTCGATAGTTCGAGATCAGCACCGTGCGCATCCCAGCTGAATGGTTCCTGACCACCACGCGCTTGATGAATTACAGGGTCAATCTTTTCATACCGACTGTGAAGGTAGTGAGATGTCCAGGATTGAGGGTAGGTGGAAATCAGGCGCACGTTGCGGCCCTTGCCAGAAGAAGGGAAAAGATAGGCGAAAGACGGCAAATCGAGCGAAGAGGCAATCTCGCCCAGAGCGTTGCGCAGGTCAGTCGCGTCAGCGCTGTCTGCGATCTGCCCTACAAATCTATGAAAAGCGTCTTGCATAGCTAAACTGCAGTGAGTTCTGGCCCTCCAGGGGCCAAGACGGGCGGGCCAATGCGCCGCCATTCTGGGTTGAAGGCCCGGACGGAGACTGAGCTCCGTGCCGGGCCGTGCGCCTTGGGAGGGCGATACGTGCTTCGACGGCGCTGTTATCGACACCGAGACTCATTCCAGCGTCATCTGTTAGAGGTGATAGTCGTCCTTTTGGCTTTGCACTTCATCGCGGTCGGGGTGTCTGGTTTGCGCGCTGTTTAGACTGTCTCAATGGAGGAGCTCAGCCTCGCAGTAGATTGCGGTCTGTGGTCTCTGAGAGCGTCACCTCTACAATTCTTGCAGCAGCCCTACGTCCCCGTCTCGGACGCGAATGCCGCCTGCGTTTTTCGGGATTGGCACCGCATTTCGGCATCGGCTCGCACATCCTCCATGCAAGTTGCCTTAAAAAACGGAGCGGATTGTTGCGCCCCCTGCTCATGATGCCACAGGGGCTGCCGCACGTGAATATCCCGGCCGATCCGAGTTGAAGGCGTCATCTCACGCCAGATCATATCGCGCCTCCCGCCTTCAGCGCACGATAGGTCGTATCGACTGATTTCGCAGTCGCATCGACGATGATGTCGATCTCTTTTCGGGTAATGATCAGAGGTGGGGCAAAGCCGAGAATATCCCCATGCGGCATGGCGCGGCCTATGACACCATTTTCAAACAAAGCAGCGGCGACCCGCACGCCGACCTGAAGTCCAGGTTCAAATGGCACCCGGCCCTTCGGATCCCGCATCAGCTCCACGGCGGCTAAAATGCCGATGCCGCGAACCTCGCCGACAATGGGATGTCCTTCCAGTTCGGCTTTCATGCGGGTTTGCCAATAGGGTCCGACGTCCCGAACATGTTCCAGGATGTTTCTTTCCTTTAGCAATTTAATGTTGGCAAGCGCGGCGGCAGCGCAAAGCGTGTGACCGGAATATGTCCAGCCATGGCCGAGTGGGCCGTGCTTTTCCGTTCCTTGTTCCAACACCGACCAGATGCGATCGCCGATGATTGACCCGGAGATAGGCAGGTAGGCTGAACTCAAGCCCTTGGCGATGGTCACGAAATCCGGACGCATGCCATAGAGATGGGAACCGAATTTCTCACCGGTTCGCGCGAAGCCGCAGACGACCTCATCGGCTATAAGAAGGATATCGTACTTGTCAAGCACCCCTTGGATCGCGGCCCAATATCCCTTAGGGGGCGGAACGATGCCGCCGGTCCCAAGTACCGGCTCTCCGATGAAGGCTGCAACCGTCTCTGGACCCTCAGCAAGAATAAGGGCTTCAAGTTCGTTGGCACAGCGCCTGGAGAACGCTTCCTCATTTTCGCCATCATGCGCCTGGCGGTAATGGTGGGGCGCCGTCGTATGGCGCACCAAATTCAGAGGCAGGTCGAAGAAATCGTGAAAAAAGGGAAGGCCTGTTAGGCTACCGGTGACCAGCCCGGACCCGTGATATCCGCGATGCCGCGAGATGATCTTCTTCTTTTCAGGGCGGCCGAGGATGTTATTGTAGTACCACACCAGCTTGATGTTGGTTTCGTTGGCATCGGAGCCGGAAAGGCCGAAATAGACCCTTCGCATGTTCTGACCGAAATATTCGACCACGGCCTCTGCCAAGAGGGCAACCGGCGCCGTGCCTTGGCTGGCATAGACATGCGCGAACGGCAGCTCATGCGCTTGCCGGGCGATGGCTTCGGCGATCTCCGTGCATCCATATCCCATATTAACGCAGTAGAGCCCGCCGAAACCGTCGAGACTTTTCCGACCCTCCGTATCCCAGATGTACACGCCTTCCGCACCGGCCATGATCCTGTTTGGCGTCTCGCCGCGGCTGTGCTTGGCCAAGTGTGTAGACGGATGAAAGACGAAGCTTCGGTCCTTCTCCCGCAGCTGCTCAGTCCCCAAATTGCTCAAGCTCATAGTCCTCTCCGATTCCTTGGCTGGAAACACTCGGCCAGCCGCCCGTTGGACCAGCATAGTGGCAAACGTGTATCGGGTTCGCTGGAATGCATACCTTTAAGCGACGAATTCACGGAATCGACGCCAATCGGCGTGAAAACCAAGGCTTCGTGAATTTGCCTTCGCCTTGTGGGGACAAGGGTGCGGGCGTGACGAAGCGATGTATCGGCTAGGCACTCTTCGCATCCGGCCGATATCGCGCTCGGAACTCTCAATGGTACTTCTGACCTCTGTTATCGAATGCAATCTTTGTGCCCTCCAGCACGTCAACGACAGCCCTATTTATGATCCCGTCTTCGATCGAGCCTGACTGATAGGAAATTCGCGCGCCGGTCTTCCTGTCGAATGTTGCGTGTATGATCTGCTCGGCATCACACACCACTGCCAAGTTTGGATTGTGCGTGACCATAATGATTTGTCGGGCCTTCTTTGCCTCATTGAGGACTGGCACGAGTAGGCTAACAACCGTCTCATTGTCCAGATTCTCCTCGGGCTGATCGAGCACTAATGGGTTTCGTCCCTTGTCAACCAGCAGATAGAAAATTAACAATAAGGCGCCTCGCTGCCCGGGCGATAGCTGTTCTATCTGCGTATCCTGAAAGAGCAGGGTGTACTTCGGCTCCAGATATTGAAGACCGAAAAGATAATTGTAGACCTCTGCCGGCTCCTTGTCCTTGCGCATGAGAGCCCTGATCCCTGGAACATTGCTCGCTGCCTTCTCCGCGCTCTCCGTCAGCAGGGAAGCGATGTCCCCGGCAAAGTCCGTCGCATCGGCCGCGCTCTCGAAACGATATCTCTCGAACCTGCTTCGAACCGCGATGAAGCTCTCGTCTTCCCCACGAAGCTCACCGATATTCTGCTTGATGGCACCGAATAGATTGGTTGCAATCGCGTCAGTTGAGCCCAGGAGCTTGGCTTGAAATTGAAGCTTGTATTCGTCCCGGATCAGAGAATTGCTCTGTATCAAACGTTGCAGCGGCGTGAACAACTCCTCCCGCGCAGCTCGCTGTTCTTCCAGAACCGAAAAGATCTGAGCGGTTACCTCCCGTCGTGATGCCCGCTTTTGCGCAAGCTTCGTCGGCAGTTCGTTTATCTGAGCGACCCTTAGCTGCAGTCCTTTGAGGCTTTCAGGCTCCGTTTCCGAACCTTCAATCGCCTCCAGTGCGGTTTGCCATTCCTTCAAGGCTTGTTTGTACGTTTGATACTTCTGCTGCGGCTCGTTCAATTTCTCCGAAAGCCGCTTCTGCTCCGCGATCAGCGCCGTCTCGGTCGTAGCGGCGCTTTCGACCCTCTTTGTGATCGTGTCGTCACTGCTGGCCAGCGTTTGCTGATGCTCTGTCAGGACATTACAATTGACGGTTACGGTGATCAGCTCTTCCGCTTTCAAACCGGCAGTGGCAAGGTCGTCGGCGATCTCGGACATGAAGGCTGCGAGTTGCTTCTCAAAAAGCCCAATTTGCTCGCGGATGTTGCGGATCGATCGCTGCTTTCTGCCGATGATCTGCCTGTCATCCGCAGCCTTTTTGGCCTCATTTTTCAATTGCTCCAGCGCCGCGCCGATCTCCGCGAGTCTGGCGCTCGCCTGCTCCTGATCGGCAGTGAGTTCGACCGTGGGCTGCTCGACTACGGACGGTTTAATTGCGGCGTGTTCCTCAATCTGCTTCCCCTTGAGCCGGATCTGCTCCTCAAGGTTTTTTTGCACGTTGGGATGAAGCTGATCTTCGATATCCACAATATGCTCGTTGAGCGCCCGCAGCGATTTGCGAAGTTCATTCGCCCGAGCCCGGAAGACGTTTTCTTGCTTGTCGATGAGCTGGTCGAAGCTCAGAGCCTCAAGGCGCACGTTGTTCGGGACATGAGAAAAAATCACCTCTCGGAGTTCCTTCTCGAACTCGTCAGTCTTCCCTGACACATGATCATTGCACAGGGCTTCGAATCGCCCTTGGGGTATGTACCGAACGAGTTCGACCCGTTCGGCCGACGGATCGGTGGCAAGGCTCATCACACATGGATCGCCAGCGAGCCAAGAGAGTTCGCCAACGAACTGGCGAGCCGGCTCGCCTGCTTTCCCACGGAATCGATCCCGTTTCAGAAACGAGAAATGGGCACTTTGCTGGGAGTTGCCCAACAAAGCCAGGATATCGGCGAGAGCGCTCTTGCCGCTCCCCTTATTGCCGATGATTGCGATGAGGTCGGGGTTTAGAGGAATCTCTGTTCCATGCAGCCAAGTGTCGGCAAGCGTGCTGTCAGGCACCTTGTCTATGCGAATCCGATCTATGTAGAACGTCTTGTGCCGGTTGATACGCTCCAGCTTCGGTGGACGTTCACCTAGAAATGAGCGCTTCGCGGGCTCTCTCAGCGCCTGCAACAATCCCTTCCAGGTTGGATCAGCCTTGATCCACGTGCGCTTGCCGGACGGAAAATCGCCGTATCCACGCTTATCATTGGTTCCGTTTCCACGGAAGCAATGGGCATCGCTGCCCGAGACAGCAAGTCGAGGGATGCCCTTCAGTGCAGCCTGGAAGTTGCCAAGCCATTTCTTATTGTTCTCTGTCTCAACACCACAAAAGGCTGACCAGAGATCTGGCCTTCTTGTCTCAAATATCGGAGACGATTCGAACAGGCCTAGTGCGTAGGCGTAATGGTCGGTCCAGTTGACGGTATCGAGACCGTCGTTGGTTGAGAAGGGCATAAAGCCGACTGCACGAGCACCGGGCACAAGGCGGATTGCCTCCTTATAAGAGTCAACATTTACTTCTGCGATTTTGCAGCCGGCGATGAACGCCTCCGCCTCGTCCGACGCAACTTTGTTCTTATCAAACCCATGTTTGGCCAGTTTGTCTGCGCCAGCATATCGCGCATATTCTATGAGCGCGTCGCGAGACAGGGGTTGGTTGATCAGTTCGAGCTTCAACCGGGAGAGAAAGTCTCTGAGATGTTGATCACTGATCTCATTGGAGAAAAGAACGTGAGCATTTAATCGTCCCTCCATCGGCGCCGCCAAACGCAGTTCGATACCAGGGAAAATAGTTTTCATCAGTATCGGCGCAGCGGGTTGGACCTGCCGCGCCTTGAGGGCGAACCAACCATCGAGTGTCCAATAATCCATGAGCCCAAACGCGGTCGGAGTAGCGTCATTCAGCGCGCAGATCATCTCGTCAATGAGCTGATCGTTTCGAGCTTTATCAGGCCCGAACCGTTCGCCGTCCCAATGGAATGATGCTGGGGAGTGTACGTGTAAGTCCCACTCACGCCACTCAGATCCTCTGGAGTACATCTTCCGGAGCCCTCCGGATCAAAGCATTAACTGGCCGTGATCCGCCCAATTCTTTCAATACTATCCACTGGTCATGCTTTTATCGCTTCGAAGCGACCCGATTCCGCTGCCGTTGACGGGCGGATGCAGTTCGATCCGATGGATGCTAAGTTTATGCCCCGCTTAGCGTTGAATTCGCCAATATAATGTTCCGGACCGTATCATCTCGATTTCAGATGGCTGGCGCCTGCCCCGAAGTGGCCGCCATCACTCCAGCGCATCTACACGAGAGCGCCCAGCATCTGCTTGGTATCTGCAGCGTCGTTTCGTTCGATGGCTACAACTATCGCAAACCATCCGAACTGCCCGATTATAAGCCGCACGCCCAAATTCCCGCTGAATGAAGTAAACGGCGGTTCACGAGGTAACCTCGGGCTTCGCTCGATATTGGGGGATATCGGCCTCGTCTCCTGCAGGATCGTAACGTGGCGAGAATTTGCCTCCCGAAGGCGGTGCAGAGCTCGGCCTAGCACTGGTTCATTCTTTCCCGCTGCCGACGAGGCACGGGATATGTGCTACGCCGAAGCGCTCCGCGGCTGCATCAGTGATCGCCGCTACGGCCGCGTGGATTACGGCATTCAGGTCCACGGCCTCGCGAATAATCGGACTGCGGCGAAATGGCGCGCAGCAGACGTGGTGCAATTCCGTTGCCGGGTTTTCCCGGCTTCTCCCTGCCTTCTTGCGCATTACACCAGGTCGGGGTTTCAGCTCCGAGGCATGTGACACCGAACTGATGTGGATGCTTTGTGACGCCGACGCGCACGACGGCCTTGCCGATAGGGAAACGAGCATGGCCCGATCACCGGATCGATTGGCGACGATAAGCGGATCGGGCGAACCTCGATGGGACCGGCATCGCTCGCGCGATAGAGGACGCTGGACAAAAAACGCCGAGACTTCGATCACGACGTTGTCGTAGCCCGACCAACAGCAGGGCCAGTATCTCGCCTTCATCTGGACCTACATGGCAACCCGACGCTCCGCTCGCTGCTCGTTTGGCGACCTGGGGCTTCTGGATGAGGTCCGTGGTGCGGGTGAACATGAGATCGACAAAAGGCTTCGCGAGTTTACCGTTGCCTCAAGGAGGACAGAGGGATCGGTGAGTTTGATTTCACTGGTTTCGTCACGACAAGGCTGTAGTATTGCTCGATACCCAAGCCTGCCTGCAGCAATTCCTCCATGAAATCCTGATACGCGGCCATGGAAGGAGATGAAACCCGCATTAAATAGTCGATCCGCCCCCCGATGGCCCAGCAGTCCAGGATTTCCGGAATCTGTTGGATCGCAGTCTCGAAGTGTCTTTGATCCTCGAGACCGCCAGCGGCACGAATGTCCTGCGGCCCGACGTCTGCAATTCCCTCTGCCGACCGGCTTTCCAGTCCCGAGCGAATGCCGCAACACGATTAAGACTGCCTGGCTTTGGGCCTATGCCAGGGATGACCGCCTCCTGGCTAAAGACGGAAGCGAACCGAAGAGGCTGGGGCGCTTCGCCCTCTGGGCGGACGGGCGCCGTTCGGGCAGCTGCGGGATCTCGTGCGCAAGGTCCAGGCAGACTGCGCAATCGACCTGGACACGAACAGTTACTCGGTTCCCTGGCGGCTGATCGGGGAGAGCGTCCAAGTCGTGGTGTTGGGCGGCCGTGTTATCCTGCGTCATGCGGGCGAGGTGGTGGCGGATCATGCCTTGTGCCGGGGACGTCGCCAACGGATTGTCGAGCGCGCGCATCTTGCCGGCGTGATCGGCGCTGCTGCGCCGGTACAATCGTCGGATATCGCCGTCATCACCAAGCTGCCTCCACCAGTGCCTCATATTCGGCTAGTGGCCACAGAGCGGAAGGTGCAACGCGATCACGAGATGTTGGTCGCAATGCTCGACCGGCTGAAGCTGACCGCGATCCGGGATCAGTTCTTCTTCCTCAGTTGCTCGGTTCCTGGATTGCTCAAACGCATTGTCCCTCTCCTCGCGAATCTCGGCTGGGAACACTCGGCCAGCTGCCGTTGGAAACCAGCATGGTGACAAACATGCCTCGGGCTTCGCGGGAATGCACACCTTTAGCCGACGAATTCACGGAATCGGCACCAATCGGCGTGAAAACCAAAGAAGCGCTCCCTCAAGCAGTTGCACGCCGACCTGATGAGCCTGGGCTATGACGGCTCCTATAGCGGCGATCCAGAACCACCCCCACCATTATAGAGATGATCCCCCCGATGAGGGCTGGACTGAGTCGCGCGTAGAACCCCTCAATGATGCCCGCGGCTTGCAGCACGCGGAGCCGTTCTGAACAGGCCGAGGCTGAAAGGTGAACACGCTTTGCGAGCTCGCTTTTTTAAATCCGACCAACTGATTGGATCTCTGAGAGAGTCCGGATATCCCAATCGTCTAGTTGCACAGGATTCTTTGGTTTCGACTTCATGATCTGTTGCTCTCAAACTGGTCGAACGGGCAATTGGTGCCAGAAATTCTATCATCGATCGAAGCGAGGGAGTTTAGTGGACATATCTGTCTTCGGCCCGAAACGGGTTAGTGTGAGGTTAGGAATGTCATCTGACTGAGAGCGATCCAATCAGAAGGGATGCAGAACAGTTGGGCATTGCCCTCCCCTATGCGATGACGCACAGAGCGGTGATCACCTGTCGGCATCGGCGTAAATGGATGGTCAGTACCGGCGCTACTTTGCCTGATTGGCACCCTCGGCAGTTCCCGAGCATCGATCGCGTGGACGGCATGGTCGATGCAGTGTTTACATCAGCGCATTTGGCTTCGAGATGAATTGAAGGCCTTTCTTCTTTGGGTTGCCGAGGAGCCTAGGCACCGCAAATGTCGCCCGTGTTGCCGCTACGGCGCAGAGTCCGGCCCGGCCCGATGTCGCGACATTGAGCCTGGCCGGATCGCCCAGCCGGGAGACTCAAACGCCGATGCTGCGTGCGATGCTATCGGCCGCCATGCGCTTTCGCCACTCGAGAGGCCCGGAATTGTGAATGGAGTTTCCGTCCACATCGACAGCCATGATGACCGGCATGTCCTGCACCTCGAATTCATAGATGGCTTCCATGCCCAGGTCTTCAAAGGCAACGATCCGCGCCGCCTTGATCGATTTTGAAATCAGGTACGCAGCGCCACCCACCGCGATGAGATAGGGTGTTCTGTGTCTGACAATCGACTCGATGGCCGCCGGGCCCCTCTCCGCTTTACCGACCATCGCGTATAGCCCAGTCTCGGCGAGTATCTTTTCAGTAAAAACGTCCATGCGGCTGGAGGTTGTCGGGCCAGCCGGCCCGACGACCTCATCTCTCACCGCGCGGACCGGTCCGACGTAGTAGATTACGCGTCCCCGCAGATCGACCGGGAGCGGCTTGCCGGCATCGATCAGATCGATCATTCGCTGGTGGGCGGCGTCACGGCCCGTCAGCATCTTTCCGGACAGAAGAAGGGTTTCTCCGCAGCGCCAGGATGCCGTGTCTTCCTTCGTGAGCGCATCGAGATTTATCCGCCGGACGTCGGTTGTGTGCAAATCCTCATGACCGATCTGGGGCCATTCGGAAAAGTCAGGTGGTTCGAGCTTGATGGGTCCAGAGCCGTCCAAGGTAAACTTCAGGTGCCGGTTGGCCGCGCATTGCGGAATGAGTGCCACGGGCTTCGACGCGGCATGTGTAGGATAGGTAGCAACCTTTACGTCAACGACCGTGGTCAGGCCGCCTAGGCCCTGAGCGCCGATGCCTAGCGCATTAATTCTTTCATAAAGCTCGATCCGCAGCGCCTCCTCCGCGTTGGACGGCCCCCTGGCAATCAGTTCCGACATGTCGATCGGCTCGTTCATGGCCTCCTTGGCCAGCAGCATCGCCTTTTCAGCGCTGCCACCGATGCCGACCGAGATCAGGCCGGGCGGACACCATCCGCTGCCCAGCGTCGAAACGGTGTCGACTACCCAGTCGGCAACGGACGCACTGGGGTTCAGGGTGGTGAAACGCGCCTTGTTTTCCGATCCGCCCCCTTTTGCGGCGATGGTGATCTCAATCTGGTTGCCTTGCACAAGGTCGACGTGGACGACTGCCGGTGTGTTGTCCCGCGTGTTCACCCGCCCGGCAAGCGGATCCGAGACGATCGATGGTCGAAGGGGATTGTCCGGGTCGAGATATGCCTGGCGGACGCCCTCGTTGACGAGGTCCGCGAAACTGGCCGTTGATTTGATGCGGGCGTCCATGCCGACCTTGGCAAAGACAACTACGAGACCGGTATCCTGGCAGATCGGCCTCCGCCCGAAGGCCGCCATGCGGGAGTTCAGCAGGATCTGCCCGATGGCGTTCTTCGCCGCCGGGCTCTGTTCGCGAGTGTATGCCTGCGAAAGGTACCGGATATAATCCGGGGGGTGGTAGTATGAAATGTACTGAAGGGCGTCGGCGACGCTCTTTGTAATATCCTTGCCGGCTATGGTCCGTCTTGTCTTATTCACGAAATCTCATCCGAATGAACCGAACCCGTTGATCAGTTTCAGGCTCTGGAAGCTCCGCACCCCCTGCTCGCCCCCTTCATATCCATATCCGCTCTGTTTAACGCCTCCATACGGCGCATCTGCGGAAACCCCTTTCAGATAATTCACACTAAGAGTCCCCGCCGAAAGACCGCCGATCAGCGCCCGTTTGGTATCGTCACCACCGGTGAAGAAGTAGGCGGCCAAGCCATAGTCAGTGGCGTTGGCTTCTTCGATCGCCTCCTCGATCGTGTCGAACGGCGCCACGGTGAGGATCGGTCCGAACGGCTCGTCATGGAGCACTCTGGCACCCTTTGGCACGCCTGTCAGGATGGTTGGCGGCCAGTAAAAACCCGGTTGGTCGAGGCGGGTGCCCCCGGTTTCGATGCGGGCGCCGCGATCGACCGCATCCTTGATCAGACGCTGCATGGCCTCGATTCGCCGTGCATTTGCCATTGGCCCCATCTCCGTCGTCGGGTCGTCCGGTGGGCCGATCTTGATCTTGCGGGCAGCTTCCGTCATCCGGGACAGGAATTCCTCATAGAGAGGCCGCGCGACGAGAATCCTGCTGGGCGCATTACAGCTTTGGCCCGCGCACTCGAACTTGTATTCCGAAATTGCCGGTATGGCTTTTGCCAGGTCGGCATCCTCGCATACAACGACCGGGGAGTGCCCACCGAGTTCAAGAATGCACCGCTGTAAGTTGTTCGCGGCGAGCTTGGCGAGCTGTTTTCCAACCTCGGTAGAGCCCGTGAAAGTTAAGACCTTCACGATCGGCGAGCTGAGGAGATGCCGGGAAATTTGCACCGGAACGCCAAAGACGAGATTGACCACGCCGTCCGGAATACCCGCTTGTTGCAAGGCTTCGACGAAATGGACAGCCGCGCTTGGTGTCTCTTCAGCCCCCTTGAGGATCACGGGGCAGCCTGCCGCCAAAGCGGGGGCGAGTTTGCGGGCGATGAGAACGGCGGGATAATTCCAAGGCGTAAAGGCAGCAACGACGCCAAGTGGCTCGGGGACGATCATCCGGTTCGGGCCCATCGGAATAGGGGTCGACAACTGTTCGGCGTGCGTTCCGTTCCACTCCAGCGTTTCGACAGCGCGCACGTACTCGCCTGTTGCTTCGGCAATCGTCTTTCCCTGTTCTGCTGATAGGTCCCTAGCTGCCGCTTCAACCTTCGCTGCCAGAATCCTGGCGGCTGCTACGAGAATCTCGCCACGAGCTTTTGCAGGCCGCGAGGACCAGGCCTTGCGGCTGCGCTCTGCCGAAGCGAGGGCCTCATCCAGATCCGGTATCGTCGCCGAGGCGACCGAGGCAAATACCATCTCCGTCGCCGGATTGATTACCGGCAGAGTGGCTCCGCTACCACCGGCTCGCCATCTGCCATTGATGAAAAGTTGATAGCTCGTGGCGTTGGACATCCCATGCTCCGCGTGAGTATTTCTGCCAATGCGAGACTAGCCGATCTCCGACCATGGGCTCACTTCTCTGCAGTCTCATCGCGATGGTCACGCTGGGTCAAATATGGAATGTCGCCCAAAACCATCTCGAATCCAGATTGATGGCCGGCTCGGGCCCGCCGTGGAAGCGTGATAGCACTGGACTCGGTTTGACGGATCCGCCTAAACCCGGTCCGGAGCCGTGGCCGACCAGTGCCTGCTCTCGATCAATGTCCTGGCGACCTTGGGGATCAGCTTGCGGACCGCAGAGACGGCTGGAGAGCGGTCGTCTTTCGGGTTGACGGCAAGGACAACGGAACGGGTGATCACTGGATCAATGATCTTAACCGTTCGGACTTGGCCTTGAGACGCCTCTTTCTGAATGGCCGAAGGGGTAAGGATGGAATACGCCTTTCCTTCCATGACCATATTGATGATCGTAGAAAGGGAGTCGACTTCGAATCTGACGTCCAGAACACAACCGTGTTGGGCAACGACATCAGCCACCGAACGCCTGACATTGTTGTTGCGCATTGGAACCGCCAGCGGAAACGCATGCAGGTCGGCGAGCGGTATCGAATCCTCGAAAGGCGGTTCACCCGGAGGCACCACCAGGCAAAACTCTTCGCGGGCCAGCACCGTCATTTGCCCCACGCTCTCCGCAGTGCGGTACAGGACTGCCAGATTGAAGCGGCCAGCAGCCATCCACTCTTCCAGCGGTCCAGTCATGCCCTCGATCATCTTAAGTGAGATCCTCGGCAATTCGCTTCTCATCGATTCAAGCAGGGGACCGCTAAGGACGCGAGCGGCTCCGGACGGAATGCCAATGGTCACCTCTCCAGAAGGAGCAGCCACCGAGTTGGTAAGTTCGGCCTCAGTGAGCTGAATTTCCTTCAGGATGTTCCGCGCGCGCTCAAGCAGCTTGTCTCCGGCCGCCGTGACGCTGACACCGGTCCTATCGCGAACCAGCAGCTGGGTGCCGAATCCTTCCTCGAGTTGACGCACATGCAGGCTAAGGGCGCTTTGAGCAACGTTGAGGGTTGCAGCTGCCTTCGTGAAACTCCCGGCTTCGACGACCCCGACAAAGTATCTTAACTGCCTGATGTCCACGATGAACGAATCCAATCGGGGCGCGATGCCCAGCGTGCTTGTATCTATCTCGAAACGAGATGGTGGGCAAGTCACAAAACTGTCAAATCATGGCTCAAAACCAGCGCCTGTCTGGATGCCGACTAATGCTCAGCTACTGCGCGAGAGCCAGGATCTCGTGGGCGCGCCGCACTACTGGCGGATCAATCATCTTACCATCCAACGAGAATGCAGACAGTCCGCGAGCGGCGGCATCATTTTCGGCGGCAACGACACGACGGGCCCATTCGACTTCCTGTGCGCTTGGCGAGAAAGCCTCATTGAATATGGCCACCTGTGTCGGATGGATCGCCAAGGCTCCGGCAAAGCCAAGCCGCCGCGCATGCACCGCGGCTTCACGAAGTTTCTGCGTGTCCGTGAACTCGCCGATGCTCCCTACGAAGCCCAGCGGGAGCAACCCGGCCGCACGGGCGGCAAACAGAACAGAAAGGTTCGGCGCCAACAGAAGGTCGAACTCCGGGGAGCCACCAACAGCGGCACTGAAGTCTTCAGGACCAAGCGCCATTGCGACCATCCTTGGATGCGCCGACGCAATGGCCGCGAGCCTTTGCAAGGCGCCCGGGGTTTCGATCTGAGCAAGGAACCGGATGCGTCCCAGCGGGAGATTTCTTTCTCGTTCAAGATCCGATACCACATTCGCGATCTCGGATATCCACTCTGCGGAATCCGTCTTGGTAAGAACAATTGCGTCAACACCGGCCATCACGGCGGCATCCAGATCGGCTGCCAAGGCACGAAAACCACGATTCACGCGGACCAAAACAGATGCGCCCTTGCGGGCCACCTTTGCCACGGATTCAGGAAGCCGCTTCCGTGCCTCGCCCTTCTGATCCTGGGGAACGGAATCCTCCAGGTCGAGAATGACGCCGTCTGCACCCCGCTCATAGGCCGTCTCTACAAAGCGCGGAACGTGAGCGGGCACGAAGAGTAGGGATCGCCAGCGGGGCATAGACATCGCGCTTTCAGCGGCCGCAACGGTGTCCTTGATCATGGAGTCTCCTCTGCGGTCGATTTTAGCGAGGGCGACAGTGGGCTGCGATGTGCTGAGATGACCCAAAGTATGCACGCTCTCTGTAAATCGCGAGCGCACTCACCTTGCCGACAAAACGCGCACTCACGCTGACGCGGCTTTTTCCCGCAAAAGACCCAGAACCTCCTCGCGAATTGCCTCGGTATGAGCACCAAGAGCTGGAACTGGGCGCAGCGAGGGGCGCTCAGAGTTGAAAATCGCCGCCGGCGCTATCGTCTCGACGGTTCCTTCGGGTGTTCCAACCTGCACTCTGCGAATGTGTGGATGCCTTGAAATATCCGCCACTTCGTTCAGTCGGCCGTATGCCAAACCGGCCGCCTCAAGCTCCTGCATTGCTTCTTGGCACGACAGTTCGGAAAACCGCCGTTCGATGATCTCATCAAGTTGCGCCCGATGACTGAGGCGTTCCATATTATCGACAAAATCAGGTGCCCGTGTGAGCTCTGGCTGCCTAAGGAATTTCTCGCAAAAATTCACCCATTCGCGGTCATTCTGAACCGAAAAGATGACGTCTTTGCCATCGGCGCAACGATATGCGCCATACGGCGCCAGCGACGGGTGTTTCACGCCGGCGCGTACCGTATGGTAGCTGCTATAATCGTGTTGCAGAACCGGTACGTTCATCCAGTCGGCGACGGCATCGAACAGTGACACCTGGATGCTTATGCCTTCGCCGGTGATCTCGCGGTGATACAGCGCCTGAAGAATGGCACTAAGTGCCGTCATCCCTGCCGAGATGTCGCAAACCGATACCCCTACACGCGCGGGCCCTTGTTGGTTACCGGTGATCGCGCATAGACCTGTTTCGGCCTGGACGATAAGATCGTACGCCTTCAAATGGGAATACGGCCCTTTCTCCCCGAAACCAGAGATGTCGCAGGTGATCAGCCGCGGAAAACGCCGACGGAGATCCGCAGACCCGAAACCCAGTTTTTCGATACTGCCCGGCTTAAGGTTCTGGATAAAGACATCAGCACTGGCAATGAGCGTGTCCAGGACGGCGCGGTCCGCCTCCGACCTAAGGTCCAGACAGACTGACTCCTTTCCCCGATTAAGCCAGACGAAATAAGCGCTTTGGCCCTGCACCAACTTGTCGTACTTGCGGGCAAAATCCCCTTCGGGCCTCTCGATCTTGATCACCCGGGCGCCGGCGTCCGCAAGGCGAGACGAAGCGTAAGGTGCAGCTACGGCCTGCTCCACGGCAACGACGGTGATTCCCTCAAGAGAGTTCTGCATGCGACACCGTGTTTCATCCAAAATTTTCGTTTTGAGCCCGACGACGGTTCAGCATCGCCAGCAACCGGTTTTGTTCGTTCCCAACAATTGAGAATGCCTCGTCGACACCCATTCCGGGCTTTGCAAGCATCATGTCGGCCTGGGTTGCCACCGATAGGTGGACAGAAGCTTGGGCGGAGAGATCTGTCTCGGTACAGCTTCCCCCGACATACGCTCCGACCTTGTTTTCCTTGCAGAGGAGAACGGCCCGCGCTGTGTCGGCAATTGAGCCGACATCGGGCGTCTTGATTTGAACGAGATGCGCAGCCTTGGCTTCGGCAAAGAGTCGAATATCCTCAAGCGTATTGCATCTCTCATCCACGACAATCCGCGCGCTCGAACCCCGGTTGTCCAAAATCGATACGATCTTGGCGTAGTTCTCAATTTGAGCTTGCGTCGAACCAAAATCAGCCGGGAACTCGACGTTGAGCGTAAAACCCGGAATGTTATCTGCAACCTTGCAGATAAAGTCGGCGATGCGTTGCGGCTCCAAGCCGATTTCCTGGCCGATCCAGCCATACACATCGAAATGCAGTATTGGATGATACCCCGGACGGCCAATTTGGCGCGTGCGCGTTGCAACCCATTTCACGAACTCCATGAAGGTCTGACCATCGACGCCGAATTTCTGCCGTGAGTTGATCAGGCCGTGGGGAAGGATGTCCACGCCTTTCAGAATCATCTTGTCAACGTTGATTTCGCGAGCATCCCCGCTCTGGCAGTAGATTGGAATTCTACGCGTAGGCAGTGGCAGGTTAAATTCACTGCATACAATCTCTGCCATTGTCGTACGTTGAAGGTGGGCGGCTGCGCGCAGAAGCGCCTGGCTGACCCCGTACTCAATCGCGAGAGGTAACCGCTTGTGTCCGAGGGGCTCGAAAACCTTCGCGCAGGCATCAAGGTAAAGAGAAGCATCCACATCGAGAAGCCGTGGCGCCACAACCCGCGACGTGAAATCCGAAATTTGGTCAGTTTCAAACAAATCATCGCGCCCGCCAGCACCAGAGTACTGAACGCCCATCATGTCGCCCCAAACGACAGCGTCGTCGGCAAGGACAAGTCCGACACTCAGCGAAAATGCCGGAACGCGAATGGATTCGAAGTTGGGCGTGACGGGTTCGCCCAAATAGACAAAACCGTCCTGCGAGGCACCGGCTCTTATGGCTGCCTGATCGTCGTAGAAAAACGCGCCGTTTCCTGGCGCGAGGAGCACGTCTTTGATCTGCACTTCAGTTCGCTCGATTTCTGTCGGACGGCGTTGATGGGCGGATGCAGTTCGATCCGCTACGCGCCAAGTATGTGCCACTTGGCGTTCGGGTCGGCCAATATAATGTTCCGGACAGTGCCATCGCGTTTTGAGATGGCTGGCGCCTTACTTTTAGGACGGCCGTCGCTCTTTTTTCTTTGCAATACGATATGGCTGCTGCGCTCTTGGCGATCTTTTCATCATAGTCCAGCGAACTGTCGGTATATGGAGGAACTTGCCCAGCCGTGAGAATCGGGGTGGCCAGGACCAAATGGGGCGCCATCGATTTGGATACGGAAGTCCTGCGCACCCTGGAGGCGACGGGTTCACTCCTCGAGGAAATGGGTCACGTGCTGGTGGAAGTCACACCATACTAGGTGTTTGATCCCGGGCTTTGATGGTTGCAGTCTTCTCGCAGGAATGGAGGGATGCGCTATGGGCCAGGTTCTACACGGGAGCGCCACGACGACAGAGGCGATCCGTCGAGCGATACAAAATAGTCAAGAGAGCATGAGGGAGTTGTGGGGCAGTTTGATAAGGGTTGGCTGTACAACGTTCCCGGCCAGACGAAACAAGGCTGTGGGGCACCTTCATTTGCCAAAGCGCATCCCATCCCAACCCGAGGCACCCGGTTCTCGAGAGTTTCTGCAGTTCAAGGTATTGCTGCTCGGTATGAGCCTATGATCTGGCGGGGGTTCAGGTCCCATCATACTAACTCTGCGGGAACTGGCACGGTGTCATCCAGGTGGCGATGGGCTGAAGGCATCCACCTATTCCAGTTCACGCTTTTGCAAAGCGGTTCTGCTCCCTGGAGCTGGCGGTCTCAGGATGTCCCGCTCTCTGAGCTTCGGCTCCGCCTGCCGACGATAGTCCCCAGAAAGCCTTCCCATGACGATCCCGCAATCGTCTTTTCTGACATCGGCGTCCAATTTTGGGTCTGACTCAATTCGATGATTTTGCATGGGGGCGTGGTGCTGTTTTCTGAGGGGAATCCAGGGCGAACATTTTCCGGTTGTCGTCTCTGATCCCGCCGGATTGGTCGTCGAGAGGTAAGCGCTATTTTCGCTGCACGTTGACGCGGGGGCTTTCGACGGATGGCCTTCGAATCGGGAACGGTATCTGGTCTGATCNGCTATTTTCGCTGCACGTTGACGCGGGGGCTTTCGACGGATGGCCTTCGAATCGGGAACGGTATCTGGTCTGATCAGGCTGCTGTTACTTTGGCGAAGTTGAAGGGCAGCAGATCCTCGATGGCTGCGTTCTCGGGGCGCTGAGGTAGTTCAGTGAGGACGTGGCGCAGCCACGCTAACGGCTCGACGCCACAGGCGCGGCAGGTCAACATCAGGCTGTAGATGACGGCGCTGGCCCTGGCTCCGTCGACGGTATCGCTGAACAGCCAACTTTTCCGGCCAGTGGCAAAGATTCTGATGTCACGCTCGAGAAGATTGTTGTCGATCGGCATGCTGCCGTCCTCGGTGTAACGAGTCAGATATCCCCATTGATTCAGGGTGTAGGAGACGGCGTCGCCGAGCTTGCTGTCCGGCAAGACTTTTGGGGCGATGTCGTCGAGCCATGCCTTGAGAGCCTGGAGGATCGGGACACTATGTTGCTGGCGGAAGCGGCGAATGCAGTGATCTCGCGTTTCGCCGTCATCGGGGATTTCGTTCCGCGCCTGCCTTTCAACCCGATAGAGCTGTTCAAAGAACCGGAGTGCCTGTTCCGGCGGGCCGCCGCCCTTCTTCCTCGCCTTTAGGGCATCGACGAAGCGCCGCCTCGAATGGGCCATGCAGCCAAGATGCGTTGCCCCTTCCAGCGTGCGCCAGGCGGAATAACCGTCACTCATCACGATGCCGCGGTAATCGCCCAAGAAGGTCTGCGGGTGTATCTGGCCGCGACCCGGCTGATAATCGAGCAGCACGATCGGCTCGTCACTGTCGTGGCCGCTCCGGTATGCCCACATGTACGAGGTGCTGGTGGCCTCTCTGTCCATTTCCTTCAGCACCTGGACCGTGGTCTCGTCGCCATGGATGAGGGGCTGCGATCTGAGCCGCAGCTTCAGCACGTCATAGATGCGGGCGAGATGCTTTTCGCTCGAGCCGATCACCCAGTGACCCAGAGCGCCACGGCTGACAGGAACGCCCGCGCGCTCGAAGGCCTGCGCCAGGCGGTAGAGCGGTGTGCCGTCGACGTATTTGTGAATGAGCACGAAGGCCAGCGTCGAGGCCGTGGCGATGCTGCCCGGCAAGGGTTGCGCGGGCATCGGCGCGGTCACGACCGGCGNTCGCAATGACGGCAAGCATATTTGAACCGCACATTCTGCAGGACCTTCGCCTTCACCTCGATATGAAGTTGCTCGGTAACGGCCTCGCCCATGCGATGCATCTGGTGACCGCAGCAAGGACAAGCCTTCTGATCGTCGGGAAGGTCATACTCGACGCGCTCGCGCGGCAGGTTTTCCGGCAAGGCCTTGCGGCCGCGCTTCTTTCCCGTCGCCCCTTCGCTCGCCGGCAAGCCCGTGTCCGGCAGGACAACGACGCCGCCATCTTCGTTGTCGGCGGCGTCCTCATCCGCGGCCTGTTCGGCTTCATTGAAGAGGCGGTCAATGTGCTTTTCACTGCGCGGCGCAAAACGATGCAGTCGTGCAAGCGCCAGCTCTTCCTCGAGTTTGACGACGCGTTCGGTGAGTTGACGGTTCTGCGCCTGCAGCGCAGCAATACGCGCCATCAACGCTTCAACAGTCGGTTCGCCGGGTCGATTCATCAGATTCTTGAATCGAAAGCATGCCGCCGCGTCAACCGCTCAATTCGAGAGCCCTCAACCCGCAACCTGATATTGCCGCACCGGATGGCGGACCATCGCATCGATGTCGATGCCGTCGAGGATCCATATGTGGACGGCCCCTCCTTGCAAGAACTCTTTTGATGATTTTGATCGGATCGCTTGCGTTCATATGTCCGGCCTGTTGGTGCGCTCCCACATGAACGCTGGCCAAGATGGGTTCCGCGACGTGGGTTCCAAACAGTGCATCGACCACGTTGGGCCATTGGATCCTACGGAGTGCCCCGCGTCTCGGATCGATCGATCACACCATCTGCTCGTTTCCTGCAAGTTCACGCATCAGTTCAGCACGGTAGCGTCTGTATCCTGCTCACCGTTACCGACTGATTTCGTTATGCCGCGCAGGCCAGAGCCGGTCGCGCAGCATTGCCCTTATAGGCTTCGCCGGTCACCATCATTTTCCAGGCGGTCCTGGCGATCTTGTTGGCCAGTGCGACAGCCGCGAGTTTTGGCGGCTTGCGCTTAAGCAACTCGATGAGCCAGAGCGAAGCGTTCCTGCCTCTTCCCGCTCTCACCTGTCGAAGCAACGAGGTTGCACCCACGACCAATGTTTTGCGCAATGCCTCATCGCCGGCCCTCGTACTGATACCGAGCCTGACTTTGCCAGCAGTCGAATGATCCTTGGGCGTCAGGCCCATCCAGGCGGCAAACTGCCTTCCGGATGTGAACTGTTCCGGTGCGGGCGCTTTCATCACCAGCAAGACCGCGCCGATCGGTCCGACACCAGGGATCTTTGCAAGACGGCGACAACATTCATTGTTGCGATACCAGGCCATCAGCTTTGCCTCCACCTCTTTCAGGCGCTCACCCAACTGCGCGAATTCCTCAGCGAGGGACGCAAACAGCTCACGTGCCGCAGCCGGAATGCTTTCATCAATCATGATGCGTTCCAGAAGGAGCGGAATATGAGACATGCCTTTGGCCGCGGTCAGTCCGAACTCAGCTGCATAGCCACGAATCGTATTGGCAAGCTGCGTCTGTGCGACGACAGCGCGCTCGCGCATGCCCACTAACATCAGCGCGGCTTGCTGATCCGCACTCTTCACCGGAACGAACCGCATCGTCGGGCGGCTCATCGCCTCGCATAGCGCTTCGGCATCGGCCGCATCATTCTTGCCGCGCTTGACGTAGGGCTCCGCCAGTTGTGGCGCGATCAGTTTTACCTCATGTCCGAGCTCCCTCAGCAACCGCGCCCAGTGATGCGAAGCGCCGCAGGCTTCGATCGCAATCACGGTCGGTGGGCATTTCGCAAAGAAATCCACCATCTCCTTGCGGCGCATCTTCTTGTGCAGGATCGGTTGCTCTGCGGCGTTGACGCCATGCAATTGAAAGACGTGCTTTGACGTATCCATGCCAATACGGATAATCTGATCCACGGGCGGCTCCTTCGTTTGAGACCGTTAACGACTCACTCTGGCACATTTCGGCGCCCCGTTCGGGGCCGTCCACCCCAACAGTGCAATTGCTCGGTCGTAAGCGTGACCACCGCTGCCTCCCGGCGCGGCCACCGGAACTTGTCCTCGGTCACGCTTCAGGACCAGCACAAAGCCCGACCGATCGAAGAACAGGAGCTTCATCCGGTCGCGACGGCGATTGCAGAACGCAAAAACCGCCGGAGCAAACGGATCGAGCGCCATCGTCTCTTGGACCAGAACCGCAAGGCTGTTGATGCCGGCCCGGAAGTCGATCGGCTCGCGGTGCAGGTAGACTTTCAGGTCAGCGCCCAGTCTGAACATGACCCAGTGCTCCGATGGTCGCCGTCAACGCATCCACATCACCGCATTCCAGCGTCAACTTCACGCCGTTCGGCAGCGACGCGCTCACCTTGGCTGGAGAGGAAAAAGGCGCTGTCCTTTTCGATGCCGACCTACGTGCCCCATCGCAAGTCCCCGGCAAATCCACCGCAGCCATGCTGCTCTGTCGCAGCAAGGCCCGATCGGAAGTGCTTTCAATCTGAACCGGGATGAACGCCGATGGTGGGGGCTGTGGGAGGGACTGGGTCTCCGCCCGCTTCTTTATCCACTTCCGAAGAAGGTTCGCATTGACCCCATGTTCGAGCGCAAGCCTCGATACCGACACGCCAGACTCAAGACAGGCCGAGACAAGACGGTCCTTCGATGCCGGGTCGTATCGGCGTCGCCCGTCCCGACCGATAAGCCTCACCCGCAGTTTCTGCTCATCTTCTTCCATCACAAGGTGTCCACCTATTTTGGTGGACACCTTGTATGGGGATTTCGTTGTCAAGGGGCCTTCACTGATTTCGCGGTAAAGCGGTCAGGATAGCCATAACAGGACGGTTGGTCACTGCCTTGTGCATTGGTCCGCGAGCATCAAATTCGAGGGGAGCCTGCCTTTGGGCGCATCGCATTACGCCGCAACCTTGTATTCGGTGGGTCTGCAAAAGACCCGGACCATGAAGCAGTCATTGGCTTCAGCAGCAAGGCTCCGAGGCGGCGGGCCCATTCTCATGACGGCAAATAACGCCATGGTGTCCATCGGGACACCGCCCCCTCGAATCGATACACGCGGGCGTCATTACGGCGGTTGATCCGTCAGGCGCCCTGCAGTGTGTTCAGTTCATCGGGCGCAATGTGACGCCCATCGGGATTTCGCCGACGGTAACCAATCGCCAGAGCGCGATGAGTAACTTGCGTGCGAGCGCCACGATCATCGTCGTCTTGCGGGCGCCCTGTGCCGCTCGTGCCTGGAACGATTGCGTCAGTTCGCTATTCTTTTGGAATCTCAGGAAGCGCCAGGCCAATTGGATCAGCCCGCGTCGCACCCGGGCGTTGCCTGCCTTGGCCAACCCCTTTTCGCGTCGTTTAGATCCGCTCTCGTCGGGGGAGCCTGTCAGACCGGCGTAACGCGCCACCGCGCGCCGGTCTCTGAGGTTGCGGCTAAGCACCTCGTGGACCAGCATGTCGGCTGTCTCAATCCCGACACCAATCACGCGCGCCAATAGCACAACCATTGCATTATACCCCGACGCGGGCGCCTGCTCAAGCTGGGCAATTCTGGCTTTTTCAATCGTCGTGATCTGATCGCGCACCACCGCAAGCCGAGCCATGTCGCGCCGCATCTCTTCCAGCATATTCGGCGGAAGCGGCTGTCCTTCCGAAGTGCGCAGGTCCGGCAACTTCTTCGGCGCCCGGCGAAGCTCGGGCTTGAAGCCACGGATGCCGAGCCGAGCCAGCGCCCCTTTCATGCGATTGACTATCCGCGTTTTCTCGCTGACCAGGTTCTCCCGCTCGCGGCTCGGCCGCTTGGCATCCTCTTCCGCCAGTGATGGGATCGCCACCATGCGGCAGTGGCCACGCTCGCCACGCAGCCAACCCAGGAACACGCGCATCAGCATGGCCGTGTCTAGCCTGTCGGTTTTCGCCCGTCGGTGTTCACGGTTCACGGCGACGCTGGTTGAATGGATGACGTGAGCGTCTATGCCTCGCGTCTGCAGCCACCGGGCCAGCCAGAAGCCGTCTCGCCCAGCCTCGAAGGCCAGCGCGACCCGGTCTATCGGCATGCCCGCAGCCTCCGCCTCCGATCGCCAACGCGCGATCAAACCGAGCAATGCATTGGGATCGGGATCGAGTTTCTTGAGGGGGTGTCGCTGAACGCCGGGAAGCATTCCGGCCACCAGCCAGTTATTTTGACTCATTTCTACAACGACGAGCACAGTGCGAGCTTGATCCAATACAGTGATGGATCGGCTGAGATCGTCGACTTTGGACATGATAGTCTATCCTTCGGGTTGATCGTACGACGATGGTGCCACCTCGCCGCTCCCCCGCATAGCTTCTCATGCATCAGAGCACTCAACAGCAAAAGGTGCGGGGCAATTCGCGCTTACCAGCAATTCAATGACACGGAGACGGGCCAATTCTTCACGCGGGGTGGTTTCTCCGCCTTGGCCAAGCCAAATCCGAGGAGGAAATTGTCTCCCTAATCCAAGAGAAGTCTTGGCGCCTTGCCATGAAGTTCGTCTTACGGCCTAGTTCCGCGATGAAACGGGTGATGCTACTGGCTCGAAGTCGACCATTGTCTGACTGACAGCTCTATCGCTGGCGCACCGGCGAATTGCCCATGGTGGTAACCGCGGTGATTTCCAATCACGGTCGCGAGCACCTGGCGTCAACCCATCTGGGCAAATTGCCATTTTACCACTTCCTGTCGTATCAGCGGTCGTGTCCTCGCGCCATGCGCTCCAAAACTCAAAAAGCGTGAGCTTCGGTCTCCGCAGCGAGGTTAGCGCGACCGAGATCCGACCGGGTGCGCCCCTTTTCCGCGCCTCCGGCCGGCTGCCTTGCGTGGCAGTGAAGAGGCACAACGTATCAAACTTTCGGCCACCCACATTAGGTCCACCAGAGAACAAGATCCGGGCGTGCGAATCCAAAGAAGCTGTTCAGCACTAGGCGACGCTTTCCGTTGCCTGATTGACCGGTGACCCCGTGAACGAAACCGCCATCGATCAGGCCGATATCCCCCGCTCTGAGCTGGAAGTCGCGACAAGGAACGCCCTCGAGATAGGCTGCCGAATAGGGATAGCCCGTAGTCTCCACACCTTGAGACTTTCGGTCGGTGACCGTCGGCTTGTGGCTCCAGAGCCGCAGATTGCCACCTTCCTCGGGCATGCTGGGATAGAAGTTGAGTGCTGCGACGGTGTTGTGCGCCACCGCAGAAAGCTCGTAATCGTTCCCAGCACATAACACTTGAGCGACGTCGTCGTGAGGGTCCAAGGAGAATGTGCCGCTGCCAGACCAACTGAGAGCGCGACAAACATTAGCCTGCCCGTGCTCCGAACGGGCCAGCCGCAATTCAATGCCCTGTTTGCGAAGCTCGCGCTTCAACGCGTCGAACAGTGCTCGGACCGGATCAACCATATTCTCAAAAAGGGCGTCGACGTACGGTCGCGCAGTTTCCGCCTCTGCGAAATAGGTGGCTGCATCCTTCCTGTAGTGGGATGCGCCGACATATTGTCCGGGGACGCCATCCTTACGCTCCTTGAGACCGGGACTGCCACTGAAGTTCGCGGTGATCTCCTCGGCTATTTCGGTGCTGAAAGCTTGCCTGATGTGCAGAGCGGTGATCTCACCTTTGAGGACGGAGATGATGTCCGCAGTGCTGATCGAGCCGGTTCGTTCTCTGATCGCAACTGGCGAGGTGGCTGGGGCTTGGGATACTTGATTAATCTCCATTGGCTTGCTCCTTTAGTGCGTGATCAAGGATGGCGATGCCCCGATCGAGTTCGTCATCGGTGATGGTTATCGGTGGGAGGACTTTGATGACGTCTCGATTTGGTCCTGAAGATTCGATCAGCAGGCCATTTTCGAATGCGACATCGTGCATACGGCCGACAACGGCCTGTGAACGGCATTTGAGACCGGCCATCAGACCACGGCCGCGCTTTTGTTCGATGCACGTGGGAAATTTCGCAACAAGGCTGTCCAGGTGTCTTTGCAGTTTGGCGGCCGTCCGCTCAACGCCTTTAGTAAACTGTCCGTCGGACCACATTTCGCACATCGCTCCTGCAGTCACGAAGGCGAGATTGTTGCCTCTGAAAGTCCCGCTATGTTCGCCGGGATTCCAAATATCCAAGTCGGGGCGAATTAGAACAATGGAGAACGGACTACCAGACCCGCTTAGGGACTTCGAAAGGCATACGATGTCGGGATTGATCTTCGCGAATTCGAATGAGAAGAACTCGCCCGTTCGGCCCGCACCAGCCTGAATATCGTCGACGATCAATACAACGCCGTGTTCGCGGCAAATGCGCTGGATTTCCGTTAGCCAAGCTGCTGATGCGGCGTTCATGCCGCCTTCTGCCTGAATGGTCTCCAGAATGATGGCGGCGGGCTTTTCAATGCCGCTTCCCGGGTCGCCCAATAAGGAGTCTATGTAACTCGCGGAATCGAAATCTTGGTTCGGGTATCCGTCATAAGGGACACGGATCACATCGTGGCGAGCAACGCCGCCTAGTTCCCTGGTCGACGCCGAACCCGAGACCGCCAGAGAGCCGAGCGACATACCATGGAACGCATTCGTGAAAGCCATGACGCTTGAGCGGCCGGTATATTTTCGCGCCAGGGCCAGTGCCGCTTCGTTAGCGTTTGTGCCGGTCGGCCCAGGAAACTGTATTTTGTAGGAAAGGCCTCTAGGCTTCAGAATCGAATCCACAAACACTTCAATGAATTCACGCTTTGCCACCGTATACATGTCGAGCGATAGAAGAATGTTCTCGCCAACCAGGTATTCGATTGCTGGTGCAATAATATTCGGGTTGTTGTGTCCGTAATTGAGTGCGCCGGACCCTACGAGGAAATCGATATATGGCTTACCGGCCTCGTCCCAGATTGTCGCTCCAAGGGCCTTCGTAAAGACTGCGGGAAACGACCGCCCGTAGCGACGAACGTTCGACTCATGAGCCGTAAAAATGTCGGTGTTCATTTTAGGGTCCTGTGCACTTGGCATCGCATTCAACGAGATACAGATTAATCGCATTGGGTCAGGGATAGATCTTCTTCACCACACTCGGAGCGGCCGGCCCGGTATGACGCATTTGAATTCAATTGGAGATCGCATCTGCAGGCTGTTGTCTCGAAGCGCAGCAGCGTCGTAAGCTCCAAACCTTTTCGGGATGGGTGGCGCCATAGTAGCCGGCACGTATCGCGCCGTACGAAATCGCAGTGATATGTGGCGAAGAAGCGTTCGTGTCGCTCAGAACCCTATCGACCGCGCGGTCTATGTCGCGAATCCGCGTTTCAGCGGCCCCCAATTTGCGCGGATCGCTGTCCGGAGAGGAATCATCGCACGGGTACGTATCGGATTCGGCATTTTCAAGGAAATGATCCCCCCACGGACGCGATTCTGAGCGGACGGTTGGTTTTAGGATTTCGAGATTCTGCATATTGCGTGGTTCGCCAATCACTCCACTCATAGTGGTCTCCTTCGGAGAGTATGTAGTTCAATTACCAAGCATGCTTCTCTCAACAGCGACGGCCGGGAGGTGCGCCAATTCGATAGGATTTCCCGACAATGGCTCCACTCACTTACCTGAGAACCTCGAATAACAAACCTACTAAGACTGGTAGTCCTCCGTGAGGTACGTCTGCATCCTGCCATTTAGGCGCCCGTGGTCGATTTCGGAAAACTTGAGGCCTGTTGAGTGTTTCGATGAGGGTGTGCGAACAGGGGGCTAGCCCTGAGATACCCAGGCGTAGAAGATGACTCCGGCATAGATGAAGCGGGTTGGCTGGCGTTTGCGGCGCCGGTCGGCTGAGGCTTCCCGGGTGTGAACAGCCTCGTGAGCCATGCCCCTCCGGCCGATTCGCCTGCCCCACGCAGCTGCGCCAGCGTTCCGGCCAGTTTGGCATTCGACTAAATTTACAAAATCTTTGCGATCACCAATCGCTGACAATGGTACCTTCACCGCAACGTCTGAGGTCAGGCACCGATAAAAAGCTGATGCCTGTTTACGCTCAGACCGCCGCACAGCTCGCAACGGAGGTTAACGCCAATGGCAAGAAGAGCGCTCATCCTGGTTGAAGGCACAAGGAGCAATGGTCCGCTATACGTCCAAGCGGCTCAGCGTCTTGGTCTTCATCCAATTACCCTGTCGGCTGATCCAGCTCGGTACGACTATCTTGCGGCGGAAGGCACTGAGGCAATCCGTGTCGATACTGACAATCTCGATGCGCTGATCCGCGAATGTGCCCGGCTGCGTGCGACCTATGATATTGCTGGCATTACGAGCGCCACGGAGTCGTTCTATGCAACAGCCAGCAAGCTCTGCCCGCATTTCGATCTACCGGGACCGAACCCCGCATCGATTGAACGATGCTGCGATAAATTCACTCAACGTCAGCTCCTCGCGGAAGGCGGTGTTCCAATACCTGCTTATTGCGTTGCAGCCAATGCGACGGAGGTAGAAAGTTCTGCTGCGGAGATCGGCCTGCCGGTGATTCTCAAGCCAGCCGTAGGCAGCGGCAGCAGCGGTGTCCGATTGTGCCGCAGCGTCGAGGAGCTAGCCGAACATACGGCCTATCTGTTGGGCGGGAAGTACATATGGCGGTCTTCGCCGCGGATACTGGTCGAAGAATTCGCACAAGGTCCCAATTATGGCGCTGAGTTAATGGGAAGTGAGGTCATTGGGACTGCCGCCATTGACTGGGGCGGCCCACCGCATTTCGTCTGTCGTGAGTGCACCTATCCGGCCCTGCTGACAGATGACGAGCATAGGCGTATCATCGACGCTTCGCTTAGCTGTTTGCGAGCTCTCGACCTTGGCTGGGGACCAACGAATATTGAATTTAAGTGGACGAAACTCGGCCCCGTCGTCATTGAAGTGAACCCGCGTCTTGCTGGTACGCCCACACCTCAACTGGTTCAGCTGGCTTACGGTGTTGATCTCATTACCGAACACATCAAGCTTGTGATCGGCGAGGAATGGGATTTGCGCAGAAGCCATTCGCACACTGCGGTCGCTCGGAACCTAATCCCTGATCGCGATGGTATCCTCGATTGGATCGATGGCGACAGTCGGGCGGCTGCTGTTCCAGGTGTCGCCGAGGTCAAATTCTATGTTGAACCCAAGACGCCGATCCTTAGGAACGGCAATTACCGAGACAAGATCGGACATGTAATGGCCTCTTCACCCACCCTTGCTCAGACGGAGGCGGTAATTCAGCGCGCCGTCGACTTAATCGATTGGTCGATCACGCCATTTGCGACCCTTCGCGAACGGGAACAATATGCGGCCCCTTACTTCCCGGACTGAAGAAGAGAAAGCGGTTTACGAACGGGCAGATCATCGCGGGTATTGCGACGAGGGTGCGCGCGACATGGCCCGCGATATTGCCGCCACCGAGGCCTATGTCACCTCGCGTCGCGAGCGGAAGAAGGTCGAGAGCTGTTTGCCCACCTGCCCACCTCAAGCGCATTCTGAATGCTTGATCGCCTGCGATTACGAGGACCAAACGGTGCCCAAGACGAGTTCTACCTAGCAGCAACGGCCCAAAACCTCCGGAAACTCGCAAAGCCGATCCCGAGCCAAGGCCGACGCAGGCATGAGGCGGAGGACGTCTGCCCACGACCCAACTCTCTCGTGTCGCGGCCGAGACGCCACCGACTTCTTCAGCGATATCCGCCAAGATCAATCCCAAAATCAGGGTCTTCGGACACCTCGACGCTTAGCGGGTCTCACTCGCGGAGCCTTCTCCCGTACTGCCGTTGCTGGCCGCGATGCGGCCAGAAAGCATTTCGGTCACTGGACGCGGCTCCGGCGGCCAAGATGCCATCGGGGCACAGTGGACACCTCGATCTATCTCGGCATTCTTCTAGTCAACCTTGGCGACCACCAGTAACTCCTTTCCATAAGTAGGCGGAGAATGCCGATAGTCACTGTACTCTGCCTCAACCGAAAAGGCGCAGCGCGCCAGCAAGTGGCGCAGCTCCCACCGGTGCGTCCAACGCAGAACCAGATCACGCGTCTCTTCCTGCAATGTTTCGCCATCTTTTCCAATTTCCAAAAAGCGCCAAACATCATGCCGTGTTTGCGCAAAGTGATCATAGCGGGTATTCAGGAGATTCCGGACATACCGCCGTCCGCTAGGCTCATGTACGGCAGAGCGCGACCGGGGAGGCACCAGCTTTTCTGAGAGGACTTCAACGTGGAGGTCGACAAGATCGAGCACAAGTCGGCCACCAGGCCGGATATGCTGATGAATGGCCTTCAAGGCTCTAATCTGCAGCTCGCTTGTGAGAAGATGCTGAAAGGAGTGGAAGGGTGCCAAAGCGACAGAGAACTGCTCACCCAGCTGGAGGTCTGACATGTCCTGCTGCACAAATCGCAATCGTTGTTGTGCCGCGATTGGAATCCCGGCCGCCTTGCGTGCCGCAATTGAAAGCAGGCCGCCCGACAAGTCGACACCGGTAACATTGAAGCCAAGCTCTGCGAGTGGCAATGCGACTCGCCCGGTTCCGCATCCCAGTTCGAGTACGTTTCCGCCGGCTTCCTGCGCGATCCCTGCGTAAAAATCGATGTCTTCGATGGGCGTCTGCGGCATGTTGGGGCCATAGAAGGCATCGTACGATTGAACGAAAAGTGAATTGGCTTCGTCGTCGTAGAAACGTTTCAAGAGAACCTCCATCATCTGGCAATCGAAGTCGCCTCGTGCTGGTGTACCAGCGGCGCATCGCGGCTAATGCTGAAACCAAAGGCTTCAATGCCGTGGCGATCAGCAAGATTATGCGTCGTATTGTGGTCGCGACCCAGCGGTTTGCAAAACAATATTGTGTAACGTTTCAGTTGCGAATACGTCTGATCACTCCCTTCTTGCTGCGACACTGCTGCGGGTTTCAGCAATCCCCTGATAGCGATTCCGTTAACCAGAGGGCCTGTCCGGTAATTCCCGGGCAGCTAATCCGCTAAGGTCCGGACGCCTTCCGCTGTGGGTTTGGGCCGGTGCTCGGCTCCGCGCCGTTTTGGCATTTGGCCTCTCGCCATCCAGTGCGAGAAGCGATGCGAAGACGAACGCAAGTGTGACGTGGGACCGTGAAGACGTCCGATCAATCCTACGCCCGACCTATGATGCTGTTGCAGCAGTTGAAGATCAGTAAGGCGACGGTTTTCCTAGTACACCAGCGGAGGAGCTTTTCCCGCCTGGCCGCTGCCAAGCTATGAGGACGATGCGGTGCTGGAACGCGGCTCTTCTGGCGAGCTGGGCCGACCGCGAAGACGACACTGCCCCCAGCAACCAGCAACGACAGCCTCGACGTTCCGAAAGGGCTTGCATTCTACCGATTAGGCGACATCCATCCGACGATGTCGGACATGCGACATGGCAGTATTAGAGCCACATATTGTTTTGAAAGGAGTTTCTCCTTGGCACGGAACATGCAACGTGATCCGCAAACGCGTGACGGACTTAAGGAGAAATCGAGCCATAATTACGCTCACCGACAACGCTGTTGCCGCCGTCAAGACTGCTCTTTCCCGCGCCAGCGAGCCGGCGTCCTAGAACAGCCAATGCTGTTGGAGAGGTCGGCACCATCGGCTGCAGGGATGCACGTCCACTGTCCTTGATTTGAATCAGATGGTCGATGAGGTCGGCGACTCGAACGGCGAGCCACGAGACTGACGGCTAAGACGATCGGAGGATTCCATGTGCAACTACATCCAGCGGCCGGTCGAAACGACCCCTGAGGGATTTGACTCAACGTCCAATGACGATACTGGCCGGGATTCCCCACCGCCGCCTATGGTGCTGATCGCCGCGGCAGACGATAGCTTTCGCTCGTTGCTGGAATATATCGTTAAGAAGAAGGGGCTTGTTGTTACGGGGGTGACGGATGCGGGGGCGCTGGCCAAGTGCCTTCAGGAGCTGACGCCGGACGTACCCGGTGTTGAGACGAAGACGCTGTGTGCAGGCCCGCGGCTGGAGCACCGGACGCGGTCGATGTCGATTATCGCGCTTGCGGCCCAAGGTGACGAAGCAGGTCGGCAAAAGAACCTCAAGTCCGGCGCTAACCAGTATGTTAGCAGACCATTCTCGCCCGAGCCACTGATGGGGACTAGGCTTCGGGAATTCCTGTTCTCTTGGCTGACAAGTGTTCGTGCGATCGGGCACGACTCGAATAGGGATCCCGCTGTCGGTGGACGAGACCTGCTGACCTTTCTCGATCTGGAAATGGATGCGACCAGTTATCGCGTACGGCGAAACGGCCGGATGATCCATCTCGCTCCAACCGAGTTCCGCCTGCTGCACCATCTCATGAAGAACCCACGCACGGTATACTCCAGAGATGAACTGCGCAATGTAGCTTGGCCGCGCGCTGTTCATATTGGCCCCCGCACCATCGACGTTCACATTGGCCGCTTGCGCGCGGCTCTCAATGGGGTCGGCGAGCAGGATCTCATAAGGACCGTAAGGTGCGTCGGCTACTCGCTTTCCGAATAGGCGCGCGTTCAGGTATCTTGACTGCGGGTACTAACCGAGATTGTTGAAAAAGTCCGCGTCGCGGTCGCCCGTGGCACTTTCGTAGCATGGCATTCCGCAGAGACCCCAAAATTGAATCCTGATTCCACGCAATGCGCCGGGGTGGAACTGGATTCTAATATCGATGGCGATTTGCGGTGCGCCGGACTTTTTCAACACTATCAACCTGGCTGACCTTGGCCGCCACCCTGTATATGTCCATGCCCACGGATCCGGTCGCAGCGCATCCGGGCTAATCGCAGGGGTGGCCGGATCACGACTCGGCACCGACAACCATGCCATATAACGTTCGACGGGAAATTCCGGGCCGAATGCCTGAACGCCACTGTTCCTCAAACCTTGACGATTCCGCTCATAGATGGCGGAAGGCACGAGGACTTCAATACTGTCCGGGCCAATGGCGCGATCGCCAACAACCCGCCGATTCGCTCACTCTTCGGCGGCTATGCCACCCTGAGCCGGACACCCCGGAAAATTCCGCCCGGGCGATCCAGAGTCGAGGAGTCTAGAGCGGCGGACTTTCATGTGAGTCCATACCCTGCGGCTGCGAAGTAGTTTCTCCATTCTGTTGGAGAGAAGAGATTGCAGATATCGCCAATGGCCTGCCACAGGGCGTCGATGGTTCTGATGGCCTGTGCGCGCAGGTGCGCCTTGAGCTTGGCGAATGCCATTTCGATGGGATTGAGATCTGGGCTGTAGGTCGGCAGGAAGAGCAGCCATGCGCCTCTGGCCCGGATCGCTGCCTCAGCGGCCGGGCTCTTGTGGGCAGCGAGATCTGAGGATGACGACATCGCCCTTTGCCAGCGTCGGAGCGAGCTGCGTCTCGACATAGGTTTCGAAGATGCGCCGATTTATCGGCGTGTCGATAACAAAAGGGGCCGTGAGCCCATGACAGCGCAACCCGGCGATGAAGGTCTGCGTCTTCCAATGCCCGAACGGTGCCTTTGAGCGCAGCCGTTGGCCCTTTAGGCAGCGGCCGCGCAGACGTGTCATCTTCGTAGTGGTTCCGGTTTCGTCGATGAACACCAGCCGATGTGACTCAAGCCGCATCCGCGACTGGCGCCTGGTCTGCCACTCCTGCCGCGCCTTGCTGACGTCGGGACGATCTTGCTCGCTGGCCAGCAGCGTTTTTTTTGAAGCGATAGCCATTCCTGATGAGCCAGCGCGAGATCGAGGCAGGAGCGACCTGGACGCCTGCAGCAGTAACCAGCTCGGCGGCAAGCTCCGGCATGGTGATGTCATCCTTCTCGGCCACACGGCCAAGCAGGAACGCTCGATGCGGGTCGAGCTTGGAATGGCGGCGGCCACCGCTGGCCTTGGGCGCCAGGCTCTCGGTCTTTCGATAGTTCCTCATCAGGATCACGACAAACGAAACCGACACCCTAAAATGTGCCGCCGCCGCACGCCGCGAGTGGCCAGCCTCGACAAACCGCACAACACGTTCACGCAAATCGAGCGAATAGGGCTTGGGTATGGCAAATCACCTCCTACGGGAAGTGAATCATGAACCACGCCTCACTGGAATCCCTCGCGATTCAAACTGAACATCTGACGCTCTAATTGTGATGGCATGCAGCGCATGATGATCTTTTGCGGAGCATGCGATGCTAAATGCCCTACCAACTGCTCGCAGACTGGCAGTGCGTTGAGGTAATATTGCACATCACCAAATTGCACGGCCGGCTCATCCCAGCCCGTATGAAGGCCGCGCGGGTCTTCGCGGAGACCCAGACCTGCGCATTTCAGTACGGCCTCTTTTCTGGTCCACAGCTCCAGGAACTTTCGCGCACGCAGCTCTTGTGGAAGTTCTTCAAAAATTCTTGCCTCTTGGTCAGTCATAATGTGGCAAGCCAGCTGTCGGCAATTCGCCAGGGGGCGCGAACGCTCAATATCTATCCCAACCATGCTCATGGCTGATACGGCGACGGCGGACCAATCGTGGCTATGAGACTGGCTCAGTTCAATATCATGCGCTGGCAATCGGGGCTTGCCAAAGTGTGAAATGGTCACTTGGAGATCTTTCGGCGGAACATGCAAGTGCGCAGCAAGGATGGTTCGAAAAGCAAACTTTGCCTGAAGATACGAAAGACGCAGGTCTGAGCGATGGATTTTTTCTGCCCGTTCCCGCTCAGCTGGACTCAGCACCTCGCGCATGTGCAACGTCGGGATCGTCAGCTGTGAATGCCGGAAAACCCAAACGTCGATTGTGCCCGTCTGCCTATTCGAATGCATGCATCACAGCGTGCTCCACCACAAGCCCTTGCCTGATCAGCACAACGTAAGTCGATCACGCTTTGGCCGTTCACACCCTTCAGCTGCATTAGGTGGCGTAGTCGTTACTGACTAGGAGCCACTTCTACGCTACCGGCGGCTCGCGATGTGCAAAGATATATTAAGCCACTTCAACGATCGTGAAACGGTTTGATACTCCGCTGTCCACTTTTGAATTTTCCTTTCAAAATTTATATCGCCAGGTCATCTGCGATTCTTACTTCGACTGAATATGTATTCCTCCGTACGACAAGTTCACATGAACGACCGAATAGTTCTCCGAAAATTCAAACCGTTTCCAAAAGAAGACGGGTAGCGTTCTCCGCACGACTATGTGGCTGGAGAAAGCAATGGATCATGTTACGCGTCCGCTGTCGCATGGCCAGATGGGCCTTTGGATACATCATAAAAAACGACCGACTGGTAGCGAATACAATCTGCCAGTCGAACTGCGCATAAAGGCGCCGTTCGAGATTGACGCCCTGCGGGGTGCGCTCCAATCATTGATCGACCGCCATGAAATGCTGCGCACGACCTTTCACCAGGAAGGCGAGAAGGTCGTTCAGCGCATTCATGAGACAGCCTGTCTAAGTCTTCATATCGTTCGCCTGCAAGGTGTGGACGAGGCGGGCTTCCGTCACTCTATCGCGGCGGAAGCTCGCTCGCCTTTCGATCTGGAACATGGGCCAGTGTTTCGCGCTCACCTGTTCATCAGCAGTGCCACGGAAGAGGTTCTCCTCCTCAATTTCCATCACATCATTTCCGACGGCTACAGCATTCGCACCTTCCTGCACGAGTTCGGCAGGCTCTACCAGGCGTTCTGCGGCAACACGGATCTGCCGGGTCTGACCGCGGCGCCTCCTTATGGGGACTTCGTAGCCTGGCAAGAGCGCCTCCTTGCCGGCGACGACGGAGAACGCATGTGGGCCTACTGGCGCAGTCAGTTTGTTGATCATGAGCCGGAGCTGGCCCTTCCGACCGACAGACCACGAGCTGCGCTTGCCGCGTATACCGGATCAGTTTTCTCCCTGGATATTGAGATGCCGCTGGTCACGCGCTTGGAGCGACTGGCGCGCAAAGAAAAAGTGACGCTCGCCACCGTCCTGCTCGCTGCCTATTATGTCTTGCTGCATCGCTATTGCGACCAGGACGACATCACCCTCTACGTGCCACGCCTCGGTCGTCCTGCAGGAAATTTCTCGGGGACCTTCGGCTGCTTTGTGACCCTAGGGGGCCTACGGCAGGATCTTTCCGGAAATCCAATTTTCCTCGAACATTTGCAGCGGGTCCGTCATCTGATGCGAAGCGCGCGCAGGCACGAGTATTTTCCTCTTCCGCTGCTGCTGGAGAAGCTCAAGCTCTCTCCTGCACCCGATCGCAATCCGCTCGCGCAAGCTGTTTTCAACTTCATCCCGGAGGCGGTGAGTTCTCTTGCCTTCAGGCCGTGCGACGTCGACCTCTCCGGCTTGCCTGCGCAAATCCGACTTTGCGAGACCGATGTCTGGATCGATCTTGATGTCCGAATCCTCGTCGGAAAAGAAAGCGTCCGCCTTTACGTCGTATACAACGCGGATTTGTGGGATCCCAGCACCATCGAGCGGCTGGCGAAGCACTATTGTTTTCTGCTTGAGGGGATTGCGGATGCGCCAGCCCGACGCATAGGCAACTATAGTCTTCTGACGCCAGAGGAAGAGTATCAGCTTCTGCATAGTTGGAACGAGACAGCCGCACCTTTTCCGTCCGACATTTGCCTGCACAACCTGATTGAAGCGCAGGCTGCCGCTTACCCAGACAATATCGCTGCCAGCTGCCCAGCGGAGGCGCTCAGCTATGCCGTACTTGAGCAAAGGGCAAACAGGCTCGCCCGCCACTTGATTTCAAAGGGCATCTGCCTTGGAGACGTGGTCGGCGTCCTCGTCGAGCGTTCGTGCGATCTCATTGTCGGCTTTCTAGCGGTCTTGAAGGCGGGGGCCGTCTATCTTCCTCTCGATCCGCGACTACCACCCGAGCGCCTGCGCTTCATGATGCGGGACGCGGGCTCCACTGCAGTGATCAGCAAAGCAGAGCTTACAGAACGGGCGTTCGGGAGAGCCCTATCAGGGCTAAACTTTGAAGGTGCGAATGGATGCGCGGTGGTTCTCCTCGACAAGGACCGTACCGAAATTGCTCTACATGAAGTCACGCCTCCGCGCTGCCCAGCCGGCCCCTCCGATTTGGCTTACGTGATCTATACGTCTGGTTCCACTGGTCAGCCGAAAGGCGTGATGATTGAACATCGCAGCGCCTGCAACATGGTGGATGATCTGAAACGCACCTATCAGCTGGGGCCGGATAGCCGGGTATTGCAGTTCGCTTCCTGCGGATTTGATGCATCGCTGTTTGATTTTATGCTGGCCTTATCTTCTGGTGGTCAATTGTGCCTGGCGCCCCCGTCAGCGTCGCTGCCTGGAGCAGAGCTTGTCCAGTTCATGCGCCGTGAGCGCATTACCGCTGCCGGTCTTACGCCGACAGCGTGGACGTCCTTGCCTTCGACTGATCTTCCTGATCTCACCGTAATCAAGTCAGGTGGAGAGCCCTTGCCGTCGAGCCTCATTGAGCGATGGGGTGAGAAGCGCCGCATCTTTAATTCCTATGGGCCCACCGAAACGACCGTCTATTGCATAAGGACCGAGGTGAAAGCCGATGGGCGAAAGCCACCCATTGGGCGCCCCTCAATCAATAGCAAGGCTTACATCCTCGATCGCTATGGTAATCCGGCACCTGTCGGCGCAATCGGCGAGCTTTACATCGGGGGCGTCGGCATAGCCCGTGGCTACATCAATAGCGATAAACTCACGGGCGAGCTTTTCCGGCCAAACCCGTTCGACGATGAGCCGCAATCCAGGCTCTACAGGACTGGGGATCGGGCCCGGTATCGGCAAGATGGCGCCATTGAGTTCCTAGGCCGAAAGGACGGACAGATCAAGATCCGCGGCATGCGGGTTGAACTTGCCGAAATCGAGCAGTGTCTGATGGAGCACCAAAACGTCAAAGCATGCTGCGTCACGCTGACAGAGCGTCTCGACGAAAATGCGAGCCTGACAGCCTACGTAGTGAGGCGGCTGGAGAGTTCGGAGGATATCGATGAATTTCAGGCTTTCTTGCGCTCCGCGCTGCCTGGCTACATGATTCCCTCACAGTTCGCGTTCCTCCCGCAGCTACCGACCAATCGCAGCGGCAAGATCGATCGGCGCGCTCTTCCCGAGCCGAGAAACGCCTCGAAATTGAAGGCCGCAACTTTTCCGACCGGCAGGTTTCAAACGGAAGTGGCTGAGATCTGGAAGGACGTGCTGAAGCTGGACTCCGTTGGCGTTGAAGACAATTTCTTCGATGTTGGCGGACATTCCCTAGCTATCGTCCAGGTTCAGGCGCGTATCCAAGATCGTCTGGGCGTTGATTGCAAGATTCTGGATCTTTTCGAGCACCCCACCATAAGAACGCTCGCTGCGCATTTGGCCGCAACTCCAGCTGCTCCTCACTCCGCTGAAGACTCAAAGAATACAACTGGTTTGGCCGGAAGCGGAAACGAGCCCAAACAGGACCGCAATGCTGTTGCGATCATAGGTATGGCGGGCAGGTTTCCGGGGGCGGAGAACGTCGATCAATTCTGGAGCAATCTGGTCGATGGCATAGAGTCCATCGCGGATCTGGATGAACAGACGTTGCGAGAAGCTGGCGTCGCTCCCGACACTTTTGGCAGACCTGATTATGTGAGGCGGGAAGCCGTTATCAGCGGAATTGATCTGTTTGACGCAGCGTTCTTCGGCATCTCGCCTAAGGAAGCAGCGTGGATGGACCCGCAACAGCGAATCCTGCTGGAAACGGCGCATCAGGCGCTCGATCATGCAGGATACGGATCGCGCGAGACCGCCGAGGGCCGAGTCGGTGTCTTTGCCGGCGTGGGGGCCAACCACTATCTCGCTGAACGTGAAGCAGGCCGGGACCTGCTGGATTCAGAGAAGTTGCAGATCCGCATTCTTAATGGCCACGATTTCACGGCCACGCGCATTGCCTACAAGCTCAACTTGACCGGCCCCTGCGTCTCAGTTCAGACCGCCTGCTCCACTTCGCTGGTTGCTGTCCACCTCGCTTGCCAGAGCCTGCGAAGCAATGAGTGCGATATGGCCCTGGCAGGCGGTGCATCGATTTCCCTGCCCCATGGAAAAGGCTATCTCCATCAACAAGGCCATATCTTGTCCCCTGACGGCCACTGCCGTGCGTTCGATGCTAAAGCACAAGGAACGGTGAGAGGCAGCGGAGCAGCGGTCGTCGTTCTCAAGCGGCTGAGCGATGCCTGTAGAGACGGCGACTATGTCTGGGCAGTCATAAAGGGGACTGCCATCAACAATGATGGCGCCGCCAAGGTAGGGTTCACCGCCCCCAGTGCTGACGGACAGGCTGCGGTGATACATGCTGCCCTCTCCGATGCTGCCGTCTCCGCAGACTCCATTGGTTATGTGGAGGCGCATGGCACGGGAACTCACCTTGGAGACCCCATCGAAATCTCAAGCCTAACCAAGGCTTTCCGTTCCCATACCGCACGGAAACAATTCTGCGCAATAGGTTCGGTGAAGACAAATATCGGCCATCTCGACGCCGCAGCGGGTGTAGCGGGATTGATCAAGCTCGCCACGATGCTGAACAGAGGCACCATTCCCGCCAGCCTGCATTTCGATAAGCCCAACCCAAATATCGACTTCAAGGAGAGCCCGGTGTTCGTAAACAAGACCTGCACCGCTTGGCCTAAGGGCGGTGAACCGCGGCGCGGCGGGATCAGCTCATTTGGCATTGGCGGCACGAATGCGCACGTGATTCTCGAGGAGGCTCCGCCGCAGAGGGGTCAACAAAGCGGTCGCAGGTTACAAGTTTTTCCAGTATCGGGTGCGAGTTTGTCTGCACTAACCGAAATGCTCCGGCAACTGGCCGGCTTTGTGCGCCGAAGCGATGTTCAGCACAGCGCAGCAAATGTCGCATACACTCTGCAGAAGGGTCGAGCCGCTCTTAGATATCGGACAGGTTTCGTCGGATCCGATTTGGCGGAACTAGCCGACCAATTAGATCAGGCGGCACTGCATGCGGGCGCATCGGGGGAAGCGTCAAGCAGTGAACATCGCATCGTGTTCATGTTCTCCGGCCAGGGCGGGCAGCAGATTGGAATGGGTCGGGAGCTTTATGAAGAAGAGCCAGTCTTCCGGTGCGCCATCGACGAATGCGCAAACTGGCTTAACGAACTCGCACATATTGATTTCCGCCCTCTGCTGTACAGGGAAGACAAACCCGATGGCGAACTTGGGCCTCAGCTGGAAGCCGTCATACAGCCCGTCATCTTCGCTACGCAATTCGCAATGGCGAAGCTCTTCATGTCGTGGGGCATCTTCCCTGCAGCTGTGATCGGCCACAGCATCGGCGAATATGCAGCCGCCCATATTGCAGGCATCATCTCGTTACCCGATGCCATTCGACTGACGCTAATAAGAGGACAGTTAACGTCGCGTATGCCTGCCGGCGGCATTGTTGCAGTCAGCCTGTCGCCGGAAGATCTGCAGCCCTATTGGAACGAACGCCTTTCATTGGCAGCCATAAACGGTCCACGTCAGTGCGTCGTTTCGGGGGCCGCATCCGAGATCGAAGCGCTTCATGAGCGATTGCAGGCGAAATCTATTGCGAGCAAACGAATACGTGGAAGTCATGCCGTGCATTCGTCCCTACTCGATCCAATCCTGCCGGAGTTCAAGATTCACGCAGCACAAGTCGATTTGCACGCGCCGCAAATGTCTTTCATGTCAACAGTACTGGGTGACTGGCTTGAGCCGGCCGTGCGGCTCGATAGCAGCTATTGGGTCCGCAACTTGCGAGAGACGGTGCAGTTCCATCAGGCCTTCGATCGGCTAGTGCAATCGGGCCACGAGTTGTTCATTGAGCTGGGGCCTGGCGCAGCCCTGACGGGACATTCCAAGCGGTTCAAGTCAAATATCAACCGTCGCAGTCCCCTCGCCTTTGCAGCCTTGCCAGGAGGCGATCATGGGCAAGGTGATCGCCTCAGACTGTTACAGACACTGGGCAAGCTTTGGAGCTGCGGCGTTCACATCGATTGGTCTGGCATGCACGATCATAAACCGCCGCAGCGTACCCCCCTCCCGCCTTATCCTTTTGATCGCAAGCATTATTGGCTTGATGCGGTCGCCAGCAAAGAGGGGGGACAAAACGCTGCTTTGAATGAACCGGATCCTACGGCCATATCCGCCGATGCCCAGACTAAGAACGATGAACCACGCAGCCCGATTTTGGGTGAGATGTCTGCTGAGGCGGCTTTAGACCGCCAAATTGCGGCGGTCTACCGGGACATTTTGGGCTTGGAAGAAGTTGCCGCAAGCGACAGCTTCTTTGATCTTGGTGGCGATTCGTTGAGTGCTTTAAGCGTCATCGATCGCGTCGAGCAGCTTACGGGAGAGAGATTGGCTGTCTCCCTGCTGCTGGAACACCAGACTCCAAGAGGGCTCGCAATAGCCCTCTCGAAGACCCGTGGAAGCGCGCGTCCGAACGCATTGGTGGCGATACAAACGGGCGGTTCACGGACGCCTCTGTTTTGCCCCCACCCTTTTGGGGGACATGTACTCCTATATACGCCACTTGCTAAGGCATTGGGTGCAGACCAGCCGGTCTTCGGATTACAGGCGCGAGGCCTGAATGGTGAGGCAAAACCTCACCTGAGCATTGCCGAGATGGCAGGGGAATATGTTGAGGCCATCAAAAGCGTTCAGCCACGCGGCCCTTATCAGCTCGCCGGCTTGTCCATGGGCGGCAGCATTGCTTGGGAAATGGCCTGTCAATTGCGCGATGCTGGTGACGTGGTAGCAATCCTTGCGCTGCTCGATGCTAAAGCGCTTCACAAGGATGAAGAAGTCGCAAGCGGCCGGTATCATCAGCTGGTCGGCAACAGCCCCATTCCTGATTGGCTTAGCGAGCAAGCGGTCACATTGAGTGTCCTTGTTCCAGCGCTGAAGAAACATTGGCCAAAGTTGAATTCCATCAAACGTGAGTGTCAGGTTACGGCATTGCTCGATTTCGGAATGCGATCAGGTAACGTACCCGACATGAGCGAAACGCAGCTCAATAATATCCTGGCAGTTGCCGAGGCAAATAAAATTGCGCTGCGTGAATATACGCCTCGGGCCAACGACAGCAGGTCCGTGCTTTTTGCAGCCAAGAAGGGGCTGCGCACATCCACGAATGAACCTGATGGCGATCTTGGGTGGAAGCAATTCGCGAGGGCGCGCCTGGAAATTCATGAGGTGCCAGGTGACCATTACACGCTGGTCGCTCCGCCTCATGTGAGGGTCCTGGCGAAGAAGCTTAATAGCTTTCTTAATCGAAAGGACTAAGCCATGGCCCCGCCCAGACACTGGCGAAAATGTCTCCGTCTGTGCACCGGTTGTTTGGCAACATCAGTTCCGTCGCTGCGATGGAGGCGCCAACGTTCGGATCGGATTTACGACAATTTCTACAACGAGAGAGGACGACGGGCGCAAAATGTTGCCGAGCAGATCACCCGCATGTGCGACATTCGCCGGCTGTTATCCTTCAACGTGGCGACGCCTGACAAGGCGCAAGATGCGTTAGCCCCAACGCAAATGTGAGGACCCACGATGAACCTATCGGCCGTCGAGCAATCTACCCTCGAACGCGAAATCGAAGAATTGGAAGGCCGCTATTCCAGGACCAATCCCAAGAGTCGAATGCAGGTTTCCATGGCCCGCCGGGTGCTCCCCGGCGGCAATACAAGGATCGCGCTCTACTACGATCCGTTTCCCGTGTCCATCGAAAGCGCGGAGGGATCCCGCGTCATCGACGTCGACGGGCATAGCTATATGGATTTCACGAACGACCTGACAGCCGGGTTCTACGGTCATTCCAACCCCGTCATAGTGGCCGCCATTCGGGGCGCGCTCGATAACGGCATCAGCTTCGGTGGTCCTCATAGGCATGAAGAAGCGCTGGCCGAAGCGATATGTACTCGTTTCTCGTCTATCGAGCGTGTCCGCTTCTGCAATTCCGGGACCGAGGCCAATCTGATGGCCATGGGCCTAGCGCGCGCAGTAACGGATCGGCCGCTGGTGCTCGCCTTCCACGGTGGCTATCATGGAAGCTTTGCCAACTACCTCGACGTAAAAACGCCGCTCAATGTTGACAAACGGCGGCTTCGCTTCGCTCAGTTCAACGACGAGGAGGACGTCCGGCAAGTCCTAGAAAAAGATGGTGCACAGACCGCCGCCATCATCGTCGAACCCATGATGGGGAGCGGCGGCGGCATTCTGGCCCGCCCTGGCTTCCTTGCCGCTCTTCGGGCCATTGCGGATGAGTGCGGGGCGCTTCTCATCTTCGATGAAGTGCAGACCGCCCGGTTCTCCCCTGGCGGCCTTCAAGATCTAGTCCAGGTTCGCGCTGACTTCACAACGCTTGGCAAGTCGCTGGGTGGCGGCCTGACCTTCGGTGCCTTCGGCGGGCGGGCGGACCTGATGGACCGGCTGGACCCGTCACGTCCTGGCGCTATCGGACATGGCGGTACGTTCAACAATAATGTGCTGACTATGATCGCCGGCCAGGTCGGTCTTACGAAGGTGGCGACCGCCGAAGCGCTTCATGCGGCCAACGCTCGCGGCGACTGGCTGCGCCAGAGCCTCCTTTCAGCCGCGAGGACGCGCGGAGTGGTGCTTTCGATCGGAGCTTACGGATCCATTCTATCGCTGCATTTTCAGCCCATAGCACCCCGCAACCCCGCCGAGATCGCGACCACGCCAGTCCAACGCAAGCTCTTTCATCTCGACATGCTACTACGCGGCTTCTACGTGCAACGGCGTGGCACCATCAATCTCTCCCTGACCACCACCGATGAAGATTGTTTCGCATTCACCGAGGCCTTCGGGGGTTTTCTTGACCGTTATTCGGCCTTCCTGCCGCGTGACAAAAACGCTCAGCCAGCACGCGATCGTGCTTGACCGCATACAGCCGTGTTCAGGCAGCCAATGCCCTGAGACCCTATGTGCTTGCACAGCTGATCCATGTTGGGGTAGCTGGTGGCTCCGAGCCAGCTCTCGTGAACTTACACGGCCAGCGCCCGCATTAGGGTGACTTCGACGCAGGTGAGGTCATTCAGCTCTGGCCGCTTTCTGTTTCCGTTCTGTGTAGCCGCTAGTTTGCGGCTTAGTTCCGTTCTCTGGTCACCAGCTCGACCCATAGAGCAACTCCGAAGGGCAGGGCCTCGTCGTTAAAATCATATCTGTGATTATGAAGGGGGGCCGTCATACCATTGCCCATGAAGATGAAAGCGCCGGGCCGGGTTTTCAGCATGTAGGAGAAATCTTCTGCACCCATTATGGGCGCCGTATTGCGCCGCACTGGAGCGTCTCCAGCCACGCGTGCGGCGGCATCCCCAAGAATGCCGGCCGGGATGGGATGATTGACTGTCGGCGGGTAACCACGGCGATAGTCGAACTCGGCCTCAGCGCCAAACGCCTTGGCGACGGAGGAGACCAGGGCGCCGACGCGGCTTTCGATTTTGTCGCGGCTGGTTTCTGACAAGGTGCGGACAGTGCCCTTCAGCAGGACTTCGGACGGTATGACGTTGTAGGCATCTCCAGCGTGGATGGACGTGACCGAGAGCACGACCGGGTCAATAGGGTCGACGCTCCTTGAGACGATACTCTGCAGTGCGCCGACCACGTGATTTGCTACCAGGATTGGATCGATGGTTTCGTGCGGCTGGGCCGCGTGTCCGCCCTTGCCGAGGATTTTGATGTCGAAGCGGTCGGATGCGGCGAGCATGACGCCGTCCGATATGGCGAAGGTGCCGACGTCCATGCCCGGCATGTTGTGAAGGCCGTAGACCTCCTCGATGCCGAAGCGCTCGAAGAGGCCGTCCTCGATCATGACCTTGGCGCCGCCGCCGCCTTCCTCCGCAGGCTGGAAGATTGCGACCAATGTGCCGGAAAAGGCGCGCGTTGCGGTAAGGTGCTTCACCGCCCCAAGCAGGATCGCCATATGCCCGTCATGCCCACAGGCATGCATGTGTCCGGGCACGGCCGAGGCGTAGGGCAGACCTGTCGCCTCAAGGATGGGCAGAGCGTCCATGTCAGCACGAATGCCGATGGTGCGACTGGTCGGTGCGGTTCGGCCTCGGATCACTGCGACGACCCCGCTTCGACCAATGCCGGTCGTAACTTCGTCGCATCCGAAATCCCGGAGAAGGCCGGCGACGCGTGCGGCCGTGCGGTCGACATCAAACAGAAGCTCAGGATGGCGATGGAAATCGCGGCGCCATTCGATGGCCTGCCCGCACACTGCCTCGCCTGTCTCGAAGGCTTCCGCGCTCACACTGTCGCTGCACGGCATTGAACAATCTTTTTTCGGCATCGAGGGTTCCTTCTCGCACCGATTGCTGTTCGTCATGTCCTCCCTTGCGTCGACTCATCGGTGCAAGAGCAGGCCAGATTGGCGAGTAAGCAGGGCGACGCAGCCAAGCGAAACGACCGTGAACAATATCAGCAGCGTGGCAATTGCTGTGACCGTTGGATCGACCTGCAGTTCCAGCCTATTGAACATAAGTTTTGGGATGGTGAAATTCGTGCCATACAAGAAAATAGTCAGTACAACTTCATCGAAGCTAACTATAAATACCAGTATTCCGACAGCTGCAATTGACGGCATTACATTCGGTAAAAGAACTCGAAGAAAGACTACTCGATCGCTCGCGCCAAGCGTCCGGGCAGCCTCCTCAATACGTCTGTCGAAAGAGGAGATGGCGACAGACATCAGTATGACTACATATGGCACGCTTTGCAGAGTGTGCGCGATGATGACCGCAGCATGGGAGCCGAGCAGGCCAGTTCGTGCGAAGGTGATGTAGAGGGCGATCGCAAGGATGATCGACGGCAGGACCAGGGGGGCCATGAAGTTGGCCTCCATTGCCCATCGCCCGGCAAATCGACCCCGCACCAGTGCGTAAGCCGCCGCTGTGCCCATTGCGAGGGCGAGCACCGAAGAGATGCTTGCGATGAGAAATGAATTCCACAGCGCGTTCAGCCAAGCCGGATCGTTGAAGAAGGCCGCGTACCAGCGCAGGGAAAAGCCCGGTGGCGGAAAGGTCAGCGACTGCGCAGAGGAAAATGACATCGGAACCACGATCAGGATAGGCAGAAACAGGAATAGGATCGCTGCGACTGCAAGCAGGACCACAAGAGTGCGCTCCACCATGGAAATAACCCGCTGCGCCCGTCCCTGCGATCGGTGCCCCTCTCCCCGTCGCGGCACCTCCTCGACCGAAGCAGCCGGATATCGCCCGTTGCTGTTCATACGCCCCTCTCCTTCGTCAATTCGCATCGTCAGCGCGCAGCCTCTGGCTGATCGCGTATAGAAGCAGGACCGTGATCATGAGTATGGTCGACAACGCTGCCGCTGTTTCCCAGCTCGGAAGCGTGTTGATGAGTCCGTCCAGCATGTTGGCAATCATGGTCACATTGCCGCCGCCTAAGATCGCAGGCGTGATGTAGAAGCCGAGCGACAGGATGAAGACGAGAGTCGCGCTCGCTGCAACTGCCGGCCCGCTCATCGGAAGGAAAAGGCGCCAGAAAATCGCGCGCCTGGAGGCACCAAGCGACGCAGCCGCCTGGAAGCATCTCTCATCGAATCGGCTGAATGCCGCGTAGAGCGGGAGCACGAAAAACGGCAGCAGCACATTTATGGTGCCGATCAGAACGCCCAGTTCGTTGTAGATAAACCGGAGCGGCTCGTCGACCAGTCCGATCGCAAGAAGCGCCCGATTGACGATGCCGTCATTTCCGAGAATGACAATCCAGGCATAGGTGCGGATCAATATGCTGATCCAAAACGGCAGCAACACAAGCACCAAACAGATCGAGCGTCCACGCGGCGACAGCCCCCGCATCCAATAGGTGAGCGGATAGCCCAGGATGATGCAGCCAAGCGTTGTCATGGCTGCAATGCGCATTGTGTTGCCGATCACCCGTAAATAGACCGGCGTTTCGAGAAGATAGAGGTAGTGCTGCGCTGTCGGCGTCGGATTTGTGAAGCTCCACCCGAGCATGGTTAGGACCGGCAGATTGAACGCGAGCACCATGAATAGCAGGAGCGGCGCTGCCATGACGGCAAAACGGAGCTCTCCATTTTTCATGCGGGCTAGCCACATACCTGTTACTCCCCATCAAATCGTAAGGCGCCAAGCGAGTGCGGAACGACGCCCGTTAAGCCTCTGCACCGAACCCAGATGAAAAAGTGTGGGTTCGGTGCAGCCATCCCTGCTTCGGACGCTACTGTCACCGCGTCGATTTAACGGGCAAGCTTCCACTCTTGCCAGCGCCGCGCGACTTCCTCACCGTGCTCGATCCACCACTTGCTGTCCGGCTGGAGCTGCCGATCCTTGTTATTGGGCGAAGTCGGCAGCTTGTCCTTGAGCTGTTCAGGCAGGTACTCGACCATCTGTGGGCTGGGGCCGGGGTAGAAGACCCGTTCGGCAAAGATCGCCTGCTTCTCCGGATCGCTCATATCGTGCAGCGCCAACATCGCCGCCTCGACTTCCTGAGCAGGCGCTCCTTTCGGCACGATATACCACGCAATGTCGACTAAAGCTTGGTTGTAGTTGAACTCGAGCTCAGAGTTGGCCATGATCCGACCATTCCATGCTAGACAATATGCAACCTCGTTATCCACGAGGAGCTGCGTGGGCTGCTGACCCGAGGTCCACCATACCGAGACATAAGGCGCAATCCTCTCGAGGGAACGGAAGGCGCGATCAACATCGAGCGGAAAGACCTCATCAAGCGGTACGCCGTCCGCCATCAACGCTGCCGGAAGCACGTTCTCGGGTTGGTCCTGCAGGCAGCGCTTTCCGGGAAACTTCTTGACGTCCCAGAAATCCGCCCAGGTCTCAATCGGCTGCGTGCCTTTCTTGTAAGCCATGCCTGTCGAGAAATAACTCCCCCCAAAGCCGTATTCGCGCCGAGCCTCCGGGAACATTGGCAAGGGATTGATTTGGTCCCAGTTGAGCTTCTCCATCAGGCCGAGAGACAACGCCTGCTCATAGGTCTGGCTGTTTACGTCCCATAACGACGCGGTGACGGCACCCGATTCGACCATAGCACGAAGCTTGCCGAAGCTGGTGGGCGAGACATAATCGACTTGAATTCCGGTGCGTTCGGTGAACGGCTTGAGGAATGCCTCGACCGTAGCCTCATGGCTTGCGCCTCCGGAATCTGCGAAGGTGAACTTCTTCGCCGGCTCACTCGCTGCTATCGTTGGGTGAACCACGGTTGCGAGTGACAGGCATGCGATTGCCAAAGCAGTTGTTGCTGTAAAAAAGGATGTTATTTTCATTTGAGTTCTCCTCCTGGGTGGCACAATTGTTACTTTTCACTTTCCTGGAGAAGCCACCCATCTTCAGGTCTCCAGGTAATACATACGTGGTCCCCCGGTGAGAACCTGGGGACCACGTGCTGACACGACGCGATCACAGTACCGATGGGCTGTGCCTGCACGGTGTAACGGACGACCTCACCGTGATAGACCACGTCCACAACTTCGCAATCGATGCCAAACCGGCTGGTTCGGGCGTCGGTCGCTGGTTTGAGGTCGATGCGCTCTGGTCGAACAACCATGGTCGCGCGGCTTCCGGGCAATGCGTTGCCAGACGGAAGCGGCAACTTCATTCCGCCGTCGAGAGTGAGAACCGCGTCGTCGCCCTCTCGCGCCACAACGCCCTCGAGCAGGTTGGCGATGCCGAGAAAGCCCGCGACGAAGCGATTAGCAGGTTGCCTGTACAGCTCTGCCGGTGTGGCTATCTGCTGGATGAGGCCTTGTGCGAGCACAGCAATGCGGTCGCTCGTCGACATCGCCTCGTCCTGGTCATGCGTAACCAGGACGGTGGTCACACCCAACGTGCGCTGCAGGCGGCGCAGTTCCACCCGGACCTCATCACGAAGCTTCCGGTCGAGCGCGGCCAGAGGTTCATCCAGCAACAGAAGCCTCGGCCCGAACACCACCGCGCGGGCGATGGCGACACGCTGCTGCTGACCGCCCGAAAGCTGTGAAGGCTTCCTGTTCTCCAGGCCGTTCAGGCGCACGAGATCGATCACCCATTCGACGCGTGCCTTCATGTCACGCTTGTTGGCGCCCCGCACGGCCAAAGGGAAGGCGATGTTGCCAGCGACCGTCATGTTCGGGAACAATGCGTAGGACTGGAAAACCAGGCCTATGTCACGTTGGGCCGGGGGGACGAGTGTGACGTCACGTGATCCGATCATGATGCGGCCGCCGGTCGGTTGGACAAGTCCGGCAATCAGTCCCAGAAGAGTGGACTTGCCGGAGCCGCTTGGGCCGAGAATGGAAAGGAACTCACCCTCGGCAACCGTGAGATCGATACCCGCGACGGCGGCCACTCCGCCGTAATCTTTGCGTAGCCCCAAGACCTCGATGACAGGTGACTGACTGGCTATTTGCTTGGCATTGTTAATTAATTGATGACTGGCCATGAGACCCTCGGAACATAACCCGCTCTGCTAAGCACGCGACGCGCCATCTCGCGGGCCGCGGCTAACACGGCATCCTGATCCAGTTGCGTCGCTTGGCCGTTCAGGAGCACCAGCTTTCCATTCACAAATACTGTCGAAGCGAGCGTGCTATGGCCGGTCAATAACAACTCTTGGACCGGATTGATGCCCGGCAGCGTTTCGGGCTCGCGATTGCTTCTGATCACGATATCTGCCCTCTTGCCGACCTCGATGGAGCCTATCATCTCGGACAGTCCGAGTGCCCGGGCGGCTTGTATTGTCCGCATTTCCAAGAGCCGCGTTGCGGGAATGTAGTGCTTGTCCTGCCTGGCAACCAAGTATCCGATGTGTTCCAAGCCGCCGAAGGTCCACACTTTTGCTACGTCAACTCCGAAGACGACATTGCATCCGCGATCGATAAGCTCTGGAATACGGGGCTTGTCGTCGGAGCTGATGCCATAGTACATGGCGTTCCCAGGATGCCATACCAGAGACATGGCAGAGTCGAGAATGATGGGAATCTCGTCATCACGGATCACGTTCATGTGGACAAACAGGCAATTTGGGCCGAGTAATCCTTGTCGAGCAAAGTGGACCATGCTGCTTCCGCCACCGAAGCGAGCATCCTCGCGCTTTGCCTGCTCCTCCGTGAAGTTGTGGTGCATGGTGAAGGTCACGCCAGCAGCATCGGCGCAATCTTTGGCGGCGCGCATTAGGTGTTCCGACTGGGAGCCCTCTCCGTAAATTGCCACGTGCCCGCGAACGAGCCCGTCAGGATCCTTATTGCGCGCCAGTTGCCCGCCAAGAACCTTAAATGCGCGCTCGGAGTCGTTCGGAATGCGCGCCGTTTTTGAGGGCCGAGAATTCCCGGCATCGCTCACATCCCAGAGATAGGGATCTGCTAGCCCGGCTCTAACTCCTACCGATTCTACGGCTGCAGCTGCCGCATCCGGTTCATAAACGGTACCTGGCTCGAGAAAGAAGGTGTAACCGCGCCTGAGCATCTCGAGGCCAACGACCTGAGTTTGGATATACTCATCTTCAGCCTCAAGTTGGTTCGTCCAGTCGGAAAATGCTAACGGCGCTGTTGTCTTCGGGTCGTCAGGTGCAATTCCTCGGATGAGGTGAATGTTCGCGTGATAGTGGCAGTCGATAAAACCCGGATGGATCACAGCGCCTTTAGCTTCAATCAGCCGACGAGGCCGGAAACGGGCCGACAGCTCTGCATCTCGACCGACGGCGATGATCGTTTTGCCATTGATCGCAACCGCACCGCAGCTATAGACACTGCGCTCGGCGTCCATTGTAATGAGGTAGCCGTTGCGGATTAGGGTGTCACAGGATTCTGGGACCGATTTGCCCGTCATAATTGGCTGCTCCCATCGACAGTTGATTTCGGTAATTCGCGATCCCAGCAGTCAGCCCGAAGATCGGGTTTCTCCTCCTTGAGTTGCCGCTTGTCGACGCGTTCCGAAGGGGTACGTGGAAAGTTCTGCCGGTATTCGATGAAGCGCGGAACCTTGAAAGGCGCTAGATGACTGCTGCAGAAGGCGGCGATTCGCTCAGGCGGCAGTTCGGAGGGGTTGATATCGTCGACGAGTAGGATGTAGGCCTTGACCTCCTCGCCGCGGACTTCATCGGGCACCGGAACGACCGCCGCATCCTTGATCTCAGGCATCTGGCGGAGAACTGTTTCGACCTCTGCCGCGGAGATATTCTCGCCCGATCGCCTGACAACGTCTTTCTTGCGACCCATGAAATAGACGAACGAGCGAGCATCTTGCCTGACCAGATCGCCCGAATGGAACCAGCCATCGCACAGCGCTTCCTGCGTCGCGTCGGGCAATCGGAAATAACCGCTGAACATGCCAGGACCGCGGATCAGCGCTTCGCCGATCTGATCCGGCAGCACATCCTTGCCCACATCGTCGGTGATCCGCAAATCGACCTCTGGCGCCGGTATGCCGATTGATCCCGACCCGATCATTTCGTCATGCATGTGCCAGGGCATACGGCAAATCGTGCCGGCCTCGGTGGAACCGTAATTGTCCAGCCAGGGAAACCCGAACCGTCCCACCAGCGTGGCGTGAAGATCCGCGGGAACGGCAGCGCAGATCGCATGATCCACACGATGCGCCCGTTCAAGGGGATGCGGCGGCGCCTTCGCGAGCAGCACTGGCATCGACGCGATGGCATGAACACGCGTAACGTCAAAGCGATGAACGATGTCCCAGTATCTCGAGACGCTGAATCGGCGCGCAACCACCAATGAGCCGCCTGACTGAAGCATCATGAGAAGGAACAATGCTGGATCGGCATAGAAGAATGGTCCGGTGGAAAATGCACGGTCGCGACCACCTGGTACCATGCGCATGTCGGTATCGATCGATCGCAGCCAGCGTTCGTGACTGAAGAGACAGCCCTTAGGCACGCCGGTCGTACCCGAAGTGTAAAAGATCGCGATCATGTCATCGCGCTGGCATTGGGCGGCGCGCAGATCGAATGGTGCGGAGCCGCGCTCCGGCGTCGGGAGCCCTCGTGGTTCCTGCCCATCCAACGTGACTACCAAGCAGGGGTTTGGAAGACTTTTGGCCAGGCGAGCGAGTAAATCGCCGTTGCCGGACTCGGTGATCAAGACAGTCGGCTCGCTGTCGCGGAGGATATACCCCGCGTCGTGCTCGCGCGCCGTAGGATTGATTGATACGAGTATGCCCCGGTTGGCCATGGCTGCGAACAATGCAACGAGATACTCGGTGCGGTTGCCGATCGCGATCGCGACACGGTCGCCCGGCTTGATGAGGGGGCGCAGATAGGCAGCGAAGCTAGAGGTTAGCTCCATGAATTCGGCGCGGCCTACCGTCACCCCGTCCTCGAACATAAGCAGCGGGCGGTCACCGTTGCGATCACACCCCGTGCAAAGCAGTTCGATCAGTGTCTTGGCAGAGCAGCCGCTCCACCGCGCTCCGGCATTCAAATGCGACACAGCTGCGCCGAGCTTTACGGCCTCGATCATGCTGCAACCTCCGCCCATCCATTGCTAATGATCCTGGCGCCCGCGCGGTCGACCGCCTCGAACATGTAATTCTTGGCCTGAAGAGTTGAGCCAGCAGGGCCGAGCCTCACGGAAATCGTCTGACCCGGCTCCATCAAGAGCAAGCCCGAGAAGCGCATAGCGAGCCTGCGCAGCCGCCGCGAGTCCCCTCCACAGCACAGATCGACCAGTGCACGGGAAACGAAGGCCATCGTGCAGATGCCGTGAACGATCGGGCCCGGCAGACCAAGCGCCTTCGCGGCGTCGGCATCGAATGTATAGGGGCTCCGGTCGCCGGAAGCCTCTGCAAATCGCAGCGTTTGGTCAGGATCAAGCGGATAGACCAGCGTCGTGGTGAATCGATGCTTGGCACCGACTCCGCCATGGGCCGGCGCCATCCGACCGCAATCCTCGGCCGCGAACGCACCTTTTGCCAGGCTGTATTGGAAATGCTCCGCGATCAGGTTCTCCCGTTGATCCTTCATGATCGCGTGGGTCACCACCACTGTGCCGATCGAGCGGCGCTGAATGCCGATGACCCGCGCCTCCATGAGCACTGTCATATCCGGCTCGATTGCGCGGTGAAGGATGAGGTCATGTTCGCCGTGGAATGCGAAGCCGTCGAATACGGCGCGCCTGGCCCTGCCGATCACATCAAGCGCCGGCACGACCGCGAACACCGGCGGCGCAAGCATCCCTTCGACGTGAGATGGTACCGTATCATTGGTTGACCGTGCAAAGGCGGCGATTTGCTGCGTATCGACACCGAAACTGCCGATCTCCGCCTGGCCGCCGACCTGATCGAGAGCCCACGTCACGAACAGAGCCCTCCCTGATGCGCATGGAGATCAGCTATCAATTCCTTCCCCGACGGATGCGCAATAAGCCGGGGCGGAACCTCCCGGTCCAGATCCTCGAAGGCCCATTGTCCCGAAGGATTCATCAGATCGCTGACAACCTGCGGCAGGGAAAGGATAAGCAACCGGCTGCCATAGACTTGGAAGAGTTGCCCATTTGCCGGACATCCCTTTGCGGCAAGCCACGCGACGACCGACGACACATTGCTCGGATCCAGCGGGTCGAAGCCGTTCTCAACGGGCGCCGTCTGAATCGATCCGATCATACGGGTGCGTGCCGACGGCGAGACCACGTTCGAACGCACGCCATAGCGACTGGCCTCGATCTCGATCACCCGTGAGAGTGCGACGATACCGAGCTTTGCTGCAGCATAATTGGCTTGGCCAAAATTTCCCCGATATCCGGAGACGGAAGACGTGTGGACGATGGAGGCGTCGATCTGGTGGCCGGCCTTCGCACGATCTCGCCAGTAGGTCACCGCATGCTTGGACGTCGCCGCGTGTCCCTTCAGGTGAACGGCGATCACGGAGTCCCAGTCCCTCTCTTCCATATTGGCAAAGGCGCGGTCACGAAGAATGCCTGCATTGTTTACCAGCGCGTGCAGATCTCCAAAGGTGTCAATGGCGAACCTGACCATATCCGCCGCCGCGTCCCAGTCCGAGACGTCATGGCGGCTTACCACCGCCTCGCCGCCTCCAGCGCGTATTTCCGCTACCACTTCGTCAGCGGGCGAAAGTCCGGAGTGCGAGCCGTCGAGGCCCACTCCGAGATCATTGACGACCACCTTGGCGCCATGGCTCGCCAGCATCAGCGCATGCGAACGCCCGAGACCCGAGCCGGCGCCGGTGACGATGGCCACCCTATCCTTCAGACGCGTCATTAAGCAAAACTCCCTGAGTATGGTTCGAAGACCGGCAATCGAGGTTGGCCCCCGCGTTCCAGCCAGGCGACCCTCACCCTGTCGCCAATTGAAGGCTCACCATTGACCAGCCTGGTCATTAGGCGCGGCCCCTCGTCGAGCTCGACAATTGCGCCCACATAAGGGGGAGGCAGTGTGGGCAGGACCTGCCGCCATACCTTGGTCTTGCTGAAGACTATACCGAGGCCAGAAGCCGCTTCCCATTCGAGGGTGTCAGAGTGGCAGCTGACGCAGAAAGGCCGTGGATAGAGACTGCTCTGACCGCAGTTCCGGCACCGCTGGAAGACCAACTCGCAACGGGCCGCGGCTTGCCAGAAGGGAGCGGAGAGAGGGTCCGAGAATTCTGAAACGAGATCGGTCACGGCGATGCCCTTTTTCAGTTCGAGCCAAGGACGAGGGTGGCTGCGGAGCCGAAACAGGCGCCGCCGATGCCGTGAACCACAGCAAGCTGGGGATCGGTCACTTGGCGAAGTCCCGCCTCCCCTCGCAATTGCCGTACCGCTTCGACGATCAACAGCAGGCCAAGCATCCCGGGATGGTTGTAGGAGAGCCCCCCACCCATAGGGTTGACGGGCAGCTTGCCGCCCGGGCCAATCCGCTCGGGAGCAGCGAAGACTCCGCCTTCTCCTTTCCGGCAGAAGCCAAGGTCTTCCAGTTGCATGATCACCGCGATAGTGAAGTTGTCGTAAAGGAGGACCACGTCCATATCGTCCGGCACCACCCCGGCCATGCCATACGCTTGTCTGCTTGAGGCTACACCAGGGGTGACCGTGGGGTCGGGTATCTGACTGACCATCCAATGCGTGACCTTTTCACCCATACCGAGCACACGGACGGCAGACTTACGGGCATCACGCGCCCTTGCGGCGGTCGTCACGACGGCGGCACCGCCACCATCGGTCAGCAGGCAGCAGTCCAGCGTGCGCAAAGGCTCCGCAACATAGGGCGATTCCAAGACCTTTTGCTTCGTGAGCGGCGCGCGCACCCAGGCCTTGGGGTTCATCGCCGCCCATTGGCGGGCGGCAACGGCAACGCCGGCCATCTGGTCCTCAGTGGTGCCGTACTGGTGCATGTGGCGAGCAGCTATCAACGCATAGTTTCCGATGGGGCGCGGCAAACCGAAGGGGGCCTCGAACTGGCCACTTAGAGACCTGTCCTGTCCGACACCCATCACCCGGGAGCGCAAGCTACGCTGCCTAGAGGCGTATGCGATGAGTGCAACCTCGCAGCGCCCGGCCTGAACCGCGGCGAACGCGTGGTGCACGTAAGCCTCGAACGAGGCGCCGCCGATATCAGTGCTGTCGACGTAGCTTGGCTCAACGCCAAGGTACTCGGCGACTTCCGCTACCGGCTGCCTTCCAGAGACACTGACGAACAAACCATCGACGTCGCGGAGCGTCATCCCGGCTTCATCCAGCGCCTCACGGCAGGCCAAGGCGATCATCGACAGCTCGGTCTGGTCTGTCACTTTGCCAAGAGGAGNCTTCATCCAGCGCCTCACGGCAGGCCAAGGCGATCATCGACAGCTCGGTCTGGTCTGTCACTTTGCCAAGAGGAGTCTCGGCAACGCCGGCGATAAAGACATCCTCTCGACCGCTTGCCATGATTACGTCCTCCATCGTCGTCCGAGCAGCTTGTCGTGGACAGTGCCTATAACGGAGCTATGAGGATGTCCAGCAACTTTTCCGCTATTCGGAAAAGAAAATGTCAACATACGGAAACGCGCCATGAAAGGTGCTTCCTTACCGCGGCGGCCTCACAGCAAGGGCGCCTTCGAGCCATGAGGAGGTGACGGAGTTTGCGCATAATTTTCCCTGACCCCGCACAGCAGTAATCGGCACCGCTGGTGGGCGACCGCATCGCCTCGATACTGGTCGAGACAGGTGCGAGTTCTTTCACAGCTGCACCTATTCAGGCCACCCTGTCCCATGCGCCGTCGCCCACAGCCTGATGGAAGGGGTGACACCCGAGACTGGGATCAAGAGTCGTTCGGAAGGATTGATTGGGGGCACCGAGAACATAAGGACAAGCGCTCATCCGTCGAGAAATAGTTCCGGCGCTACACGCCTCCGTCGCAAACATGCTCAGCATCCGCTCAGCGCGGCACGAATCGCAAGCACCGCCGCTCGATCGTCAATCCAACGTTGGTTGACGGTATCGTCGGGGAAGGCGGACAGCTTCACGGCTGCAAACTTAGCGTCGCGATCGACATACACGGTCTGTCCGCCATGGCCGCGCGCCCAAATGGTGCGACGGCCGGTATCTTCAATCCACCATTGGTTGTGATACGCGCCGACGGGCAACAATTGACGGTCGCCATCCTGAAGCTCGACTCTACCGTTCCTTGCTTCTTCTATCCAGCTTCGGGGAACGATCTGGCGCCCGCCCCAGGCACCTCCCTCGATCAGCAACTGGGCAAACCGCCCCAAGTCGCGCAGCGTCGCACACAAGCCTCCGCTGGCGACTCCGAAACCGGCATCGTCCACAACGATATAGGCGTCCTCTTCGGCCCCCATTGGTGCCCAGATCTCTTGGCTCATCAGGTCGGCCATCGACAGCCCAGACACCTGCTGCAGGACAAAGCCCAGCACTGAGGTCTCGACCGACCGATAATTAAACCGGGCGCCGTGTGGTCCCTCTGCTTTATCAAGCGAGAGGATCAACTCCCAATAAGTGCGCGGCCAGCCTGGCACATGCTGGCGGTACCAGCCGGCGTATAGGCTTTTCCGCATATGGGAGCCTTCGTTCAGCGATTCGTCGTAGGCCACCCCGCTTGACATGTCGAGAAGGTGCTGCACCGTCGCCCCCCGGTAGGCGGTCGAAGCGAGTTCCGGCAGATAGTGCGTCACCGGTTCATNCGAGAAGGTGCTGCACCGTCGCCCCCCGGTAGGCGGTCGAAGCGAGTTCCGGCAGATAGTGCGTCACCGGTTCATTAGCATCGAGCAGGCCTTTGTTGACTAGAATTCCGGTGAGCGTCCCCGTGAAAGATTTCGTCGCCGACATCAAAAGATGCTGCTTGCGCGGGGCGAGACTGTTCAAATAACGCTCAAAGACGATCCGGCCCTTATGCAGCACCAGGAACCCGTCTGTAAAGCTCCGTCCGAGGAACTCGTCCACCGATCGCTTCCCGTCGCCGAAATGGACCGTAACATCCCCCAGCGGCTGAAGCGACTCGGGTAATGGCCGCACGGGGCCGGGACCGCGCCATATCGGAGCCGTCGCCGTCATCTCGCGGATGTGCTGAAAGGTCCACTGGTTCCAAGGCGATAAGTCCCACCCCACTCGCGGGATGAGCGGTGCGCCGGGGTTGCGTGGATCGCGAGGGTTAAGTGGATCGAGGGGGTTCGTGTCAGCCATGTCCTCTACTTCCCGCAGTCGCAACTGCCACAAGGTTCAGTTCACAGTGTTGAACTAGCGGCGCAAGCCCCCACTCCTGCCAGTGCCGCTGTGCGTCTTCCCGGTGCGTGAACCAGCATTCGCTAATCCGACGGAGCCGAGAATTCTTGTTCTCAGGGCAACCGATTGAATGAAGATGCCGTCTATCATGCAAACGGCTTCGGTGAAAAATGCCTACACCGTCCAGCAAGAATGTCCAGATCAATTTCCAATTTACGGAAAAATAAATTTCAGTATGCGGAAATTATGCTATGACATGTGTCCACTTGATCGCGTCGGCGGCTTCCGCAAGGCGCGTCGGCGCCCACGAGGAGGTCACCGCAGTTGCGCACAGATATCGTACGGTCCTGGGAATTCACGGATAGTCAACATCGATATGAAGGCCGAGATGCTATCCTATATGCACTCGCGATCGGCCTGGGAGGAAGCCCGCTTGATCCTCATGAGCTCCGCTTCGTGACCGAAAGCAGGCTTCAGCATCCATTGCCGACATTCGGCACAGTGCTCGCACGGCCGGCGCTCGATGAGCTTTTCGAGGCCGGCGAAATTGATCGCGTTAAGGTAGTACAAGGCGAGCAACGAATGGTGTTCGACCGCCCATTTCCTGTCGCTGGCGAGGTCGTCGGCCGAGCGAAGGTTTCGGGCGTGTGGGACAAGGGCGCTGGACGTGGCGCGTTGATCAGCTGGGACCATGAGCTGTTCGCCCCCCGTTCCGGAGAGCGCTACTGCCTCTCACGCAGCATCACGTTTGCCAGGGGTGACGGCGGGAGTGGTGGGGATGACGGACGGCCTCCCCCGCCTCATCCTCTGCCCAAGGTGCCGGCCGAAGCGTTCTGTGATCACGCCACACTCCCCCAATCGGCCTTGATCTATCGACAGTTGGGCGATCGCAACCCGCTGCACAGTGATCCCCAAGTGGCGAACCAGGCGGGCTTCGACCGCCCGATCCTGCATGGGTTGTGCACGTACGGCATAGCCGGATGGGCGGTGATACGGACATTTTTGGACGGCCGGGCGGAAGATCTTGCGGAACTTGACTGCCGCTTCTCGAAACCCGTATTTCCTGGCGAAATGCTGCGAACCGAAATGTGGCGAAACGGCAACGTTGTCTCCTTCCGCGTGCGCATATTGGGCCGCGATATCGTCGCGATCGACAATGGTCGTGCACTGATCCGAAACTAAAAATCGCCGTCTAGGTTGAGACGCTGGGCTGGGCACGGCGTATGAGGCTTCACTTCAAGAAGTGAGAAAGTTGTTTGGGTCTGTTTTCCGCCTGTGATATTGGGGTTCAGCGCTATCGGAGAAGCGAAAGTGAGAATCGTAACTAGGGAGATGAACGGCGAGGATCGTGCGTCGGCGCGGAAGGTGTCATCATCCAAGACGGGTCGCAATTCTGATCGTTCCGGGGAAGGATCGAAAAGCCTGCGCCGCGCGCTTCTCTTGCTGCGCACCGTTGCCGCGCATGATGACACCGGCATGCGGCTGACGGACCTTGCAAGCTCGACCGAGATGCACACCACGACGACGCATCGCCTGCTTTCGGCGCTGCAGGACGAAGGCATGATCTCGTTTGATCCCAACACGAAGCTCTATAAGCTCGGCATCGAGATGCTGCTCTTCGCCGAATCGACCCATCGCTTGAAGGTAAAAGATCAGTTGCATCCTGTTCTCATGACGTTAGCGGAGGAGTGTGGCGAGGACGTCCATTCGGTTGTTCCGACGGGAGATGATCATGTGCTCATAGACAAGGTCGAAGGTACAGAGGTCGGGCGCATTACGAGCCCGGCGGTCGGCTGCCGTCGGCCCATTGGCGTTGGTGCCGGTTCCATCGCACTCTTGACCGCTGTTTCAGAGGCCGAGGCACGCAGCCTCTACGAGCGTAATTTGCCCCACCTTGCCAACATCCGGTGGACGACGCCTGATCGCATCTGGCGCGATATTGTTGCCGCCCGCCGCCGGGGCTTCTCGGTGGTCAAGGGCCAATTGGTGAAGGACGCCACCGCAATCAGCGTCGCAGCGTTGAACGACGCCGGGGAGCCGGTGGCAAGTGTTACTGTATTCGGCCCCAACTCTAGGCTGACACCATCAAGATACGAATGGATCGCCGACCGGATCCGGCAGGAGATCATAGCGAAGGGCAAATTCCACACGGTTCTATGCCCTTCCTCCTGACTGGACTAAAGTGTTTTGGTGTAAGGACATGGTGATCACGCGGGACTTGAACGTCGGTCAACAATCTCTTCTTTCGTCAAAAGCGGTCCGAAAGCAGCCCCGACATCCCAGAAATCGGCAACAAAGCCCGTATCTGGATCTAAGGGGCCTTTCAGACGCATGGCAGCGTCTCGACCATCTCTGTCTGAATGAGGTTTAAGGTCTCGAAAAGCCGAGGGAGAATATTTCAATCTGGATTTGGGACCGGCCTAAGCCGGTTCTTCCCAACTGGGTCAGTAAAAGTTTACGAGACACCTCGTGCTGGGCTGAGCACGAGCGTTGAACAATGCAACGACATCGAAAAAACGCGCTCATTCTCTTCTCCGGCAGGCAAGATTCTACAACCTGCCTAGCTTGGGCGTTTGAGAAATTCGAACGCGTCGAGACCATTTGCTTCGATTGTGGGCAGCGGCATCGAATGGAACTCGACGCCCGGCCACCGCTGCGTGAGCGCATTTGAAGAAATTTTCGGTCTCGCGTGACCGACTGCGCGGGGACCATACGGCGGAGACCATACGGTTGATATGGCCTGCTCGGCCAAGTCAGCGATGCCGCGCTCACGCGGGACGATCGAGATCGCGACGGAAGTAAGCGGTCTGCCAAATACGTTCGTGCCCGGCCGCAACCTTCTGATCCTCGGCTTCGCGGCCGTCTTAGCTTACCGGAGGAGGACGAAGCATCCATAACGCCAAGTTCGAGGTCCCGGTCGAAGGGCGCGCTGAGAATGGCCGAATCGCCCTTCACATTGATCCGGCTCAAGATGATGCGAAAGTGTGCGCCGAAGCGGCAAGCCCGGCTAACCATGGGCGTGCCTTGCGTGCCCGGCTTCACGTTCGATGCGCCGCACATTGGGGCCAAGGACATAAGGCCACCTGCCTCGATGCGGCCACGATATATATTGAAAAATCGGCGACTAGACTCCATCGACTGGATTCAGGCGAGGCAGATGGAGGCGGCCCCGCCTTATGCAGTCTCGACATTCGCTCCGGCCCCGCTTTCAGGCGGTTCGCCGGCCCCCAATCAGCTTGCGGACGCCTTTGCATGGGCATATTCGCACATCCTACAAAGCAGAAAACCATCCGCCCCATTCATGCGATCGACGATTCCGCTAAAAACTTGCCCTTCAAAAAGATCTTCGTATTCGTCGCGCAGAAGATTGCCCAATACGTGGCGCCGTTCAAAATCCATGCAGCAGAGCGTAACGTCACCGTTTGGGAGAAGAACATTCCGATACTGCCGTCCGTCAACGCATGTCAGCGGTCCGATGACTGGCTGCCGTGGTTCGATGATCTTCGGATCGACGCTTCCACCCCTGCTGCTCAGAGGCCGCGCGCGAACTAGCGCGTCGGCGGGGATTATGTCGACGATATCGGGATGGACCTCGCCCAGGACTATAAACCGAATTGAGGCAATGTCTGTGTCGACCACTTGTCGAATCAAAGCGAGATAATTGTCTCCGACGAGACGGCTATTCATGTATGCGCCATCATCGAGAACATGGACCACGAATACCCTTGAGCGCAGCGCTTGCATGCGGTGTAGATCCCGCCCCTTCATTCCTACAAGCGTCGTGAAAATCCGGATCCCATGGCCTCTGGCGTAAGCGTGCTCGACCATTTCGGTGCAATCCGGATTGAGCCAAGGCTCGGAGTATCCGGCGAAACTAATGTCGACGGAAGTTGGTACGCGCGCCAGACATCGCTTGAAATCTTCAAGACGAAGATGCTTCACATGAGAAACAGCCCTTTGCCGATGGGCGAACTTGTCCTGCGGGCAATAAGAACATCCGACGATGCAGCCGGTGGTCGTCGTTATTTCTAAAACCCTGCCGCCCGGAATGGCAGAGCCCAGTTCCTGTAAGATCATCGGATAATCCTCCACTCTTCTGGCGCACTTGGCCAATCCTGAACTTTCACATACAACAACTTAGTTGATTAAGTTGGTAGTAATTGTTTCGCCAGTCACATTGAATTAGTTATCTTGCGGTATCGGTCCATCAACTTTGTCTAATATTCCGCGGTTATACTTTGAGCGAACTGACTTCCTCAGCAAATATCCATCGATCAGAATTTCCCAAATCAATTCAGTCAGCTTCTTCGCGTTTAGCGGCTAATTAACCGCCGGCTCCCTCGGTTTGCTGGGCGGCCCTCGAACCAACTTTGGTCGCATCGCCGGCACGCAGGACGGCGAAATCGCAATCTGTCGAGCGTCAGCCGTTGCGGAAGGAAGGTGTAACTGAAACCGTTAATGGCCGGCCCGCCGCCGAGGTGCGCGTAGAGCACCCTCGATCCCTCTTGAAAGAAGCCTTTCTGGAAGAGGTCGATCATCCCTTGCATCGATTTGCCCTCGTAGACGGGATCGGTAATTATACCCTCGAGCCGCGCACACAGGCGGATGGCCTCCTTGGTTTCCTCGGACGGAAGGCCGTAACAGGGAGACGCGTACCCGTCGAGCAACACCACGTTATCCTCCACGATTTCCGTGCCAAGGGCGACGAGCTTCGCAGTATACCGGGCAATGTTTAGCACCTGCGCCTTGGTTTGGGCGGGGATGGCAGAAGCATCGATACCGAGGAGATTGCGCTGTCGACTGTCCTTGGCAAATCCAACGAGCATGCCGGCATGCGTCGAGCCCGTGACCGTGCAAACGACAATGTAGTCGAAGGCAAACCCAAGCTGTTTCTCCTGGGCGCGCACCTCCTCCGCGAACCCGACGTACCCAAGCCGGCCATATTTGTGAACTGAGGCCCCGGCCGGTATCGCGTAGGGCCTGCCGCCCCTTGACTTGACCTCATCGAGCGCCTGTTCCCAACTACGGCGGATGCCGATATCGAAGCCCTCGTCGACAAGGCGCACTTCTGCTGCCATGATCCGACTCAAGAGAATGTTGCCGACCCGGTCGTAGACGGCGTCCTCATGTACTACCCAGCTCTCCTGAACCAGGAGACATTTCATGCCGATCTTGGCGGCGACCGCGGCGACCATCCGCGTGTGGTTGGACTGCACGCCGCCGATGGAGACAAGCGTCGGCATTTGACACGATCGCGTCGGGGATGATGTATTCGAGCTGACGGAGCTTGTTTCCGCCAAATGCGAGACCGGAGTTGCAGTCCTCGCGCTCGGCGTAGTTTCCACCCTGCCCCCCAGCTGCTTGGAGATGGCGGTCGAGCTTCTCAGTGGGCGTGGGCCCAAAGGTGAGCGGATAGCGTTCGAACTTTTCCAGCATGTTCTCTCCGGCAACACGCGATGGAGCTGAATTGGCCATGCATGAGTCATTCTAGAGGTGTCTTTGGTTTGAGGTCATCTGCGTTATCCGGCGCCGAAGAGTCCCATTACTATTTCCAGGGTCATTGAGAGTTGCAACCGCACGCCGGCGTACTGCGAAAGGGCTACGATGGTATGGCATTCAAGAACTGCGTCTCCTGGAATACTGGAATGACCGGATTGCGGTCGCCAATCGACTTCTCACGCAAAGGAGTCTTCGAATATCTGCTCAATATTTATGGTTGGTCCAAAGTGGTGCCAGCTTGAGCACCGACCTTGTCATGACCTCAAGGCAGCAGCAGCGATATGGCTAGCATTTGATCGCGCTGGAGCAAATCTGCGGATTCATTCGTCACCTCATCAAGGTCTGGCGGCTCGGATCCAACTTCCTTGCAACTGCCGAAATGCTCAGCCCTTTGGCCAACTCGGCTATCGCAGCCAGACCGCCAGATCAGAAAGAGCACGCTTGCGAAATACGCCAGCTGAAGGAGCAGAGAACAAGCCAGGGTCGTGACGACTACTGTGCCGATTGAACGAGATGTGAAGTAGACAGTCAGTGCGGTGCTGCACAGCACCACCCCCAGGACTCGACAAAACATTCTAAAGGGCAACGCCGTTCTCCTGGCTTTGTCTCCTCAGATCACGCTGCGACCTGATCGGCCGCAACATGGGTCTGGGAGTTCTTCGGGCAGACGCGGGCGCAGGCCCCGCAGCCAATGCAGCGGCCAGCATGATCGACGACCATGATCATGCGATTGAGCTCGCCATCGAAATCGTCGTCTTCGCCGTCGCAGGCGCCGAGGATTTCACCCGCGTCATCGACGCCGTAAAGATGCATGACCTCGCGAGAGCAGACTTTGAAACAGCGGCCGCAGCCGATGCAGGTCGTGACGTCTATAGCGGTGAGATATTCCGGCACCCATCCGGAGCCGTCGCGGGTGACAAATGTGTTCGTCATCGTAACTTCTTCATTTCAGCGGGCGCTCTCTTGGCACCATCCAACTCGGCAAAAACCGCCGACGTTTCCTGAGCAACTCCTCTATCTCAGTCCATTTCCGGGAGATCCTCTGCAAGGTCGCAATTGCATCTTGGCAACTGCCGCGCGCAGCTGAAGCTTCGGACTTTCTTCCCCATTTCGTCTAGCTTTGACATAAATCCTTCCTCGAAATCTGTTTCTTCACGCCCGTGCCACGTCGGGCTAGGCTTCGATGGCTGAAGTCGAATCGTCGACCAGTTTCGTACCGGCCTCCGCGATCTTCCTGAACGTCTCGAAGCCGAACCCATGGACGTCTGAACAGAGGGACGAGTTGCCCGACCATGAAAAGCACGGCCCGAAGTCCTTACGGTTTCATCTCCACGATTGGCGATGTCACCGGGCGGAGACGCTCTGCAATCGCAAGCCCGACGACGGTGTAAAACATATCGAGCCTCCACAGCACGTCCGGATCGGGGTAGCCCATGCCACGGATCGCTTGGCGCTTTTCTGGTGATGATGAAGTCGGCCAGCAGCGTGGCGTCAGATTTGCCTTGCCATAAGCAGTAGGACTCCTGAGCACGGATCATCCGCACCAGGCATTTGACGAACGGGGTGGCAAGGGCCGCCTGGTCCTCGTTGACAGCCGGGCTGACCGCGGCATCAGACATTTCGCCTTTTGCTCATTTCAGTCCTCTTCCTCGAAGCACGATGTCTTTTTTCTGGGGCGCCTACTTCGGGCACACTTGCGCAGCCGACGCTTGGCTCGGCCCCGCTGATTCCACGCAATTGATGTCCCTCGGGCCGACCTTGAACACGTCCTTGACTGCGAAGTCTTCCATGCGAATTCGCGTCGAAGATCGCTTCCGCCGCAATGCGGGAGGCCATGAACATTCGAGCCTCGATCCTGCTGCAAACGATGGACCAAGTGCTGCATGGACCTCCTTCCTGCGGTCACGCCAGGGAAATGGACGAATTGGCCAGTAAGCCATTTCGACCAATTACCCTTTTTTATCTTTCTTCCTCGGCCGACCGCGATTTGGCACCCTCGGGAAACTGTTTTGCGGAGCCGCAAAGAGAGCGCCCCAACAAGCCTTCGCACCCCTGTACCTGGCGAGGGCCTGGAGCAAATTCGGCAGATGCTGCTCTTTCAATTCGGCTGGGATAGGCTCCGCACCGTCCAGCGACGTCAGTGCCAGTTCGACCAACTCGATCGCGCGATCATTGTTGCCGTTCTCGTGATAGTACCGGGCGACCGCGGGATAGGACCGGAACTTAGGACTGTCGCCTTGCGGGGGATTCAGCGCCAGGATGTGTTCGGACAGCTCCTTGCCCATCGCGAAGCGCTCAGCAGGGGGAAGGCGCGAATGGTCATTGGCCGGATGGAAAAGTTGGTCTAGCGCCGAAACCATCCAATCCTCGGTATTTTCGTCGATGGCGTCGCGAACCAATTGCCGCATCACGGGCAAGCCGGTCCACATGTCTTGGATTTTGTGAAGCAACAGATGCGCATGAGCTAGGCGGAAATTGAGGTCGTCCGGCATCAAGGCAATGCCCTCTTCGATAGCCCAGAGCGCCGTCTTCCAATCTTCCAACTTCACCGCCGCCCAGAACCTGTCATCGATCGGCTTCTTCAACGCTTGTCCGCTCGCCAGGGGTTCGCTTGTTGCGATCCGCTCCTGATCGGCCGCTTTCGCTTTGTTTCTGGTACACCAGCTGCCGTTGAGCACTTTCGGCAAAACCTCACCGAGTTGGCTCAGATGACCGATAAAGGCGATGCAGCCGTCTCGGTCGACTACGAACGAGGTCGGAATCCCGACGCAAAAGCTGGGTTCCCTCCAAAGCTTCTTCATTTCGCCTGTGACGTCGAACGCAATTCGATGATTCAGATCCGGGCACTTTTCGGCCAACCACGCGTCCAACTTGGTCCGGGCCTCGACGGCCGTTGGAGCGTCTTCATCAGCCGCGATCCCGACGACCTCAAGTCCGCTGTCCTTGTATTTCTCCTGTAGCTGCATCAGCTCGAGCATCTCCGCCGCAGATAGTTCGCACCAAGTTGCCCAAAATTCGACGATATAGACTTTGCCGGGCTGGAAGTCCGCAAGGGGCTCGCCACGCAGCCAGTCCTCCACTTTGATCGAAGGAGCCGGTGACCCCATCCGCAACATCATCTTGCCCTCCAAAGCTATTGCCAAAGGTTGCGTGACCTTATGCGCAAGCTTGTTCCCCTTTGAGACGGGGCACGAGGGTTCAACGAAGGGAGAGCATCGTTCGTCTTGCGCATCTGCGTGCAGTCAGCCCTTCACTCAGTGTTGCTGAATCTCAATTCGCAAAGGCCGTGCCAACGCGCTCAGCGTGCGGTAAACGCTTGTTATGCTTTGAAAAACTTCTGTGGCGCCCAAGATCGCCGGTTGTATTGGACGCGACATATTTTCCGCCACTGTCAGGTCTTGGACACGCATCACCCGCTTCCCGTCGGCGCAGAAGCGTGGCCACCGACGTCTCGATATATATTGGGACGAACAGACGCATGACCGCGTTGGCTACCGCCAGCCTCGTCATCATCGTCCGCCTCAAGCCTTGCTTGAGCTTCTTTGTCGTTTCGGTCGCTCAGGTGGTAGCGCAACGCCATTGCGATTGCAGGCGCCGCTCCATCCGAGCATCGCCTCTGCCCTACCTCTTCCGCTGTGCGCTTGAATTCCTGGTGGCGACCAGGAGTTCTTCACGACGACGCCGGTTATGTCCGGCTGCGGGTCGCGAGTACCGTTATCGCCAGATGATGATCGTGGGAAGAGGGCCAGGATAAGTGCCGGCCTGTGCCGGGCCGGTGAACTCTCCCGGATTCCTGCTTTTGTTGTTCTATATCCCTTTGCACAGGTCCTACAGGGACCGCCTGGTGCCGAATGTGAGCGTTGTGGGAATTGACCGGCCTCAAGGCCGCTCGGTCGCCACGCGGTGGGCCGGGCAGACTGAAAACGCCGAAGATGCGGCCGCCCTCGCCGCTGACCCGACTACCATCCCAGGCGATGACAACGTGATTGATGCCATCGTTCGCGCCGAGGCCGGCAAGAGCGCGACCGTCGGACTCGAAGGTCGGTGCCTTGGCCGCTGCACGGTCGTTGCCGTGTTCCGTTCCCGGCCAGTGGTGAAGGAAATCGTGATAACGCCAATACGATGAGGCTACGGTCCGAACGCGGCCTGCCGCGCTGAAACGACTCTCTTTCTCGACCTCGAGTATCGGTGTTTTGAGCGCATTGAGGACGCCTGGGCTTCTGCCCGGCCGTTTGTCTGCGCGTTACGGGTTGTCTCGGCGAGCAGACACCGAGCGCGTTAGAGGCGCGGGGAATGTTCTTCGCGACGGCGCTTGCAAGTTGCTCATGAGCTTCGCGAAACTTGCGCCTTTGCCGCGACCTTTCTTGGCATCAGGATAGGTGACCAGGGGAGTAGAGCTTCGAACAGCATCGGTGCTACTTCAAGCCCGTCAGCGAGCCAAAAACAGCGGCAATGGCGGCTTCCGAACTATCCATCTCGTCACGCCACCGAAGAGCCGCTCGCGCAGCCGGCGGCTGCCATAAGCACCCATGACTATCATTTCTGCAGACGTGTCGATTGCGTGCTGCGCGAGCACCGTGGCTGCCGATTTTCCGGCGCTCGCCAGCAGGTCAACCGACACCCGAGCACCGTGCCTAGTGAGATAGGCAGCGATATCGGCTCCCGGCTCGGTACCGTTTCCGGTGCAGGTCGCCTCCGGATCGACGAGTGCGACACGAACTTCCTCAGCACCGGCTAGCAGATGCAGCGCTTCCCGAACCGAACGGGACGCCTCGACTCGCGAATCCCAGCCGACCAGCACCCGTCGTGGAGACAGAGTCGCCTCAGCGCCCTCCGGCACGACAAGCACCGGCTTTCCGGTGTCGAACAGGCTGCCGTTGATAACAAGGGGACCGACGTTAACGTCGTTGAGAAGTGCAGGGCCGACGATTGTCAGGTCGTTGCAGAGCGCCCGCGCTCGCACTGAGTCACCGAGGCTGGCCTGATCGCAGTTGACAACATCGACATCATAGCACCGCCACGTGGCTCTCAGCAGTTTGTGAATTTCCCTAGATGTTTTTTCCAGACTGGCCGCGTCCTGTGAAAATCTCTCGATTTGCCTGTACCGTTTTTCCAGTGCGGCAATGGCGTGTGCGCGTTGTCTGGGCCATCCGGGGAGGCCATCACCCAGCGGCGGAGGCGACATAACGAGAGGCGGAGGCGACATAATCAGGACGGACAAATGTGCGCCGACCTCGGCGCACAAGCTCGCAGCTGTTGTGACGTCCCGATCGGAGTGGTCAGCTCCCGCTACGCTGAGTATGCTTTTGAAGGCCATCTGACTGCTCCCCCTGTATGTCCGCCCGTAGCGCGTTTCGAAGCCGCAAGACTTGCCTTCCAACGAAGATGGAGAGTGGCACACCATCCGTTCGCGATTCAGTCGTCCGGCTTCTCGAGCGAGTAGCCGGCAGACCTGACAGTACGAATGACGCTACCTGGCGAGGCCGCCTTCAGCGCCTTTCTGATCCGGCTGATATGAACGTCGACAGTGCGTTCACCGATATGGATATTGTCCGGCCAGGCCGCGTCGATCAGCTCGTCTCGGCTGAAGACCTTGCCGGGAGCCTCAAGAAATTGCCGCAGCAGGTTGAATTCGAGAGGTCCGAGATGGATGTCGTGGCCATTACCTCGAACCCGGTGAGCATCGAGCTTCATCTCAAGGCTGCCGCAACAGAGCCAGCTGCCGTTTCTTATCCCGTTTGAACCCGGCTGTGGCAGCGCCAGCTTCGTGCGTAGACAGTCAAGCAGCTTGGCCGGCGCGAAGGGCCGCACAAAGCTCTCGTCAACACCTGCCTTCAAGAGATCGAGGTGCTGGTTCTCGGCGCCGGGCGCGATCAGGGCAATAACGGGCAGGCCGCCGGTCCGGGGCTCCCCCTTGAGCCGGGCGCAGATTGTGGAGCCTGTCGCGCTTGCTGGCCCGCAGTCCAGCACTACCGCCTGGAGCTCCCGTTCATCGGCCAATGCAAGTGCTTCCTTCACCCCGCCTGCCGGCTCACTCGTAAAGCCGTCCACTCCCAGAATGTGGCTGAGGAATAGATACAACTCAGCATCTTGCGAACAGATCAGGACCAGTGGCTTCATCAGCGCTACCCCAAGAACCAAATCGGCATCGACCGCCTCGGTTGAGTGGGCTGGCCATGGCATGTCCTCAAGGCCTGACATGATCCCTTGGCTCGAAAATCGGTTCCATCACGCCCGCGCCACCTCGGGATAAGCCTCAATGGCTGCGGTGGCATCGCCGGCCAGTTGGGTACCGGCCGCGGCGAGTTTCCAGAACGTCTCGAAGCCGAACCGATGGACATCGCGCAGGGTCTTGGACAGAACGACCAGTCGCCCGGCCGTGAAGAGCACGCGCCCGAAGCCCTCGTGGCTTATCTCCATCATCGGCGATGCCATCAGGCCCGTGCGCTCCTCAATCGCAAGCCCGACGGCGGTGTAGAACTTATCGAGCCTCCACAGCACGTCCGGATTGGGATCGCCGATGATTGGAATTGCACGGCGCTGTTCCCTGGTGATGATGAAGTCTCCCAGCAGCTCGGCGTCCGATTTGCCTTCCCATGACCCGTGGGAATCATTGGCACGGATCAGCCGCACGAGGCATTTGACGAACGGGGTGGCAAGGGCAGCCCCGTCCTCGGTGGCGGTAGGGCTAACAGCGACTTCAAACATAGCGCCCACTCCTCATTTCAGCTTTCGTCCTCGAAGGACAGTTTCTGTCCGGCGGCACCTGCCTGCGCCAGCACCTTGCGCAGCCAAGGGGGAGGACACGTCCTGAGCATCATCTGCGTGCGCAACAACACCTCTTGGATGGTCTGGGGCTGCGGCACTTTGATCGGATGGATCTTTGCGGAAACAAGTTTGGCTGCCGAAGGTCCGCCGATCGCCAGACAAAACAGCAAATGGCAGCCCTTTAGCGCCTCCACCTTCGGGGTGATGCGGTCATCGCCCTCGGTTCGGTGCTTCCCGCTCTCGTCGGAAACGTCGTCAAAGGCCACGGCTTCCACGAGATTCCACTCCTCGCGCATCACGTCGTAGACAGCAAAGCGCCTGGCCGATCCGAAATGGGCGTTGAGGTTCTTCATGTCCTGCGTGGCGATGGCCACGCGCAATGCGCCGGCTTGGCGTTCCGGCTTCGGTGCGTGAACCTCGTCAGTGACGAGCGAGAGGCGACGAACGGAGCGCATCTGGCATTTCTCGCTTACGGAATGGATCAAGCGCCTCAGGCGTCGGCGCGTGCCGGTTGGCTTCAAAAATGTTGGCGACCTCGAAGATCAGGTCGCGGGTCCCCTGGTAGAGGATTGTGAGCTTGTGCTGGCTGCCGAGCCGGTCGAAGATCGGGAAGCCGACCCGCATGAGCGGAATGCCGAGGCGCTGCGCCGCCTGGCGGCCGTGGGAATGAGTAACGAAAAGATCAGCACCGGCGCCAAGAGCTTCCAAATCGCCGAGATCGCCGACCTGAACCGACTGCGCCGGTACTTCCTCCAGAATTTTCGACATAGCGGCCGTTGTGACCGCCGCCGCGATTTCGGAGCCCATGCCGATGAAGAAGCTCGCGAGTTGGTAGAGTTGGTCTGGTTCAGCAGCGATCGCAATTTTCTTGCCTCCAAAGTGGAAATGTCCGTCGAGCAACGCGTCCTGCAACTGCGCCCGGCGACGGCGTACCCCAGCCGGCGCCGACGCGCCCGAAACTGCGGAGAGCAGCGAGACGAACCGGTCGGCGTCCTTCAATCCAGTCAGCGACCGGAACAGCACGTAAGGCACGCCGGTTAACGTGTGCAGCAGCTCGGCCGGGCGGCGCATATGCTCACCGATGACAATGCATCGCTCGGCCGTGCCAAGCTCGCGAATATCCTCGACGCTGGTGCCGCCATAGGTGGTCGTGACCCAACGGTCGGGCACCGTACCGTCGAGCGAGCCGGAGAGGTCCGGCAAAATTACCGGCTTCAGTCCAAAGCTCTCAACCATCTCGCGCAAATGCTGAATGTCAGCCACAGTGAGGTTCCAGCCAGGCAGGATCACGATCTTCTTCGATTGCCGCGCCTGCTCGCCGGGCCGTGTAATCCCTTCGATCATCGCGGTGACAGCTTTGGCCCAGCCCTCTTCCATCGCGCCATCGAAATCCGGTGTGTTGGCTAGCACCACCTCCGTACCCGCGAGTTCTTTGGTGCGCTTCAGCCTGATATTGGCGATATCTCCTGCGCAGTCGTCGCCCCGGGTTTCCACAAGTGCGGTCGTGCAAACCCCGATCAGCGTTGGCTTTGTGCGGGCCTTGAGGTTGAGGATAGCCTCTTCCAGATGGTCTGGCCCGCCGAGGATCGTTGCCACCTCGTCCATCGCGGTTGTCTGCAAGGGAATGGCTTCCTTGAAATGTCGCACGAAGAGCACGAGCGCGAAGCTGGTGCACCCCTGGCTGCCGTGGAACAACGGCATCGCGCCGTCGACGCCAAGAAAGGCCAAGGCGGCACCCAGCGGCTGCGATGACTTCAGCGGATTGACCGCCGCCGCTTTGGTCTGGGGAAGGATGCGGACCATCGGCTTTCCTCAACACTCGCCGAAATCACCGGCCGTCGTGCCGGCGAATTCCTGGACAACATGCAAGGTCGCGGTCTCGCTTTTCGTGCGCGGCAGTTCCTGCCTCACCGCAGGCTGGCAATCCCATGGTGCCGGTTGCCGCACCTGGCACCAGATGGGGTTTTGAATGGCCAGGTCGATCTGGCGTACGAGTTCCACCATGCCGTCATAGCCGGCGTAAGGATGTTGCCGCTCCTGGTTGATATCGAGCCAGGGTGTCTTGGCCTTCAGAGCGATGAATTGCGTGCGCCCGCCTGATAGCAGGATATCGGCCTTGTGTTCGGAGAGCATGGCGTAAAGCTCGCGCGCTGCCATCTGCTCGAATATATGGTTGTCGTCCTTGAGGATCTGCTTGATCCGCTCCTTGTCTTCGACGGTCGACTTCTTGATAGAGGTGCCGACGATCTCGATGCCGATCTCCATCAGCGCATGGACGACCGACCAGGACTTCACGCCGCCGGTGTTGAGCAGCACGCGCTTGCCTTCGAGCCTCGGCCGGTAGGCGGCTAGCTTCTTCCAAGCGATCGCCTCCTCCTCTGCAATCAACGCCTCGGTGCGGCCGAGGATCTCCGGATCAGCACCCTGCTTCACGAGCTGCTCAGCTATGTTCCGGAGTGCATCCGAGGTATCGGTGATGCCGTAGAAGGAGCCTTCGAAGAACGGGATGTCCCAGCGCTCGTCCATCTTGCGTGCCAGATTGATGAGCGCGGTCGAGCACACCATCATAGCCGCCCGGGCGCGGTGCGCGCCGGCAATGTCGAGGTAACGTGCGTCACCCGGAATGCAGGCGCGCACCCGGATCCCGAGCCGATCCAGCAGCGGCTTCACCAGCCAGAATTCGCCCGAGAGGTTGAATTCGCCAAGAATGTTGATGTCGTAAGGGCCGGCATCGTCGGGCTCCACTGTGCCGATGACATGCTCGTGCAACGCCTCGCCGGCAAGCTTGTTGCCAAGATTCTTGGAGCCGACGAAGCCCGGCGCATTGACCGGCACCACCGGAAAACCGAACTTTTCCGCAGCGCGTTTGCAGACGGCCTCAATGTCGTCGCCGATCAGCGCCGTCACGCAGGTCGGATAGACGAAGATCGCCGGCGGCCCATACGCTTCCTTGATCTCGCGGATCGCTTTGAAAAGCTTGCGCTCGCCCTGCCCCATCACAACATCGAGTTCGGTGAGGTCGGTCGTGAAGCTTGTGCGCCACAGCGTTGGCCCGGACGAAGCCGCACCGCGGTTGTCCCAGGAATTGCCCTCGCAGGCGAGCGACCCATGGACCAGGTGTGCGACGTCGGTGATCGGCTGCAGTACGATCTTGGCGCCATCGAAGGCACAGCCACCGGCCGCCGCTCCGGGGGTCAGTGGCTTCGAACAGCCCTTTTTGCGCGCCTTGGCATCCTTGCCGCGGTTGTTTTCGCAGGCAGGCTCGTTGAAGACATCCTGGATTTTCGCTCTGAGCGAGGACATTGCGTCAGTCTCCAAAGTCCCTCGAGAAGACGACCGGCCTAACCGAAGAGCGGCCGCCATGCTTAGCGGGTAAGGTCATACGAATAGTCCGTCACGCCCGTCTCGCTTGTCTCGCGATCGAGCTTGTCGAAGATCTTGTCGAGGATCGTCGTCAGGACGCGCAATCCGCCTTGGTAGCCCATGAGCGCAAACCGATGGTGATGGTGGCGGTCGAAGATCGGAAACGTCAGCCGGATCAGCGGCGTGCCCGTGTCGCGCTCCAGATACTTGCCATAGGAGTTGCCGATCAACAGGTCCACCGGCTCCGTGAAGAGCAGTGAGCGCATCGCCCAGAGGTCCTTGCCCGCCCAGACTTGAGCACCCTTGCCGAAGGGCGATGATGCAAGCAGCTCCTTCAACTCCGCTTCCCATGCCGAGGTGCCGTTGGTGGCGAGGCAATGGATGGGCTCGCCGCCCGTCTCCATGATGAAGCGGGCCATGGCATAGACAAAGTCAGGATCGCCGTAGATGGCGTATTTCTTACCGTGCAGCCAGGATTGGCTGTCGGCCATGGCGTCAACAAGTCGACCGCGCTCGAGGCGGATTGCCTCGGGGATTTGCTTGCCGGAAATCGCAGAGACCTCCATCAGGAAGTCGTCGGTTGCCTGGACTCCGAGAGGGTAATGGAACGAGGCAGTCGCCTGCCCTACCCCCTCGCAATACTCCAGCGTTTTTCGGGTGTTGTAACGCTGCAGCGACAGCGTCGCCTCGGCGTTGATTGCCTTACTCACCTCTTCGATCTTCGTGCCGCCGTCGTACATGCGGTATTCGCCGTCGGACGGCGTGTCGAACTGGTCAGAGGCGTCTTGGATGAAAGTATAGGACACGCCTATCAGATCGAGCAGGCGCTTGAGTTCCCGGTTGTTGCCGACACAGAACCCGTCGAAGCCCGGAATGATGTTGATGGTTCCCTCGGCTTCCGTTCGCTCCTCGCCCTTCCAGAAATGCTCCAAAATGCCCTTGACCGCAACGTCATAGCCGTCGACATGGCTGCCGACAAAGGCCGGCGTGTGGGCGAAGGGCACGTCGAAGTCGCGCGGGACCGAGCCTTCGTCCTTGGCGTTCTCGATGAAGCTGTGCAGGTCGTCGCCAATGACCTCCGCCATACAAGTGGTCGAGACGGCGATCATCTTTGGGTCGTAAAGTTGGTACGTGTTGGCGAGCCCGTCGACCATGTTCTTCAGGCCGCCGAACACTGCCGCGTCCTCGGTCATCGAGGAGGAAACCGCCGAAGCAGGCTCCTTGAAATGGCGCGACAGGTGCGAGCGGTAATAGGCCACGCAGCCCTGGCTGCCGTGGACGAAGGACATGGTTCGCTCGAAGCCTGCGGCCGCGAACACCGCGCCGAGCGGCTGGCAGGCCTTGGCAGGGTTCACGACAAGCGCTTCGCGAGCAAGGTTCTTTTCGCGGTATTCCCACGTCTTGGTGAATTCGCCTTGGTCGGTAACGATCTGGTCCGGGTGAGGACATTCGAAATTCAGCCTCTTCTCGGCGAGCATCTGCCTGTATTCCGGCTCGCGGAACAGGGGCGCGTGGTCGAGAACTTTTTCAGCCGACTGCGGCATGGGTGATTACCTCTTTCCATCTGGCCCGCCATACGGCGGCACAGGGACGTCGAAACGTTTCAAGTCTCCCGCGGACAAAGGGCCACAGGCGTTTAACGGCCTCCCGGCTTACGGGAGGCCAGGGCTTCATTCGGCTGCGATCGCTGCCGACGGCTCGGCTTTTTTCTTCCAGGGGGCGTCGTAGAGGTTCCAGACCGGGTTGTTGATGGCCAGATCCATGTCGCGGGCGAAGATCGCGAAGCCGTCGTAGCCGTGATACGGGCCGGAATAATCCCAGGAATGCATTTGACGGAACGGTATGCCCATCTTCTGGACCGGGTACTTTTCTTTGATGCCGGAGCCCACGAGATCAGGACGGATCCCCTCGATGAACTTCTCCAGCTCGTAACCAGTCACGTCGTCATAGATCAGTGTGCCCTTCTTCACGTAGTGGCCAGTGCGCTGATAGTCGTCGTTATGGCCAAATTCGTAGCCAGTGCCGACGATCACCATGCCCAGGTCCTCATATGCCGTGACGACGTGACGGGGGCGCAGCCCGCCGACATAGAGCATCACCGTCCTGCCTTCGAGGCGCGGCCGGTACTTGGCGATTATGGCATCGACCAAGGGCCGGTATTTGGCGATGACCGCCTCGGCCTTGGCCTCGATTTCCGGCCCGAAGTGCTTGGCTATCTTGCGCAGAGAGGCTTCGGTCTGGGAGGGGCCGAAGAAATTGTACTCCATCCAGGCGATGCCATACTTTTCCTCCATGTGCCGGCAGATGTAGTTCATCGACCTGTAGCAATGGATGAGATTGAGTTTCGCCTTTGGCGCTCGCTCTATTTCGGCCAGCGTAGCGTCGCCCGACCAGTTGCCGACCACGCGCAGACCCATCTCCTCGAGCAGGATGCGCGAAGCCCAGGCGTCGCCGCCGATATTATAGTCGCCGACCACATTGACATCGTACGGCCCGGCCTCGAACTCGAGGTCCTTCTTCTCGAACACCCAGTCGCGGATCGCGTCGTTGGCGATGTGGTGGCCGAGCGATTGCGAGACGCCGCGGAACCCCTCGCAGCGCACCGGAACGATTGTCTTTTCGTGCTCCTTGGCCTTGTTGCGGGACACAGCTTCGGTGTCGTCACCAATCAGGCCAATCGGGCATTCTGATTGCACAGTCATGCCCTTGTTCAGCGGAAACAGTTCCTCGATCTCGTCGATGATCCGTTCGAGCTTCTTGTCGCCGCCGAAAACAATGTCCTTCTCCTGGAAATCGGAGGTGAACTGCATGGTGACGAACGTGTCGATGCCGGTCGTGCCGACGTAGTAGTTGCGGCGTTGCGACCAGGAATATTGTCCGCAGCCGACCGGGCCGTGGGAGATATGGACCATATCCTTGACTGGACCCCACACCACGCCTTTCGAGCCGGCATAGGCGCAGCCGCGAATCGTCATCACGCCGGGGATGGACTTGATGTTCGATTTGACCTCGCATTCGGAAAGGATCTCGCTTTCCTCGCCAACCTCGCCGCCGCTCTTTGCGACGTTGAGGTGCTTTTTGCGGCGCTTCGCCGACTTGTCAGGATATTGCGACAGCACCTCCTCGATAAGCTTCGCATGGAGGGCACCGTCATTCTCGTATTCCAGGCTCATGGGACCACTTTCAAGGTTCAGGGTGACGCCTCACCGACGAGGCGCCGTTCTTTGAAAGGCGCACCAGGTCAGGCGGCGCCTCATGTCGCAGCGGTCGCTACTGCGCGGCCGCCTTGGCCGCTTCCTTGACCTGAAGCTCGGCAAGCATCTGCTCGTCCGTCTTCATGATGCCGAAGTCGAGCAGCATGTCCTCGAGCTCCTCCATGGTGATCGGGGTCGGAATGGTGCCCTGGCCCGAATTCCCATGGATCTTCTCGGCCAGCGCCCTGTATTCCCCGGCCTGCTTGGAGTCCGGCGCATACTGGATCACAGACATCTTCCTGAGCTCGGCGTGCTGGACGATGTTGTCGCGCGGCACGAAGTGGATAAGCTTGGAATTGAGCCTGGAAGCCAGCGCTTCGGCGAGGTCGAGCTCGCGGTCGGTTTGGCGCTCATTGCAGATCAGGCCGCCGAGCCGCACGCCGCCCGAATGGGCGTATTTCAGGATACCCTTGGCGATGTTGTTGGCGGCATAGAGCGCCATCATCTCGCCGGACATGACGATATAGATTTCCTGGGCCTTGTTCTCGCGGATCGGCATCGCGAAACCGCCACACACCACATCCCCGAGCACGTCGTAGGAGACATAGTCGACGTCGTCGTAGGCGCCGTTCTCCTCGAGGAAGTTGATTGAGGTGATCACGCCGCGGCCGGCGCAGCCGACACCCGGCTCGGGCCCGCCCGACTCCACGCATTTGATGCCTTTGTACCCGACCTTGAGCACGTCCGCGAGTTCCAGGTCTTCCACCGAACCTTCCTCTGCCGCGAGGTGCAGCACCGTATCCTGCGCCTTCGCGTTCAGGATCAGGCGGGTGGAGTCGGCTTTGGGGTCGCAGCCGACGATGAGGATTCTCTGCCCGAGGTCGACAAGGGCGGCGAGCGTATTTTGGGAGGTGGTGGACTTGCCGATGCCGCCCTTTCCGTAAAAGGCGATCTGACGCAAACCTGACATGTAGCTTTCCTTCCTTCGTTCCATTCATCGCGGCTGCCGCGACATGAATGCCGGTCGGGCAGCTGTAGCCGCCTCGCACCTAAGGATCTCAAGACTCGTGCCAATTTGGCTGATCGAACCGAAGAATAATTTAATGGTTGCTTTTCAGGGGTTTAGCCTGAGGGCCAAAGAAAGGATCGTCGCAACAGACCGTGTAGCGGACCCGACAATGGCGACACAAAGCGTCGGATCGCGATCCTCAGTCACCGAATTCGTTTGAACCGCGTCGTTATGTTGAAGTGGACGAACAGCAGCTCGATCCTGTTGGGTGAATTGCGGGATGCTGTCTGTTCCGGCGAGCTGACGTGCTTGCTCACGCGTGTCATCGTGGAGACTCCGCGGAATCTTGCGCCACGCTGGCATGCCTTCGATCCAGCCATCCATAGGGCCGCGGATCGAAAGTTCCGCTATATCAGCAACCCGAGGGGACTCGGCTCACTTATCGGCGCAGGAGTTCAGTATCGGCGTCATCGCCTTCACATGTTCGTCCATCCGCTCGAGCACTTTCGCTGCGACAACGTCGCGCTCAGGCAGATGCCACCAGTACTCGTTGACGAGTTTGACCGTCTGGACCACTGCCGTTAGGACTGCCGGCTCCGGAAGCCTTGCGCGGTTCGCAAATGCTTTCCATCGCGGTGCTGCTAGCGCCTTGAACGAGCGCTCTCCTCCAAGCGACAGCGCCATGGCGTCGGCGGGAATATATGGCACAGTGGACAGGACGTCGTAGATTGGTGCAAGCGCCGGCTTGTCGCCGTTTCCGGGATACATCAAAGACCAATTCTTCAGGTGCATGTCGCCATTGCCGGTGATGACGCTCAGTGCCAGGCGGCGGACGAAATCGAGAGCCGCCGTAGGCGAGACGGCCACGCCAAGAGCCAAGGCTATGTCGTGATAAGCGGCCCCCTCATATTTGCGCGAGGGGTAGACACTGAAGACCTGAGCGAAATCCTCGATGTGTATCCTCTCGCCACCGGCGCCGCGATCGAAGCGTTTGACGAGAAGGACCTTGCCCTCCGACATCGTATTGAATTCTTCGGGAACGCCCTCAAAATCGGACTTCTCGACCAGTTCGCATTCAGGAACCTCCATGCCGATTGCTGCTGCCAGCGCCAGGTTGGCGAATTCGTTCTCGGAAACGCCCGGAAACGCCGTCGAAGGGAACTTGGCAATGTACCGGCCCTGCTCGTCGTCCATCGGCAAGGTAAGGCCGCCGCCTTTTCCAATGTTCTTCATGACCGACAGCTTCATCTGCACGCCGGCAAGCGAGAACCGTGCCTTGGGGTGATCCTTTGGGCCATCCTTCGAAACCGTTATCGCGCCGTCACTGGGCAACGCCCGTACGGCTCCCGGCAGATCGGCGCCCAGTGCCGCTAAAAGATCGAAATCATTGCCTGGCCGCACATTGCCTTCGTGATGCCTTTCCATCGCCTCCCGCAATTTCTCCTCCGGCAGGAGGTTCGCGAAGAAAGCGGGCAAGGCGCTTGCCAGAGGCTTTGGATCTTTCCGCAATCCTCCCGTCGCTGCCCGGAACGACAGGCTGAGAACCGGAAAGCCGCCCGTCGCGCGGTAGGCGTCATCGAAGTTGAACGCATTGAAATCGCCCGGCGTCCTGACGATTGTGCCGATCTTTACTGCATTCAAGAGCACGTCCAGTGACGGGATCGTCTTAGGTGCGCGAAAGACTGGAGCCATGATCGTCATCGTCAGGTTGAGAAACAAAGGCGGGTTGATCGTCATCATCATGCGGACGCAATAGAGCCTGGACAGCCGGCACCATGGCTTGCGGAACCAGCATCATTTCCAGACCGAGCGCGCGAGCGATATTCATGAGCGTCGTCGCACGCGCGGCTGCGGCTCCCTTTTCGATGTCGCGATATCGGGGACGGGATATACCCGCCGAATCGGCGACCTGCTCCTGCGTCATCGCAGCGGCCAACCTCGCCTGCCTGAAAAACCCACCGATTTCCCGTAGAATTTCCGATTGAGAGTCCATAACGCAACCTATACGATCTATTCCAATGTGCGATGGTACGCAAAGGTATCTCATCCAGCGAGTAGTTTCAATGCTTCAATGATCTGTTTACATATCATATGTGAAGAAAATGATATGGAAAGAGATCAATCTTCCTCTCTCTTTAGCGCCGCGCGGCAACGTCGTTCCTCCGAGAACTGAACCGCATCGGGTTTTCCGGAGGCCGTTTCGTTGAGTCACGCGGCCATGGCTGGGTCATACAGAATGGCGTAGTAGCGTTCCTCGGCTTCGGCCGGCGGAATGTTGCCGATGGCCTCCAGCAGCCGGCGATTGTTGAACCAATCGACCCAATCGAGCTACCGAACTCGACGGCTTCGAAGTTGCGCCATGGTCCGCGTCGATGGATCACCTCGGCCTTGTAAAGGCCGTTGAGCGTTTCGGCGAGAGCATTGTCGTAGCTGTCGCCGACGCTGCCTACCGAAGGCTCAACGCCGGCCTCCGCCAGGCGCTCGGTGTATCTGATAGAGTCGTATTGGGCGGCCTCTATCGCTGTGATGGATCAGCCTGCCCCCCTGCACGGGCCGCCGATCATGGAGAGCCTGTTCCAGAGCGTCCAGAACGAAGCTGGCATGCGCCGTCCGGCTCACCCGCTAGCCGACGATCCTTCGCGCATAGGTGTCGATGACAAAGGCGACATAGACGGAGCCCGTCCAGGTCGCGACGCAGGTCAAGTCGGAGACCCACAGCATGTTCGGCGCCGGGGCATGGAACTGGCGATTAACGTGATCGAGAGGGCAAGGTGCGGCCTTGTCGCTCACCGTGGTGCGGATCGGCTTGCCGCGGATGATGCCCTCAAGACCCATGGCCCTCATCAGTGGGGCAACCGTGCAGCGGGCGACGTCGAGCCCTCACGCTGTAACTCTCGCCAGACCTTGCGAACGCCGTAGACGCGGAAGTTGGCCTCGAACACGCGTCGGACCTCATCCTTCAAGGCCAGGGCCTCATCCCGCTTCGCCCGAGCCGACAGCCGGGAAGGATCGATGCGCTTGGCGACATGGTGGTGGTAGCTCGACGGGGCGATCGGCAGCACCTTCCAGATCGGCTCGACCCGATGCGGTTGCCACGTCCGAAGGCACGCCGGCGAGCACGGTTCATACAGCTGCTGTGGCCACCGTCCACCGGCTTTTCTTCGTAATAGGCCTAGTGCATGCGTCGCTGCAGACGGCCAACTGAAAGAACATTCAGCCAACGGCTATTTGACCTCGGCGCCGATGCGCTCGACGGTGGTCCTATGAAAGAGACGGGCTGCTTCAGATGCCGCACAGCCTTCATTTAGCTGAGTCGAGTGATTTCGGAGCGCTGATTGGGTTTGTTTCGGACGGCGTCCACCCTTTCGCCCGCGTTCGCGGGCTGCCTGTAACCGGGGCACCGTGGGCATTTTTAGAATAATACCCGCTAAGGTAATTCGAAGTTGTTTGGATTGACCGGTTAGCTCGGATCGGCCTGGAGCGTTCCCGGGTCGGTCAATCTCGTTCCAGAGATAGTCTTTGGTGATGCGATATGAGCCAAGGAGCGGTGCGACCTGGGAGAGCAATTCGACGGAATATCGATGCCCTGGCCTGGACATAACCGACAGGGGCTGAGATGACGGTAAGCGCGTAGACTAGGCCCCGTGTCAGCATCACCAAAGCTGACAACCCTTGGACGGCTCGCAGCGTCGGGGACGACTATGGGGTGGCGACAAGGCGCAGCTTGAGGTGCCCAGACCGGCGCTTGAGAAGGGCTCTAACTCAGGCTGGCTAGACCTCCGACCCGACAAGCTAACACAAAGACGCAACGCACCGTTCGAGTTTATTGCTGGCAACAAGCCGGCTCCCCAATTAGAGGATTTCCCGGCTTAATTTCCAGCGTCGACTTGACTGCAAAAGACTTTCGCTGGAAGTGTCGACCTAGATTCGGGGGGCTCCATAAAATGGCAAGCAAGGCAAAATCGCGGAAGCGCGTTGGAACTCTAGAAGACCGGTTTATGGACGCCGTTAGAGAATTGTCGGGGGGCGGAAAAGTGAGCGTTAAGAACGCAGCCCTTTTCAATAAACTGGGTTGGATAGAAGAACGTTACACGACAACTAAGGACCGCCTGAGGAAGAATGGACTGATAAGAGGAGGTCCCGGTGGGACTATGTCCCTCCCCCAAAATGCGGCTAGCCCCAGTCCCAAGCCTCTCAAGGCGTTTATCTCCTACTCGCATGCAGATGCGGCTATCAAGGTTGACCTTCTAAAGCACCTCACGCCGCTGAGCCGACTTGGTCTTGTCGAGGCTTGGCACGATGGCGAAATCGAGACTGGCGACAAATGGGCGGACGCCATCAAGGGCAATCTAGAGAGCGCCGACATTATCATCCTCCTGATAAGCGTTGACTTTATCAACTCGCGTTATTGCAACCAGATTGAGCTAACTCACGCGATGGAGAGAGAGGCCAACAACACGACGGTTGTTATTCCAGTGATCGCGAGAAATTGCCTGTGGCAGGAAGAGCTCTTCGGCTCTTTTCAGGCGACCCTCAAGGGTACATCGATCGCAAGTTTCAAGGATCGCGACGAAGCTCTGACTTTGGTCGCGGCAGATATCAAGGAAAAAGCCCTTTCCATGCTTGCCAAAAAGAACGGGGTTGCTCCTTCCTAGATGTGCAATCTGCACAACATCACCACGTCGCAAGAAGCCATACGCCAGTGCACCAGGGCTCTGCGCGACCATCTCAGGCAACCTGAACCGTCCATCGACATCTACCCCAACCAGCCCCCAACCAGCCCGGTCCGGTGGTCCGCAATGCGGCAGACGGGCAACGTGAAGTCGCCAACCTGCTTTGGGGAATGCCGACACCGCTCGAACGGGTCAAGGGCAAGGCCGACTACGGCACGACCAATATCCGCAACCCACAATACGGCCATTGGCAGCAGTATCTTGGGGTTGAGCATCGCTGTGTGGTGCCTGTGACGAGTTTCTCGGAGCCCAGCCCAACACCCGGCATAAGGACCCTGAGACAGGTATTCAGCGGATTGGTTCGCGCGCTCAATGAGGACCGGCCGCTTTTCTTCTTCGCTGGCCTCTGGACGCCATGGCATGGGGTGCGCAAGGTCAAGGACGGCGCCGGCGATTTCGAGCTTTACGGCTTCATGACGACCGCGCCCAACGCCCTGATCAAGCCGATCCATGCGCCTCTAATGGGCGTTGGGCACCTTGCCGGGAAGTGCTGTGGATAGCCGGAGGCACCTCACGACCGACCGCGCATGACTCGGGGGCAATGTGGATCGGTGCCTAATTTGCATAACACCAAGCAAACACAAGGGATTGAGGCTGGCTTACCTTCTCCGTTGCTTGCAGGAATACTCCTTCATTGCAATGGATTTGCACCATCTGCTCCTGCCGGTCTCCCGCCGCACCTGGTGTTCCGGCCCTTTCAGGGGCTCGGCTCGATCGGCGTGACCACCCTGATCAAGCATCGACATAGCCGTCGAATACCGCTTTACTCTCGGCTGTCCGTTCGGGGCATGGCGGGGTGCCTCCCCGATCACGAAGCAGCACCCGAACAAGCCCGTGACCAGCGCGTCCCCGCTTCCGAGACTTTCTCACTCAGTAAGGCTATGCGCCCGCCGCCAACCTGCGGGCTACGCCGGCATCAACCGGCGGGCAGATGGGCCGAGGGCAATAAGCGGGCCTGGCGCAACGCCGCCAGATCAGCCGAGCCGGTGCAGAAGCAGGCGACGGCCAACTGGCGGATGACGATCTCGAAATGCGCGACAACCGCCTCGCTGGATTGCGTAGCCGCGCGCAGCACGCCGGCTGCCTGCCCGGCGATGTCCGCGCCAAGACGGATAGCCTTGGCCACGTCGACGCCGTCGCTGATCCCGCCCGACGCGATGAGCTTTACCGCTGGCAGCGCCCGACGTACCGCCTGCACGCTGGCCGGGGTCGCAATCCCCCAATCCGCGAATGCCATTGCCACTGCGCGGTCGGCGGCATCGCGGGCCCGCTCGCCCTCCACCGCGGCCCAGCTGGTGCCGCCGGCGCCGGCGACATCGATCACCGCCACGCCCGCCTCGACGAGCGCACGGGCCACCGAGGCGGACAGGCCCGACCCCACTTCCTTCGCCACGATCGGCACGCCGACGCTGCGTGCGGCGCGAGCGATCTGCGCCAGGACGCCGCGCCAGTCGCGGTCGCCCTCCGGCTGTACTGCTTCCTGCAGCGGATTGAGATGGACGATGAGTCCATCGGCCTCCAGTGCATCCACCGCCCGGCGCGCGAGGTCCAGGCCGTCGGGCTGGCGCAGTTGCGCGGCGCCGATATTGGCCAGCAAGGGAACGTCTGGGGCCAGGCGGCGCAGCGCGCGCGTCAGCCCCTGGGAGTTGCGGGATTGCAGGCTCACGCGCTGCGAACCGACGCACATGGCGATCCCCAAGGCTTGCGCTGCCTCGCTCAGATGGCGGTTAATGGCCTCGGCGCGTGGCATGCCGCCGGTCATGGAGCTGATCAGCAGAGGCGCGCGCATGGTCTTGCCCAGCAGCGAGGCGCTGAGGTCGATCTGCGTCAGGTCCAACTCGGGCAATGCGCAGTGTTCGAAACGAATGCACTCCCAGCCGGCGGCCTTGGCCCACGCCGTTCGCCGATCCAGCACGATGTCCAGGTGGTCGTCCTTGCGCCGGCTCAGCTTGGTGTCGCTGATGCTCGCCCCATCCGCCGCATCGGGCGACGGCGTTGCGTCGGATCGGACCGACGGCAGCGCGCGCACGCCGCCGTTTCCCGCGCGTTCAGGCCGGCGCACGCTCGCCTCCCCCCGCAGCGTCGCTGCGGTAGCGGCTGGTTGAGGTCTGGTAGTACTGCGCGCGGATGGCCGCCATGGCTTCGATCAACGGTCCCCACGGCGGTGGAAAGGGTTCTTGCGCCATCACCCGGTGCAGCATGCGCGTATGGCCGGCCAGCTCGTCCTTGAGGAACTCCACCACAGGCATAGCCGGATAGCGCTGCAGCAGCAGGATCGCCGCGTTAGCTCCTTCGCCGGCCGACTTATCCTTTTCGCGTCCATGCAGATCGTTCTGCAAGCGCCCTATCGCGGAGATGAGCCGCAGGACCTGGCGAAACGCCGGATGCGCGCGCAAGGTCGCCATGTCCAGCCCCCACAGCAAGGACAGGCAACAGAACACGTTCGTGTAGGCGATCGAATCCACGCCGTTCTGCAAGTACTCGGCGTAGGACCAGCGCTCTGCCCCTGCCGCCTGCGCGTGTCCGGCACGCAGCGCCGCGCAGTAGCACCGGGTATGGTAGAGAAGCTGAGCATAGTCGCGACGATCGTAGGCGAGCGCGGCGAGCGAAGCGCGCAGCACAGCACAGCCCTCGAATCCGGGGAGCGCGCACGGCACGCCTTGCCCGAGCGCCTGCTCCACCGCGGCGAGCTGCTCCGGCGCGATCAGGTCAAGGTCGTTGCAATCGTCGAGCCAGAACAGCAGCGCCAGTTCTCGATAGAACGCCACGATCAGCGTCTCGTCCAGCGGATCGCGGCCGGTGCGGGCGCTGGTGTCGCGCAGGCTCGGCTGGATGCGCTGCAGGATGTACTGGCCGCCCCGGACTGCTTCCACGCCATGCTCGTCGGCGAACCCGGTCAGGGAACGCCCCCACTCCAGCACCTGTTGCAGCGCGCGATGGGTCGGGATCATGGCCCCGCTCCTGCTCCCTCGGCCGAGACGCGCCGCCCCCAACGAAGCGCCAGCCACAACCCGGCGAGTTCGGCCACGCGCACCACCCGGGTGGGGCAATACAGTTCCTTGCCGATCCACAGCGGTGTCTGGGGCAGTGCGTGCGCTGCGTGGCGGGCGAGCATCCACTTCAGCGCACCCGCCACCGCCTGCGCAATGCGCCGGCGCCCTGCCGGCTCTTCGCTCCCGTCCATCACGTGCAACGCGAACAGCGCATAGGCGGTTTCCTCGAATGTGGACGCGCGACCGGCGCCCCAGCCGCCGTCATCGCGCTGCGCCTGCAGCAGCGCTGTCAGCGCGCGCTCCTCGCGCCACTGGGGCTTGCCTTGCGCGAGCGCAGCAATCGCATGCGCGGTGGGATACAGCCACGAAACGTGCCATTTTTCGTTGTCCCATAGACCATGCGGGTTGCGATTGGCCTCGACGTAGGCGCTGGTGCCGGCGGCGGGCTTTCCCAAAATTCGCAACGCATGCAGGGCATGGATGTTGGTCGACACCGAGGCATTGCGCTCGCCGGGGAAGGTGACGAAGAGCTCGCCGGTTGCGAAATGGCGCAACGCGTCGACCGCCGGGTCGCGGCCTGCAAGGCGAAGGACGCACAACGCAACGGCGGTGTCGTCCGCATCGGCCGCGAAGTGCAAGGCCGGGCCCAGACCGCGCGCTCCGAGGCGGGCGTCGAGCTGCGCGATGATCACTTGCACCGCCTCGGCGAAAGCGGGATGCGCGAACAGACCGGCCAGATGCAAGGTGTACAGCGACCAGCATGGCTCGAACACATTGATCGGCCAGACGTTGGGAACGACACCTTCGATGCCGCTGCGCGTCGCCCGCGATGCCGCCTGCAGATACCCGTCGGCGCGCCCGACCTGCGGCGTGTTCCCCTGTGTCACGGCGTGGGCACGCCACGTGGCGGTGGCCGCTGGACTGATGCCGATGCTGCCGTCGTCGTCCGGGCATGCGGTGGCCGGCAACGTCCCCCAGGCTTCCCAGGAGTGCAGCAACGGATGGCCGCTCGGCAACGTCGCCACATCCCCCAGCTTGACCAGGCGTGCTTGCCGCAACGGCAACAGCGCCGGGTGGCGCGGAAACGCCAAGCCGCCCAGCAAGGATGCGGCCTCGTTGCACAACTGCGGCAGGATCAGCTCCGCGCCGATGGGCGCGTCTTCCGGCACCGAATGCGCGTAGGGATCGGGCTGGCGCTCGAGGAACCGGATTGCAGCCTGGGCTGCGTCGGCAGCGTCGGCAGCGTCGGGAAGAGGATCGGCACGCTGCAATGCCAGCAACGCCGCCCAGGTAGGCGCATGGCGAAACAGCGGGAAGTCCGCACTTCCCCATCCGCCATCGGCCTGTTGCTGCGCGATGAGCCACGCGTATGCGTCGTGCCGACCGGTGACGTTGCCGTCGAACTGCAGAGCTCGCGCCGTGTCGTATACGGACGGACCGACGCTGCCGCCGTCGCTCATCTCGCTCAGCAGGTGACGCAATTCGGAAAGGATCTGTTCGGACAGCGCGTTCAGGGGGGATGTTCCTTCTGCAGAGGGCTAACGAGAACAGACCTGGCAGACGGCGCGCACGTCGCCGCCGACACGGGATGCAGCGCCCGCCGGCCGATCGCAGCAGCACAGGGGCGAGTCCTTACGGATGGGCGCGCTCATGCGCATGGCGCGGACAGATAGGCGTTGGCCCGCTGCAGCATCTGCGCCAACCCTTCCGCGCGCGGCCCCAGAGTGGCGATGGCCTCCCCGGCGTCGTGCAACAAATACAGGGCGAACTGGCGCGCTGCCTGCAGCCCCATGATCGACGCGCAGGTCGGCTTCTGCGCCGCCGCGTCCTTGCCGGGGGTCTTGCCAAGAGTCGCGGTATCCGCCGTCGCGTCGAGAATGTCGTCGGCCACCTGCAAAGCCAGGCCATAACAGGCGGTGTAGCGATCGAGCGCAGCATACAGCGCAGCGTGCGCGGCATCCTCCGCGATGGAGTATAGCGCGCCCATGCGAACCGACGCGCGCACTAGCGCTCCGGTTTTCATCCCGTGCATCGCGAGGATCCGGTCCAGCCCGGCGTGCTTTCCGACCAACGACAGATCGATGGCCTGCCCGCCTGCGGCACCCTCGGCGGACACCGCCTGCGCCAGTTCGCGCACGAGCGCGATACGGTTGTCGCCCGGCGCATCCAGGCTCGCCAGGGTGAGGAAGGCGTGCGCCTGCAGCGCATCGCCGACCAGGATCGCAGTGGCTTCGCCGAACTTTACGTGCACGGTCGGAAGGCCGCGGCGAAGCACGTCGTCATCCATCGCGGGCAGGTCGTCGTGGACCAGGGTACAGGCGTGCATCATCTCGATGGCGGCACCGACGTCGTCGAGCATGTGCGCCGGCGTGCCCGCCAGTGCGCCGGCAGCCAGACAGAGCAAGGCGCGGGTGCGCTTCCCGCCATGCAAGGTGGCGTAGCGCATGGCCGCCATCAGCTCTGTCTCACCGCCGTCTTCAGCGCAGAGCAGACGCCCCAGAGCCTGTTCGACCCGCTTTGCGCCGTCCTGCATCCAGATCTCGGGGAGCAGCCCGCCAGATGCGCCGCGCGCCTGCGCGCCCAATCCGCCGAATGCGGAAACGCCAATTCGGCCGCGTGGAGTGGAACCGGTCTGCATGTTGTTGATGTCCTTGTAGCTGAGACGGCCACGGCGAGCGCAAGTCGTCACGGTGTTGCCTGGCGTCACACGAGTGCGTGCGCTGAGTGCAGCAATGCCGCGCCCCGCCGGCGCCGCTGCCTTGCCACACAGGGCATGCGATGCCAGCTCATGAAAAGCCTATTCGAATTTTCATTGACGGATGTGCGGTAGGGTAATAGCGCCGGCCTTTTTCGACGTCGCTCAGCAACTGCGGCCGCACCCCGGCCTTATGCATGGTCAGCGCCAAGGCGATGCAGAACTGCACCATTTCCAGCCATACCAGGTGGTAGCCGATGCAGACGTGTGGGCCAGTACCGAACTGCAGCATGTCCACGGGCCGGATCGGCTCCGTGCGTTGCAGCCACCGCGCCAGGCGGAACTGATCAGGCGCCTCGTGCAGCAGCGCCGAGGTCGAGAAATGCAGCAGCGGGATGCATAGATGGGTGCCTGCGGGAATGCGCCGTTGGCCGAGTTGCAATTCCTGCAGCGCGCGACGCGGCAGGAGCGTGGTCGCCGGATGCAGGCGCAGTGTCTCGCGGAACAGCGCCTCGGCGACCGGACACTGCGCCAGGTCCGCGTGCCGGGTCGGCACCGCGCCCACGCGTTGCGCCTCCTCAACCAGGGCATCCCACAGCACAGGCTGCCGCGCCAGCTCGATTACAATCCAGGCCATCGTCGAGGCAGTGGTGTCGTGACCGGCAAGCAGCAGCAAGCGAATATTCGCGACCAGGACGTCATCGGAGAGCGGACCGTCGCTGCGGTCGAAGGCGCTCACCATGTCGTTGATCAACCCGGTGCGCGCGGCATGCGCTCGTGCGTCGCGGACGAACTGGCGCAACTGCGCGTCGATCCAGTCGCGGGCGGCACGGCCGCGCCGCAAAGGCAGTCCGGGCAGGTCGACCGGTGGCGCGACGATCAACTGCAGCAATTGCCGGTACTTGCGATGCCATCCCGGCAGGTCCTGCGCGGGGATTCCCATGAGGCTGAAGATAAGCTTCAGCATCAGGTCGCCGGTTTCGCGCAGGATGAGTACCTCGCCGCGGGCGCGCCATGCCTGCACCCGCGCCTGGATGACGGGCGCGAACAGGTCGCCGATCCCGGCCTGGGTCAGCCCCCTGGGCAAGAACGCTGCCTTGATGGCATCGCGCGCCTGCCGGTGCGCGCCGCCGTCCAGCGCAACCAACGTTCCGCCAAGCAATTCGGGCGCGATCTCTTCGATCAGCGCCGAGGACACGTCCTTGTGCCTGAGCAGTGAGAATGCGTCCGGATCCACACAGGTCATGAGATGTCCGGCAGGGCCGAAATCCAGCCAGAAGTGGCTGCCCAGCGTGCGTTGCGCGCGCCGCAGCAGGCGCGGCAGGTCGCAGACAATGGCGGGAAGATGCCCGACCAAGGGGAAAGCGCCAGGCATGACCGGGATGTCGCATCGCAGCCGGTGCCGACGGTTGAGTGGATTGAGCAGCATGTCCATCAGCAGCGCGCCGCCGCCGCCGATTCGGTGTCGCCTGCAGGGCGCGCGGCGCAGCTGTTGCCACCGTCGGCATATGTCGGCACATGCGCCAGCATGCCGCCGTCGATGCACACGAGCTGGCCGGTGATGAACGCAGCATCGTCGGAGAGCAGGAACGCCACCAGCGCGGCCACATCCTCGGGGCGGCCGACGCGCTGCAGGAGCTGGTGCCGGCGCAGATGCCGTTGCATGCACTCGTCCAGCTTGGCAAGGAGACGCTCGGTCATGATAAGACCCGGCGCAACCGCGTTGCAGCGTATCTGAGAGTGACCGTACTGGGTGGCGAGCGAAGCCGAGAGCATGTTCATCGCCGCCTTCGACGCGGCGTAGGACGTCTGCGCCGTGTCACCGCTGAGCCCTTGGCACGACGACATGTTGACGATCGCGCCACCGCCGCGGGCGATCATCCGTGGGATGGTCTGCCGGCAGCAGAGCAGCGTGCCGCGCAGATTGGTCGCCATTGTCTGGTCCCAGACTGCCAGGTCCAGGTCGAGGATGGCGCGGTCGCGCGGGGTCAGATGCATGGCGCTCGCATTGTTCACCAGCAGGTCGACCCCCCCGAAGTGCCGCTCCGCCGTCTCGAACAGCGCTGCCACCGCCTGCTCATCGGCGATATCCATGGCTATGGCCAGCGCGTGGCCTGCTTCGGCCGCGATCTGCGCGGTGCAGGCGATGGCCGCCGGGCCATCAATGTCGGCCACCACCACTCTGCCCCCTCCGCGAGCGATGGCGAGAGCGCATGCCTTGCCGATGCCGGCGCCAGCGCCGGTCACCACGGCCACCTTGCCTTCAAACCTTCCCATCGTGTCTCCTGAATTGCATTGGTCTTTCGCGGCATGCCGCTGGGCCTGCGTCGGAGAAGGCGCCGGGTCGGCGCTGGCGCACTCGTCATGGCCAGCGTCGCTTTCGATGACCCGAATGGCGGCGACCGGGCACTGGTTCGCCGCAAGCCGCACGGCGGCGTGCAGCGCCTGCGGGACCGTCGCAACGCACACTTCGGCCACGCCGTCCGGTTCGCGCTGGCGAAAGGTGCCCGGCAGCGTCAGCACGCACTGCCCGGTCGTTCCGCACAGATCCTGATCGACCAGGACGCGCATCTCAGCCCTCCTGCCCATGCAGCCGTACCGGCAGCGCGCGGAACGTCCTAAGGAACGCGGAGGGCTCCCGGGTCGGCTGCTCGGCCAATGCCAGCGTGGGGAAGCGCGCCTGGATCCGCGGCAGGCTCTCGGCCAACTGCACCCGGGCCAGTTGCGCACCAAGGCAGAAGTGGATGCCGTGGCCGAAGGTCAGCATGATCTTCCCGTCGATCGACATGCCAGGACTGGTGCCGTAGAACCGCACGGCATCGAAGCGATCGGGATCGGCGAAGGCGTCCGGGTCGCGATTGCCGGACGCGATCAGCACGCGCACGTCCGCGTTCTTCGGGATCACCACGCCGCCCAGTTCGATGTCGCGCTGGGCGATACGCGGAATGGAGCTGAACATGGCGGGCGCGTCATAGCGCAGGGCTTCTTCGACGAAAGCCTTCACCCCCACGGCATCTCCCTTCAGCCAGTGCCGCTGTTCGGGATACGCCAGCATCGCCAGGACCGCATGGCCGATGGCCGCGGCAGTGGTGGCGAAGCCGCCCAGCAGCATGCCCCAAAGCATGCTGATCAATTCCGCATCCGACAGCGTCTCGGCATCGTCGTCGTGTGCGCCGACCAGCATTGACACGATGTCGTAGCGGGAGTCGGTGCGCTTGCGCTGTATGAGGTCGCCGAAGTAGGCCTGCACCCTGGCGCTGGCCGCGTCCCCCGCGGCGAGTTGGGGATCGCTGGCGTGCGGGCTCAGGCCTTCCAGAATGGCGCTGATGCCGGTAATGAGCCCGAGAATGTCATCCGGGGGCATGCCGAACAGTTCGCCGAAAACCAGCATGGGCAAGGCCAGCGCGAATTCCTGATGCAGGTCCACTGCCTCCCCGCGCTCCAGTGCGGGCGCCATGCCGTCCAGGCGCGCTGCGACAATGCGAGCGATGGTCGGCCTCAGCTTGTCGATCTGGCCGATGGTGAAATCGCGCGAGATCAGCCGGCGCAGACGCGTATGCGTTGGAGGTTCCTTCATCGCTAAAGTGGACGCCAGCAAACTTAGCGACAGGCTGGTCGCCGCTCGCGGGAAATAGCGCGCCAGTTCGCCTGGCGCCGGCCCCCGAAAAGCATCGCCAGTGGCCTTGAGCGCCCAGTAGATGTCGGCGTGGCGGCTCAACAGAAAGAGGCCCGACGCCGCGCGATGTACCGGATCGTGCTCGCGCAACCACCGCATGAATGGGTACGGGTCCTGAATGCACGCTGGCGACGCCAGTTCGGCGAAGGCGTCCCGGCATGCTGCCGTGGTTTCTTGCACGTCCATCTTGGTCACCTGTTGGCTGGCTGATCTGATCGGCGCGCGGCAGGCGCGCCGGCAATTCGAGAACATCGCGATTCCTGGTGGCATCCGAGCATCACCAGAGCACCGGGAACTCCTCGAACCCACCAGTGATGATCTCCTTGCGCAACTTCAGTTCTTCGGGCGCCACGGCCAGGCGCAGCGCGGGAAAGCGCTGGAAGATCGAACCGAACACCGCCTTGAGTTCCAGCCTGGCCAGCGCCAAGCCGACGCAGTTGTGCGGCCCGTAGGAGAACGCCAGGTGCGGGTTTTCGTCACGTCCTATGTCGAAGATTTCCGGGTCGTCGAAATGGCGCGGATCGAACGACGTCGCCGGCAGGCCGACCAGCACCTTGCTCTCCGCGGGAACATGCACGCCCGCGATGGTCACGTCGGTCCTCGGATAGCGCATGATGCCGTCCCAGCCGGCGCCCGGCGGGTACATGCGCAGGATTTCCTCTACCGCCTTGTCCACCAGGGATGGATCGCCGATCAGGCGTTCGCGCTGTTGCGGATGGCGGAACATGGCCAGCAGGCCGAATTCGATCTGCGCGACGGTGCTCTCGTGCCCCGCCACCAGCATGCCCGCCGCCAGGCCGATCGCCTCTTCCTCGGTCGCCTTGCCCTGGTCGACCGCCGCGAGCAGATCCGTCAGCACGTTGTCGCCCGGATCCTGGCGCTTGTCCCGCATCTTGCCGCGAATGTAGGCGCGGAGTTCTTCCCAGGCCAAGCGCGACGCGCTTCGCGGGCCGCTTTCATGCTGGTGCGTCATCACTTCGTCGGACAGCCCGGCGAAAAAGGCGTGGTCCTCGTAGAGCACGCCCATCAGCGCGCCAATGACCATGGCTGGAAGCGGAAAGGAGAGGTGGCGCCGCAGATCGGCGGGCTGGGGCTGGGCCGCCAGCGTCTCAAACAACTGCGCGGCGATCGCCTCGACCTGCTGCGCGAGCTGCTTCACCCTGCCGTTGCTGAAGGCCGGCGCCACGATCGTGCGTAGCCGCGTATGCTCGCCCCCCTCGTGCGAGACCAGCCATCCTGGCGAACCGAGAATCACCGAATCCGGGGTGAATGCGGCCGGCGGCATTCCCGCGGGCCGGAACGCCGCGTCGGACAACACCGCCTTGGCCTCGTCATAGCCTGTGACCCACCAGCCTTCGTGCCCGGACGGGAAGCGCACGCGGTGGATCGGACCGTTGGCCCGCAGCGCCAACATCTCGGTCGAGGGCTCAATGTGATCGACGCGCCACATCGGCAGCGTCGGCAAAGGTTGTTCGGGCATGATGGCACTTCACTCGGTAGCGATGGAAGGGCGGAAGGTGACCGGCGGACGCTGCGGCAGCGAAGACCTAAGATGGCATGTAGACGACGTCGTCCGGAGGCAGACCGATTATCAAGATCGGCTAACGCGTAACTGTCTAGGCACATCGCGCGGCGAGATGCAGAACATTATCCTGCACCTTCCAGGTCAGGATAAAGTCGGTGTGGTGGGCCTTTGACTCGCCGCCGGCCAAGATTTCCTGCGCAAGGGTCGACAAGAGCGGCGAGCTGTTGCGTAAGGGCTTTCGCCGAGGCCCCCCTGCCCATAGACGCTATCCGACGCAGATTTGACATTTTGCTTTTCTTTCTTCGTTCCATTCGTGTCATCCACGAAATGAAAGTCGGTCGGCGGCTCCCGGCCCGCAACCAAGGTGCTTCAAATCTCGTGCCAATTTGGCCGCAGCAGAAAAAAATCGTGGCAGCTTCTCAGCGGCTTAGCCTGAGGCCAGAGAAGAGCTAGGCGAAATAAGCCGGTGTCGCGGGCAACAAAGGCGACGGTACAGTGTCGGACAGAACGCCTCGGGCGACCTTTAGGTCGGGCTTGCGACATTCTGGTCCAGTTTCGAACATAAGAGGGCGGCAAACAGACACGATTGGGAATTCGATCCTCACCGCGCCAAGGCGCTTGCCCAAGAGCGCGCGCTCATGTTGCCGCGACAGGCGCGTGTTCGCGATAGCCGTGCCTGCGCACCCATGAACGCTAGCGGGCACACGCTACGACTGGAGTGCCCGCCAGCCTCAGGTAGTGCATCGGCTCGGCTTCCGGTTCTTCTTTGCCCAGCCGGGGCTGAAGCGCCGAATATCCGCACCATACAGCATCGTTGTTGCCTGTGTGACGAGGCGGCATAGCGCGCGCCCGATCTTCTAAGACACGGCCTCCGAGAAGAAGGTGCGGTCCAACAGCACCTCTATTTGAAATGGCACGCCGCTTGCTGCTCCTGGTTAGAGCACCATCAAATCACGATGAAAGCGACTTGCACCATGCCCGACGCGCGAAGCTCTAGACAGTGGCCTGAGGAGACGGTGCCCGTTCCCGCTGAACATCGGGACATCGTCTCCTCCGGAAGGCCGTTCTCGGTGGCCGCTTTGCGCATGGCTGGTCCGATGCCGGCACGCCAACACGGGCCGCTCGCGCAAATGCCGTTTACCGGTTCTGTTCAGCATGGGAGTGCCCAAGGGCCCCGTCAAAGGGTCACCCAAGCCAAGGCCGGCGGGTCACTGCCACATATCGACAACACGCTGAACCAGTCCCGTGACCCGAGTCTGCGTGAAGTGACATTTCAGGCCCCCACATGCTTGCGATATTGGCTACTTCCGGCCGCTATCCCTTTTCCAAACGCACTATCGCTAGTGACCGATCCCGGTTCCGGCGCCATAGCCGTGGAAAGCAAGCGGCTCGACGATCTCCAGCTCGCTCAGATCCCTCATTCCCGTGCCCGAGCATACGAGCCTTTGCTCGGAATTGCGCCAGCCTCTGCCAGAATTCAACGGCAGTTTTCTTCTTTAGGAGCAACTTGATGACAGTTCAAAAGAAAGTTCCCTTCGTCACCTTTCTCACGCGCGTTCACGATAAGTCAGTCCAGGGGTCAAATCCATATCGCTGGGAAGAAAAGACATCTGACGACTACTTTGCCGGCAAGCGGGTCATCCTGTTCTCGCTGCCTGGCGCCTTCACGCCGACCTGCTCGACCTACCAATTGCCCAAGTTCGAAGAGCTCTATGATGAGTTTGAGAAGGAGGGAATTGACGCGATTTACTGCCTCTCAGTCAACGACGCCTTCGTCATGAATGCGTGGGGGAAGTCCTTGGGCCTGAAGCAGGTCGAGCTCATCCCCGATGGCTCAGGCGAGTTCACACGCAAAATGGGCATGCTGGTCGCCAAGGACAATCTTGGCTTCGGGATGCGCTCCTGGCGCTACGCCGCCCTGATCAACGATGGCGTGGTGGAGCACTGGTTCGAGGAGGAGGGTTTCTCCGACAACTGCGAGGCCGACCCCTATGGCGTCTCGTCCCCGCAAAACGTTCTCGAAACGCTGAAAGCCGCCGCATGACCTAGAAACCGTCTCACTGGTGCCATTGCCGCCCCAAGAGGCTCCTCGACAGGATTATCGCGCTCACCATGCAATCCTCAGCAAGCCTGCTTCAGCGCCAGAAGCAATCCATAGTCGCATCGCCTCAACTCATTGAGTCGATTCGCTTGCTGCAACTGGCGCATACTGAACTGCATCAGTTCGTGGAGGGGGAAATTGAGAAGAACCCGCTGTTGGAATCTGCATCAAGCGATGGCGGGCCTTTTGACGACGTTTCGATTTCGGGAGCGGATCAGCCTATCGGCCCTGGCGCAAACGCCGTTGAAGGACCGACCGGGGCAGGTTCGCCTGAACGGCTCGGGCAATGGAAATCCCTTCGCAACACGACCAACAACCCGCCGGGCAATGGCCCTTCCCTCGACGAGTTTGCCACCCTCGCCGAAACATTGCACGACCATGTCGCTCGTCAGATCGCCCTCACTGCGTTCACACCACAGGAGCGGCTGATCGCTGGCCAGCTTGCCGCCGATCTGGAAGACACTGGCTATCTTCGGGCAAACCTTTTGGAGCTGGCCGAGAGCCTGAATGTCCGTGAGGCTGTTGTGGAACGGGTTCTTGGGACGTTGCAGCAATTTGATCCACCGGGAGTTTTTGCGCGAAATCTCAGAGAATGCCTCGAGATCCAGTTGCGCCAGCGAAACCGGCTCGACCCGGCAATGGCAGCTTTGGTTGCCAATCTTGAAATGCTTGCGCGACGCGATTTTGAGGCGCTGAAGCAGCATTGCGGCGTCGATGAAGAAGACCTTCTCGACATGATGCATGAGATTCGGGCGCTCGATCCCAAGCCTGGGAACAGATTCGAATCCGGTGCGTCTGAATCAATCATACCCGACGTCTGGGTCACGCCCTCGCCGCAAGGCGGGTGGCAGATCGAACTTGATCCCGCCACGCTGCCGAAGCTGCTGATCAACCAAACCTACTATGCCGAAGTCACGCGTCAAACTGCCCAAAATTCGAAAGATCAAGCATTTCTCGACGAATGCTTGCAAAATGCGAACTGGCTAATCCGCAGCCTCGATCAGCGCGCCAAGACCATTGTTAAGGTTGCGGCTGAAATCGTGCGTCAGCAGGATGCCTTTTTGGAACATGGCGTCGCCCACCTGCGGCCTCTCAATCTTAGAAACGTCGCTGACGCGATCGGCGTGCACGAGTCGACGGTAAGCCGGGTGACCTCGAACAAGTACATGCTTACCCCGCGCGGAGTCTTTGAACTGAAGTATTTTTTCACCGTCGCGATCGCGTCCTGCCAAGGCGGCGATGCGCACTCCGCCGAAGCTGTCCGGCATCGGATCAAAGCGATCATTGCCGCAGAATCTCCCGGCGACGTGCTTTCCGATGAGGACATCGCTGTCCGGCTGAAGGAAACCGGCATCGATGTTGCGCGCCGCACCGTCACAAAATATCGCGAAGCAATGAACATCCCCTCCTCCGTGCAACGCCGCCGGGAAATGCGCTTGTGTTTTTGAATTGGGTCAGGGCAACCAACATCACGTTGCATTGCATCAAAGTGGAGACTTCGTTCATGACCCAATCCGCGGCATGCGTCATGGACGCTGTTCTGCACGACCCAGAAAAACCCGTCCCACCGTCTGGTCCCGCATGGGGTGCGGTGATTTCGCTTTCCTTGGGCACCTTCGGGCTGGTCACGGCAGAGTTTCTGCCTGTCAGCCTGCTCACGCCCCTCGCGCATGATCTCGGCACAACCGAGGGAGCGGCTGGACAGGCGATGACGGCGACCGCTATCGTCGGGGCGATCTCGGCGCCCACGGTGGCCATCATCACAAAGCGCCTGGACCGCAGGACCGTCATGTGGACCATGACGCTGCTGCTGATCCTGTCGGACCTTCTGGCGGCCGGCGCGTGGTCGCTGGCGGTTCTCCTGACTGCACGCGTCGTGCTCGGCATAGCGCTCGGAGGCTTCTGGTCGATGTCGGCAGCACTGGCGATGCGGCTCGTTCCAAGCCACCTCCTGGCGCGCGCTATGTCGATCATCCTCACCGGCGTTTCGGTGGCTACCGTTTGCGCAGCTCCAATCGGCGCTTATGTCGGCGATATCTGGGGATGGCGAAGCGCCTTCATACTCGCCGCAGTCGGCGGCGCTGCTACACTGCTGGTGCAACTCATAACCATTCCGAGACTGCCTCCGATTGGAGTGGCTAGCTTCCGCAGCATGCTGGATGTGGCCAAGATTCCGATGGTCAAAATTGCGCTTTTAGTCGTCCTGCTGGTCGCTTCCGGCCACTTCGCCGGAATCACCTATATCCGCGCCTTCCTCGAGAAGATTCCCGCGCTGGATGTCGAGACGATCTCGCTTGTGTTGCTGGCTTTTGGCATCGGCGGATTCTTCGGCAATTTGGCCGGCGGGCTTCTGGCCGAGTACAGTCTCAAGGCAGTCGCGGCCCTTGCACCGCTGCTCATAGCGATAGCCGCTGTTTCGCTGCTGACGGCGGGAGCATCGGCCTTGGCCTCGGCGATTGCTGTTGCCGCGTGGGGGTTTGCCTTCGGCGCGGTGCCAGTGGGATTGCAGACGTGGATGGTACGGAGGGTCGTTCCCGAGCAGGCCCAAAGCGCCGGTGTGCTGCTGGTCACAGTATTCCAAGTGGCAATCGCTGCCGGCGCGATCTTCGGCGGACTATTGGTGGACAATGCCGGGGTTACCAGTGCCATTGCCTACAGTGCTGTTGCCACGTTCGTCGCTGCCCTCATAGTATTCCTGCTCGGCCCGAAGCGCGAAACCTAGACCGCCTGACAGAAAAGGCCTCAGCAGCGCAGCGGGACGAGAGATGCGATGCACGGCGCGGCGCGGTTCTCCGCACGATTACGCATGGACCAGCGCAGCGCCTCGCCGGCTTCACCTCCGGGCCATGGCGACCTTCGCCGCCAGACAAGCGAACCTCGCCGGCACCGGTTTCCATTTGGCGACGGTGAGCGCTGCCGGCGCGATGGAACCCTTTGCTGGCGGTCATATCCTTCACGACAAGCCGGCATTCTGGGCAAGCGACAGCTACGCGCCGGCCACGCCCGTCAGAACGCCGGTGACGATGCCGCTCGATAGCGCAGACAGGTCGCGAATTGCCAGTCGTGTCAACGGCGGCCGGATTATCGTCGACCGCGCGTACCTTGTTTCGGCCGCAGACTATCGTTCGGCAGCTTGATGATGTTGACCACATAGCCTAGGAGCTATATATGACTTGGGAAGTCGTTTTTGGCGATGAGTTCGATGGGGAGTTCGAGGCGTTGCCCCAGACAGTCCAAGATGAGCTATTGGCCTCGGCTAAGCTGCTCGGTGTGTTCGGGCCCCAGCTGGGGCGACCCCATGCGGATACCTTGAATGACTCGTCGTTTGCGAACATGAAAGAACTTCGCTTCGGCGCTGATGATGGTGTCTGGCGGGTTGCGTTCGCATTCGACCGGAAGCGGAAGGCGATCCTGCTCGTCGCCGGCGATAAGTCGGGCCTAAGTGAGAAGCGCTTCTATAAAAGTCTGATCGCCAAGGCGGACAAGCGCTATCAAGGGCATCTCGACCGTTTGGCGGCGGCGAAGAAGGAGAAGAAGTGATGGGACGCAAGCTTGACGACCTAATCGCTGCGCTCCCCGAGGATCGTCGGGAGCGAGTCGACGCGCGTTTCGAAGAGTTAAGGGGAGAAGTCGAGAGTCTCGGCGAGTTGCGGCGTGCCGCTGGAAAGGCCCAGGCCGAAATCGCTTCGGTCCTCAAGATCAAGCAGCCTTCGGTCTCGAAGATCGAGAAACAAGCCGACATGTACTTATCTACTCTTAAAAGCTACGTCGAGGCGATCGGGGGGCAACTCGAACTCGTCGTTCGCCTTCCCTCGCGCGCGCCCCTCCGTATAGAGCGGCTCGGCGACGTCGTGGCTCCCAAAGCCGTCTCCGTGCGTAGCGTTAAAAGAGCGGCAGGTGGACGTAATCGCACAAAGGCCGCACGCGCCGGCTGACCTCACTCTGTTTCGGCTAAAGACTACCGATGGGGCGAGATGGTCTCGTCGATGCAGGGAGTAAGTATGAGCAACGTCCTAGTTAAGCCAAAGACCGATCTGCCCGCCGTCACACTGCCCGACGTGACCCCTCTCTCCTCGCCCATGCTAGCCCAACTTACCGCCGCGTTGGGAGTCCCCCGCAATGTGCTCGCCGAGGACGACCAGATCGCCCATGCTTGGTCCCAGCTCCCACGCCTGATCAAGAAGATCCCTCCGCACCTGCGCGATGAGCGGATCGTCAAAATGTGTGTCGCCGTCGCCAGCGGACTGTTCGACGCAGCCATCAACTATGTTTGGAACGCGGCCGTGGTGGAACTGCGTGACAAGGTGCGACGGTTCGGCATCAACGTCGTCCCTCAGATCCTCGACGACAAGTCCTTCGACGAGGACACGCTCCTCGACCTCAAGGACGCCGAGCTGCTCGACCTCTGCCGTAAGCTCAACCTGATCGGTGACGACGACTTCTTCTTCCTCGATCAGTGCAGGGCCACACGCAACAGTTTCTCTATCGCACACCCAGCTGCGGGGACGGTCGACGAAGACGAGTTCCTGAGCTTCCTAAGCCGCTGTCAGAAGCATGCGCTCTCGAGCGCCCACAACCCTAAGGGGGTGGACACAAAGTCCCTGCTCGCCGCGCTGAAAGCAACGAAGTTCAAGAAGGATCAACGACAAGAATGGGAACGCCGTATCCAAGAAACATTCGAGGCCCAGCGCGAGCTGATCTTCGTCATGTTACACGGCATCTACTGTGACCCAGCGTCGGGAGAGGAAGCCCGCCTGAACGCCATCGCAATCTGCGAATCGTTCAGTAACGACCTTAGCCCCCGGACCAGGTCGGCGCTGGTGGATCGACACCAGGACTATAAAGCAAAAGGCGACGAAGCCCGTCAGAAGGCTTCGCTGCAGTTCTTCGAGACACTGGGCCAATTGTCGCTGCTGAGCGAAGCCGAGGTCCACAGTATCTTCACATCAGCGAGTAGGAAGCTCTTAAGTGTGCACAATGGCTGGGATAACTTCCACAACGAGCCGCCCTTCGCCGATCGGCTCCTCAAGCTGTCGCGGAAAAACCGCGTTCCGGAAACAGCGCAGGCCACTTTTGTGGAGGGAGTCGTGACGGCAGCGACTGGCAACTCATACGGCGTCTCGAACGCGGCGTCGCCATCCTACAATGAGATGGTCAAGTCGTTCTCGCCAAACGAGGTCAAGCTGATGCTGGATCTACCGAAGGCCTCAACCCTCGTCGCAAGTCGCATCAACTCGAACAGCGGCTGCGAGAAGCGGTTCCGCTCGCTCGTCGCTCTCGTTGATGCCAAGACGGTTCCCACGGCCTCGAAGAGCCTTTACGCAAAATGGGTTCCTAAGCCTTGATTCGCTGCGTTCCCGCTGACCCTGTTTCGTAGGAACCGCAGTGCCGAGACCGAGCCATTGATCGTCTGCCGCGCGACAATCAAGTTGAGAGCGGCTTTTCGCGGTAGGGACGCTCATTACTGAGCGCCCCCCCGCACAGATCCACGCGGGCGGCTTTCCCGCACGTGGCTCCTACCTCGAGTGTTTGACGGCGAAGCGGACACTCGGCCATGGATGAAGGTTGCAAGGCTTGGGAAGGTAGTCGTTGGCTAACTGCGCGATCCGTTCCCACGTAGCGCCGTCCTTCTGGCTGCGTCGCTGAAGCGTACGCCTCCAAAGGTCGATCACCCGATACCTGAACGCCGTGAGCGCCCGGATATTCGTTGGAACCGCGAAATATGCGAAGTGGCCTGTCACGATCTGCCTTAGCCACTTCCCCTGCTTGGGGATCGGCCAGTGCATTCGCCGTCGCAGCTCGACCTTAATGTCCTGAAGCTTCGCCCGCATGCGGTCGCCGCGGGTCTTCCTTTGAAGCTGGAAGCGCCCTCGACGCGATTTTCCGCAGATGAACGTGAATCCCAGAAAGGCAAAGGTCTCCGGTTTGCCGAGCCCGCACTTCTTTCGACTGGCCGCCGCCAGGCGACCAAACTCAATCAGGCGAGTCTTGTCCGGATGAAGCGACAGCAGGAACTCCTCAAGCCTCGCGCGCATCGCTTCGAGAAAGCGACGAGCGTCGCTCTCATGCTCGAAGCCAACGACCACATCATCGGCATAGCGCACGATGATCATGTCGCCGGTAGCCTCGCGCTGTCGCCAGCGCTGGGCCCACAGGTCCAGAACGTAATGCAGGTAGATATTGGCCAAAAGCGGCGAAATCACCGAGCTTGACCGGTTCCCCTGTCATCCACAGTCACGACCCCGTCTTTGAGGATGCCCGCCTTGAGCCATTTCTGGATCTGGCGGATGATGCGCGTCGACGATCCAGTTCACCTTCCGTCGGTCGATCGCGACGTACAAGGCATCCAATGCATCGTGCGGCCCTCTTGGGTCGGAACCCGTAGGAGAAACCACAGAAGTCGCCTTCGTAGATGGCATTGAGCACCATGACCGTTGCACCCTGAACGATCTTATCTTCCAGGGTGGCAATCGCCAACGGCCGCTGCTTGTCGCCGATCCGATGCTCCAGGAAGCGAACCAGCCATTCCCGGCTAACAACGACTCGCCGGACTTGCGGTGCGCCCTTGCGGATCACCGCCGCGAGCAGTTGCGGGTCGGACGCGCACTTGCCCCGTCAAATCCTCTGGCCGTCCTGCCGGATCGATATTGCCCTCTCTGTCGATATTGCCCTCTCTTTCGTGGACACGTCGAGACCGATATACTGTTCCATGGCTGTCCTCCATTCGATGCCTGGGCCCGGTGTCAATCGTGAGCCCGTTCTTCATCCTATCGGGGGGCAGCCAGCCGGCTAGAGGTTCGAACATCGCCGCCACGTCTCAGGTGGCCACCGCTGCCGCGATTACGTCATGTTCGTGCATGAAGCGCATTGCAGCCCGGCGGCTGTTAGGCCGCAAGCGGCACGTCCGGTTCGGGCCAAGGGCGGATGAAAAGCTGACGTTCGTTTGTTTGGCCGACGAGAAACCTGAGCGACCTAACACGCAACATAGGCCGTTGCTAATCTTTCGATCGGCTCTCGACGCGAAGGCTGCGGCGGCGCCTAACGTGGCGACTTCAACACACCTGACGAGAGGCAAGGTACACCAAAAGGCTTCATCTCCCGTTTGATGTTCACCGTTTCAGCGGGGCTTGCGTGAGGTGTAATCATCACTTGGTCGATGAACGTCTTCGCCTTGATGTCGATATAGACCCCCTCTCTCAATGCCTGCTTGTCCAGCCAAAGGAGTCTCACCTCGTCTTCGAACTTGAAGGCACGCCGCTTGTGCAACAGCATGGTCGCGGCCATCCGGGTAACTTCTTTCTTCGCCTTCTGCGACCGACTGCGCCAGACGAACAAGCGTTCTCTCGCCACGATATTGAACGCGGCCTAAAAAAGCGGAGCCGGCACCGTTCTTGAGGAGGCCTTTTGCCGCGTTCACCATAGCGTCCACCCGACAGCGGATTCGGACTACAGGAGTTTCCTTGTCGGGACCAAAGCCGGCCATTCGCCAACGCGGTTCGTCATGTGCACCTGTGGTCCAACACGAGCCGTACGGTTGGAACCCCGACAACGGACCGGGGCGATTGAACAGACCATCGCACCACCACCGCTCGTAGGGGTCCTGCCAACTTCGGACGGGCGAGAGCCGCAATTTGTTAGTTTCGAAAATCACCTTGGCGTAACGCCATTCAAGCATGTGATAGAGGAATGGCTTCGTGAGTGCGGGGTCCTTCATCACTTTCCGGCCGTCTGCGCCGCGCTCGACGAGTGACCAAGAGATGGGATGCTTCTGGTCGATGATCATGACAGATTCCCAAGAGCCGGGTCGGCACTCTAGTCAGCTATGAACTCTCTGTCATTTGGCATCACGCGTCTAAATTCAGGCCATTCAGACCTAGCGGCGTGCGCGCGGCAGTCGGCATGGTCTTGCGTGATTCCGGCCAGTCGACTAGAATAGCCCTATGATTAATCTAGCAACCCGTGCGTTTGAGTTTATCACGGCGCCACTTGGAATGGCAGCAGCAAGCTTTCCTGCGCTCTTGGTTTTTAAAAATACTTAAAAAATCGATATCTGTTATTTTAGTAGAATCGAAAGCGCCCTCGCCAGATCATAAATCTTGAAGGACATTGGCACAAAGGACTGGAAAGACCTTTGCGAGACTTCTGGCGCAAGCCGAGATGAATGGCCGACAGTCAAATCTCAGCCCCAGAGTTTACCCGGACGGTAGCGGCGGGGCAACCGGCGCGAACCGGCACGCGAGATCTGGAGCCCTATACGCGCGTAGCAGCTCTTGAGAAGCTGGTCGTTTCTCGAGCAATGGAGAAAGTCAATTCTCGATCATGAGGATGCGACACGGCGCAAGGTTGGCACGCCGCCTCAAATCGCTAGTATGGCCACGGGATTCGGTGTCCGAGCAGGACCCGGGGAGGCAGCCACATTTCGTAACGTGACCGCCGGTCCGTCGCGAGCCGTCAGCTCGGGATAACGCTCGGATATTGCATGCCCGCCGCCCAAACAAAGTGTAATACCGCCCGATGCTCACAACAGGACCTGCCACGTACCGTCTGTCATTCTCGATTGGATCGTTGTTCCTCGACGAATCCATTCTGCTGGCCCGGTCGTATCAGGAGCGGTCCGACTGGCCGCACGTTGCCGAGCAGGCACTGCAGTCGCTCTCCTTCCGGACTCAAAGTTCGGCCCGGCGCACCGTCCGGGAGATCATTGCTCGGCTCCGGTCGTTGCATATGGATGAGCTGGAGTTCTTCACACGCAGCAGCAGGCACGAGCAGGGTCATCTTCTCTGGTTGGCGATCTGCCGCACCTACGGTTTTGTTGCTGATTTCGCGTCGGAAATTCTCCAGGAGCGATATGCCAGGTTCCAAGAGGATTTGGGATATGACCATTTCGATTCCTTCTTCGATGCGAAGGCGGAATGGCATCCCGAACTGGCGGAATTGAAACCTTCCACCCGCGCCAAGCTCCGTCAGGTCCTGTTTCGGATAGTGCGCGAGGCTGATCTCGTCTCGCCGTCCGGAAAGATCATGAGGACCCTGCTCTCCCCCGCCCTGCAGGAGTTGATTGTCGCGCACGATCCCAAGGAGTTGCGTTTCTTCCCAGGCGCATCTGGGTTCTCCGCATGATGTCGCGCGAACTGGCATCTCCGAAGCGCCGTTTCGAACACCTCGTGAAGGTGATGTCGAGCGAGCGATTTCTTGCACGCCAAGGGTTGCGGAACGAAGTTCCATTCTTCATCTGCCCCTACCCTCCAGAGGAAGCGGTATCCATGGAGCAGCAGCGTGGGCAGCTGATCAATCAGCTGGCCAACCACGGTGTGGCCGTCTTGGAGGTTAATCTTTACGACCTGGCCATCGATCTGCTGAGGCAGCGAGGAATTTGGGATCAGATTCTGGAGATGGAACCGTCGACTGCGAAGGCCGAGCTGAAGGAATTACTACAGGGAGTCCTCGATCCGGAGGCGCATCTTGTACCGGAAATCGGCCGCAGGCTCGAATCTCAGGAATATGCGGTCCTCTTTCTGTCAGGCGTGGGCGAGGTCTTTCCTTACATCAGGTCCCACAACGTTCTGAACAATCTCCAGAGCACGGCCAAGGAAAAGCCCACGGTCATGTTCTTTCCTGGTCGATACACACAGAGCCTGGAAACCGGGGCGTCTCTCGACCTCTTCGGGCTGCTGCACGACGACAAGTACTACAGGGCCTTCAATATCTTCCATTACGAGGTGTGACGGGGATGCCGATTCATCTGAAGGAAATCTTCGAGAAGCCTGTCGACCGCGCGATTGAGGGTGTCATCAAGGCCGATGACGAGGCGAGTCTCCGCCAGGAACTGGAGGAGTATGTCATCACGAACGAAGTCGAGAAGCGCCTGGAGCATTTTCTCGATGCCTACAACAACTACGAAACGGCGAACGGCGTCTGGATTTCCGGCTTCTTCGGTTCCGGCAAGTCGCACCTGCTGAAGATGCTCGCCCTGGTTCTTGAGAACAGGGTGATCGACGGGACTCCCGCACTGGACATCTTCCTGCAGAAATCCGTCGAGAACGAAATCCTCAGCGCAGACCTGAAGCGCGCCGTCGCGATTCCTTCGAAGAGCATTCTCTTCAACATCGACCAGAAGGCGGACGTCATCACCAAGACCCAAATCGATGCCCTGCTGGCGGTGTTCCAGAAGGTCTTCGACGAGATGTGCGGCTATTATGGCAAGCAGGGTCATGTTGCCCAGTTTGAGCGCGATCTCGACAGCCGAGAGCAATACGCCGGCTTCAAGACCGTCTACCAGCGCATCGCCGGAAAGACGTGGGAACGCGGCCGGGAGCAGGCGCTGCTGGAGGGTCCGAGCATCGCAAAAGCCTATGCGGAGGCAAGCGGCGCCGACGCGGCGTCTGCCGAGGGAATCCTTGGGAAGTACCGCTCCGACTACAAGGTTTCGATCGAGGACTTCGCCCAGCAAGTGAAGGATTACGTCGAGAGGCAGGGACTGCAGTTCCGATTGAATTTCTTCGTCGACGAGGTTGGCCAATACATCGCCGACAACGTCAAGCTGATGACCAACCTCCAGACGATCGCGGAAAGCCTGAACACCAAGTGCCGGGGCCGAGCATGGCTCGTCGTCACGGCGCAGCAGGAAATTCGCGCCGTGATCGGCGAGTTGACCCAGCGCCAGGAAAACGACTTCTCCAAGATCCAGGCGCGTTTCGCCAACCGGATGTCGTTAACTAGCGCCAACGCCGACGAAGTCATCCAGAAGCGGCTGCTGAAGAAGACCGAAGGTGGGGTGTTCGCGCTGTCGGACCTCTTCCACAAGCAGTCAGGCAACTTCAAAACCCTGTTCGACTTCTCCGACGGCTCGATCCACTTCCGGAACTTTGCCGACCGGGATCATTTCATCCAGAGCTATCCTTTCATTCCCTACCAGTACTCGCTGTTCCAGATGTCCATCCAGGCATTGTCGGAGCACAACGCTTTCGAGGGACGACACAGCTCTGTCGGCGAAAGGTCGATGCTGGGAGTCTTCCAGGACGTTGCGGTCCATATCGCTGGTCTTGAACTCGGCGGCATTGCCCCTTTCGACATGATGTTCGAGGGCATTCGGTCCGCACTCAAATCAGGGGTTCAGCAATCGATCCAGATTGCCGAGCGAAACCTGGACAATCCGTTCGCTGTGCGCGTCCTCAAGGCCCTGTTCCTCGTTAAATATGTCCGGCCCTTCAAGACAACACTCCGGAACGTCTGCATCCTCCTTCTACGGTGGTTCGACGAGGATCTGACCCGGTTGAGGAAGCAGGTAGAGGAAGCCGTCAGCGTCCTTGAGCAACAGACCTACATCCAGCGGAACGGCGAGCTCTTCGAGTTCCTGACGGATGAGGAAAAGGATATCGAGCAGGAGATTAAGGCGGTCGAGGTCGACCTGACCGAGGTCGCCCAGGAATTCGAGGAGCTGGTATTTGACGGGATCGTCAAGACGCGAAAGATCCGACACGAGGCGAGCGGACACGATTACGCCTATGCGAGGCGACTCGATGACCGGCTGAGTGGTCGCGATCACGAGCTTTCCATCAACCTCTACACGCCCTTCCACGAGCACGTGGGGAATCCTGACGCAACCAAAATGCAGAGCATGTCGCGCGACGAGCTAGCTGTCGTGCTGAAGCCCGATGACCGTCTGATGACCGACATCATGATGTACAAGCGGACGGAAAAGTATGTGCGACAGAACCGCGCGATGACGCTGCAGCCCAGCGTCGAGCGGATCATCGGGGACAAGGGCGCCCAGAACGCGCAGCGGCACCGCGACCTGACCAGCCGCCTGAAGGCACTGCTTTCAGAAGCTCGGCTCTTCGTCCGGGGCGAGGAGATCGACATCCGCGCCGAGGATGCCCAGCTCCGGATCATGAAAGCCTTTCAGGTTCTCGTCGACAAGGTGCACGTCAACCTCGGCATGCTTCGAGGCGTTCAGTATTTGGAGAGCGACCTCGGCAGATTTATGAAGCAGGCGGAAGACGGGTTATTCGGGAACGAAGCCGCAGGACTGAGCGAAGCCGAGCAAGAAATCCAGAACTTCATCCAGGGCAACAGCCGTAACGGCGTGCGGACCACCGTCAAGGCTGTTACGGAAAGATTTGAGCGCAAGCCATATGGCTGGCCATATGCCGCCGTCCTTTGCAACCTCGCCAGCCTTTTTGCACGAGGAAAGTTAGAGGCTCGTGCCGACGGGAACCTGCTCGAGGGGCAATCGCTCGAACGAACGCTGAAGAACACGCAGGCTCACGGCAACATCGTGCTGGAGCCGCAGGTGGAGTTCTCGCAGGCCCAGCTGCGCCAGCTGAAAGAGTTCTATTCCGAGTTCTTCGACACTCAGCCTTCGGCTACGGACGCGCGGATCATCGGCAAGGAAGTTGCCGAGGCTTTCCACCAGACGGTTCAGGAAGTCCAGGGATATCTGGACCAGAGGGACCGATATCCATTCTTGGTGGCGCTGCAGCCCGTTCTCGAAGCCCTGAAGCCGGCGACCGGGAAACCCTATGGCTGGTACGTGACCGACTTCCCCAAACAGGCCGATTCCTTGGTCAACCTCAAGGAGGATGTTCTCGATCCCGTTCGGAAGTTCATGAAAGGCGCCCAGCGTGGGATTTACGATGACGCGAGGCAATTCCTTCGCGAGCAGGAGGCGAACCTCGCCTACGCGGGTGGTGTCGAGGCGCAGGCCATAAAGGTTGTCCTAGAAGATCCCACGTGCTTCCGAAACAACGCCATCCAGCAGCTGAAGGCTGGTCTGGATCGCATCCGCGGTATCATCGAGGAGCGTCTGAAGCACGAACGGGACGCCGCGATCAAGGAACTAGATGAACTTGCGTCAAAGCTCAACGCGCTTCCGGAGCTGGGCAACTTGCCCGAGGTCGAACGCCAGCTGATCCTTGCCGATGCCGAGGCAGGGCTGGCCCCACTGCGCAGCGCCACGCTCATCGCCATCGTCCGGGAACGGGCCAATGACTTCCGGACGAGGCTCTATCCGGAGCTTCTCGCACGGATCACCTCCCCTTCCAGGCAAGCAGCCGCAAAGCCGGACAATGATCGAGGCGCGGCGAAAGGATTCGAGGACGGTAATGCAAGTAAGGTGGAGCCGCCGGTCCTGTTTGTAGCCCACACCTCGCTGCCTATCCCCTTCGGAAAGGCATTCCTGGAAAACGAGGGCGATGTCGAGGCATTTCTCGAATCCATGCGCAAGACGCTGATCCGGGAAATCCGGGCAGGCAAAAGGATTACGGTATGAACAAGCGGGTTACGCGCATTCGAGCGATGTCGCAGAGATCTATTCCTGATTACGGGGTCCGCCGAGCAGGTCGGTACCTTCCGCTCACTGCGCGGGGCACCGAGGAATGATCACTGGCTTCGAAATCCAAAACTTTACGGCGTTCAAGGAATTGAACGTTTCGCTTTCACCGCGGATCAACGTTGTCATCGGCAGCAATGGCACCGGCAAAACGCACCTCCTCAAGGCGATTTATGCGCTCACGATGGCAGGCCATCTACCTCCTAACGTGGAGCGGGCAAAGCAGGATATCGAAGCAGCTCTTTCGGACAAGTTCCTCCGTCTTTTCCTGCCGAGGGAGAACAAGATCGGCAGCTTGCGATCGGATGGATCAAACGAGCGGGCGCGGCTACACGTGAAGAAAAGCGACGAGACCATCGCTGCCGTAGGGTTCAACTACAATTCCGAGAAACTGAGGCTTGAGTCTGGGTCGCATTTCGATGGAAAAGATGCTCGGCCGGTCTTCATTCCCACCAAGGAGGTGCTCTCTCTTGCACGCGGTATCCGTCATCCAGATCACGATCGCGCCACTGTGGAGATGATTTTTGACGATACATACATCGACTTGGCTGAACAGCTGGTGCGGCCAGGCTTTGAGGACGAAGACTCGACCATCAGCGAGGATCCAAGGTTGTCGAGGGTCGTTCGCGAGTTAGTAGATTTGGTCGGCGGGCGGTACCTCCTGACGGCTGACGGCGGCTTTAGCTTTGAGGCAGGAAAGTATCAGGAAAAGGCCGATCCGGAGCGTTCGAAATCCAAAGCGGCTCAAATATATCAAGATTCGACTGTCCTCCATTTCGTGCCGAAGGGAGAGAACTCTCTTGCAAGCAGCATGACGGCCGAAGGCTTCCGGAAGATCGGAGTGCTCCACCGTCTGTTGTGCAATGGGTCAATTAACCCCGGCGGCAGTGGTGTTCTCCTCTGGGATGAACCTGAGGCGAACTTGAACCCAAAGCTGATGAAGAAGCTTGTTCAAGTTCTGCTGGAGTTGTCCCGAAACGGCCAGCAAATCATCCTCGCCACACACGACTATGTCCTTCTGAAGTGGATCGATCTGCTGATGGATCCGGGAAAGGATGATCACGTGAGATTCCACGCTCTTTACCGCGATCCAGATACACAGAAGGTGGGGGTTAAAAGCGCCGACAATTATTCGCTTATCTCAAAGTCCGCCATTTCCGACACATTTGCTGAATTGTACGACGAAGACGTGAAGCGGGCATTGGGTTGAGCGCTAGAACATGAAAACATACAGAGCAGAGGCAAACGCAGAGCTTGAGTTTTCTTTTCCGGACGACCTTCCCTGGCACGAGTTGGATCAACAGGGCATAAGACTGCCCCAGCAGATGAAGTTCGTAGACCTCGTGATCGAACGAGACCAGGACGTCTTGCTCGTGGAAATAAAGGATCCGTCAATCTCCAGATGCCCCGACGATGAACGTCAGCGGTATTTCAAGAGGCTAGCCGACAACACGGTCCTCAAAGAGGAACTAACGCCTAAGGCGCGTGACTCCTACACGTTCCTTCATCTGATGGAGCGCGATGGCAAGCCCATCAAATTCGTGGTCCTGATCGGCCTCGACGCCTTCGACCACGAGAAGCAGAAAGCTCTTCTCGCAGGCTTCAAGGACCGATTGTTCGCCGACATCAAATGCGAGACAGATACGCCTTGGCGGCGTCAGCACATCGCTGATTGCGTCGTGCTTTCCGTGGACATCTGGAACAAAACGTTCGCCGATTGGCCCGTCAAACGGATTCCCACAACGGCAACTAGCGCGCAAGCGGCTGCCTGATGGATACTTCGAAACTCAAGAAATTCGCCCAGTTCGCCCGCCGCACCTTGATCGGGCAGGTCGGCGCCAAGCTCGACTCCGTACTGGCCGAAGGCGCCGCCGCGCGTCGTGAGCATCCGGAAGCTGTGAAGAAGCTTGAGGTGGCCATCGCGACCGACGGTAAGCGGCAGGTAATCGAGCGGGTCGCCTACACGTGGTTCAACCGATTCTGCGCCCTGCGCTACATGGACGTCAACGACCTGAATCCTGTCAGGGTCGTCTCGCCTCTGCCGGGCCAGTTCCAGCCAGAGATCCTGGCAGAAGCCAAGGCCGGGAACATCGATGAGGGTCGCGTGCCGGAGAAGGTTCGCGGTCAGATCCGCGCCCAGCTCGACGGACGCTCCCCCAGCCAGGACCCGCAGGCCGAGGCCTACCAGTTGCTACTCGTTGCGATCTGCAACGACTGGCACAAGGCAATGCCCTTCCTATTCGAGCGAATCGACGATTTTACCGAACTGCTGATGCCTGAGGATCTGCTGTCGAACAACTCAATACTCGCATATACGCGCGAAGCCATGACGCCTGATGTCTGCGAAGACGTCGAGGTCATCGGCTGGCTCTACCAATTCTACATTTCGGAGAAGAAGGACGAGGTCTTCGCCGGGCTGAAGAAAAACCAGAAGATCACCCCAGAAAACATTCCCTCCGCGACACAGTTGTTCACTCCGCACTGGATAGTGCGTTACCTCGTCGAGAATTCGCTCGGCCGGCTCTGGATGCTCAATCGCCCCGGATCGAAGCTCGCCCAGCAGATGGACTACTACATCGCGCCGGAAGAGCCGGAGGACGACTTCCTACGCGTCTCCTCACCAGAGGAGATCAAGGTCTGCGATCCGGCCTGCGGGTCCGGACACATGCTGACCTACGCCTTCGACCTGCTCTACGCGATCTACGAGGAGGAAGGATACGATCCCGCCGAGATCCCCGAAACGATTCTGACCCACAACCTCTACGGCATCGAGATCGATGACCGCGCCGGAGCGTTGGCAGCCTTTGCGCTGGTGATGAAGGCGGCTAGCCGACGCAAGCGGTTCCTGCGGCGGCCCGTCCAGCCCAATGTCTGCGTGCTGGAGAACGTTGCTTTTAAGGACGGGGAGTTGGCGGACTATACAGCCACGGTCGGACGCGACCTATTCACCAGCGACCTTCGCGAGACATTAAGCCAGTTTGCCGAGGCCAAGAACTTCGGCTCACTGATTGTTCCCAAGCTGGGGGACCTGACCGAGGTAGCCCGGCTTATTGCGACGAAGGATTTTGAGAGCAACCTGTTTTTGCGCGACGTGCATACTCGGGTCCAAGCAGCGCTGCGTATCGCCGACTATCTGAGCCCGAAATACCATGTGGTGGTAGCGAATCCGCCGTACATGGGCTGGGGCGGGATGAACCAAGGTTTGAAGGCGTGGGTCGAGCGAAAATTTCCCAATAGCAAGCAAGATTTAATGACATGCTTCATGGAACGCAGCTTAATTTTTCTTTTACGCCATGGTATTCTTGGAATGATTAACATTCCTTCGTGGATGTTTTTGATATCTTTCGAACAACTTCGTCTATCACTAATCAGAAACGCGAGTGTCCGTTCGTTACTGCATCTAGGGCGTGGTATTTTCGGTGCTGACTTCGGAACCGTCGCCTTTTGTTTGGAGAATTCAAAACCTTCATCATCATCGCGAGGTATATATAGACGACTGTTTGATGCGCATGTACAGGTGCGCGCGCCAGAAAAGATTGAAAGGCTATTCAGGGACCATTCGTACAACTGCTTTGTCGTTGATCAGATGGAGTTCCTGAAAATCCCCGGATATCCGTTTGCATATTGGCCAACCAGCGAAGCCCGTTCCGCTTTTCAGAAAGGGAAAAGTCTCGATCAGTTTGCCTCTATCGGAAAAGGCTTCGACACAGGTGACAATGATCGCTTCCTTCGGTTGTGGCACGAGGTTGAAAGTCCTTTTGATCGCTGGATACCGTGTCAGAAAGGCGGGCCTTTTCGCAAGTGGTACGGAAACAATGACTATGTCGCTGACTGGCAGGATGATGGCGCGACCCTTAAAGCTTTTCCAAAATCTAACCTCAGGAATTCTCACAACTACTTCAAGCGCGGTCTCACTTGGACACGAGTTTCAAGCGGATCAACCGCGTTCAGATACTTTCCTTCCGGGCAGTTATTCGAATCTACGGGGCCTTGCCTCTTTAGTGAAACACATGCGCTCGAATCGATTGCGTCCTTTCTGAATAGTAAAGTGACTCTAGAGTTTCTGAAGGTTCTGGCTCCCATGCTGGATTTCCAGAGCGGGCACATCTCAAATCTTCCGATGGTGGACAACGCATCCACCGAGGACGCTACAAAGCAGATCGGTATGCAGGCAATAAGCATCACGAAATCCGACTGGGACGCTTACGAAACCTCTTGGGATTTCACCACGCTCCCGCTTCTTTCACCTAACCACCGGCAAGTCACGCTGGCCGAAACCTACGCCGGTCTCCGCTCCCATTGGCGCCGGGTGATCGAGGAGATGCAGTTGCTGGAGGAAGAGAATAACCGCATCTTCATCAACGCCTATGGCCTCCAGGACGAGCTGACCACTGTAGTGCCCCCGCAGGAGATAACCCTGACCTGCAACCCGGCCTATCACTATGGTGGCATGAAATCAGAGGCCGAGCTTGAGGATCTGCAGCGCGCTGACACGATGGGCGAGTTCCTTAGCTATGCTGTAGGCTGTATGTTCGGCCGCTACAGCCTCGATGCGCCGGGCTTGATCCTGGCCAACAAGGGCGAAGGATTCGAGGACTACCTGAAGCGCATACCGGAACCAAGCTTCCCGCCCGACAGGGACAATGTGATCCCAATTCTGGACGGCGACTGGTTTGCCGACGACATGGCAGACCGATTCCGCCATTTCCTTCGCTTGACTTTCGGGGAGGAGCGCCGTGTCGAAAACCTGGCGTTCATCGAGACGGCGCTCGGTAAGGATATCCGGCGCTTCTTCCTGCGAGACTTCTACGAAGACCATGTCCGCCGCTACAAAAAGCGCCCGATCTATTGGCTGTTCTCGAGCCCGAAAGGCACATTCAACGCGCTGGTCTACATGCACCGCTACCGTCCCGACACTGTGAGCACTGTGCTGGATTACCTGCGCGAGTTCCGCCGCAAGCTGGACTCGCATCGGAACGAACTGGCGGCGATCAGCATCAGTTCCGCATCTGCACAGGCCGACAAGGCCAAGGCTCTGAAAGAGATTGAGAGCGTCAGCCGGAATATCGATGAACTGGACGGCTATGAACGTGAGATCCTCTACCCCCTTGCGACGCGCCGGCTTGAGATCGACCTCGATGATGGGGTCAAGGTGAACTACGCCAAGTTCGGCAGCGCGCTCAAGCCGATCAAAGGCCTGGGCGATGCGGAAGACTGATGATGCAAGATCGCATAGCCCTCGGCCTTCAGGCCCAATTCGAAAAGCACGACATTGTCTTCTGGTACGATGCGGAGCGTAGCTTCCGCAACTCCTTCGAGGCGGTGTCGATTCCTGGTGTGGAGAAGGTCGAGATTGCCAATAACGAATTTGGCGTGAAGCACCGAATCCTTCGTGAGGCGGCGCCGAAGCAGAAGTTCCTGCTCTATAGGGAAGGTCCCGAACCGGATCAGCTCGAGAACTGGCTGCTGGACGTGCAACTTGCCAATGGCGTGTTTCGGATGGACCAGGTCTCGAACTGGCTCTCCGAGCTGGGCCTCGGGGTCGGCTTCTCCGATCTCGTCCGGAAGCACAAGGAGTTCTTCGGCGCGGCCAGGCGCATCGAGCAACTCAAGCGATTGCTCAGGTCGGACGATACGGCAAATTCCCTCCGCCTGAAGATGCTGGCGGTCTGCACCAACGCGGATCCGACCTTCGACACGGTAGTCGAGAGCCTGTTGGCCGAGCACGCCGAGAAGAAGGACGACAGGCTGCGGCTGATATCCCGTGTCGCCCTAGACGAATTCGTGTGGGAGCAGATGGGCCGGCACTACGGTTATCGCGCCAAGGATCCGTCTATTCCCGATTTCGCAATCGAGCTGTTCAAGTCCTGTTATGCCTTTGGTGTCGGGTCGGATGCGCGCCTCTCCTCTGAGGCGCTGGTGTTCTTTCGGCGGTGGAAGAACAACCGCAACACGGCCGAAACTTTCGAAACGCTCTCGGCGGAATATGAGGAGGCACTCGCCATTCCGGCTGATCTCGCCAAGCGCGATTTTCGGACGCTGATGGAACTTGACTATTTCCGCGAGATCGACCGGGAAATCATCCGGAACCTTGTGCGCGAGGTCGGCGCGCAGACGTTGCCCTACGCTGACGTGGTCAGCTGGCTACGCCAGCGGCGACAGAGCCACTGGTACCAAGAATTCGCCGACCTCTATCAAGCCCTGAGTCATGCCGCTGATTTCCTGCAGTCGGTCTCTCAAGCCACACTGAACATGGAATCCTTGTCGGATGGGGCTCGACGCTACGCACAGTCCTGGTTCCGCATTGACCAGATCTATCGCCAGTTCGTCTTCCATATGCAGCGCTCCGCACAGGCGTCCTTGATGGGCGACCTGTTCGAAAGGATCGAGAACCTCTACGTCAACACTTACCTGCTCAAGCTCAACAACCGCTGGCAGGAACACATCGACGCCGCTGACCGATGGGAAGCGCCGCCTATCATGCGCCAGCGGGAATTCTACGCATCTCAGGTCGCCCCCTATAGGCGCAAGGACCTGAAGCTTTGCGTCGTTGTTTCCGATGCCATGCGATATGAGGTCGGAGAAGAGCTGCTCGGCCGCATCCGGAGCCTCGACCGCTACGACGCCGAGATCGAGCCGGCGCTGGCGTCGATCCCTAGCTACACCCAGCTCGGGATGGCGTCACTCCTGCCCAACAACGAAATCCGGATCGCCGGAGACGATACAGGAGTCGTACTGGTCGACGGCGCCAGTTCCCAAGGACTTGTGAATCGCCGCAAGATCTTGGAGAGCGGCCGCGCTGGAGACCGGGTTGCCGCCCTGAAAGCCGAAGAAGTAATGGCCATGAAAGGGGACGAAGCGAGGACCCTTCTACGCGATCACGACGTCGTCTACATCTACCACAACCGCATAGATGCGGCCGGAGACAAGATGGTCTCGGAGGAGCGGGTCTTCGAGGCCGTAGAGGACTCGCTCGACGAGTTGGTCAAGCTCGTGAAGAAGCTGACTGCGGCCAACGCTAGCAATCTCCTGCTCACTGCCGATCACGGCTTCATCTACCAGCATCGGCCGATCGAAGAGAGTGACTTCTCAGGTGCCGAGGTCAGCGGTGATACAGTCCTGTTCAAGGATCGCCGCTTCGTGCTGGGCAAAGGATTCGTCGCGCAATCCGGCCTCCGGAAGTTCGAGCCCGCCGCCCTCGGTCTCGAAGGCGACGTCGAGGTGCTGATCCCGAAATCCATCGGCAGGCTGCGCCTCAAAGGATCCGGCAGCCGCTATGTGCATGGCGGCGCCTCCCTGCAGGAGGTGATCATCCCCGTCCTGAAGATCAACAAAAAACGACAGAGCGACCTGTCGGCGGTCGAGGTCGACATCGTCGCCAGTTCGAACAAGACAATCACCTCCGCCCAGATTTCTGTCCTTTTCTACCAATCGACCCCGGTGACGGAGAAGGCTCAGCCGCGGCGGCTCCGGGCGGGTATTTACAGCGGTTCCGGCGAACTGATTTCCGACAGCCATGATCTTCTGTTTGACTTCCCCTCCGAGAACCCGAGGGAAAGGGAGATGCCCGTGCGATTCCTGTTGTCGAAGAAGGCCGACGAGTTCAACGGGCAAGAGGTCGTGCTGCGGCTCGAGGAGCAGCATGCTGGCACGTCGCACTTCAAGGAGTACCGGAGCATGAGATATCTGCTACGCAGGAGCTTCACGAGCGATTTCGATTTCTGAGGAGCGAGCGATTGAACGCGCTGGATACCAAAATCAATGCGGCCTTCCCGGGGCTGGTCGTCCGAAAGGACCTGGTCAAGGCGGTCAAGGGAAACGCTATCGTTCCCACCTATGTGCTCGAATATCTCCTCGGGCAGTACTGCGCCACGAGTGACGAGGCTTCGATCCAGTCCGGTATCGAGACCGTCAAGGAGATCCTGCGCAAGCACTATGTCCATCGAAACGAGGCAGGACTGGTCCGCTCGAACGTTCGGGAAAAGGGCCGCTACAAGGTCATCGACAAGATCGGCGTCGCGCTGAACGATAAGAACGATGCTTACGAGGCGGAATTCGCGAACCTCGGCATCAAGAAGGTCGTTGTAGATTCTGGGACGGTGAAGTCCCATCCCAAGCTGCTGGTAGCCGGAGTTTGGTGCATCGCGGACGTCGAATACGAGCACACCGAGGACAAAGCCGTCTCGCCATGGATTCTCGGCACCCTTAAGCCGATCCAACTCTCCCATTTCGACTATGAAGCCTATCTGAAGGCGCGCCAGGAATTCACGACGGACGAATGGATCGACCTTCTGATCCAGAGCATAGGTTTCGACCCGGAGATGTTCGGGAAACGCAGCAAGCTGATCCAGTTGATGCGGCTCATCCCGTTCGTCGAGCGCAACTACAATCTCATCGAGCTCGGGCCAAAGGGTACGGGTAAGTCACACATCTATTCCGAGTTCTCGCCGCACGGAATTCTGATCTCGGGTGGCGAGGTTACCGTGCCCAAGCTGTTCGTGAACAACCAGTCCGGCAAGCTCGGGCTGGTGGGATATTGGGATGTCGTCGCGTTCGACGAGTTCGCGGGGCGGCAGAAGCGGGTCGACAAGTCGCTTGTCGACATCATGAAAAACTACATGGCGAACAAAACGTTCTCCCGAGGCGTGGAGACACTGGGCGCCGAGGCCTCGATGGTGTTCGTAGGAAATACCAAACACAACGTCCCCTACATGCTCAAGCACACCGATCTTTTCGAGGAGGTCCCCGAGAAATACTACGACTCGGCGTTCATCGATCGCCTGCATGCCTACATCCCGGGTTGGGAGGTGGACGTGATCCGCGGAGAAATGTTCTCCATCGGCTATGGATTCGTCGTCGATTATCTCGCCGAAATCCTGCGGCACCTCAGAAGCGACGACTATTCCGATCGCTACAAGGACTTGTTTCGGTTATCCTCGGCCATCTCCACCCGCGACCGCGACGGAATCAACAAGACCTTCTCAGGGTTGATGAAAATTCTGTTCCCTGGCGGCGGCGCGTCGAAGGAGGAGACCGAAGAGCTTCTCAGGCTCTCCATCGAGGGCAGAAAACGCGTCAAGGATCAGCTGATGCGGATCGACACCACGTATCCCGATATCGATTTCTCCTACTTCGCGGCCGGAGACCGGAAGATCGCCGTCACCACGCTCGAGGAAGACGAGTACCCTACCTACTATCGCCGTCGGGCCGCTGCGCAGCAGGAGGGCCAACCGGAGATCCAGGAGGAGGTGGTTTCCCGGAATAGCGTGCCTTCGATCAGCAAAGCTGAAAGCGTCTTGCCGGATGCGAGGGAAGGCCACCGAGTTTTCAGTGAGAACCAGAAGGGCGTTTCATTCGACTTGCTCTTTGGCCCCTATGTCAGGGGCGCACGGAAGATCACGCTCACGGACCCCTACATCCGTCTTTTCTACCAGGTCCGGAACCTGATGGAGTTCATCGAGACCGTCGTCAAGCACAAGGCGCCGGAGGACGAGGTGGACATCCATCTCGTGACGGCGCGCGATGATCTCAAAGCGGATCAACAAAAGGCCAATCTGCTTTCCATCGAAGAGTCCTGCCTCGGTTCAGGCGTCAATTTCACCTGGGAGTTTGACGGTGCCGGAACCATCCACGCGCGCCATATCGTGACTGATACGGGCTGGAAAATCTCGCTGGACCGAGGCCTGGATATCTTTCAGCACTACGAGATGAACGACGCCTTTAGCCTGTCGAACCGACTTCAGCAGTTTCGGTCCGCCAAAGGATTCGAGGTGACTTATATGCGCCTGGGTTAACGCGGTTCCTTATGCCAGTCGCGCTCGATGCCGAACTTGATGTATTAGGTCCACATTTCATCGGTCACATTCCACAGCTTACCACCCAATAGCCCCTCGCCCATCGATGCTGGCTCCAGTAGCGTTTGCGCAATATACCGAACTCGCTCTGCAGCTTGCGCGAACTGCGCCCCCTCGAGGTGCTGCACCGCGCGCGACACTGACAGGTTCGGCGGGATCGACGGATCGACACCAGCATATGCAAATGGTCGCGATTGATCGATTGATCGATCCGGCATGCACAGCCACCTCATGCGCCTGCGCCGTCTCGCGCAGCAGTTCTCGACACCGGCTCCCAACGTCGCCACCGAGCACCGCGCAACGGTATTTCGTCACCCAAACCAAGGGATACTTGCAGCCCCAACCGTGTAGCTGCCACGCTTTGACCTGAGACCCTTGTTCCCTCCAGTTCAGTGGAGAGTCCGGAGTTTCATTTCTGGCCTCATGCGGCCTGTTTTTCCAGAGCCATTTTGATGGCGAATTCGATGGGCGTGATGTTGCCCAGGGCTGAGTGTGGTCTGTTCTGGTTGTAGTCCTCCTTCCATAGATGGATTGCTGTCCGTGCTTGCGTGAGAGTGGAGAACAGCGTTTCGTTCAGGCATTCGTCGCGAAATCGGCCGTTGAAACTCTCCACGAATCCGTTCTGCATCGGCTTGCCGGGTGCGATGTAGTGCCATTCGACGCCGCTTTCCTGGCACCATTTGAGGATCGCCATCGATGTCAGCTCGGTGCCATTGTCCGAGACGATCGTGCGAGGCCTGCCGCGGCTGGCGAGGATGGCATCCAGTTCCCGAGCGACGCGGGCGCCCGACAGCGATGTATCCGCGACCAGCGCCAGGCACTCGCGCGTGAAGTCGTCGACGACGGCCAGAACCCGGAACCGGCGTCCGTCCGTGAAGGCATCGCTTACGAAGTCTAGGCTCCAGCGCTCATTCGTCCGGCCCGGCGCGATCATCGGCCGTCTCGTTCCCAAGGCCCGTTTGCGGCCGCCACGTTTGCGGACCTGGAGCTTCTCTTCCCGGTAAAGCCGCCGCAGTTTCTTCTGGTTCATCACGATCCCTTGCCGTTCAAGCATGATGTGGTTGCGCCGGTAGCCAAAGCGGCGGCGCTCGGCAGCCACCGTCTTCATCGCGGCTCGAACGGCGGCATCGTCCGGCCGGATGCTTGCGTAGCGAACGCTCGAGCGATCGACGAAAAGAGCCTTGCACGCCCGACGCTGGCTCACCCCATGCCGATCGCAGGCGTGGGCCACAGCGTATCGCTTGGCATCGGGCGTCACCATTTTTTTGCAGCGACATCCTTCAGGATGGCATTGTCCAGCATCTGCTCAGCCAGCCGCTTCTTGAGCTTGGCGTTCTCCTCTTCCAAAGTCTTCAGCTTGCGCGCATCGGAAACGTCCATGCCACCGAACTTGGCCTTGTATTTGTAGAAGGTCCCTTCCGAGATCCCATGCTTGCGGCAGACATCGGCGGTCTTCATGCCCGCCTCCTGCTCCTTCAAAATCGCGATGACTTGTTCTTCCGTGAACCGTGAACTTCATTCGTCCGTCTCCTTGAGCGGGACAGACTCTACCAAAAACTGGAGGAGCTTCAGGGTCTCAGGTCAGCTTGTATGCTTCCATCCACACAATCTATACCGGAAGCGCCACAATCCCAGCCGCCTAAATGCGTGGGGTTTCCAGATCTGAAAGCTGCCCCAAGTGTCAGATATATCGGCCATAGTCCGAATTTACCTTCTCATCGGTAATATATTTGAGGATTTCGCCGACATTGCGGGCCGCCCGAATCGGTATGGGCAGCTTCTGATTCATCTGCGTCGAATTCCAGTTAACCTTGGTCAACGAGAAGACCTCTTCCGCCAATGTTCTGACGGTGCTGTCACTGCGCAAATGGGGGCAAATCAACAGAGGCTTGGGATCGTACCTGCCTGGATAGGTGCCATAGTAGGGAATGCTGCCTGTCGTGTAGAGCAAACCCTTGCCGCCCATCTCCACGAAGGTTCCGCGCATCACCGGGTAGTTTCCGTCACGAAGCACCTTGATGTGCGACGATTCTTGCACCCAGACCAGATCCCGCAATTCGGTACCAACTTCTTGGAGCGCGTCCAAAATCCCCTCCGCCTCCTCATCGCGAAACCTAGATGTCTTCAGGACGATCACCCTAGCCGGATAATTCATGTGATGGGCACGGTAGGCGGCGAGCACCTGGCGAATCAGTTCCTTGGCATCGTCCTCGGCCATGTATGGGTGCCGGCCCCTGGTCTCGGTGCGGGCGCGCTTGCCCTTGAGAATGAAGCCCCGGCCCCGCTCGTCGAACATCTGCGCCGCGCTGGTGAACAGCTGCTGCCCTCCCACTTCGCGGTAGAAGCTGATGCCGATGTAACAGGCAGTAAACTCCCCCTCCTTCGGCATACGGCGCCACGGAATGCGTCCCGTCCCCTTATAGTACAGCGTCGTCATCAGATTCCACGTGCGGTCGGCCTCGTCCTGGATTTGGCGGCCGGTGGCTTCCTTGACCTTCTGGGGGATGATCACTGCGTCGTCCAGCGTATCCTCCCAGGCGATCTGGATCGGGAATCGAAGATCCATGGCGCGCGCTTTCAGCATGCCGCGGAAGTTCGGCGCATCGGTTCCCCCGCTGTCCTCTTGCTCGGTAGTTCCATCAGGGGAGTATTTGGCGTTCACCACGCGTTCGATGAGGTTGACCGGAAGTGCGACAATGGCAACGTTCGGCCGCTCGGTCCCCTCGTCGATGGCCCGAAGCTGGATCATGACTTCATCGACGGCCATCTTGACCGCCTTCTCGTGGTTGGGTTCTTTCAGGATGGCTTCGATGCGAGCCTGCGGCATGGCCAGAGCGGCATTCTCGACGAGCTCGAACTTGCAACGGAACGGGTTCTGGTTTCCCAGCCCGGGAAAATCGGGGTGGAGGTTGGGATGTTTCTCGGTCTTGCCGGGGAAACCAGCGGTCGCGTCTTCCAGGTAGCGCTTGGTGTCCTCGATGGTCTTGGCATTGCCGACGACCGCAATTCGAATGGAGTCACCGAGGGGCGTCTGCAAAGGTCCGGCCTCGTACAGGCCGAGCCGTGGATCCGGATGGTGGTGCTTGTCGCCGAACTCGAGATGTGGCTCATCGAAGATAATGGTTTCGAACTTCATAGGAATTCGATCTCCGCCTGAGTGCTGTCGTCGCCGTTGTCTTTTGCCTTCTTCGTACCCCAAGCGTCCTCAGGCACCTTCGTAGCGAGATACACCTCAGGCGGCTCCCCGAATTTCAATTGGCCTTCGAGGTTCGGCTCGGCGAAGAGATCGTCGGCACTGCCATCCTGCCTGGTGAGGAAGCGGTGCCAGAGTATCAACTGACCGCGCAGCGAAGCACTGTTGTCAAGGCGCTTCTTTCCGGCCAGCAATTCGGCCGGATAGGAATGCGGCTGGAAGCCGTTGGTCGTGAAGTAGTAGTTCGGGTTCACCACTAAAAACCACTCATCCATAAGGTTTTCAAAGCGCGGGATGAACGAATGATGGCGCACGAAAGACACTCGGGTCGTATCGGCTTTTTGCATGGCGACATTTACGACGTAGGAGCTGGCCTTCTGCTTGGAGGACTTGTAGGAGAACGACCTCGATGCATTCGCCGCCAACGCCTTGAAGTAGAACTGGCCGCGGTCCTTGTCCCAGCCCAAATCCTTGTAGAACTGATGACCCAAGGCCCGCCGAAGAAGATGTGCGAACACGTTGCGCTCGTGGACGTCCTCATGGAATGCTAAATGACGCGTGTCTATGGCCTCAACCTGGTCGAGTTCGACGATCTCTCGGCAGACAGTCTTCCGCGGATCCTGGAACGACCATAGCGTGTCACTCTTCATGACCCAGTCGAACCGGGCGGGCTCGTCGAGATCGAGCAGTATTCTGCCAGCGTCTTTCGCCGAATGGGTGGTGGGCGCGACATACATCTCAGGAGGGAAAGTTATGGGGAGCATGTTGACGAGGGCAAACTCGCCACCTCCCAACGGCGGGATATAGTAGCCGAAGCCGGCCTTGGGAACGGTGATTGCGGCCAATCTATCGACGGCATCGGTGTCGAGACAATCCAGCTTCTTGTCGAACCGCAATCTGCGCTCGGAGTCGTCCGATCCGCGCGGGATCTCCTTCCAGAAGAAGGTCTCGTCGGAATCGCGGTACAGGACAATGATCACCGGCAGATTCGACGGGCGCCAATATTCGAGGTCTTCGCTTCGCACCATATAGGTGAAGCCGTTTTTGTCCTCCGAAGCATATGCATTTCCATGGCGGGCCTTCACCTGGACGGCGATCATCTTCGCAAGTGGGACACCGTTGTCCATCACTTCGACGATGCCATCTACGCCTGCTTCCAATCTCGACCTGACATCGAACTGAAATCCGATTTTCAAGAATCGAAGTCGGGCTGCGGTTTCACCAATCTCACCCAGCAGCTGATTGTCGGTGATCTTCTTTGACATCGACGCTCCAAAGGAACAATAGGCGAACAGCTCCCAATATTGGGATTGTGCAGTCGGTTGTCGATAGTCATTTGTCGGGTAGAGTCACATACCCATAGCTTTTTGACCGCGCCGGAGACTGCGCCTCACGGCCATTCGGGTTTCCGCCACCGCCTACCAGAAGCGGCGCTGGAGCAGGCCGGATGCCGGGGCTGCTCTTTGTGGCATGCGATGTGATAGGCTGCTGCCTGAGGCTAATAGCAAGAGGTAGCCTGCGAACCGCACCTAGCAGGCTGTTGAAGAAGTCAGGCTCTTTCGCAAGCGAAGCCTGAATCGTCGGCGTTGTGGATGTAGAAGTGGCCGACGAGGCGGCCTGCAGTGCCAAAGACAGCCCAGCCGCGGCCAGAGGCTGGGTCTTTGTCATCATGCCCCTCCCACGAGAATTCCGCGCATGCTGAGCCATCGCGGGTGCCATATCGGACATCGAGGAAGCCCTTGAGTGCGCCGAAGGCGATCTCGCCATCCGCCGAGCCTTTGAATGTCAGATGCGCTTCCTCGACGAGATCGAGGAAGTCGTTATCCCAAACATCCATCTCGACGATGCGCCAGCGGCCGGCAAAGGCCTTGGCGAAGCCGGGAACCTTGGCCATCAGCCGGTCTCCGCCATGAGCTTTGGCAGTCGCACCACATTGTAGGCAGCGGCTGCGAAGGTGAAGGCCCATCCGACACGGTCGCGGCCGCGGAACCTCGTCTTGTGCTGGCCGGCCACGACCTTGATCCAACCGAATGCCTCTTCGATGCGCTTCCTGATGCGCTGGCTGACAGCATAGCCGCCATGCCGCGTCGTGCGCCCGTCGATCGCGGAACTGCGGCCGCTCGTGTTGTTCTGCGCTACATGCGGCGTCACCCTCATCGAGCGCAGCTCATTGACAAAGTCTTCAGTGTCGTAGGCCTTGTCGGCACCGAGCGTGATCGCCTGTGGCCGTTCCGCGCGAGGTTCGATCATGTGCAGTGCGGCCACCCGCTCAGCATGTCCGTCGGCCAGTGTCAGGCAGGCGTCGACCAGCAGGCCGTGGCGGTTCTCCATCAAGCCATGTCCCATAAAGCACAGCTTGGCCTCCTTGCCTTTGCCCTTGCGATAGAGCCGGGCATCCGGATCGGTGGTCGAGGCATGTGTGTCGTTCGAGCGCTTGTGGCCATGGAAGTCCGCTTCCGCGTTTCGCCCGCCCCTTCAGCCGGCGGCTCGCCCGAGCCGTCCTTCGGTTTGACGCTCTTCATCGACGCCCAGGCCTCGATCAGCGTTCCGTCGACCGAGAAGTGATCCGTCGAGAGAAGCCTCTTGACCTTGGGCTGTGCCAGCACCGCGCTCAGGAACTTTGCGGCGATGTTGCCCTCCAGCAGCCGGTCGCGGTTCTTGGAGAACACAGAATGGTCCCAGGCCGCATCGTCAACGCCAATGCCGACGAACCAGCGGAACAGAAGGTCGTATTCCAGCCGCTCCATCAACAGCCGCTCCGAGCGGATCGAATAGAACGCCTGTAGCAGCATCGCTCGCAGCAGCTTTTCCGGCGGGGTCGAAGGCCGCCCCATCGGCGAATACAGCGCCGCGAAGTCCCGCTCCAACGCCGCCAGCGCCTCGTTCACAATCGCCCGAATGCGGCGCAACGGATGATCGCGCCGCACCCGAGCCTCGAGATCAACATAACTGAACAGTTCGCCAGACCGGTCGTCCCCGCCGCGCATGCCTCGTTCTCCGAATCTCTTCGGAGACATTGAATCACGCTCACAGCCTCGCTGCGAGCCACTTTTTCAACAGCCTGCTAGGGAGCAATTTCGCTTAGTGCTGATGTGAGCAGTTCAAATTCTTGGGTCAAAGCCGGGGGGCTAATAATGTTCGGGATGTTCAAGAAGAAATTGCCGATTGACAGAAGCCTTTTGTTTGCCGCCGTCCTAGACGCGACCGCCGACAGGGTGGAGGGGTACTATCGCGATGGTGTCGCAGGGACGGCACCCGTCCAGACCTATCGGAAAACAGAAATTGTCATCTTCTCTATTATCCTCGTTAAGGCAGCGATAAGCTGTTTCTCGGGCGTGCAAAAAACCGCAGATGAAGATGCCGAGAATTTCGTGGTCACAGGAGCGAAGTATATAGCTCCAAACGTCAGAGCCGATGAGCTCACCATCATGCGCATGATCTTGGGGCGCGAAGATGAATATTACCCCGTTATCGAAGCTGAAATGGTAAACAGAAAATCTGGATCTTATAGCGCTCAACAGATAGGTGCCATGCTCGATAAGCACGCACTCAACATCGAAGCAGACGAAGACATAGATTTCGCTGACGCATCAGTTCGATCGACCGCGCTTTACGCTTCGTTCCTGGGTGCAATCGAGACTGTAAAGTCCATCTATGCCGGAACGATTTAATAAGGCTCAAATGCGTAACGAATTGGAGCTGGTGTTGGGTACGATCAACCAGAGGCTCACCGCTGGCCGCAGTCGCCCGGGGTTCCCCATCCCGCTCCCACTGACGATGCTCCAGTCGATGTCGCGAAGATTCCTCGGCGTAGCACCTGGATCGGCGAAGCATTTCATACGGACGTGGGCTTCAATGCCCGATAGAATGTGCGGAAAGCAAATTCTCCGCAGTCGCTCGCATGGCTTCGGCCTCGGCGAGTTCCTCGTCCGTCGGAGCACGTTCAACGAATGCTGCACCCCGACTTGCGAGACCAAGAACGCGAAGGATTCCATGTGGCCGTGTACTTCTTGGTCAAGGCGGGATCAGAGATTTACCTGTACGCCGCTGGCTGTCAGGTTTGATCATTTTGGAAGCTCGACCGCTTCTGGCGTTCGACGGGCCCATGCTGAGAAATATCAAAACGGCGCCGATGTATAGCCAAGGCTTTCCCAGTCCGGCACTCTTGTCTTCCCTGCGGCTTTATCGCTTTGCTCGACGCCAACCTGCCGCACGAGCTTCGGCCTCAGAGCAAAACCAGCGCTCGCCCTTTCCAGTCGATATGACTGTCTCGGCATAATGTTCTTGGCCAGGCAGGTGGTAGATGTGCTCACCAGAGTTCACGCTGATGTTGCCTTTGATGTTGCAGCCTGAGCCGAGAAGCCCGAAACCGGTCGATTGCTCGCTGACAGTCTCGACCTTGTCGGCATTGACCGCACGCCAATCCCAAGGTTGATCGAGCCGCCCCCGCCAAAGGCCGCGGTGAGCCGCTTTGGCAGTGCCTTGCTCGGCGGCGAATGTTCCCTTCGAATAGCGCGGCCAGTCGAGGGCCAGACCCTGTTCGACAAGCCAGCGCTGAACGCTGCGACCGTCTGCGCGATCGCAATTCCCTACAAGCCGGCCATAACGATCGCGGTCAATAAAGCTGCAACGCAGCGGTCGCGAAGCTGCCAGGAACTCGACCAAGGCTTGGGCGGCGCGGAGCCCACAGGGATTCGAAGCCCTTGGCGTCGTCGCAATACTGGCGACTCTCCGGTGCGTCGATGCCGTTGAAGCGGATGCGCTGACCAGCAATCTCGACCGTGTCGCCGTCGATCACCGAAGCGCGGCCTTCCATTGGGCCAGGCAATGGTTCAGTCCAAGTTGTTATGGTGCTCTGAATGCCAGTGATGAGGCCAGAGGTGCTCTGGATAGCGAATTGGGTGACTGCTGCGGCAAGCGTTCCAACGCCCAGCAAGAGGAGCCCCAAGAGCGGTCGCGGCAATCGCCGTGACAGCATTCTCCTGCCGGCGCGCTTTCGCCACCGGTCGGCCTGATTGGCACCTTGATAACGGTGGACTTTGCCCACGTCCCTCTCTCCCCTGCGGAAGAATGCTTCTGACCTGCCACTGAACATTCATCCAGCGGCGATTAGAGCCTTGGCCGTTTCTGTTACGCCTCTTGGCGCGGGTTGAGCAACCGGCGGAGGCGCAGAGCCTTCCATCAGCACAGCGTCGGAGCCGGTTGCGGTGATGTCCTCGGCGTATGCCGCCGGGGTCTGGTAGCCGAGCGAGGAATGAGGCCTCGCGGTGTTGAAGTCGTCCCGCCATTCGGCGATTGCACTGCGGGCGTGGTCGAGGCCGAAGAACAGGCTCTCGTTCAAGAGCTCGTCGCGCATGCGACCGTTGAAGGATTCGACATAACCGTGGCTCCCCCGCATCATCGTAGTTTTTCGCGAGCATCGCGATCCATAGGCCTTGTTCCGCTCGCGCCTGCTCTTTGCTGCCGTACACATAGATGTATATGTTCGTCGGAGAGTCATGGTACCGGAAGCCGCTGCGCTTTCTGGCGGCGCGGAAGCGTTTCAGGATTTCAGTTTCCAGCTCGCTCTTCGTGGGGACGCCCTGGGCGGCTACATGCTGCGCTATCTGTGTTTTGACAGGAACGTCGTTTATTTCCTCGTTCACGAGGGAAAACCTGTCATTGTCGGCTGTTTCGTCAGGTCCGCACGCGGTAACCACCACGAGGACGGCTCCAGCGATAGACGCGCGGCAAAGCCTCAGTGCTATCTTCATTGTTGCTGTCTCCCCACCCCTGGAACAGGCCTTGCGCCTCGATTTATTGCACGTTGCGGAACGACATAGAAGTCGCCTTTCAGGTCGGAGGGTTACACCGTTAAAACCCAAAGGTGCCAGCCGAGAAACGCTGTGGTGGCGGCTTCAGCGAGGAACGGCCCGAACGCCGCACCTAGTATTCCGGCCACGCGGAGCCAGATTTATATTAGGCATCTCTAAATGACCGCAGTAGGGTCGGTTGCCGCCATTCCCAGCGGATACCAAGCGTTAGATTTTCACCACTAGATCATCGTCAACGTGCACAACTTCACCCTCGAACCTGATCCTGTCTCCTGGCTTGGCGTTCTGATCGATGATCGAGTAGGGAAAATTGGCGGTAGGGATATGCAGGGCCACGCGCATCCTCGATGCGCTTGCCCACCGTGGCGATGATAGCCACCTTGTCACCGATGTTGATAGAGGAAGAATCGGAAGCAGATTGCCGCCTTCTTCTGATGACACGGCACAAAGAACAGCATAACCCTAAGCCTCATAAGAAAACTGGCTTGGGGAAGCACCATGGAACTGGTTTCGTTCAGGGTCACAAATTTCAGATCTATCTCGGACAGCGGCGACGTAAAGGTATCTAGGATTACTGCGCTGCTCGGCAGGAACGAGAGCGGAAAATCAACGCTTCTTCTAGTCCGAAGTCTGAACCCGGCAGAAGGGTTCACTGCGCTTAACAAGATAAAGGACTTTCCAAGAAGCCGTCGCCTGGAGGAGTGCACCGACGATACGCGCGTTGTGGATACGTCCTGGGTACTTAGCAAAGCGGAGCAGGCCGAACTGGCCACGATGCTCCCGCGAGCATCGGGCATAACCGAGATTTCCATTGGAAGGAATTACGGCGGCAAGCGCTGGGTCAATCTCGCGAGCCGCCTCCAGCCCCTTGGCTACGACAAAGCAGCAGTCAGCAGCAAGATCCGGAAGATAGGGCCCGCTGTACTTGCTGTGGTCGAGAATGTCGCGGACGACAGGAAGGAAGACCTGAAGACTGCGGCCGACGCCTTCGAAACGAGCGCAGCCGCACTGGATGATGGTTTGGCGTGGGCCAAAGTTGCCAGCCCTGCGGTAAAGGCTTTGCGGATCGCACTTGCTGCTGCCGGCACCGAACTATCCGATAAGCAGGATGCTTTGCTGGATGAAATCGACGATCTGGCTATCGCCGTCGGGCAGGACGAGCAAAAGCAGCAACAGGTGCGCGACTGGTTTGTAGGCAAGCTGCCGGTGTTCATGTTCCTGGATGAATACCCTTCCATGAGTGGTCACCAAAACGTCGCGGAATATCTTCAGAGGAAGGAAGCTGGGGGGCTCACGCCAGCAGATGAGCAGTTCGAAAAGCTCTGCAAAGTGGCCGGCCTGAATGCTACCACCCTCCAAAGCTTGTCTGGCACCGACGCTGAAACACGGAACCAGCTTGCAAACCGTGCCAGCGCGGTAGTGACAGGCGAGATTAAGAGGCTCTGGAAGGATAGACCACTCAAAGTCCGCTTCAGTCCTGACGCGCAGTTTCTGGACACGTTCGTTTCCGACCCGAACGCTGTCTATGATGTCGAGGTTAACCTCGATGAGCGCAGCCGTGGCTTTAAGTGGTTCTTCGCATTCTATATAACTTTTGCGGCGGATACGAACGGCGGTAAGGCTGAAAACGCGATCTTGCTGCTCGATGAGCCAGGCCTCTACCTCCACGCCAAATCGCAAGCCGACCTGCTGACGTTGTTCAAGTCGGGCTTCAAAAATCAGATTCTCTATTCAACTCATTCGCCATTCATGGTGCCGACCGACAGCCTAGACGCCATTCGGACGGTGAGCATTGATGAGGAACACGGTACGACAGTCAGTAATGACCCGGCCGGCGATTCTAGAACCCTTTTCCCCATACAAGCGGCGCTGGGTTATGACCTGGCTCAAAGCCTCTTTGTCGGCCCAAACAATCTGGTGGTTGAAGGCGTCACCGACTTCTGGATGCTTTCCTCAATTTCGGCTTACCTTCGCGACAATGGTAAGACCTCGCTCAATCCCGAGCTTACGATAACGCCGGCCGGGGGAGCCCAAAAGGTCTCCTATATGGTGGCATTGCTGACATCGGAAAATCTCAAAGTTTTGGTGCTTCTTGATGAGGAACCACAAGCCCGAAACACCAGTCTGGAACTTCTCAAGACCAGACTGATGAAGGAAGATGGCTTGGTGTTTGCCTCGGAAGGTTCGGGTACGGCGGAGGCCGATATCGAAGACCTGCTTGACCCGGCAACCTATGAGCGGCTGGTACGCGATGCCTACGTAAAGGAACTGAAGGGCAAAACACTCACGCTCAACCCAAACATTCCACGAATTGCGAAGCGGTTCGAAGACGGCCTGAAAGCCCTGAATATCGAATTTTTCAAGACCAGGCCAACTCGACTGCTGCTTTCAGAAATGGCCACGAATCCTACAGGGATTGTTGACGCTGCCACCGCCGATAGGTTCGTAAAACTCTTTAAGGCCATCAACGCCAAGTTTCAAAAGCTAGTAGCCAAGGGCGGCAAGGCTTTCAACTAGCGGCCGGGAAGCGTGTGCAGCAACGGAGGCAGAGGCTACGGCGTCAGGCATTCCTGGTTCGCTTATTCCGGCCCTCGCCAAGCTCGTACGGCCCCACACCGTGGCCTTTTATTGTGTCATCGGGTTTCAAGGGAGGGACGCTGAGTGAAGATGGACGAAATGTCTAACCAGCCCGCGCTAGTGATTGGGTTCGAAACCGACCAGCTATTCACGGCCGCAGAAATGGGCCGTTTCCTGATTGCCGTCCAAAAGGACTACCAGCGCCTCTACGGCATCTCTCTAGTCGTCGTGTCCATGGAAATTGGTTCATGGTGGACCAAGCTCATTGAGTGGGGACTCTGGGGGATTAGTCACGCCGACGAAGTTGGTGAAGCCGCTGAAGCCGGTAGCAGGATGTTGGATTTCGGAGGCAAAATACGCGCCCTAATACGGCATAGGAGTAAGCAGGCCCCGGAGGTCGAGGTCAAAACCCCCGAAGTTCTTCAGCTACTTAACCAGGCAATGAAATACTCTGACAAAAAGAATGCGAACTTTGAGATTTATCAGGAGGATATCTATAAGGACCACACCCGAAAATTGATGGTTCGGATGACGTCCAGCGAAGCGAAGGGAATCCGCAAACACGAGCGCGCAAGGCGGAAGAAGAAGCAGAAGCCAACATTGGCCAACAATGCACCGACGACCTATAGGGAGGTTCTTCCGGCTTCTAGTACGACACTGCGCGCCGATATGGGGGACCTAATTAAGCGGCTTACCCTGACAGGCCCATCGGATGACATCGCCGCAATGGTCGAGATCATCGCTCAAACCTTGCTCGCTAGTGGCAATATCGGAGGGCTGGAGGAAATCGCACGCGCGATGGACCATGCCGGCAAGTATGCTTTAGCTGAGCAGATTCGCTCTCACATCCCGCCCCGCAATGAGGGGACGGCCCACACATGGGATTAGGACAGGCTTAGTCCTTACCAAGCCCGGCAAGGCCCTTCGGGGCCTTCTTTTCGTACCGCTCCAGCACGATGGCCCGCTTGACCAGGATTTCCACCCTCGGCTTGAAATGTATGTCCGGGATATGAGGCTTGCCGGTCGCATAAGCGTCCACGGCTTCGTCGGGAGACTTACCATTACCGATGAGTATGCCGGCAGCGGAATACCAGCACACGTCTCCAGTGTGCCTAATGTCATCCGTATCGATTTCGAGCTTGTAGAGGAACTTGCCCTTTTCGCGGTCCCAGGTCAGCCGCGCCCAGCTCTCGTCTCGCCATGTGTAGAGGGAGTTGGCGCGGAGGTCGTGACCGTTCGGGATACCGTCTCGGAAAGCTTGCTCGGCCAGAGCGTGACTAGCGTGCAATGTGGTTGCCGCGTGGTCAGCGGCAGAGGCCACCACATCGCCTCGTTCGAAGCGCCGTGTATCTGTTCTCCAAACGATCTGCTTTCCCATTCACCACCCCTCGCTCGTCGACCGCCTTGGCGAGCACCATAGCTGCATGCCGTTCTGCCAGTCTTGCCGCGAGGCGGGTGCCCTGACCGGAACATCTCATTTACCAGCCCCCAAGACGCCAGGGGAGCGGCGTACACCATGATCGCCAACGAAAGTCCGCCTATGGCTGACATCGCCAGAAGCGGCCATCTCAGCATACGCCAGGGAATGACCGAGATGGAACGCCCGGCTGAACAAATTCAAGGCCGTGGCCAGTATTGAACCGCCAACCCAGCTAGATCCACGGATCGAGCCTCGACCTGTTTGAACTTGAAGGCTGGCATGACCGCCAAATCTTGCGTGACAAGAATTGCGGACTGCTTGTAGGCCGACTTCTTCGCAATGAAGGGATTGTTGGAGGCACTGATGTTAAGCTCGCCTGCGAACAGTGTGAGGTTGCCGATTCTCGATACCAATCGGGGATGTAGAATGTTTGCCTTCTCCCCAAGGTAGGTGATCCAGTCGCCCCAATCCCTCTTCGATTTCGCCGTCGTTATCTTCTGCGGAATGATGTGCTCGACATGGACGTCTTCTGCACCGAGCACGGCCAGCTCGGTGTGCTTGCCATGGCGGCGAATTTCGATCTGTTCCAGGCAGTATCTTGCTCGATCGATGATGTTGGCAGAGTAATTCGCGCTGGCAAATTCCAATGCAAATTTGTCGTCCGATGGGCACGCGTCGCGATATGCCTTGCGGGTCGCCGAGATCGGGTCGGTTGGATCCACCTCACACAGCTTGGCGAACAAGGTCTCGGTCTCGTTCGCGCGTTCCCTGCATATATGCCGGCGCAATACGAAGCTTTCCGTGAGCTTCAGAATCTGGACGAATGTCTTGTCGTCGATGCCCCCGGCGCGCAGATGCATCAAGAAGCCGTAGGTCTGAGCGGACTTGATCATGCGCAGATTTCGCAGATGTCTGTCGATCTGCTTGCTGCCGGTGGCGCCGAGCACCAGTTCGCCGAATACTTTCGCGCTGGTCACGATCCGCTTGAGGAATGCAGCGAACGTGATCTGTTCCGCCGAGGTCTCTTCGATCTCGATGTCCTTTATGTCGACGCCATCATCGAGATTGTCATCTTCGATTTCCTCCTCGTCGGCGTAGAGGTGCCGATCTGGAAGCTGACGAGCCTCGACTACCTCATTCATGAACAGCGTCTTGAACTCCGGAATGACTTGGTTCTTCGTGATGCGCCGCTGTGTGGAGGCAATGAGGAAGTATCGGAAGAATGCATCCGTATCGGTGCCATCGAGGTGGGAAAGAAGCTTCGCCCATTCCTTCTTGGCACCCTCCAGCTGCTGCGGCCCGAACCTCGCGGCATTGCCCAACAGGAAATTCTTGACGATGTCGGTGGGGCTTAAGCGGAGCCCGCGGTTGTTGATCGTCTCGAAGAGCTTGAATGCGTCTTTGGCATCGCTCACGTCGAGCCGCACGATCAAAGCCTGATTCTGTAGTTTGAACGAGAATGCCACAAGGTCTTCCAGCGTCTTCTCCGAGAGCCAAGCCCTGATCGTCCCGAATGCGTTCGCTAGGCGTTGGTTCTGATAGGCGCCAAAGTCGATTTCTTCGCTGGCAGCTAGGCTCTTGAATTCATCGCTGTCCAGAGTGTTGAGCGCAATCTTCGAGCTGCTGTCCCCACCGGAATTCCGAGCTATCAGCAGCCGCGCAAGACTGCGCCATTGCTCCTCGTCATCGACTCCTTCTTCGACGAAGCGTTTCTTCAAGGATTCGAGCAAGATGCAGATCGTGGTCAGGCGCTGTTGCCCGTCCACCAGTTCCAAGGGGTTCATATTCGCGGAATGGCGCCCGGTCAGGCACACGATGCTGCCCAACAGATGAACATCGGACCCTTCGAGTAAATCGATGTCCTCGAGCAACTCCCAGATTTGTCGTTCGCGCCAGGAATATCGGCGTTGATAAGGCGGGATTACATATTGCTCGTTTGCCGTACCGAGCAACTGGCTGACTTTCAACGAGGTTGGCGAAATGTGCATCATTCGGCCCCTGGGGTCGAGTCGACGGAAAGGCGACTCTATATTGTTGATCCGGTGTACTTTTCTTGTCGCCGAAAGTCTACGTAGGGCCCGAGGATAGACCCGGCGGTCGGCACGCCGCAGGAGTAGGCCCAACACTGGAGACCCATGCCCTGGGATGCAGTCGCTGCGACGATCGCACCCAACCCGTGAATGCCTGCAGCTACAAGAAATGCCGTGTTCGCGAATTGGAAGCGGAACCGCATGGCCAGCTAAGAGCCATGGTAGCTGTTTCAACGCCATAGTCTAATAACCGAGGGTCCGCCTCCGCCCCGCTATGGTGTTTTGTGTGCGCTAACCGGATCGGCAGCTTTTGGAACTTTCAACAAGACTGGGCAACGACCGGAATGCTGCGCATAGCTGCCAATACGACACGTAGGGTTAAACGCCTTCGTGCTGACGTGAACGACCTGCGAGGTCGCGAGCGTTAGAAATTCGAAGCCTCCTGAATCTATCCTAAATCCGAATCTAGTGACTAATTTGTCCAACAAGCACGCGCAATTCGGGTTGAGGCGGGATCCAGAAAATTCGAAAAGCTTCCAGGAACCCTAGCGCGCGCCCTGCCGGAACCTGGCCGAGAATGATGGCGGAGCCGGCAGCAACGAAATTGATGGCGACGCCGGAGACAATCTGGCCGCCCCAATGGGTGATCGTGGCGAAACTGTGCACCAGCGCGAACAATGACGGCGGTGAACCGCGGCCGCCCATGCGCCGCAACCGCCAGGCAGGCGAGGAGCAACGACCCGGAGAACAGCAGTTGCTCGGCGGCGATGGTGCGGGTCGGGTCCTGCACGGCCATGATGGCAGCGCCCGCCGAAGCGAGCATCGCGATCAATCGGACAGCAGGCACAGCATTCAAATCCTCGAAGGCGTCCGTCGACATTCGACAAGAGATTGGCGCGGCGCGAGCGCCGGCGCTGTACGATTGACGAAAGCGGCTCTCAATCCGAGGCGACGCCGTTCTTGATCCGTGTGAGGCGGCTTTCGCCTTCCTCCGGGCCGAAGCAGCTTTCGAAATCATTGCAGTCCCGGCAACTGGGGGAGCTGCACAGCGAAAAGCCTTCGGCCTCGCAGAGCTTTCGGTAAAAGTATTTTTTCCATTTCATGTTTTGGGTGTTGCCGGCCGCCAGCGTCGGAAAATGCGAGGCGAGCAGGCGGCCGAGGTCGCTTCGACTAAAAAGGCCAAGGTCTTGCCAGAGGTGGTCATTGCGCATGGCACGCCGGGCGATGATCTTGGCGAAGCGGGCGCTTGCCTTGTCGTCGGGCCGGGCATGCGCCAGCAGCAGTCCGCGCAGAAGTTCTTCTTCCAGATCCGGCTCAGGCTCGCTCCCCTCTTCCAAGGCAAACGCGTTGATAGGAAAAGCAGGGAAACAGCGGGACAGGACATCGCGCAACTCGGCGCGCGAAAGTCCGGTTGCCTCCGTCGCCGTCGCCTCGCCGGCCTCGATCTCCTCGAGCGCACGTGAAAGCACACAGGCAAGCACATGCTGGTCGAACCTTCTCTCCAGCTGCGGCCATTGGCCGGTGCTGAGCCGGGCATAATGTTGGGCAAATATGGTGCGTTCTCCTGGTTTCGCCCTATCAAATCATGCAGAGACCCGGCATGCCGCAACATGGGTCGGGCAGTTCTTCGGTACGGCACTCCGGGTCGCCTCGCGTCGAGTAGTTCGGCAATTCTCGTCTGGTCCATCGGCTCTGGCGCAAATTCTGTGTTTCGAAGAGGTTCGCGAACCCCGGCCCTGCCGTTTGCGCCTCACGGGGAACACTGGCGCCGGAATTTGCCCCGCAGAGTTGGACGTGAACCGTGCGGGACAGAGGTCGCGTGCTGAGTGCGGCCACATGGTTCAAGCCGCCAGACTCACGGTTGAATGCTGTCTCATCCAGAGCGTCAGCGAGTGAGTTCCAGCGCACGTTCAGGACAGGATCGCGCGCCTCGTGATGCAGGCAGTTCCTCCCCTTCCGCAACTTCAATGTCACCAGGCAGGATGTAACCGTCATTATCGAGTTTAAAGATGTCCGGCGCTTGCGCCGCGCATCGCGCGTGGCCCTGGCATTTGGCCTTTTGGACGATGATGCGCATGGCGCTGCCTCCATTGTCTGTGCCCGGGCTCGGGGCGGGCCTAAGACCAGTCCAGGATCAAATTTTCGATCCCGAACACATGGCCGCCAGAAGTTATCGGCGCCGTACCCTGCTTGATCCTGAAAGCCGGGATGCGCGCCAGCCACTCCTCCAGGCCAATGACAATCTCGCGCCGGGCAAGGTGTGAGCCAAGGCAACGGTGGGGACCATAGCCAAACGCTGCGTGGCGGTTGTCCTCCCGCTCCAAATCAATCGTGTTGGGGCATTCGAATTCCGCCGGGTCACGATTGGCAATCATCGTGGCGCAGGAAACATAGTCCCCCTTCCGGATCGGCGCGCCTTCGAAGTCGATATCTTTCGTGGCCACGCGGATCAACTGAATGGGCGGATAGGCCCGCAGCAATTCTTCGGTTGCGAGCGGGATGCGGTCCGGTTCGCTCCGCAGCAATTGCTGATCTTTGAGGTTGCGTGCGAGGTACGCCAAGTCAAAGCCTATAGCTGCTGCGACCGTGTCGAGCCCAGCGACGAAGACAAGCACGCCGATGCCGCGGACTTGGGTGTCAGTCAGCCGGCGGCCCTCGACCTGTGCCTGCACTATAAAGGTCATGAAATCGTCAACCGCCTCATCGCGGCGCATGGCTGCAAGTTCGTCGATGAATGCCACGATCGTCCGGGCAGCCACAGGTCGTTCCTTATCGTCGCCGTGGAGCAGATCTTTCCCCCAGCCGACGAATGTATCGAGTCGGTCATCAGGCAACCCCAGAAAGCGAAGAAAGGTGCTCACCGCGAAAGGAAAGGCAAAATCCTTCATCACGTCGCAGCTTGTGCGCGACGCGGCGATCCTTTCGATCAGCTCGACCGCCCGTTCGCGGACAGCCGGTTCCAAAGCCAACACCCGCTTTGGCGAAAGCAGCGGATTAAGCAGTGAGCGAAAGACGCCATGGGCCGGTGGATCGAGCTCAAGCGGGATCGTCGGCCAGTTCTCACCCAGTATGGAGGAGAAGATGCTGCGATGGCTGGAAAAAGTCTCTGCGTCCTGCAGCACCTTCCGCTGGTCCGCGGCACGGGTGATGACCCAGGTACCCCGGCCATCTTGCGTGTTGTAGCGGGAGTAAAAGATCGGAGGCCCGTCATGTACGCAAGCGACAGCTGCGTGTGGATCCCCGTTGGGTGTTGGTGGCATCCCTGGCGATGTAAACAGGCTGAAGTCCCTCACCATTTCGGGCGGGACATGATCTGGAACGGGGTTGGTCGCCATTTTGTTTTCTCTACATTGGCGTTCATGGCTCAATTGAGATTGCACCGCTGTTCATAAAGTCGATTTCCAGCATGGGCACGTCTCTTGTCGGGCGCCTTCTAGATTCTGTCGCCTGATACAGCCCACCTGCACCAGCGCGGATGAGATGGGTTGCGAAGTCGATCAGAGGGGCATCTCCGCCGCGCTCCGGTCATGAAGCAAAGCGGCCGCTTCCCCGTTAGGGTTGAGAGACTGGTCAATCACCTCTGCCCTGCTGATCAAATTGTCGAAGCAAGTCGCGTGCCGGATAGGGTAGCCATGGCGGTGCACCAAGCAATGCCAGCCTGCGCTGGGTCTGCCGCTGATGATCACCTGTCCATCATTCTTATGACAACGTCCGACAACCGACATCCGTGGTCGGTTTTGTCGAGCCCGCGACATCGGGCTGTTCGGCTTGGCTGTTGCTGCACAGCCTGCCGGTCGACGAGCGAGTAGATCGCTCGCACGGCCCGGATTGAGCAACGACGGGATCCAGCGCAAGGATCGGGTGCGGTCCGAGAAGACCCGACGGCGCTTGCGCGAGACGATCGGAAATATCAAAAAGGTCAAGCCGCGCTTCGGTTCGGCGCTGATGGCGTATGCGTTTTATCGCTCGCAGGCGCTGCAAGGCTTTTCCGGCAGACGGCGATGCACTCGTGCGCACCGGTGCCGACCGGCGACCAGCTTGACTGTATAGATGCGGTCCATTCCGGCGTGCATCACCTGACCATGCGCATGCGCTACGACGGCATCCTTTCCGCTCATGGACCTAGATTTGCTCGCGAGCCGCTGTCGGAACGTGGTGCTGAGTCCTATCGCGGCCAATTCAATCCGAGGACCTGTCGGCAGTCAACACACCCCTGGAGGTCGGACCGGGAACGCGTGGCAGACTCTCGGCCAGAAACCGCCAGTCGCTGCCCTCGCGTTCGCCTTCCTTGCGCGTGCCGAAGAACTGGATGATCATCTTGCCGTCCGCGCCATAGGCTTCAATGGACGTAACGTGACCATCCCTCGTCGGCTTGCGCACGGCCCAGACCTCGCGGATGCGATGGGTCCTAAGATGCAGATGGAAGGTCTCTTCGAGCACATTGATCCGCGGCCCGATCTGCTTGACCGACCTGATCGGGCCGGAATGGATCTGAATGCAACCACGATTGCCGACAAAGCACATGATCGGCATCTCGTCTTCGGCCGCCTGTTGGAACAGGGCGCCAATGGCATCATTGTCGAGTAGCCAGGCGTCATCCTCGTCGGCCATACGCATCGCCTGGCAGCGGCTGAGCTTCAGTGTCTTCAACATATGGTAGAACTGATGCACGTCGCTTAGCCGGCCCCAGTGCTCGCGTAGGTCGTCGACCGTGGTGGCGTGGTCTGGACTCACTGCGTTATCGCGCGCCCCGCTCGCCTCGAGCGATATGATCGGCTCCTGGTCGGGGGATACAAGCTCTGCCGTCAGATCCTGATAGGCCTGCAGGTTCGAGGCGGGCGTGAGATGAGCTTTGTGCATCGCCTCGCCGGTGGCATCAAAGAATTGCAGGCTGCGGCGGATCTCGGCCCCCTCGCGCTTCTCGACGGCGAAGCCATACGCCCACGCTTTCGGGAAGATGCGCAGGTCGATCTCGTCGCCGAGCAGTATGGCATGCTGGTTGCCGGTGACCACTTTGCCGTAGACGGCAATCTTTTGGTGCACGGCACTTTCGTTGCTGGTGACCGCCATCACCTCGCCGACCGCTTCGAGGCCGGTCAGCAGATCATCGACGCGCGGCTCGATGCGCACCGCGCCGTGACCACAATGCGCCGCGACCAACTCGGCTTCCGAAATGCCCAATCGAGCGGCGAGATCATGCTCCCGGATCTTCGGATTGTCTTTGCACGCCCGCCGGATTTCGTCGGGCGACGGTTTCTCGCGTTGGTCCATGCTTACCCCTGTTTCTACGACGTGTGAGGATCATCTGCCCTGCCCGGGAATCTTCAGCCGATAAGGCGCGCCGAAATGCTCGATCCTGATCTGCTGCTGGCCCATGAACAAGGTGTCGCTGGACAGCGTGCGCACGGCGTCGCACCGATGCGAAAACCGGCGAGCAGCCACATGCCGATGGCATCCCATCGAGCCGGTCGGCGGCTACTGGGCGGTAGTGAGCCAGTATGGATGTTGTCGCAATCGGCCAAGCGGGCATTCGGATGCCACGAGCGGCGCTGCTTTGCCAACAACGCGTATCTGACCACGGTCCTGACATGTTACTCCCTTGCTTCGCCCCATCCATCGCGATGGCACCCACGGCATGGTTGTGGATCGGCATGCTCTTGCCGTCTCGCCAAACGGAGCTTCAAAAACCGTGCCAATTGCGCCGAGGCAAGCTCAGAAGAAGTTCTGTCCTTGGTGATGTGAGTTCACCCAAGAACTCAGGCCAACATCCCTCGTGCCGGACCCGACAAACCCGACAGCACGTGTCGATTGGCCGACACCTTATCAGCAATCAAGAGGCACCAGTGCGAGAGATGCCGCGCTGTGTTGAAACGTTTTTTGGCTTTGGCACGGTGCATGCAACGTGATGGGCAAGCAGGTCGCGGACTGAGGAGAATGGAGCCATGATTACGCTCACCGACAACGCTGTTGCCGCCTTCAAGACTGCTCTTTGCCGTGCCAGCGAGCCGGCGGAAGGCTTTCGCATTATGGTCGAGGCCGGCGGCTGCGCAGGCTTCAAATACTTAATGGGCCTGGAGAGCGTGTCGCGCGAGGGCGACGCGATCACTGACACAGATGGGGTCAAGCTGTTCGTGGACGCGGGCTCCCAACCCCATGTAGCCGGCATGACCGTCGACTTCCTCACCGGGCTCCAATCTTCCGGTTTTGTCTTCGATAACCCCAATGCGCGCGAAAAGTGCGGCTGCGGCAAGTCCTTCAGTTAAGCGCCCGAAGCGCCTGTGCGGCCGACAGAGTGATTTTGCGGCAGAGGAGACTTATATGGCCGGCACAACAGATGTCCCCGTCCTAAAAAACAAGACAAGGTCAAAGCCGATCTCGGGACCGCCATTCGCTCCCAGTAGGATTCAAAGAACGTCGCCTCCCGAAGCAGCTCGGTTCCTGGTGGCACCCGAGCTGCTTGCGGACAAATCGCGCCGCTGCGCCAAATTCGGCTCATCGGTAGCGTTATCGCGTTCGGGCGTCCTTACCTGCCGGCTGACCTACGGCCACTGCGAACATGTACATATCGACGGAGACCCGGTTTACGTCAAACACTCCGGGCGCCTGCGCGCACTGCCAGTTCAAATGATCATCAACGGCATGCGCCAGAGGCTCAACGAGTCGGTCTCGCGTCATTCTGTTTAACTGAGGATCGCACCTATGAAGCCTGTCTACCTCGACAACAACGCAACCACACGGGTCGATCCTGAGGTCGTGCAAGCGATGTTGCCGTTCTTTAGGGATCAATTCGGCAACCCTTCGTCGGCACACGCTCTTGGCGCCTCAGTCAGTGCGGCGGTGAGAAAGGCGCGGAGGCAGTTGCAAGCTCTGATCGGCGCGGAGTTCGAGGATGAGATCACTTTCACCTCGGGTGGGACAGAAAGCGACAATGCAGCGCTTCTTTCAGCGCTCGAGGCGGCGCCCAACCGAACCGAGATCGTGACGTCCGCGGTCGAGCATCCCGCCGTGCTGACGCTCTGCGAGCATCTTGAGAAGACCCGCCGCCTCAAGGTGCACAGGATCCCGGTGGATTGCCGTGGTCGGCTCGATCTCGACGCCTATATGGCCGCCCTCACCCCACAGGTTGCAATCGTGTCAATAATGTGGGCGAACAACGAGACTGGTGTGATCTTCCCCGTGGCAAGGCTTTCCGAGTTGGCCAAGGAAGTGGGCGCCCTATTCCATACCGATGCTGTGCAGGCGGTCGGCAAGCTTCCGATGGACCTGAAGTCGACCGCAATCGACATGCTGTCGCTCTCCGGCCACAAGCTGCACGGGCCGAAAGGGATCGGTGCGCTTTTCGTAAAACGTGGCGTCGATTTCCATTCGCTGATCAAGGGGGGTCACCAAGAGCACAACCGGCGTGCTGGAACCGAGAATACGCCCGGCATAGCCGGGCTCGGCACGGCGGCCGAACTCGCCTTGAAATTCATGGACGACGAGACCACACGGGTAAAGTCGCTCCGCGATCGCCTGGAGGGCGGGATCCTCCAGCGCATCCCAAGCACCTGTGTCACTGGTGATCCCTTGCAACGGTTGCCCAACACCGCAAACATCTCCTTCGAACATGTCGAAAGTGATGGAATTCCACTTCTCCTCAGCCGCATTGGCATCGCGTGTTCCTCTGGCTCGGCCTGCACCTCCGGCTCTCTGGAACCAAGCCATGTCCTAAGCGCGATGAAAACGCCACACGCGGCAGTCCGCTTCTCCTTGGCGCGGGACAACAGCGAAGAGGACATCGACCGGGTGCTCGAGGTCATGCCGGGAATCGTGGGGAAGCTGCGCAGCTTTTCCGGTTCTGGGCCGGGTAGTCCGGTCTATGCGTGAGCCGCAGAAGAACAGGCTGCCTGTCATGACCGGTCATGTCTCCCTCAACGATACGACCTTGCGCGATGGCGAGCAGGCGCCGGGCGTCGCCTTCACCACGACGGAAAAGCTGGAGATCGCTGAGTCTCTTGCGGCGGCTGGCGTGACAGAGATCGAGATCGGCACGCCGGTCATGGGCGTCGACGAGATGGAAACAATTCGCGCCGTGGTAGCGCGGCGTCTTCCGGTTCGGCTCATGGCCTGGTGCCGGATGACGTCGTTGGATCTCGATGCAGCGATCGAGAGCGGCGTCCAAGCGGTCAATTTGTCGCTGCCTGCGTCGGACATCCAACTTGCCGCCAAGCTCGGCCTCGACAAGGCGGGAGCGCTCCAGGTCATCGATCATATGGTCAGGCGCGCCGCCGATGCCGGCTTCTTCGTCGCGGTGGGCTGCGAGGATGCCTCGCGGGCCAATCGGGATCATCTCGCCCGCGTCATCGAGACGGCCGCACGCGCCGGCGCAAGCCGCGTGAGGCTGGCCGACACAGTCGGTGTTCTCGACCCGTTTTCGACCTTCGAACTTGTCGCCCAGCTCGTGGTGCAGTCTCCAATCGACCTTGAATTTCATGCGCACAACGATCTCGGACTTGCTGGCGCCAACACGCTGGCGGCGATCCGCGCAGGCGCGCGCCATGCCTCCGTCACCGTCCTGGGGCTCGGCGAGCGTGCGGGCAATGCCGCGCTGGAGGAGGTGGCCGCCGCAATGGCAGTCTTCGACGGCGCAGACACCGGCATTGAGCTGACCGCATTGCCCGGCCTCGCCGCCCAGGTGGCTTGGGCCGCCCGCCGGCAGACCGCAGCCACTAAGCCGGTCGTCGGCGCCGATGTTTTCACCCACGAATCCGGCATTCACGTCGCAGGGCTGCTGAAGGACTCGCGTACTTATCAGGGGCTCGATCCGACTCTCGTGGGCCGCTGCCGGCGGATCGTCATCGGCAAGCATTCCGGCGCGACTGCGATTGCCCATGTGCTGAGCGAAAGCGGTCGCGATCTCGACCCGGATCTGGCAGCCGCGATGGTGGCCCGCGTCCGACGCGAGGCGGCCGAGACCAAATCGACCGTAACTGCAACTCGACTGGTCGAGCTCTACGATGGAATGTGCAGCGAGGCATCCCTCATCGAGCTGTGCGGGTCCAAGTCAGCCGTGCGCGAGCGCACAGAGGCCACAGTTTTGCGACCAGGAAGAATGCAATGAATTGTTCCGCTGACAGCCGCCCCATGGATGTCACCGACATCCTCGCACGACTGAAGCGCTTGTCGGCTGCAGAGGAATTCTTCTCAGTCCTAGGCGTCGCCTATGACCCGAAGGTACTGAATGTCTCGCGGCTCCATATCATGAAGCGTGTGGGCCAATACCTCGCCGAAGAAGATTTCTCCGGTCTGCCCGACCAGGTGATTGCCGCGAGGGTGCGCGCGACGCTCGAACGCGCTTACGAGGACTTTGCGATTTCCTCGCCGCTCACGCATCGGATTTTCAAGGTGCTCAAGGACCACGATCCGAACAAACCTGCCGCGCCGGGTCACACCTTTGTTCCGTTCGACTCGGTACTGAAGCGGTTCGGACGGGAATGATCGGCGACAAGGGTGCGACGCGACAATGTCGAGCAGCCGCCAAATGCGGTCATCACCACAGCGCCGTCAGAAGCAACCAGCCGAAGTTGTAGGAAAGGGGGAGCGCAAGAGACTTGGCACGAATAATGCGGACAAAGGAGATAACCGCAATGCCGGACCCGGACAGGAGCCTAGAGAAACCGCCAATGCACATTGTAATCTGCATCAAGCAGGTGCCGGACTCGACACAGATAAGGGTCCATCCGGTCACGAACACGATCATGCGCCAGGGTGTTCCGACCATCATCAACCCTTACGACCTGTTCGCCCTCGAAGAAGCGCTCAGACTGCGCGACGCACATGGCGGCGAAGTCACTGTGCTCACCATGGGTCCGCCCATGGCAGAGGACGCGCTGCGCAAGGCGCTCGGTTACGGCGCCGACCGAGCGGTGCTCTTGACCGACCGCTATTTTGCCGGCTCCGACACGCTGGCAACCTCGTTCGCCCTTTCCCAGGCAATCGCGAAGATTGGCGAGACGTTCGGCACGCCAGACCTCGTCTTCACCGGCAAGCAGACGATCGATGGCGACACCGCCCAGGTCGGGCCCGGCATCGCCAAGCGCCTCGGACTCCTGCAACTGACCTATGTCGCGAAGATCCCTTCTGTCGACCTTGCTGCACGCGAGATCAAGGTCGAGCGCCGTTCCGAAGGCGGCACACAGATGCTGAAGAGCAGGCTCCCTTGCCTCATCACCATGCTGGAAGGCACAAACGAGATCCGCCGGGGCTCGATCCAGGACGCCTTGTGCGCCGCGCGCAGCCAGGTCTTGAAATGGAGCGCGGCCGACGCCGGCATTGAGGATCTCACCAAATGCGGCCTGCGCGGTTCACCGACGGTCGTCAAACGTGTTTTCGCCCCTCCTGCTCGAGCTGAAAAGGCGGCACAAATCGACACCGCCGAGAAGGCCTTGCGCGATGTCGCTGACGAACTCATCACCGCAATCTTCACCCGCCAGCCGGCGCTGGAACATGAGCTCGCCTTTAACGGCGGCGCGTGACGGCAAGGAGCAAAACGATGTCGACCGCGAACGGAGAAACCCCTCGCCCTGCCGCCGGCCGCGCCGGCATAAAGAAGGAATTGCCCGCCCATTTCAAGGACTATCGGCACGTTTGGGTTTTCATCGAGCTCGAACGTGGCGAGGTCCATCCGGTATCATTCGAACTGCTCGGCGAAGGCCGCAACTTAGCAGACAAGCTTCAGGTCCAGCTTGCAGGTGTCGTGCTTGGACCGCCGGGAGAGGCCGTGGGGAACGCCGTTGCCGAAGCATTCGCGTATGGCGCTGACCTTGTCTACATCGCCGAGGCGCCCCTGCTCGCCGACTATCGGAATGAACCTTTCACCAAGGCGTTGACGGATCTGGTCGATACCCACAAACCCGAAATCCTTCTTCTCGGTGCCACCACACTGGGCAGGGATCTTGCCGGCTCCGTGGCGACGACCTTGCAGACGGGGCTCACGGCCGACTGCACCGAACTCGATGTAGATACCGACAGTTCGCTCGCCGCCACGCGTCCGACTTTCGGCGGTTCCTTGTTGTGCACGATCTATACGCTCAATTTCCGCCCGCAGATGGCGACCGTGCGGCCGAGGGTCATGCCCATGCCGCAGCGGACGGATAAACCGGTCGGGCGTGTCATCCGGCACAAGCTTTCGCTTGCCGAGGACGAGATCGCTACCAAAGTCCTCGGCTTCCTGCCGGACAATCAGTCGGCGAAGGCAAACCTTGCCTATGCCGACGTCGTGGTTGCGGGAGGCCTTGGTCTTGGCGCGGCGGAGAACCTGCAGCTTGTGAAGAACCTCGCACGAGCAATCGGCGCCGAGCACGGCTGTTCGCGTCCGTTAGTCCAGAAGAGCTGGATGCCAGCTGATCGGCAGATCGGCCAAACTGGCAAGACGATCCGGCCGAAGCTTTACATAGCGGCCGGGATTTCCGGCGCCGTCCAGCATCGGGTTGGCGTGGAGGGGGCGGATCTCATCGTGGCCATCAACACCGACCCGAACGCGCCGATTTTCGATTTCGCTCACCTCGGAATCGTCACCGACGCGATCCGCTTCCTGCCCGCACTGACGGAAGCCTTCACCCGGCGGCTGTCGCCCCACAGTCGCGATAAGCTTTCGAGCTAAGGGGATGGACATGATCGAGGAAAACTTCGACGCCATTGTTGTTGGGGCAGGCATGTCCGGAAACGCAGCTGCTTACACCATGGCCAGCCATGGCCTGAAGGTGCTGCAGTTGGAGCGGGGTGAATACCCGGGCTCCAAGAATGTCCAGGGTGCCATCATGTACGCGAACATGCTGGAGAAGATCATCCCGGATTTCCGGGATGATGCGCCTCTCGAGCGGCATTTGGTTGAACAGCGGCTTTGGGTGATGGACGACACATCCCATACCGGGATTCACTATAGGTCGGACGACTTCAATGAGGCGAAGCCCAACCGATACACGATCATCCGTGCCCAGTTCGATAAATGGTTTTCGCGTAAGGTGCGCGCGGCCGGCGCGACCGTTCTGTGCGAGACGACCGTGACGGAACTCATCCGTGATGCCAAGGACAGGGTGATCGGCGTCCGCACAGACCGGGCGGGCGGGGCCATCTACGCGGACGTGGTCGTTCTCGCAGAAGGTGTCTGCGGACTGCTTGGCACTCGAGCCGGCCTGCGCGAGATGCCAAAGCCGCAAGTCGTGGCCCTCGCCGTCAAGGAAATGCATTTCTTGCCCGAAGAGGTCATTGAGCAGCGGTTCGGCGTAAAGGGCGATGAGGGCTGCGTGATCGAGGCGGTGGGCACGACCTCCCGCAGCATGGCCGGGCTCGGCTTCCTCTATACCAACAAGGAGTCCATCTCACTGGGCATTGGCTGCCTCGTCTCCGATTTTGCCGCGATGGTCGAGAGCCCCTACGTTCTCCTTGATGCCTTGAAGAGCCATCCTTCGATCCGGCCGCTGATCGCCGGCTCGGAAGTGAAAGAATATTCCGCACACCTCATTCCCGAAGGCGGCTACAAGGCTATTCCGCAGCTCTTTGGCGATGGTTGGGTCGTGGTCGGCGATGCCGCGCAACTGAACAACGCGATTCACCGCGAGGGTTCAAACCTCGCCATGACCTCCGGCCGCATTGCGGCTGAGGCAATCGTCGAGGTCAAGAGCCGCAACGGTCCGATGAACAAACGGAATCTCGCCCTTTACAAAGCCATGCTGGACAAGTCCTTCGTGGTCAAGGACCTGAGGAAATACAAAGACATGCCGGCCTTGCTCCACACCAATTCATGCAATTATTTCACGACTTATCCGCGGTTGATGTCGCAAGCTGCGCAGAACTTCATGCGTGTCGACGGCACGCCGAAGATCGAGAAGGAAAAGGTGACCACGGCGGCCTTCATCAAGGCGCGCTCGCGCTGGGGGCTGGTCAGCGACGCGGTCCGCCTTGCATTGGCGTGGCGCTGAGGGGAGACGATATGACCAGCGCAGCGACGAAGTCACGTGTCGAGGACAAGCTTTACCAGAACCGCTACTTGGTGGATTCCGGCCGCCCGCACATCAAAGTGCGACCGCACCAGAAGCCGAGCGCGAATTTGCTTGCGCTGACCCACGTCTGCCCGGCGAAATGTTATGAGTTGAACGACAAGGGTCAAGTGGAGATCACTGCCGACGGCTGCATGGAGTGCGGCACCTGCCGGATTTTGTGCGAGACGAGTGGTGAGATCGAGTGGAACTATCCACGCGGCGGTTTCGGAATCCTCTTTAAATTCGGATGACCGGCGCACGCATGCCCTAAGCAGATACCGCGCTCAGGGACTCTACGATATGTGAAGGTGCTGACCGCGCCAAGCGAGCTGGAGATTACGCTCGCCATACGCTGGGCAATTGTCGTGAACGTCCTGCCCACGTTTCTGCAGACGGGTGATGGAGAAGTCGTCGTCTGGACGCTGAAGGAGAGCCGGAGATTGCCGCCACTGCCGGCAACACCCACGCACCTCAATCAGGCACTCGCCGCCTCATACCACAGGCTGTACCAGATCGAGCGGATTGCGGCTGCCGGCCAGTCGCATTGGCGCCTCCGCAGCAAGGTATCTCCCCTTACGGCCGGCGTCCGAACCATGCCGCTTGTCGCCCGCATCTGACGGAACGCTAGTGGCTGATCGACGCGATTGACAAGGCCGGTTGGGTTTTGCCAGGGCGGCTCGTAATCCTGGCCTCACGCCCTGGATAATCGGCTACGCCCTGCGCCGGCATGGTATCAAGGTTAAGAAATTCGGGACGTCGTGATGACGTCAAGCGTAAGCAGCCCGGAGTGGTCTCGCTCACACTCTGCGCGCCCGAGGCTGCTAGCCTCGCGACCCTATTTGCCTGTCCACTGTCGTAAGCCCGACAGGTGTGTCGGAGCAATCCGAAGGAATGTGACACGGGAAGCCTATTCAATGAACCGAAACAGCTCTTTGGGCTGGCATAGCTCTTGCGCTTTGAACTGCGACATCACGCAGCAACGGAGCCGTTCATGTCTGCACCGGCAATTTCGCTTGAGAGCCTCAGCACGACATTCGGTGACCAGTTGCTTGGCACCATGAAACTCGGGGGCTGCGCGTCTTCGTCCTGCGGCTCGTCGACAAAGCCCGACGACACGGATCCGGCTGTCTGGGAGAAGATCAAGGATCACCCCTGCTTTTCAGAAGAGGCGCATCACTATTTCGCGCGTATGCACGTCGCGGTCGCGCCGGGCTGCAACATCCAGTGCAACTACTGCAATCGCAAATATGACTGCGCCAACGAAAGCCGGCCCGGGGTGGCCTCTGAAAAGCTGACGCCCGATCAGGCTCTACGCAAGGTGATCGCGGTCGCCAATGAGGTGCCGCAGCTTTCCGTGCTCGGCATCGCCGGACCGGGCGACGCCTGCTACGACTGGAAGAAGACGAAGGCGACCTTCGCCAGGGTCGCCAGGGAAATCCCAGACATCAAGTTTTGCATATCCACGAATGGGCTGGCGCTGCCCGACCATGTCGATGAGCTTGCTGACATGAATGTCGATCACGTGACGATCACGATCAACATGGTCGACCCTGAGGTCGGTGCAAAGATCTATCCTTGGATCTTTCACGATCATCGCCGCTACGTCGGCATTGAAGCCACCCGGATCCTGCACCAGCGGCAGATGTTGGGCCTGGAGATGCTGACCGCGCGGGGCATCCTCACCAAAATCAACTCGGTGGTGATCCCGGGCGTGAATGATGAGCATCTGATCGAGGTGAATAGATGGATTAAGGAGCGAGGCGCGTTCCTGCACAACCTTATGCCGCTGATTTCGGACCCGGCCCACGGCACGCACTACGGTCTGAGCGGGCAGCGCGGCCCAAACGCAATGGAGATGAAGGCTCTTCAGGATCGTGTCGAAAACGGCGCCCAGTTGATGCGCCACTGCCGGCAGTGCCGGGCAGATGCCGTGGGCCTGCTCGGAGAAGATCGTGGCCAGGAATTCACAGTCGACCGGATTCCCGGCGAGGTCACCTACGATGCCAGCAAACGCAAGGCCTATCGGGAGCTGGTCGCGGAGGAGCGCCGTGATCACGTCGAGGCTAGGAGAGAAGCGATCGGATTGGTCAAGGCAGCGAGCCCCGGCAAGTCCCTTCTCTTCGCGGTGGCGACCAAGGGCGGCGGCCGCGTCAATGAGCATTTCGGCCATGCGAAGGAATTCCAGGTTTATCAAGCCTCGCTGAAAGGGATCAGCTTCGTCGGGCATCGGAAGGTGGACAAGTATTGCCTTGGCGGCTGGGGCGCAGAAGCCGCCCTCGATGGCGTCATCGCAGCGCTTCAAGGCATAGATATCGTGCTGTGCGCCAAGATTGGAAATTGCCCGCAGGATCAGCTCGCGGAGGCTGGAATCAGAGCCACCGACGCCTGTGCCCATGACTATATCGAGACAGCAATCAGCGCGATTTACATCGCCGCATCTGGGACCCCCACACTCGCGGCGACGGCCTGAGCTGTCTCATTCATTCGGACCAGGAGTTAAAATGGCTTTCAAGATCATCGCATCCCAATGCACCCAATGCGGCGCCTGCGAATTCGAATGTCCTTCCGGCGCGATCAAGTTCAAAGGCGAGAGCTACGTGATCGAGTCACAGAAGTGCACCGAATGCGAGGGGGTCTTCGATGCGCAGCAATGTGCCTCGGTATGTCCGGTGCCGAAGACCTGCGTTCCTGCGTAACGGACATTGGACTGCCGACATGGTTGGGGGCTGCCTACGCAGGACGCCTGGAACGCCTTGTTCGCAATCTCAGCCGCAAGAGAAATCAGGGAACGGACATGTCGCTCGGACGCGAAGAGGAGATCGAAATCCGCAGGCCTCCACGATTCATGCCGGGAGAGCGGGTACGTGCCACTCGCCACATAAAGAATGACGGCACCTATCCTGGCAGGGAGATCGGCGAAAATCTCGTGCGGAAGGGGGACGAGGGATATGTGCGCGACATTGGCACCTTTCTCCAGCAGTTCTTCATCTATGCGGTCGAGTGGATCGACCGTGGCACCGTAGTCGGTATGCGAGCGCGTGAACTGATGAGCCTCGACGAGGCCGAGGCGCCCTGCAGTGCTGAAAGCAATACCAATGAAGGGACGGCCAGATGAAAGTCATGATCCGCAGGACCGATGCTGGTTTGTCAGCGTATGTCCCCAAAAAGGACCTCGAAGAGCCGATCATCAAACTCGAGAAGGAAGAGTTGTGGGGCGGAACGGTCACGCTCAGGAACGGGTGGCGGCTCCTCCTACCCGATCTCCCACACGATACGCGTCTGCCGATCACCGTCGAGGCAAGGAAGATTTCCGAAGAGGGCTGATGCTGCCCCTAGGTGCGTCGCGAGGAAACGAGATGAACACGATCCTGACATCGGGCCACCTCGTCATTGTGCGGGACAGTTTTGCTGAAAAGCTGCTTGACCTGGCGAAGGAAGCGCTCGCCGCCGATGAGGTGATCCCCTATCTCGGTCCGGGTCTTCTTGAGTTGAACTGTGTGGAACCGCCTGTGCCGCATACCCCGGAGGTTGTTGCCGCGGCACTCAATGCACGGGCTCCAGCCCCTTCCAGGATCCGCACCAATATGTGGTCGGTTGCACAGTTCATCGAACAGCGCCGGCATCGCCGGACGCTTCAAGCTTGGATGACCGACATATTCGCAGCGCCGGTGGGGCCGACCCCCTTCCACGCCTGGCTCGCAAGGCTGCCACTCTCCCTCATCATCGACAGCTGGTATGACAGCGCGGTGCGCACGGCTCTGGTAGAGACCGGCCGAACGGACGTCGTTGAGATACAAGGCGTCACGCGCGCGAATGAAATCGGCAACATTTGGACGAAAACCTACGATTTGTCCGGGAGGGAGCTCGACCCCCGATTGGGGGCCAAGACGGTTCTCTATTCACCTCACGGGAGTATTAAGCCCGCGCAAAACTTTCTCGTCGCAGATTCCGACTACGTCGAAGTCCTGTCCGAAATTGATATCCAGACACCGATCCCAGACGCTGTGAAGGAACGGCGCATCACCCGTGGATTTTTCTTCGTTGGCTGCCGCTTCAACGATCAGATGCTGCGCACCTACGCCAGACAGATCATGAAGCGCTCCCGCGGTCCCTATTGCACCGTAATGGACGCGGAAACCCTGACCAGAAACGAAGCGCGTTTTCTTGCGGCAAGCGGAATCACGGTGATCGACATGCCACTAAGTCAAGCGGCGGCTCGGCTTGTGGGAACGGGCACGGCTGCAGGTTGAGGACGGGATTAACAATGGCGGATGCCTTTGATGATGTCTGCTTCGGCTTTCCTCGAAGGCGCAAAATGCAGTCGGGAATACACCCGTGAACAGTGAAGCTGTCAGCGGCGCAACGAACGCACTGAATTCGTTGGCCCATGTTGAAGCGGCGCGCTGGGGCCGGGATTTGAGTACGCTGTTGCGCATCACGCGTATGAATCTGCGCCATCCGTGGCAGGTTGCCCTCGCTATGGGCTCGACGATCATGGCGGCAATCCTCCAGTTGCTCATTCCCCAGCTTCTCGGCCGGGCTGTCGACCAGACCCAGACAGCTATCGGGGGCGGTGTCGCGGGGGCTGCGGCAGGACAAGCGCTCTGGGCCCCGGCTCTCCTGCTGCTCGCCGTCAGCGCGCTACGCGGCGTTTTCACGATGGCGCAGAACTATTTTGCCGAAGCCGTCGGGCATCATGTCGCGTACGAATTGCGGCTCGCCTACTACGACAAGATCCAGCGTCTCAGCTTTTCCTTTCACGACCGGGCCCATTCAGGCGATCTGATAACCGCCGGAATGCTCGATCTCGAAGGCGTGCGGATGTATTTTTCCACCGGGCTCATGCGGGTGCTCCTGCTGACGATGCTGATCGGGATTGGCGCTTACATGATGATCTCGACCGATCCCGTGCTCGGCTTGGCCGCGCTCAGCTTCGTGCCTTTTGTCGCTTGGCGCTCATCGACCACACAGCTTAAGCTGCGCGCCACCTGGCTCGACCTCTATGAGCGCCTTTCGGTACTAAGCCGCGTGATGAAGGAAAATCTCGCAGGTATCCGTGTGGTCCGAGCTTTTGCGGCTCAATCCTATGAGATGCTGAAGTTCGACGGCGCTTCCAAGAACGCGCTCGACCTCGCCAACGATCTCGTTGACATCTACGTACCCAACACGTCGGCGATGACCTTGTCCTACTTTTTCGCAATGGGATTGGTGCTTGGGATCGGTGGCAACAAGCTCGTCGCTGGCGAGATCAGCGTCGGAACCATGGCGACCTTCCTGACCTTCATGACCATGCTGCAAATGCCAGTCCGCCAGATCGGTCTCATGGTCAATGCGTTTGCCCGCGCTTCTAGCTGCGGTTCGCGGCTTTTCGGTCTCCTCGATCAGGAGATCACCATCAGGGATGCTCTCGAGGCCAGACCGCTTGAGATAAGTGACGGCACTCTGCGCTTCCACAATGTCTCATTTGCCTACCCCAACGCCGAAAACCGCGCCATTCTGAAGAACCTCAGCTTTGAGGCCCGGAGAGGCGAGACGATCGCGATCGTCGGTCCGCCGGGTTCCGGCAAATCGACGATGGCTCATCTGGTCCCCCGCTTTTACGACGTGACCGGTGGCGCCATCACGTTGGACGGCCAGGACATACGCAATGTCACCCTCGAGAGCCTTCGCAAGGCGGTCGCGGTTGTACAGCAGGATGCGTTCCTATTCACCACAACGATCGAGAACAACATCGCTTATGGCGATCCCTGGGCGAAGAGACAGCGAATTGAACGCGCTGGAGAATTCGCCCAGCTCCACGACTACATCCTCGGGCTCCCGGCAGGGTATGAGACGGTCGTGGGCGAACGCGGCGTTTCTCTCTCTGGCGGCCAGCGCCAGCGTCTCACGATTGCTCGCACCATGATGCTGCGCCCCTCCGTCATCATTTTCGACGACTCGATGGCCGCGATCGATGCCGGCACCGAGCTGCGCATTCGCGCGGCGATGCGGCGCTTCGCAAAGGATCGGGTGACGATCATCATCGCGCACCGGCTGAGTGCGCTTAAGCATGCCGATCAAATCCTTTTTGTCGATAACGGCGAAATCGTAGAACGCGGCACGCATGAAGAGCTTCTGGCGAAGCGGGGACGCTACAGGGCCCTTTACGATCTCCAGACGTGCCCGGGTGATAGCATTATTAGCCAGGATGGGGGCGCCCGCTGATGGACCAGGGCCGCGGCGAACTCGAAGCCGAACCTGACGACGGGAGACGCCCTCCGCGCGCGGTCGTCGGCTCGCACCGGATCGAGGAGGAGATGTTCGGCCGGGCTTTCGACAAGAGCATCCTCCGTCGCATCTGGGGCTTCGTCCATCCCTACCGGGCAAAGGTAGTTGTCACGATTGTCGCGATGCTGATCTTCACCGGGACGCAGCTTCTCATCCCCTTGATCATCCGCTACGCGATCGACCTCGGCATGAACCCGGCAAGGCCCGATCGCTCAGCCCAGCTTGCGGCCGTCGGCGCGTTCCTTTCGGCGATTTTGGTCAATTTCGCCGCCGGCTACATGCAGGAAGCCTTGGATGGGAAAATGGCCGAAACTGTCCTGTTCGACATCCGCCGCGCCATGTTTGGCCATCTGCAAAAGGTTTCGCTCTCTTTCATGGACAAGACCGAGGTCGGACGCCTGATGTCGCGCCTGCAAGGCGACGTTAACTCCATACAGGAGTTCCTGGAAACCTCGGTATATTCCCTAGGCGATGTTGCGCTTCTCTTCGGCATCGTTTTCGTAATGCTGTGGCTCGACTTTCGCCTCGGCCTCCTGACGCTATCGGTTCTGCCGATCCTGGTGATCGTCCGCATTGTCTGGTTGCCGCGTGCCCGCGACGCCTTCATGGCTGCACACGAAACCAATTCCGTCGTCAATGGCGCGCTGGCCGAAGCCATTCACGGCGTGCGGACCATACAGTCAATGGACCGCCAGCAGGTGAATTTCAGTCTTTTTGACGATCGGGCCCATGCCAACCTCAGGACCCACCTGATCGCTGCCAGATATGCACTGGTCATGGTGCCCATCGTCGATGGCATCACCGGCCTCGCCTTGGCCGCCGTTATTGTGGTCGGCGGCTCGATGGTCATGAATAGCCGTATAGATGTGGGCGTGTTGGTAGCCTACCTATTTTACATCCAGCGCTTCTTTGACCCGATCCGCTCACTCACCCTGCAATATTCGGTCATGCAGCGCGCCATGGCCTCAGGCAAGCGCCTGACGGATGTGCTCGACGTCAAGATCGATGTTAAGGACAAACCCAATGCCGAGGTGCTTTCGCCCGAAATGGACGGCTCGGTCGAGTTTAGGGACGTCACCTTCGGCTACGATCCGAACCGTTCGGTTCTGAAAAATGTCTCGTTCAAGGTCAATCCGGGCGAGACGGTCGCACTAGTCGGACCGAGCGGTTCTGGCAAATCGAGTGCGATGGCCCTGGTCCACCGCTTCTATGATGTTCAGCAGGGTCAGGTGCTGGTCGGCGGACATGATGTACGCGACCTCACCCAGGAATCGCTCGGCCGCCAGGTCGCCATGGTGCTGCAGGAGCCATTCCTGTTCACCGGGACGGTCTTCGAGAACATTCGATACCAGAAGACGGAAGCCACGCGCGACAAGGTGATCGAGGCGGCCAAGGCTGTCGGCGCGCATGACTTCGTCATGAGCCTCGCCGACGGGTATGAGACCCAACTTGGCGAACGCGGCGACAACTTATCTCTCGGCCAGCGCCAGCTTATCAGTTTCGCCCGCGCCCTCGTCGCTGACGCCAAGATCCTCGTGCTCGACGAAGCTACCGCCAATATCGACAGCTACACGGAATTGCAGATTCAGAAGGCTCTGATCAAGCTGCTTGAAGGGCGGACTGGCCTCGTCATCGCCCACCGTCTCGCCACGGTCCGGGGGGCCGACCGCATCATCGTGCTTCAGAATGGCCAAGTTATTGCGACTGGCAACCACGATGAGTTAATAGCCATGGGCGGCCTGTATTCCAAACTCTACTATCTCAACTACGCCTCCTTCGACGACCTTCCCGAACACGATACCACCGTCCAAGCTGGCTCTCAGACCTGACATCTTGGCGGCCTTGTGGTAGTGGCGTTGACTTTCGGGCGTGTCGGCAGACCACTCAGGCCACCGCATCCGGCCAGCAGCCAGCATTCAAGAACGAGCACTCCTCGCAATTCGTGAAGACCGGCTGCGAACGATTTCCTCCAGCATCGTATCCGACCGCGGTGCACCACCATCATCGGGCGAGCTCGCTGGAGGTGTTGGCTGGGCGTCGCAAAGCCGCTCGCGAGCGCGCCCTCAATAGCGCCGTAGCGAGTGACGGCTTTGCCACCGACGGGCCGCTGATGAAGCTGGATTAGTGGGCGCCGCACCGACGCCGCCCCGGGCGAGAAGAACCTCCTGCGGCTGGCTATGGGCAACGACTAGCGCCAGCGCGACGAGCAGACGCGTGCCGGCATCGTGACGCGCTCGGCTACCCTCTCCTTAGGATCGTGCATGTTCACACGATGGCCCAGACGCCAGCCAACGCACAAAGCTGGTATTCTGTGCCGCCTGCTCGTCGTCAGTTTGGCCTCCTCCCGATTGCCCACCCCACCACGTGCAAGCTCGAGCACATGGTCAGCCAAGTCGAGCCATGATTTCGGATTGAATGGTCCTCGCGGTGTAAAGGGAAGCATCTAGCGGCAGATTTCCAAATGCCATTTGACAAAGCAGGTAGTTGGCACCTGCCTCTTCCAACTGATCTAGCAGAGCTTTTCGCACAGACTCTGCTGATCCTACCACGCACAATTCACTCTCGACTGCCGCATCGAAGGTTAGCGGCAAGTTTGGTGGAGTGGGGATAGCGTTAAGCTCGTAAAGGAATTGGAAGCTCTTGAGCCAGCGTGCGTAAGCAGGTGCCGCGAGCGAATAGGCATGTGTGTCACAACGCCCAATCACGACCATGCGGAGCAATCCGACAAATCTCCCTTGATCCCCCCCGCCTGCGTTGTCCTCTCGATAGGCGCGGAACGCATCAGTAGTTTTGCGAACAGAAGAGGAAGGTCCTACACACGCGATATTTGTTCCATTCGCAGCGGCCCAAGCTGTGGACTCGGGTCGATTGGCAGCGACCCATGTGGGCGGATGTGGACGCTGATGAGGTCTTAGCGTCAAAGGAACGTCATTGAGATCAAAATGGCGGCCTTGATAGCATAGCGTGCCGACCTCCCTCGAATTCACAAGTATTTGCATAAGAATTTCGCTGGCTTCGGCATAACGGCCCGGCACCGCGTCCGCACCAATCCCGAAGTAGCCCAATTCGGTCGGGAGAGCACCGCGCCCTATGCCCAGTTCGAGCCTGCCACCGCTCAACTGGTCCAGCATACAGATCTCTTCGAACGCACGCAGCGGATGATAAAGCGCAAGCAGCATCACCAAGGGTCCGAGACGCAAGCGCCGGGTGCGCTGGGCGACGCTCGATAAGAACAGATTCGGCGATGGACCTCTCCCATGGGGAGTACAGTGGTGTTCTGCGAGATGATAGGCATAGAACCCTAGCTGATCGCACGCCTCTGCTAATATCAGGCGATCTTCGTACTGCCGGCCTATATCGCGGCCATCCTCATCCAAATGATCGAAGATGCCGAAAGCCAGGTTTGAAGGAAAGACGTTTGTCACTCTTTAAGTCCCCGATTTTAAAAGCAGGCTGTTTTTCTTGCTGGGATCACCAGCAAGTCGGAAGAGATGTGTGTGATCGCCGATTAGCGTCAGCGTAACGAAGAAGCAGAGCCTGACGCTTCCCTGCCTCTGGAGCTTGGCACCGTTAAGCTTCCAGCAATGTCGCCAGCGGCAGCAAGAAATTCATCCATCTGCTCTTTTGTGCCGATGCTGACGCGGATACAGTGTTCCAAGCCTTTGTCCGGAAAAAACGCGACAAGTATCTTTTGCCTCTCCAATGCTGCTTGCCACCATGAGCCGTCCTGTCCCGCGGGCACACGGGCCAGCAAGAAATTTGCGCGGGAGGGTGTTACGGAAAATCCGAGTTGCGATAATGCAACTGTCACTCGCTCTCGTTCATCCTTGATGTGCTTGTGGTTGTCTGCGTAGGCGCCGCGATGCGCAAGCACGCTGATACCTACGGCATGCCCGATCACGTTCATGTTGAAGACGTTCTGGATGTTTCGCAGCCTTCCAATAATTTCAGGGTGACCGAAACCGAAACCGACGCGAATGCCGGCGGCGGCATAGCTTTTCGAGAATGACCTCAAGATCAGAAGGTTCGAATACCGGTTGATGAGGCGCAGTCCGTGATCGGGTGCAAAGTCGACGTATGCCTCATCAAGGACAATCAAGCGGTCCGATTGTGCTACGAGGCGTTCGATATCGCTGATCGGGAGGAATGTTCCGGTCGGATTGTTTGGATTGGCCAACATAATAAACTTGGCGTCTTTTGCCGGACCGGAAAGCAATTGCTCCATTGGCAGGGAATGAGCTTGACATCCGATTTCGAGGAACTCAGCGCCCTGAAGCATGGCAAGTTTGCGGTTGAACGAAAACCCTGGCGACATCATCGCAACCTTGTCGCCGGGTGCGAGGAAAGCTCTGTAGATCAGTCCGAGCAGTTCAGACGACCCGTTGCCAGCGATGACCTGATCCCTGGAAACGCCATAGGCGCTGGACGCTGCTTCCCTCAGTCTGAAGTTGTCGTCATCCGGATATAGATACTGGCGCTTGAGGGCCGCCACTGCACTTTGCATTATGATTGGCGGCAACGGAAACGGGTTCTCATTCGTATTCAGCTTGATAAAATTTCCGTCCGGCGCTGGTCCGTTGGACGGCAGAGCATCTAACTGTCGTGTCACTTGCGAAAGAGCCGAAAGCACAGTTTGCAGTTTTGCATCGGACATATTTTACTCCGTTTCAGTCACACAGGGGGCATCCGTATGAGCTCGCAACGAGAGCAACATGGCGGACGAGATTGACGATGGCAGGGTTGCCTTTCACACAATGGTCGCAGCGCCGGCTGACATGGAATTCGGCCAGGCTGTCCTCGGTCGAATCGAGTTGACGCGGACGCGGATCTGCATCGCTGCGCGGCGCTAAGCGGCTCAGCTCATGCCCAGGGTCATGCTTTCAAAGACGCTTGATCTCGACGCCATATTTCCTCAGCACGTAGCCAATCTGACGCGGGGTCAGCCCAAGCAGGCGCGCTGCCTTTGCCTGCACCCAGCCACATCTTTCCATGGCAGCAATGACGCGCTCTATGTCGGGCGTCCTCGCCCCAATTGGGTGGGTTGCGCCGGCAAGCGGGACTGTAGTCGCGGCCGAACTGGCGGCCGCGTCCGGCGGCGTGGCCAAATTCGCTGACTCCGACAGGATCGGCGGTGGTTGCAGCGCGGCCTTGCCCGATCTGCACTTCCACAGCGCCTCGGCAAAGCATTGGCCTTGGGAGCAGGCAAAGTCGTTTCTCCCGATTGACAGTCCCTCGGCCAGGATCGCTGTCCGGTGCACGCAATTTTCAAGCTCGCGAATGTTGCCGGGAAACTCACATTTCATGAGCACTTCAATCGCACGCGGATCGAAGGTGAGCGTACAGCCGTTCTCGTTGTTGAACTTCTTGAGAAACTCAGCTGCGAGGAGCGGAATATCGCTGCGCCTTTGGCGCAATGCTGGTACCAGCAAGGGAACCACGTTGATGCGGTAGTACAGGTCGGCGCGGAACTCATTCCTTGCAACCGCCTCTTCCAGGTTCCTGTTCGTGGCGGCAATCACGCGAACATCGACCTTGATGGTCTGATTGCTGCCGACACGCTCAAACTCCTGCTCCTGCAGCACGCGCAGTAGCTTTGCCTGGAACGAGGCCGAGATCTCGCCAATCTCATCCAGAAACAACGTCCCCTTGTCAGCGAGCTCAAAGCGCCCCTTGCGGGAATTGAATGCGCTTGTGAAGGCACCCTTCTCATGACCGAACAATTCGGATTCCAGGACTGTCTCTGGGAGCGCTGCACAATTGAGTTTAACGAAGGGCCGCTTGGCGCGCGGCGACAACTCGTGAATTGCCTTGGCAGCCAGCTCCTTCCCGGTACCGGACTCACCTCGCAACAGAACTGTGGTTTTTGCCTTCGCTACGACCGCGATCTTCTCCAGCAGTGCGCTTATCGCCGGACTGTCACCAATCATCCCCTCGACGTGAACCTTTTTGCGCCGGGGTGCAGGGTGCTTAACATCAGAAAATTTCGTTTGCAGCCGATGTTCCAGCTCCGGCGTTCGCTCGCGGTCGACCGCGGAGAAGCGATGCAACTTGACTGTCTGTCCCACCATGTTGGCAATCATGGTAAGCAACCGGACATCATCGTCGAGCCGATAGCTTGACCTGCTTTCCAAAACCCGGTCCAAAGTCAGCGCGCCTATGGCGTTCCCATCAACACGAATGGGAACGCCGATGAACGACACGGTGTCGGAGGCCCCAAGCACCTCGATATCAGCGGCAGTGAAGGTCGGATGCATCACTATGTCGTCGGCGACAAGCGGCGTGTCGGTCGTCACAATCTGGTCGATGGCGTTGCGCGGCAGGCGCGAGCGGGAGGGCTCATTGCCGTTCGTGCCGCAGCCGCTGGCCACTGTGATGTCCAGTCCGCCCTCGGCATCGCAGAGAGCGATGATGCCGTGCCGCATCTGCACAAACGAGTGCAGGAGATCGACTACCTTGGCCAACTTGAGTTCGAGCCGGGCGGCATCGGCGAGTACTTTCGATATTTCGAAGATGCCGGTTAGCGCGCGCTCGTGCAATGCCACACTCGCAGGATTCGTGTCGGACTTTGGACAACCCTTTATCGCATTCGGCAGCGATATGCCGCAGTCGCGGGCATTCTGTTCTGACTTGCTAATGTTGTGGTGCATGTGATCCTCGATCTCGCGCCATCAAATCTAGGCTGGCGGCATGTGCGCCGCGACATCGTGGGCACGCGCGAAAATGCTCCGACGTGAACTCGTGCCGCCGCCGTGTGGTCGAGTGCAAAGCGGGTCTAGCCCTGACGCATCGCTTGGCTACTCCCTCCACGAGGCTTGGCCATGTTATTGGCTTGCCCCGGGCAAACACACGTTGTTTTCAAAAGACTGGAGCGAGGCGGCATAGTCAATCGAGCTTTCTTTCATCTGTGAAAGGAAACCTCGCGGCCTATGATAGGATTCATCAGTTCTATCTTTGCGATGAAGCAGAAATACCTGGGCCGGCCATGCGTTGCCCGAGCGGCTGACCGCGCGGAGTGTAAATGCGGGGCCGTGCCATTCACCAGCGCCCGCGAAGGAGGGTCGGGAGCGATAATAACCGCCAACGGCACTGGTCGGTTGCGGCAACCGCCATCTTTCTCGAGTTGATCAGGCGGCGGCGATGTCGGGTGTGAAGGCGCGAAGCTGGCGTTGAGTACGACTTCCTAGGCGGTGCTCGCAACTTCTGAATCGCATCGTCGTGGTCAGCACCATCACCGGCCTGGGGCCGAAATCGGCGCACTCAATGAGCGTATCGAAAAGTCTGAACAGATTACGATGCGACCGCTTGAAAACGGCTGCCCCTGCTGCGGGCGTTGATTTGCAAAATGGGTCGTCCAAAAGGCCGTCCGAATTTATTCTGTGATTGCAGTGGCTGCATGGTCGTAGGCTGTCTAGAAACGAGCGCTTCCGAACAGGGGTAAGTTAGCCTGTCATCTGGACGGCCTTGAACAGGCGACCTATTGGTACGCGCTGGCGCCAACGATGGGGCCCGGTCCAAAGCCGGCCAACGAGGAACCCACCACGCTCTGTGCAGCAAAACCGCTAGCCAGAGGGATCGACCGGCGGCACTCTGCCACAGACCATCAAGGGCGTTGGGACCGCGGCCTTGCCCGCTGGTCTGACACCGCATTCCTCCATCATTGGCGAGCCCACATCAGTTCAGGTGATCGGATTCATCTGGCATGGGTATTGCGGCGGCGTTGGTGCAGCGTTCGACCGGAGCGCCGCGATAGGGAGAAGCCCGGGAGAAGTCACGCCACCTCGATCCGGTCAGGGAGAGAGAAACAGTGTCAGCTGCACAAGTCCGCGGCGCGAGTCCCGCGCCCCGCAAACCCTTGTACACCAAGCTCTACGCCCAGGTGCTTGCCGCCATCGCGCTCGGCGTCGCAATTGGCTATTTTTATCCGGAGACCGGCGAGAGCCTGAAGCCGCTGGGTGATGCCTTCATCAAGCTGGTCAAGATGATCATCGCGCCTGTCATCTTCCTGACAATTGCGACCGGCATTGCCGGCATGAACGATCTTCATAAGGTCGGCCGGGTCGCCGGCAAGGCAATGGTTTATTTCCTCACCTTCTCAACGCTCGCGCTGATCGTCGGCCTCATCGTCGCCAATGTCGTCCAGCCTGGCGACGGCCTGAACATCGATCCGGCCTCGCTCGATGTCCAGGCCGTGAATACCTATGCCGCAAAAGCCAAAGCGCAGTCGGTCACCGGCTTCCTGATGAACATTATCCCGCCAACGATCGTCGGTGCCTTCGCGGAAGGCGACATCCTGCAGGTGCTGTTCTTCTCGGTTCTGTTCGGCATGGCGCTTGCGATGGCCGGAGAGACGGGCAAGCCTGTCGTTTCCTTCCTCCAGGCGCTCATTGTGCCTGTCTTCAAGCTCGTCGGAATTCTGATGAAGGCCGCGCCGATCGGCGCTTTTGGCGCGATGGCCTTCACCATCGGCAGATATGGCATCGGTTCGGTAGTCAACCTCGCGATGCTGGTCGCGACGTTCTATTTCACCGCCTTCCTCTTCGTGTTCGGGGTTCTCGGCGCAGTCTGCCGTTACAACGGCTTTTCGATTTGTTCTCTCATTCGTTACATCAAGGAAGAGCTGCTGCTTGTCCTCGCAACGTCCTCCTCGGAGGCGGCGCTCCCGTCGCTGATGGAGAAAATGGAGAAGGCGGGCGCCAGGCGTTCGGTTGTGGGTCTCGTCATCCCGGCCGGATATTCGTTCAATCTGGACGGCACGAATATCTACATGACGCTAGCGGCTCTCTTCATCGCACAGGCGACGAACACGGATCTGTCCATCGGCGATCAGGTGCTGCTGCTGCTCGTAGCAATGCTTTCCTCCAAGGGCGCTGCAGGTGTGACAGGTGCGGGCTTCATCACCCTGGCGGCTACGCTCGCGGTAGTTCCGAGTGTTCCCGTTGCTGGGATGGCACTGATACTCGGCATCGACCGATTCATGTCCGAATGCCGGGCGCTGACGAATTGCGTCGGCAACGCAGTGGCATCCCTCGTCGTCGCACGCTGGGAAGGAGAGTTGGACCGAGCACAGATGAAAGCTGCCTTCAGCGGTCATCAGCTTACCGAGGCATCAAACCGGCTACCCTCCTGCAAGTAAGGTGGGCGGCCCACGACCTGTGAAGTCGCTTAGCTGGTCACATAACTGAACGACCGACCCGCAGCCTCTAAACGGCTCCTCACGGACCATGTATCAGAAGCGCTAAATGTGTGAGTGCAAATCGTCACCGCCCTTTAAGCGAATGAGCCTTTCAGTATACCCGGCCGGTTTACGTCTGCAATGATGTTCGTCCAACACGCTGTGCCCATTCGTATGGGGACGTCTTCACTTTGCCACCCGAAACCGAAACGCGTTAGGCGGACAGAGAGCCGGCCCGCGTCAAAAACCAATCAGAATAGGACCTATGACCAAGCGCCCCACAATTGCCGATCTCGCCCGCGAAGCCCGAGTCAGCGTAGCAACGATCGATCGGGTTCTGAACGCCCGCCATCCGGTGCGCGAGGAGACCGCGCGGCGGGTCCACGACGCCGCCCAGGCGATCGGCTATCATGCTGCCGGGCTAATCAAGCAGCGGTTGCGGCGAGACCTACCGCACTACCGTCTGGGCTTCATCTTGAGAAAACCGGCCCAGCATTTCTACCAAGATTTTGCGCGCGAGGTCGAAGCATCGGTCAATTTGGCCCAGTCCTTCCACGGCATTCCGCTCGTCGAATTCGCCCCGTCACATATGCCGAGCGACCTGATCGCGCCGCTCAAGGAGTTGGGCGCACGCTGCCATGCAATCGCGATGGTGGCACCGGACCACCCGAAAATCACAGCAGCGGTTGAGGACCTCAAGGCCAAGGGCATTCCGGTTTTCTCGCTGCTTTCCGACTTCGCCGCCGGCGTGCGACAGGGGTATATCGGCCTCAACAACCGCAAGGTGGGGCGCACGGCCGCTTGGATGGTGTCCAAGGTCGCAAAACGGCCCGGCAAAGTGGCGGTGTTTGTCGGCAGCCATCGTTTCCAGGGGCACGAGCTCCGTGACGTCGGCTTTCGCTCCTATTGCCGTGAGAACGCGCCCACGTTCGAGGTGCTGGATCCGGTCATGAACCTCGAGAAACGGCAGATCACCTACGAGGCAACGCTTGATCTCATGCAGCGGGAGCCCGAGCTCGTCGGCTTCTATGTCGCCGGCGGCGGCATGGAGGGCGCCATCTCCGCGCTCCGAGAAGAGGGCAAAAGTCGGGATCTCGTCGCGATCGTGAATGAAATCACACCTGAGTCTCGGGCAGCGCTTGCAGATAACATCGTCACGATGGCGGTCGCCACGCCAATGCGCCGGCTTTGCCAGGAGCTGATAACGCTGATGACACGGGCTATCGAGACCGGCACCGCTGAAACACCCGGACAGACATTTCTGCCGTTCGACATCCATCTGCCGGAAAATATATGAAGGCGGAAGCGCGAGGTAGATTGCCTAGATCCGCAGCGTCAACCTCCACCGGCTTCACTTGCCAACATGCCCCACGTTCTCGTGCAGGGGGTGTGGTCAATGATCCCGCACGGCAAGAGCCGAGCGAGGCCAGCACAGTCCATTTGGGGTCGACCTCGTCGACCGCCATCTCCTCGCCTGGCTGCACGTGAAAAGCCGCGGCACAGCCGGCAAGGTAGGAATTTAACCGGGCTAACCATCTTCTGGGACTTCGCACGCAAATCGAGGCGGCAGTCAATTCAGTAGCAGCCCGGGCGTGTGTTCTGCTCGTTCCGGCCCCTCGCACTTAGCAAGGAACTGCGCCGCTCTGCCGGGCCAAAGGCCCGACGCCCGAAGGGCAACCGCTCCTACGCGATCGCGTCCGCCTCCAGAAGCCGCCATCGAAAAGAATGCTCGCGTCGTCACCACCTACGGCCAAAGCGGGCAATCAAGGCAGCTGGCATCACTCTGCCACACATCCTCGACGAGCAACTCGCCTGAGATCAGCCCCAGAACGTAGGTAACACGCGCCGCGCCGGCGCTTGTCGAACATGCTGATCAGCCTGTCTTACAGGCGGTGATTAGGTGGGGCTCAACATCTTCCGGGACTTCGCACGCGATTTCGAGGTGGCAGTCGGTACCAAGAAACGAAAGGTCGGATCGGCGTGCCCGAGACGCTCAATGATTTCAGGCAAAGGCGCCAGGCGAGATGCCTCCTGCAACATCATTTCCCGCATCCACATGCTTGCCGGATCACTATTGTGAAGCTCAGGCCATTGGACGGCTTCCGTGAATGCAGGAGGAGGAAGTGGCGGCGGAAGTTGGACAATCCGCAGGGGTGTTGTTTTTGCGAAATGCTGCGCCAGCCGTAAGGGCATGGTCCCGATGCGGTTGGTGCCTGACAGGACGGGCGGGATCAGGCTAAAGCCCTGTACGACAACTTCGATACGTCTCTCGAAACCGTGCTCGAGCAAATACCATTCCTCCATGGTGGGCTGCCGGGTGTGCCTGAATTTGAGCACAACATGTCCCATGCACAAGTATCGCTCGAATGTAAGTGGCTCCGACAGCTGCTTGTTCGTGCCGCAGCCTACGCCTACGAGCTTATCTTCGAACAGGGCTGCGCGAGGATGTTTCGACATGAACACTTCCGGCATGATTAGAAAATCAACGTCGCCGCGCCGGAGAAGCTCCTCGGGGTCGTCGCAAATAGGCAGACATTCAAAGCGAACGGCGGGAGCTTCCCGCGCAGCGCGCTCTACTATCGTCCTAAAAAATACGAGCGTGATGTAATCGGAAAGCATGATTCGGAAGAGGCGATCCGATTGGGCCGGGTTGAAGGCGTCGGGGGAAATAATCGATAGCTGGATGTGCAGCAATGCATCCCGGACTGCTGGAGCGAGCCCGTCGGCGCGCGGTGTCAAAATGAGCTCGCGGCCGTTCATCGTAAATAGCTCATCGTTGAAATAGGCGCGTAACCGAGCAACGGCGGCGCTCATGGCCGGCTGGCTCAGGTTGATACTGCGAGCCGCGGCAGTGACTTTACGCTCCCTCATCAGAGCGTCCAGCACAACGAGGAGATTTAGATCCAGCCCTTTAAAACGCATGTCATGTTCTATCCAACGTGTGGATGCGTATCATTCAAACAATCAATTTTACGAATTTACGAGCCATGCATTAGAGGAACGTAAATGAGCGACGTCAAGCTCAAATCGACGACACGGGCCGGAACTTCGAGAGAGTGTCTGGCTCACCTTCGCCAACGACAACGGCTGAGTGCAGCCAACAACGCCGCTTTGGTCGAGTAATGCGGCCGCAAAAACCAATATGAAGAGAGGTCCTGAATGCGCCATCAGGTGCAGTGGAAGTTGTGCTGGGAAAACGAGTTGCAGCTCTCCGATCACGTTAAGCTCGCCGAGTTCTTTCGTGATACGTACGGGCCGACTGGGGCGTCCAACGCAGAACCGTTCGAAGGTAGTCGAAGCTGGGCCGGAGCCAGGCCTGAACTCCGCGTAATCGCCTATGATTCAAGCGGTGTAGCGGCTCACATGGGCATACTGCGCCGTTTCATCAAGGTCGACGCGGTCGACCTGTTGGTGGCTGAACTGGGCCTGTACGGGGTACGTCCGGACCTTGAGGGTCTGGGAATCGCCCATTCAATCCATGTCATGCTTCCAATACTGCAGGAGCTTGGCGTTCCATTCGCTTTCGGAACGGTCAGGGACGCGCTGCGGAATCATGTTGAGAGGTTCGGACGGCGATACAGCCCTATGGCCGTTTTGTCGGGAATTCGCGTGCGCTCCACCCGACCAGAGGCCCGCCTCGACCTGCCGCCCACACGCATCGATGACGCACTCACAATTGTTCTGCCAGTTGGACGGCCGATCAGCGAATGGCCCACGGGCACGATGATAGATCGGAACGGACCAGAGCTATGAGCCGGTCCGATTGCTTGTACGAAGTGCGCCGTGAGTGCTCTGACGGCACCGGCCGTCGAAGCGTTTATCTGACGTTTGACGACGGTCCCAATCCACTTTTCACACCGGAGATTCTCGACGTGCTGGCAGAGCAGCGAGTGCCGGCGACTTTCTTCGTCATCGGCGCCTACGCCTTAGAGCACCCATATCTAATCCAACGGATGATCGCAGAAGGGCACGAGGTAGGCAACCACACGATGTCTCATCCGGATCTGTACCAATGCGGTTTCGGCGAAGTGCAACGTGAGGTCTTTGAAGCGAACGACGCCATCATGAGAGCGTGCCCGCAGGCCTCGGTCCGCTTTGTTCGCGCGCCCTACGGCGCCTGGAGCGAAGAAGTCTGCACAGCATCACAGATCGCCGGGCTGGCGGCCCTTCATTGGTCCGTCGACCCTCGAGATTGGTCTCGCCCTGGAGTCGAGGCGATTATCGATAAAGTGCTCGCCTCCGTCCGGCCGGGCGCAATTGTACTCTTGCACGACGGATGCCCTCCCGGCGAGTTGAGCCAGGGCGCTCACGCCGGCATGCGCGACCAGACGGTCACGGCGCTGTCCCGGCTGATTCCAGCACTGCGTGAGCGCGGATTTGTAATCCGCTCACTTCCTCAACATCACTGAACAACGAGATCCCATGACTCTTCTTAGTACAACCAGCACTGTGGCCATTTCGCTTTATGCACTGCTCTCGACTGCCTATAAGAGCATGCAAGGGCTTTATGCTATGCCGACAAAGGATTCGTCGGGGTTGGAGGTTCTCGTCGGCTCCGACAAACTGCCCAGCGTGGATGTCATCGTCCCCTGCTTCAACGAGGATCCGCGCACGCTTTCAGAGTGCCTGGCTTCCATTGCAGACCAAGAATACGCCGGAAGACTTCGGGTCTATTTGGTTGATGACGGTTCTGGAAATCGCGAAGCCTTAGGAACTGTCCACGAAGACTACGCGCGCGACCCCAGGTTCGACATCATTTTGCTTCCCGAGAATGTTGGAAAGCGCAAGGCGCAGATCGCCGCGATACGACGCTCATCAGGGGATCTGGTGCTTAACGTTGATTCAGACACGGTACTCGCGCCCGACGTCATTTCCAAGCTTGTACCGAAGATGCGAGATTCAGCGGTCGGCGCAGTCATGGGTCAATTGACGGCCAGTAACCGAACCGAGAGCTGGCTGACCAGGCTGATAGACATGGAGTACTGGCTGGCTTGCAACGAGGAGCGCGCGGCACAGGCTCGCTTCGGTGCCGTTATGTGCTGTTGCGGCCCATGTGCCATGTACCGCCGGTCTGCGCTCCTTTTGTTACTGGACCAGTACGAGTCGCAATTTTTTCGGGGCAAGCCAAGCGACTTCGGTGAGGATCGCCATCTCACTATCCTGATGCTGAAAGCAGGCTTTCGAACCGAATACGTTCCGAGCGCCATCGCGGCCACAGTCGTTCCGAACAGACTCGGACCGTATCTGCGCCAGCAACTCCGTTGGGCACGAAGCACATTCCGGGACACGCTGCTTGGGCTGCGCTTGCTGCCTAGCCTAAATAGCTATCTCACGTTGGACGTGGTCGGACAGAATCTCGGCGCGCTACTCCTCGCCCTATCGGTATTAACGGGCCTCGCACATTTCGCACTGACAGGCACTGTGCCTTGGTGGACAGGACTGATGATTGTGTCCATGACCATGCTCCGATGCAGCGTGGTAGCATTTCGTGCTCGACAATTTCGATTTCTTGGCTTTTCGCTGCACACGTTCATCAACGTCTTTCTCTTGCTTCCGTTGAAGGCCTACGCGCTGTGTACCTTGAGCAATAGCGATTGGCTGTCGCGAAGCTCTGCTGTCGCTACATCGAACACTGGGGGAAAACAGGCCCCCACCCAAGCTCCGATCACTGGTTCCAGCAGGGCAGAACTCTCGCCCCATTCGGCTCCGCTTCGCAGGCTCAATCTTGCGCGGGATTCTTCGGAATTAGTCCTGTCGGACAACATTTGCGGCGACGACTGACCGCAATACCTAATGGACGAGAGGTGCACGAGTTTGACCCAGAACGTGAATCATCAGTTGCTTGATCGGGAATTGGCCGCTGACGATCCGTGGCGCCTCGACGGCAATCCATTCGAGCGGAAGCGCCACACGCAAATGCTCCAGCTGGCGCTTGCCCAAGGCTCCATTACAAATGCCCTCGAAGTCGGGTGCGCTGCCGGCGCATTCACGGAAAAACTAGTCCCCTACTGCCAAGGGCTCACCGTCATCGATGTCGTGGCGCAAGCGATTGCTCGAGCACGTCAACGGATAAAGGAGCCGTCGCGCATCAACTGGATAGTCTGCGATGTTCAACAGTTTTCGACCGACGAGTTGTTTGACGTGATCGTTGTGGCGGAGGTCCTCTACTACCTCGGAGACATAGCCGAGATGCGCGCGGCCATCAAAAACCTGGTGCGGGTGCTTGCGCCAGGCGGGCATCTGATCTTCGGATCGGCAAGGGATGCTAATTGCCGTCGCTGGGGTCACGCCGCTGGTGCTGAGCCGGTCATCGCCATGCTGAACGAAACGTTGATCGAGGTAGAGCGGCTTGAGTGTCGGGGCGAGTCGGTCAACGAAGACTGCTTGCTCGTCCGTTTCCGGAACCCGATTTCCGCTTCCTGATGAATCTCGAATCTATCGCCGTTAACGTGGAGACACTATGCGCATCTGTGGTACCAAGCTGACCCATGATGGGGCGATCGCCCTGGTCGAGGATGGACGGCTCGTCTTCTGCGATGACCAGGAAAAGCGGCACAACGATCCGCGTTACCAATCCATGGATAATCTCGACGCAATTGTCGCCGCTTTAGCGGAGCAGCGGCTAGATCCTTGTGATGTCGATCAGTTCGTTATCGACGGCGGGGATGGCGAAGACGAGTTACAGTTTCAGATCGGCAGGGAACCAAGCAACCGCCAGTTTTGTCGTCCCGCTCGGTAAAATGAACCCATGTCCATGATAGCGATCGACCTTACTGACGTAAGCAAAACTTATGACAAGCTCGTTGTCGACAGGCTGTCGTTCCGCGTTGCGGCGGGGGAATGCTTCGGGCTCTTGGGACCGAACGGCGCGGGCAAAAGCACGATTGCGCGTATGGTCCTCGGCATGACATCGCCTGATGCGGGGAAGATTACTGTGCTCGGCGCTCCAGTGCCGGCGCGCGCGCGTTTGGCACGTATGCGCATCGGCGTGGTCCCGCAGTTCGACAATCTTGATGCCGCGTTCACTGTACGCGAGAACCTGTTGGTGTTCGGGCGCTACTTCCGGATGAGCAGACGCCAGATCGATGCGGTCATACCATCGCTGCTTGAGTTCGCCCGCCTCGAGAACAAAGCGGATGCGCGCGTCGCCGAACTGTCCGGCGGCATGAAGCGGCGCCTGACGCTCGCGCGTGCGCTCATCAATGACCCGCACTTGCTGGTGATGGACGAGCCGACCACCGGCCTCGATCCGCAGGCCCGCCACCTGATCTGGGATCGGCTGCGATCGCTGCTGGCGCGGGGCAAGACCATTCTTTTGACTACCCATTTCATGGAAGAGGCCGAGCGGCTGTGCGATCGGCTGTGCGTTATGGAGGAGGGGCGCAAGATCGCCGAAGGTCGCCCGTCCGAACTCATTGACGAGCAGATCGGCTGTGACGTGGTCGAGGTCTACGGCGGCAATCCGCATGAACTGGGTGCGCTGATCCGGCCGTACGCACAGCGCATCGAGGTGAGCGGTGAGACGCTTTTTTGCTATGCACCCGATCCGGAGCAGGTGCTGGCGCAGCTACGCGGGCGCACGGGTCTACGCCTTCTGCAGCGTCCCCCCAATCTCGAGGATGTGTTTTTGCGGTTAACCGGGCGCGAGATGGAGGACTGAACAATGGGCGAACGTTATGCGGCGGGCATGCCCGCCAATGCGTGGAATTGGGTCGCGGTTTGGCGCCGCAACTATCTTGGATGGAAGAAAATCGGGCTTGCATCGGTTCTCGGCAACCTCGCCGATCCGATGATCTATCTGTTCGGTCTCGGCTTTGGCATCGGAACAATGATAGGTCCTGTTGAGGGCACTTCGTACATTGCGTTTCTCGCGGCTGGCATGGTTGCCACAAGCGTGATGGCATCGGCGACCGCTGAAACGGTCTACGGGAGTTTCGGCCGCATGGGCGACCAGCGCACCTGGGAAGGAATGCTATGCACTCAGCTGACGCTCGGCGATATCTTACTCGGCGAATTGGCGTGGGCAGCCACGAAGGCCCTCATGGCGGGCACAGCAATCACTATTGTTGCCACCACGCTCGGCTACGCATCGTGGCCATCCATCCTCTGCTTGCTGCCAGTCATCGCTCTCAATGGCCTCGCCTTCGCGAGTCTAGCGATGGTCGTCACGGCGCTTGCGCCCAGTTATGAATATTTCATATTTTATAATACGCTTGTTATTACACCCATGCTGTTCCTTTGCGGCGCGATGTTTCCGATCAACCAATTGCCCGGCGCTTTTCAGTATGCTGCCTCCTTATTACCGCTCGCACATGCAATCGACCTCATTCGTCCAGCGATGCTTGGCCGTCCGATTGACAAAATGGGCCTGCATATCGGCGCGCTTTGCATATACACAGTTTTGCCCTTCTTCTTTTCGATTGCTCTTTTTCGTCGAAGGCTGATGCGTTGACGCTACTCACCATTCGAATTGAATGTTTGGTCGCAACCCATTCACACGCCGCCTAGATCAAGACATGCGTTTTAAGGGACTCGATCTGAATCTCCTCGTTGTGTTGGACGCTCTGGTCAGGGAACGTAAAGTCACCGCGGCGGCCCGCAGTATTAACCTGAGCCAGCCGGCAATGAGCGCCGCCGTTGCTCGGTTACGCGCCTATTTCAGCGATGAGCTATTTACGATGAGCGGCCGCGAGCTCATTTTGACGCCTCGCGCTGAGGGGCTCGCCCCAGCAGTCAGGGAGGCATTGCTGCACATCCAGCTATCGATTATTTCCTGGGACGCCTTCAACCCAGCCCAATCGGATCGTCGCTTCCGGATTATCCTTTCCGATTACATCACGCTCGTATTTTTTAAGAAGATCGTAGAACGTGCTGCGCGGGAAGCTCCCGCCGTCCGCTTTGAATGTCTCCCTATTTCCGACGATCCCGAGGAGCTTCTCCGGCGCGGCGACGTTGATTTTCTGATCATGCCGGAAGTATTCATGTCGAAACATCCTCGCGCAGCCCTGTTCGAAGATATGCTCGTGTGCGTAGGCTGCGGCACGAACAAGCAGCTATCAGAGCCACTTACATTGGAGCGATACTTATCGATGGGGCAGGTTGTGTTCAAATTCGGGGACACCCGGCAGCTCTCCATGGAGGAATGGTATTTGCTCGAGCACGGTTTCGAGAGACGCATCGAAGTTGTCGTACACGGCTTTAGCCTGATCCCGCCCGTTGTATCAGGCACCAGCCGGATCGGGACCATGCCCTTACGGCTGGCGCAGCATTTCGCAAAAACAACACCCCTGCGGATTGTCAAACTTCCGCCGCCACTTCCTCCCGCATTCACGGAGGCCGTTCAATGGCCTGCGCTCCACAATAGTGATCCGGCAAGCCTGTGGATGCGGGAAATGATGTTGCAGGAGGGATCTCGGATGATTCCTCTGCCTAAGAGCACCGGACGTCTCAGTTGTCCCCAAATTGAGAAACTGCCCCCCCCTCGACTATGAGAGGAGGCATGGATGGCGATCCCCCGCCGCCTGCGACCCCGCAACTGCTCAGCAGAAGGGCGGAGCGAACGAGAGTGAATCCATTTCGTAAATGTGTGCCTATCCAAGCAATCGATTTCTGCAATTGTCCGATGACGAATATGAACGCGCCTGAAGGTGTGGAGGCGGAAGCCTGTTCGGGCCCTTGCGGCCGACCACGATGAATCCCTTCCAAACCTTCAGCCNGGACGGTGTTGTTGACCCGCTCCATTAAACGCCGGGACCAAACATATTCGGCGGGAGCACTGATCCTGAACCAGTGAGCGGATGCAGTCGGTTGCCGGTCGGGGAGCAATATAGGGAGCTGGGTCGCCAGCCTCCGGAGACTTACGTGACAACCATTCCTTAAAGGATTCAGCTTTGAGACCCTTCCCTCTGACTTCCGCGATTTGGGGCATTGTGTTGATCAGCGGCGTGGTCAACGTGCTTGCGCTCATCTCGCCGCTGTTCATGCTTCAGGTCTATGACCGCGTTCTGGCAAGTGGCAGCGTATCCACGCTGGTGGGGCTCGTCGTGCTTGCTGCGGGGCTTTATGCGTTCCAATGCCTGCTNGACATTTTGCGCGCCCGCGTGCTGCTGCGGATTGGCGAGCGTTTCGATGGACAGTTTTCCGGACGCGTTCACGATGCGATCGTTCGCCTTCCGCTTTCAACGCGCATGCCGGGCGACGGCTTGCAGCCGCTTCGCGATCTCGACAATGTTCGCGGCTTCTTAGGTGGAAACGGTCCGACAGCGTTCTTCGATCTGCCATGGATGCTGTTTTATCTTGGCATTTGCTTCCTCCTTCATTTCTGGATCGGCATGACGGCACTTATCGGGGCGGTCGGTCTCACATCTCTGACACTCCTTGCCAACACTCTCTCGCAAGGGCCGATAAGCGATACCGTTGCCCACAACATGGCACGCAATGGTCTGCTGCAAGCAGCGCGTTGCAATGCCGA